>CAMYPM010000031.1 GCA_947290775.1 uncultured Bacteroidales bacterium | reverse complement strand
TATCGCCTCGTGACGTACGGAGTCCATAACGACGCCACTGATCTGACAAGGAGATGTTTGCGCCGTGGCGATGACGCTCCATAGGAGCAGTCCGATGGCTAAGTGTAGTAGTCTCTTGATAGTTTGTGTATGTCGCATAGTGTGTCGTATGTATGTTTCGTTATTGCGTACTATGTGACAGCAAATATAGGGAAAACCTCCCTACAAAGGGCTACTTGCCATGACGCCAACCGATGAATAGATGGATTAAGTCTTCCCACATAGCGCTATGGACTCATACAATTGCTACTCCTATATCTCCATTGAGGTCAATTCCTCGGAGCAAAAGCCCAAAAAGCTCGGAGGAAATCGACCAATTCTTCCGAAGAATCAACTCAAACTTCGGAAGAATTTTTCATTTGCTCACTGGATAATCATAGATCTTCCACGGAGGAATGTTCTATTACCTCCATTTTCCGAGATCCTTCATTAAGACGTAGGGAAACCTACCCCGTATAATGCGTCAGTCCTGTCCCAAGGGGAAAGAAATAAGAAAGGAAGGAATAATTCGTTTATCTTTGTTGTACCAGACGCAAAAGGAATGAAAGCGACACCGATAGAAGAGGTATATGCAGTCTTTAAGGCAAGTAGCGGTATCACAACGGATAGCCGCTGTGTAACGCCAAACGTGCTCTTTTGGGCACTTCGCGGCGAGCGTTTTGACGGAAATAGCTTTGCCCGGCAGGCTCTTGATAAAGGAGCCTATGCAGCAGTAGTGGATAATCCCGAAGTGGCGGCAGCAGACAAACGCTGTATTTATGTGGAAAATACGGAGATTGCATTAGGGCAGCTGGCTGCCTTTCACCGCAAGCAGTTCGCTATAGATGTACTGCTTATCACAGGTACCAATGGAAAGACGACCACCAAAGAGCTGTGTCATGCAGTGCTTCGTACTCGTTATAAAGTGCTTGCTACCGAGGGAAACCTAAACAATCAGATTGGTTTGCCTCTTACGCTCTTGAAGCTCAATGAAACCCATCAAGTGGCCGTTATAGAGGCGGGTGCCTCCCATCCGGGGGATATTCGTTATTTGACTGAAATTGCTGCACCCACCCTGGGCATTATTACCAATATTGGGCGTGCTCACCTGGAGGGCTTCGGCTCTTATGAGGGTGTAATTCGCACCAAAACAGAGCTGTATGACTATCTTCGCCTTCATGACGGTAGGGTGCTCCTCAACTCCTCCGACCCCCTTTTAGTGGCACAGGCTAAAGGGTTGACTGCGTGTAGATACGCGCTCTCTCCGGAGACGGATACCCTTTGGGGAGAGGCTATTCCCACAGGGCTTTTCCTTGAATTGGTGTGGCATTGGGAAAACAGTGCTTACCCACTTAAAACGAAGTTGGTGGGGGCCTATAATTTGCCTAATGTAATGGCTGCCATTGCGTTAGGGCTGCGTAAGGGAATTGATCCGGACCAAATCAATCAAGCGATAGAGTGCTACGAGCCACACAACAATCGAAGCGAACTGCGGGCGGAGACTGAGCGGCGCAATCGCTTAGTGATCGATGCATACAATGCCAATCCATCGAGTATGAAGGCGGCTCTTGATAGCTTTTTTGCCCTCTCTACTGCCCAACCGAGGGTGTTGATCTTGGGCGATATGCTGGAGTTGGGAAGCAAAAGCGAGGAGGAGCATGCCGCTGTGTTAGAGCAGCTTGCAGGGCGAAAAGAAGCTTTTACGCTGTACGCGGTGGGGAGCTGTTTTGGCGCTCTGAAGAAAAAGTATGGGAAGCCGTTCTACTTCTTCGATACTACGAAGATGCTTCGTGAAGCATTGCAGCAGCACCCCATTACGGGTAGCTTAGTGCTGATTAAAGGTTCGCATGGTATTGGTCTGCAGACCTTGTTAGATGTATTGTAAAAGTCGTGGCTAAGCAGCAACTCACTCAAGAGCAAAAGCAGGGGCTTAATATTCGCCGTTTGCAGCAGATAGGCTTATTAGCCCTTCCGATAGAGGCGATGGAGCAGCGTATAAAGGATGAAATATCCCGCAACCCCGCCTTAGAGTCCGATGAGCCTTTGCATGAGCCGCAACCGGAGGAGGACCCCCTTAGTGAAGCACCTACCGAAGAGCATGACGATGATTTGCTTCCTGAGGAGAGGGATGAGGATTATTATGGGGATCCTACCTATCAATACTACAACGAGAGCGATACAGATAATTATCGCGAAAACAATTTTACAGGCGACCGAAACCTTCTGAGTGACTACTTGCGCGAGCAGATTCCCTCTCTCAACCTAACAGAGCGCGAGGCCTTGATAGCCGACTTGGTAATAGGCAATATAGCGGAGGACGGATATCTGCGTGCTACCAATAGAGAGATCTCTGATTGGCTTGTTTTCAACGGAGCCCCTGAGATGTCGGACAGTGAAATTAGCGCAGTAATACGCAAGGTACAGACCTTAGATCCTGCCGGTGTAGCCGGGCATAACCTACAGGAGGTGCTTTTGCTACAGCTGGAGCGTATGGCACCTTCTGAAGAGGTAACGGTAGCAAAGGAAATTGTTACCCACCACTTAGATGATTTTGCCTCAAGACGCTTTGCCAAGATAGAGGAGGAAAAGGGCTGGAGCGAAGAGCTGGTTGCTGAGGCGGTTGCGTTGATTAAAACATTGAATCCGAAGCCCGGAAACGGATTCGGAAGCGACTTTGATGCGATTGCCAATAGAATTATACCCGACTTCTTGGTGCATGTGGTTGGAGACGATTTAGTGGTCTCTATCAATGACGATGACTTCCTTCCCAATCTACGAGTTTCCCCCGCCTATTTGGCACTTTCTAAGGAAAAACTATCGCAAAATCGGAAGAAGCGAAGCGAGCAACAGTTTATTCGCAAGCAGGTATCTCATGCCTCTTGGTTTATAGATATGATCGAAAGACGGAGAAATACGCTGCTGCACACGATGGAGTGTATAGTCTCTATGCAGGAAGATTATTTCCGTAGTGGAGAGCCCCAGGATATGAAGCCGTTAATACTTAAGGATATTGCCGATCGGGTGGGCTACGATGTAAGTACTATCAGTAGGATTAGTAACGAAAAATATGTGGAAACGGATTTCGGTATCTATTCGGTCAAGCATTTCTTCAGCGAAGGGGTTCCGGACAAATGGGGAAATCCCGTGGCAACGCACTATTTGAAACACTTGTTGGTAGAGCTTATTGCTGCTGAGGATAAGCGGCACCCACTCACGGATGAGCGTTTGGCGCAAAAGTTCGACGAGCTGGGTTATCCGATTGCACGCCGCACAGTAGCCAAATATCGAGATAGTTTACTTATTCCCCCTGCAAGCAAGCGCAAGATCGTTGAATGAAGCACAATATCCTGCTCCAGATATTTCTCTTTTGTATTATAAATTATCACGCATGGGCCACTGTGGTTGACTCAAGTGAATATGCTTTTGATGAGACTATGCCTACTGTGGTGGTTTCGGCTAAGCGCAAGTTGCCACCGCGACATAATAATCCGGCGATACCCATCATAAAGCGAGCCATAGCGCAAAAGCCAAATAACCGTTTGACCCATTATGCCAATTGGAGCTATCGTATGTATCGTCGCACGCTCCTTTCCTTCGCAGAGCGAGAGCATGAGCATGTATTGCCCTTTACTGATACAACGGCGCAGATAAGGGTACACAATAGCCTTTTCGCCGGGTATAGGCAGCTGCCGGTGTCTCTTCGTGAAGAGGAGCGCATTAGAGCCTCGCGAAGCTACTCAATCTTGCCTGAAACGACGATAGGGAGGCGGATAGAGGGCATTGATGAGGAGTTTGACGAGGGATTGCTTACCGCTACACTCAATAAAATGTTTGCCTCTATTGATCCATATGAGGCTAATATAGATCTTTTTGATCGGGAGATGCCCGGACCGTTCAGTACAGTCGCTGTATTGGGGTACTATCGCTTTTTGTTGGCTGATACGGTGGAGCATGCCGGCAGTGTATGCTATTCGATTCAATTCTCTCCCAATAATTGCTACGACCCGGGCATAGAAGGGAAAATGCTTTTGGATACGACTACGCTGGCCATTACATACTTTGAGGGGTCTGTGCCGGAGAATAGTACGGTAAATATGACGGAGTCAAATCAGTTTCAGATACAATACAGCCACACCTCAGAAAGTCAACCCTCCTTGTGGCTGCCTCAGCAAATGACCCTCTCCTTCATGCTTACCCCATTAGAGGGAATACCGGTGCATTTACAAGCTGAAGTGGTGGAGCATTATAGAAATTTTGAGTTTGGTGAGGCGGCACTTCAAAGCGAACGTCTTGATCCCTCTCTCTCCCTACCCATAGCGGAGCGGAGGCGGCTTAGTGCGTTGCGTACAGGCAACCGATTTGGCTTATTGGAGCGGCCCATTGCGCTGACGCCTTTAGCCGTGCAGAACACTATTATGATGGACCTGCTGCGGAAGAAAAAGAACTATCGAAGTGCTGTGTGGTGGGGGCAATTCGCTTCGAGAGGGTTTATTGGTGTTCCCATAGGGGGAATGCGTTACGAAGATAGTTATGTGCTGTTGGGGCCTATTGATGCTTTGCTGTCGGGCAATCCAATAGAGGGCTTTAGAATGAAGGTAGGCGGGATGACTTTGGCCAAGCTTAATCCGCATTGGTTTGCAAGCGGTTACATAGCGTATGGGTTTAAGGATCGACGCCCGAAGTATATGCTAAACCTGGCTTATAGTTTTACCCCTAAGCATACGTATAAATGGGATTATCCGATGTCTCTTCTTAGCATTGAGGCCTATAGCGACCTATTTATCCCCGGTAATACCTCTGCGCCCCTCTACAAGGATAGGTTGGACTATACGCTTAATAATCTCGGGGTGCAAAATAGGTATTACGAGCAACTGCTCCGTCTGAGCTACGAGAAGGATTTTTCTCGAAATCTCTGTGCCGGCTTCTCCGTGGCATGGAAACGAAGAAGGGCAGTCGGTACAACTATCTATTGGCAAGATGGCGGTCCGATGACCGGCTGGATTCGGCAAGGCGTACTCTCTTTATTCGCTGAGTATCACCGTAATCGTACCTTGGAGAGGGGCGTTTGGGGAAATAAATTGCTGTTTGATCCTATGGCTACTTATGGGGCAGAAAACGAATAGTACAATGAGGAGGGAGCGGTGGATGAAGAGAAAA
>CAMYPM010000030.1 GCA_947290775.1 uncultured Bacteroidales bacterium | reverse complement strand
CAATGATTTGTAACATTCTTCTCAGCCAAAATTATCCTTAACCTATTTGGGTATATTTTTTTTGCCATAAGTCATATATCTATTTGTGTGTAAATATACACAAAAAAGGATATAATCGGTGCGATAACTTAGGTGTTTTTTCTTAGATGCGAAAAACAGTAAGAAGGATAACTTTCTTGCCGAAATGAGAACAATAATGTCGTAACGTTTGAGGAGAAAAAAGCGACGTTTGAGCGTAAACGATACATCGTTTGGGGCGAAATAAAGCATCGTTTTGGGAGGGTTGATAGTTAGGCTGTTATAAGATGCCGCTCACTGGCACACTGACAGTATCGTGGACGGGGAATTTCTCGCAGCCGATGTAGAGTGTATCGAAAGCGTCGGTGCGGTGTTCGAGGAGGTCTTCTTCTGGTTCAGCGAGCTTTTCGCCTGACTTGTCTTTGCGGAAGCCGTTGCGTCCTCGGCTCACTCCTGCCGACTGGATGGCAAGGATAAGGTCGGGGTTGTTGCTACGGCTGAAAAAGGAACATAAGGAGTTACTTGCCAACGAAGCCCTTGACTGATGAGCTAGTGCTGCTCGTTGAGACGCATTGGGTTGCCTAGGTAGACGGCCTCCACCTACTAACCGTGGCATTCAGACTCGTGGATGACCACGGAAATCCCACTCGTTGGTGGGAGGTTTTGTTACGACCAAGGGCAATAGTGCCTCACAAAAGATCTATAAGTATTGATCAATAGGTATAGATGTTTCAAATGAAAGATACAGATATTTCAAGCAAAAGATACAGATGTTTCGTAGCATAGGTAAGGATTGCGGAGAGAGAGGGATTCAAACCCCCGGAACGGCCAAGCCGTTCACCGGATTTCGAGTCCGGCCCAATCGGTCACTCTGGCATCTCTCCTTAGTGAAATCCTTTAGAATATTTCATCTACCGGATAGCTCTTGGTACGCCTCGATACACATTACTGCGGATGCATATGGCGATGCGATACTTTAGCCGCACACAAAGTTAACAAATTCGGCACAAACTCTACTTCCCACTGCTCCAAATAAGCTTTTTCAAGGGTACCGGATCGGCACCTTTTATTTTGGTAAATGCCCCATATACGCTCCACGCATTTGCCGAATGTTACATAGCAAAGTGTTACCTTTGTGGCAGTAAAATACGAAGCTTACCGGTATGAATTTAAGGTCCCAACTCCTCCACGCCACGTCTACAGCCATTCTATTCCTCTGTACTATGTCCGCTGTCCAAGCACAAGACAAACCTACCTTTAAGCCGGGCGGATACATGCAGGCCGTTGTACAAATGGCACAACCCAACGGAATCCCTTCGGTCGGGAGTAAGCACCATGAGCAGGGCAAATACTTCCTACGCGCCGGACTACGGAGAAGCTATTGGGGCGTAGAAAGCACCTACAAAGGATGGAAAGCAAAGGGCGAAATCATCATATTAGACCATAAACTCGATTTTTACAAAGCCTACATCGGTTATACGCTGCCCCAAAATAAGTCGTGGAGCTTTGATGCAGGCTTGAATACGGTGCCCTTCGGTATGGAGCTTACCACAAGTAGTCGCGAACGGGAAATAATTGAGCGGGCTCTTTACTTCAAAGATCTCTTTCCCAGTGATGTGGACTTTGGACTGGCAGCACATTATAAATTACCCCACCACAAACCCTACTATGTGAATCACCTTACCATTGATGCCGCTCTCATAGGGGGCAATGACAAACATGGCATGCGTAAGTCAATACCGGATGCTGTGCTTCGCTTGGAAGCAGGGCATAAGGATGAACAAATGGTACGCAAATATGGCGTAAGCGGCTTCTACGGATATGTAACGGATAGCAAGGGCAACCACTATACACGAGCTTATGCAGGATGCCATCTGAGCTACGCACTTTTACGGCAATCCTATTGTGCTAAGCTCTATTTAGAGGAAATTATGGGACGGCAACCCGGATTAGCTACGCAAAACTATGCTATTGGCAAGAATGCACCCGAGCAGAATCCCGAAGGCGGGGCTATTAAGGAGCGGGACTTTATGGGTGGCATGGCCATGATTGCCGTACGAGGCACGAGTGTACCGCTTGAAGGGGTGGTAAAGTATAGCTACTATGCCCGCAACTGTAACCTCAAGCGAGAACTGGAAAAGGGATTTGCTCCGGAGCCGTCTCAGTTTCTTGCGGAAGGCGTTTCCCATAATACAACTTTTGCACTCAATGGGTATTTCAACGACAACCGAGTCCGCGTGTCGTTATACTACGAGCTTATATTCCGTCAGACCGCTGCGAATGCAGCTTATAAGCCCATCATGCAGGATCGTGACGATTTGCTCTCACTGGCTCTCCAGTTTGCTTTTTAACCCCGACTTGCGCCTATAGCGGATCTCCACCGCTTTATCAATGGAGTGCTATACGGACATCACCCTCCGAATTCCGCGATGCATTCCTTCGCTCTTGCTAACCGGACAATCCCCCTTCTCTAATCGTAGTATCATGTGGATTGATTCCGTGGTTGCTGTCGAAACGGCTTCTTGCGGTATGCCACAGAGGCACGCTGTTTGGTAACTATAAATTACTAGATAGGGGATGAGAAAGCCAATCCTATGCTATGGATAGAGCTACCTCCCACAAGAATGGAAGTTTGATTCGTTAATGATTTCATTCCTCACGCAGGTTAGGGGTATTTCGTAGAAGAGAAAAAATAGTTTCATCCGAATGATTCTTCAGTTTCATCCGCTTGGGAAAAGTTTCCCATCCGTTTGGCACTCCGGTCCCATTAGGATGAAACTCTAGTGCCAAGCGGATGAAACTAGCAAAAACTACCCAAGTGCATAAAGTTTGGCGTGTAGTTTAGCTTTTTATAGAAAGAATGCTTAAATTCGCTGTCACGGGGAAAGTTCTCAGCAACTCCTCACGTTTTCTTCCACATTTGACTACGTTGCGACCAGCCATAGCGCAGTAAGAGGTGGAAGGAGAGTGTGGCCCCTAAGAGAGCTTGCTCCCTGTATCACCGAAGAGGCTTTTTTATACACAAAATATAGTTATAAGCTTATGAAAAGACTACTACCTATTCTGCTATGCTTTTTAGCATTCGCAGCGCCACGGCTCTATGGTCAGAAGACCTACCCCGTGACTTTCAGCGCTACGGAAGGAGGTACACTTACGGCGCAAGCGCTCAATCCGTGGGTGAACTTCCAGTCTGGCGACCAACTCGTTGCGGGTACAAATCTTAACTTTACTGCATCAGCCAATAAAGGCTACCAGCTAGAGTATTGGGAGATCAATGGTGAGCGAAGCGATCTCACCGATTACGCCATTTCGCTATACAATCTGCAAGCTCCTCTTAACGTGGTAGCGCACTTTAAGACAGCTCCCACTGACGGCTATAAAATCCATATGTCCGTCATAGGGGAGGGCGAGATGACAGCCCACATCGGCTCCTCATCCTATTGGGGTGGGACATCAGTCAAGGATGGCGAGTATGTCCCTGCAGGAAGTCGTGTCGCTTTTGAAGTTACGCCAAAGAGTGGCAAAACAATCGGATACTGGACCATTAATGGGAAAAAGGATAATGAGAACTACGGCAAAAAGGAGGTAGTCTATACTGTCATTGCAGAGACTACAATGTCTGTGGAAATTGTTGATCCTGTCTACAACAAAGTAACATTTGAGGCTACCGAAGGGGCAACGATTGCAGCATCAGCTAACTGGCGTTCTATTAACTCCGGAGACGATATCCTACGTGGTACCGAGGTTACTTTTGATGCTGAGTTTAACCCGGACTACAAGCTAGACTACTGGGAGGTCAATGGAAGCCGCTATAATAGCAACTCTATAAAGTACAAAGTGATGGAAGACACCCATGTCAAGCTAGTCGCACGACAGAAGGACAAATTTCCCGTGAACTTCTCTGCAGAGGCAAACGGAGAGGTGGCTGCTTTCTTCCGAGTAAAGGACAAGAATTACAACATTTCGTTTTCAGAGATAACTACCGGTGAGGTAATTGCAGAGGAGAGTCAATTGGTGCTTTTGGCCAAGCCTAACGAAGGGTATCATCTCGTCGGCTGGACGTTAGCAGGCGATACCATCGGTAAGGGAAACGTCCTCTCCTACAAGGTAACAAATGGAGATAACACTATCGTTGCACACTTTGCCACAGGGGCCGATACAGAGAGTGTCCCGGTGCACTTTTCCGCCGGTGAGGGGGGCAGGCTGACAGGCCAAGCGAGCATATTTAGTCCTTCCTATGTGCAGTTCCCGGTAAAGGAGGGCTTCCCGGTAAAGGTAGACACAAGAGTTACCTTTACAGCAATTCCGGACTCACTCTATTTGGTAAAGAGTTGGAGTGTCAATGATAAAAACCAAGATTACTACAAAGGCAAGAAAGAGTTTTCATACAACTTTAAAACAGAGGATAAGGTGCATGTCGAGTTTGAGCGATTTACACCTAGCATTATAACGTATGAAGCTTCTCCGGCAGAGGGAGGTAGCGTAGAGGTTAGAGACTTCAACTATGAAAATGTCAAGTCCGGATATCCCGTGCCTGAGGGTAGCAAGATTTCGGTATCTGCTCGTCCTAACCTTGACTATACATTTGACTACTGGGAGATAAACGGTCGACGTAGTGACCACTATACAGTAAGTAAGATCTCCGACTACCCGGTGTGGGATAATCTCAACTTCAAGGCTTATTTTAGGAAGATTGTAAAGCTACCCGTCACCTTCTCCGCAAATGGAGATGGCTCCGTAGAAGGAAAGCTGGGATATTGGGGTGACAAGATAAACTCTAACGATATCTTCGAGGAGGGTACTACCCTATACTTTACAGCAACAGCCAATGCTGAGGCCAAGCTAAATAACTGGACTATCAACGGAGTAGATACGCTTGCAGGGAAAACACAGATCTCCTACGTGGTTCAAAAGGACAAGCCCAACACGATCGTCGCTAACTTCACCTCCACCGCAGCGCCTAAGGCTGTCGTCACCTTTACATACGATGGCAAGGGTGAGCTCGCTTGTACCGACAAACTGGACAACTCTCCAGTTACCAGTGGTCACTCTATCCCCATCGGCAAGATACTCAAATTCGTTGCTACACCTGCTACAGGCTACTCTCTCTCCGGCTGGACGATCAATGGCAAGGAACTCTATCCCAACCAGACATCCATCGAGTACACGGTTGTAGAGGGAACCAACGATATCACGGCACACTTCAAACAGGATGTGCCTACGCCAAATAAGGTAAAAGTTACCTACGGTGCAGCCACTGAAGGAGGGGAGGTTTCGGCCTTGCTATATCCGGCATCTGGTATTTTCTCTCCCATAGAAAGTGGAGATGAGGTTGATTATGATTCAAATATATTCTTTGAAACAGATATTAAACCCGGCTACGAAGTGGAGAAATGGGTAGTCAATAATGAAGAAGCTACCTATGCCGGTAAGAAGAATGGGCTGACGATTGTGGTTAAGGAAAATACTGACGTTCAGGTCTACTTCAAGAAGATTGCTCCAGTAGCAGAGTACGCTGTCACCTTCTCAGCTGATCCGGCTGAGGGCGGTAAGGTCAAGGCAACCGGTTATATAGGTGGTCAATATAAGATCTTCAAAACGGGTGAAACCGTACCGGATGGTTCTTTTATAGACTTTGAGGCTGTGGCAAACGAAGGCTATGAGTTCGAGAAGTTTACAATCAATGGAGCTGACGTGACGCCGGACTCTGCTAATCCGAATAAGCTCTCTCAGAAGATCTCTGGCGAGACGAATATCGTAGCACACTTCAAGAGTGTCATCCCTAAGATTACGATTACCTACACGGCCGGGGAGCACGGCAAGTTCGAGGCAGTAAAGGTACAGAAAGAGGGTGAGGATGATGTGCTTATCAACTCAGGTGACAAGGTAGAGAAAGGTGCTCACATTGTCTTCAGCGTAGCGCCTGACAAGGGCTACATGGTAGACAAGTGGTTCGTCAATGGTGAGGAGGTGCATAGTAAAGAGGCGAACTCCTACAATGCGACCTTTAACGAGTCCAGCGAGGTGAAGGTAACTTTCAGAAAGCCAAAGCTGACACTCGCTACTGCTGAAGGCGGTAAAATAGTGGCTAAGGTGGACGGTACAGAGGTGCCCAACCTCTCTGACGTTGCTTTAGGTGCCAAGGTCTCCATTGAGGCTACACCTAAGGACGGCTACGAGCTCACCGCTCTTACGGCAAACGATAAGGACATCTTAGCTGCCAAGTCCTTTGAGATGAAGGGTGATACGGAGGTTAAGGCTGTCTTTACCAAGAACAAGACCTATAAGGTAACATTGAAGTACAACGACCTCGGCACCATCTCTATCAAAGAGCAGGTTGACCTCAATGCTGTTCCCGAGGGAACGAAGCTGACGGTCGTGGCTAAGGGTGCCAACGATAAGTGTGAGCTCAAGTCGCTCACAGCAAATGGTGAGGACATCCTCAAGGATAAGACCTTTACAGTCACTAAGGACACGGAGGTCGTTGCTGTGTTTGTGGATCACACAGGACTTGATGCAGTCGCTACGCAAGCGTTCTCTATCTATCCTAACCCTGCAAGAGAGTCAGCTACTGTTACGGGTTTAGCTCCTGAGTCAGTCGTAGCACTCTACACGCTGGATGGACAGCTGATCACGCGCCTAACTGCTGACCGCTTGGGACGCCTACAGATAAACCTCAGCGCACTGAGCGATGGTACCTATCTCGTAGTTACTGAGGGTGCTACACAGCGCCTCATCGTCCAGCACTAATGCTTTTGATCTGACAGACTATAAGACTATACTAGATCTGATAGACTATATGTAATTAGAAAGAGCTCCGTAGGACATCCTTACGGAGCTCTTCTCATAGTATCGTGTCGTTACCTCTAATCTCTAATATTGAATACTTCGAATTCTTTCTTAGAGATGTAGATGAGCTCTTTGTATAAATGCGCCAGCCCTTGTAGTCTGCATGCGTCTAGAGAAGAGCCAGACAACAAATCAGTTAGGGGGTGCCACTCTCGGTGACACCCCCTCTCAACTGATCCTATGGGCGAAACCCTATAGTAGGACCCAAAACCCAAAACCCAAACGACTCAACCCCCTTCCGGCAAGCATTATACAATACTTGTAGTGAAACTCGGATCAATTATGTGATAGAAAAGCGCTCACACAGGATCTCGGATGAATCACTTGGTTTGTTTAGTATGGCACTGGTGAAGCTTACTCTCTGAAGAATGGATAGCTCTCACCAGTCTCTTTGAGCACAAGGTAATAGGAACCTTGAGGCAGATCATCAATAGTCAAGACTTCCGTTGCATGCTGCAAGAGCCCGGTAGCAATGACCTCGCCTTGCACTGACACAATTTGATAGCTACAAGGAGATGTCTTGCCATGACGATCTACATAGAGTAGACCTGACGATATAGTCGGATAAACTTTACATCCGTGTGCAGTCGTCAGACGCTCCACGCCGGTATCGATACCCTTAATGTCAGGGATCCATCCTTTAGCAATCACACCGGCGAGATGTACCTGATCAATGCCTGGAGTACGCTCAAGCTTGAGCTGTCTCATCCAAACAGCATTGTCATCTGTTATCTTCTCATGATTTACATCAGGGAGCTTACTAAGGATTGTCTCTATCTCGGGAATGGATAAGCGTGTATTACGCATGAAGAGTGCTCGGAGATTATCATACGTCTCAGGCATGACAAGCTTGTTGATAGCATTATCGCACATCCACAATTGCACCAGAGAGGTACAACCCGTAAGATCTACTTGCTTAATCTTAGCGTGATTGATGTAGAGCACCTCGAGCTTCTTCAATCCACTAACATGGAGCTCGTCTAGGAAGTTAAAGTATGCAGAGAGATAGCGTAACTCGGGACAATGAGTCGCGTCTAGTACCCCAAGCGCATTGTCTGCAACGACTAGGTGCTCTAGCTGAGGAGATGAAGAGAGGTCCAGAGAGGAAAGGTGATTCTTTGCTAGGTTGAGATACTTAATGGAGTTGTCTTTCGGAAGGACGACGGCTTTCAAGTCTCCATTTTGTATTCCAAACTTGGTAATAGTTCCTCCGATGATACGTATTGAGTCACCAGCCACCACAACAGGGAGGGATTTCAGATCTCCAAATCCATACTCACCACCGCTGTAGGTCAAAGTCAGTCCATCACCTCTATCTATAGCAAAGGGGGTGTTTGAATTGATAAAGACACTCAGCCGTGATCCGATTGTCTTAGATGAGTTGAGCGTCAAGCGAGAGGCCGTGGGCTCGATGGAATGGGTAACAGTAGTATGGGGCAGAAAACGAATAGTACAATGAGGAGGGAGCGGTGGATGAAGAGAAAAGTCAGTGTGGATGCGAAAAGTTGGCGGATTCAAGCCGAATGACAATACAAAACGAAAAGTACATTTTGGATGAATTGGAATGAATTGGAGGTGAATTTAGTGGGTGTGCGTTTAGAAAACGGTAAATCGGTAAATTAATTCTATGCGAAGAGGGGCGAATAAAGCCCCTCTATTGCGTTATAGGAGCGACATGCGCTGTGTTATGCGGCAAGCGTTTAGGAGCGTTTAGAAAGCGGTAAATAGCGACGAAAAAAGCAGTAAATAATGGGGATTAAATGCCTATTTACCGGCTTCTCAATTAAACATAATATCAGCTAAAAACGAGTTGGGGGGACAGTTGGATTATCAGTTGGGTGATCATTTTAGTGTGGAACATTATCTTAGAATTGTGTTTGTATGGGTTGCAAAAGAGTTATTCTTGAACAGTTGGAGAGAGTCGTTCAATTAACTTGGAAATATCTTTTTGTTGACGACTTACAGTACTTACTAACTCGGAGATTGTCTCTTGTTGCTTATTAAGCACAGCAAGAATCTTAGAGTTTTCGCTTGTTTTTGAAGTTAAGTCTCTTCCTACAACTGTATTATTGTCCCCATTTACTTGTTGACTCGTATTGTTCACACTTTTGTCTAATATCATATCACCCTTCCCCGTCAATAACCAAGATGCAGAAACACCTGCGCATTTTGAGTAAATTAATTCTGTGTCATATGTTCCTCTATTTATCCACGAGTTGATGGTCTGTGGTTTAACTCCCAACACACGCGCAAATTCAGACTTATTGCCATTGCTGTAATGGTTTATAAGTGCTTCTAAACGGCTTTTCTTCCCACCCTCTATACTCATATCAGATAAAAATATTACTCAACACGCTTGTATATTTACTCGTTTTGTTTATCTTTGCACCGTAAGTATAATACAAAGGTAATAGAATAATGAGATTACTAATTCCCAATAGAGACAAAAATCGCTTCGAGCGTAATACGAAACTCTATGAAGAGTATCGCAGAATGCTTGATGATTATAGCCGAGTGAGTGAAAATCAAATCAACACCCGACTTGCCGCGAAATACGATATTTCCGTATCAATGGTTCGCAAAATCATTGAGCAGTACAGAGCGGAGTATCCAAGCTCAAAAGACATAAGTCAAGACTACTTTGTAAAGCAATAGTACAATGATTACCCCTGCCTATACTATCAGCTACAGCGATTTGGTACCATCTATCGTAAGTCGACCCACTTTGTATAGGTTGTACGAAGGTGGTGTATTGCGTCGTGTGGTAGCTGGTGGCAACGGCAGGGAGGCATTGTATGATGTGGAGAGCTTGCCGAGGAAGTACCGGCAAGAGGTGTATCGGAGGTACCCGGATTTGCAGGAGAAGCAGAG
>CAMYPM010000029.1 GCA_947290775.1 uncultured Bacteroidales bacterium | reverse complement strand
AAAAGACAAAGAGTCAAAGGGGCTAGCCCACAGGGGTGGGTGCTTTTATACGCTTTGTGTTGCACTTGACACTGGAATATGCCAAGGTTTTTTTCCTACAGTTGGATATTTCCTGCATGAATAAAATGTGGTATATTTACTGATTAGTATGTAAATAGCTAACTTTGCAGTATAAACAGCAGAATAACAAGCGATGGCAGCAAAAGAAATTAAAGGGATAACCCCGCGAAGTAAAGATTACTCGCAATGGTATTTGGATGTAGTTGCACAAGCCGATTTGGCAGAAAATAGTGCCGTACGAGGTTGTATGGTGATCAAGCCCTATGGATACGCTATTTGGGAGCGTATGCAGGCTGAGATGGATCGCCGCTTTAAGGAAACCGGTCACGTAAATGCCTATTTCCCTCTATTCATCCCCAAGAGCTATTTTAGTCGTGAAGCAGAGCATGTAGCCGGATTTGCTAAAGAATGCGCTATTGTAACTCACTATCGCTTGAAGAACGACCCCGATGGAAAAGGGGTAATAGTGGATCCCGATGCTAAGTTGGAGGAAGAGTTAATTGTAAGACCAACGAGCGAAACTATTATTTGGAGTACCTATAAGAATTGGATTCAGAGTTGGCGCGACTTACCCATTCTTTGCAATCAGTGGGCGAACGTTGTACGCTGGGAGATGCGTACGCGTCTGTTCCTTCGTACGGCAGAGTTCCTTTGGCAAGAAGGTCATACAGCTCACGCTACTCGGGAAGAAGCTATCGAAGAGGCAAAGCGTATGTTGGGTGTTTATGCAGACTTCGCAGAAAAAGTACTTGCTTTGCCGGTGATACAGGGAGTTAAATCGGAGACAGAGCGCTTTGGTGGTGCATTAGATACCTATACAATTGAAGCCATGATGCAGGATGGTAAAGCACTTCAAAGTGGTACTTCTCACTTCTTAGGGCAAAACTTTGCCAAAGCCTTTGACGTTCAATTCCTGAATAAAGAGGGAGAGCGCGAATACGTATGGGCTACCTCATGGGGTACCTCCACGCGCCTTCTCGGGGGAATGATCATGGCACATAGTGACGATAACGGACTAATCCTACCGCCTTCTGTAGCTCCGATTGATGTGGCTATTGTTCCTATTTATAAGACAGGGGAGCAGTTAGAACAAATCCGTAAGCATGTTGAGCCTTTAATGGATGAAATTCGCAAGCGTGGATTTACCGTTAAGTTCGACGACAATGATACTAAAAAACCGGGCTGGAAATTTGCTGAGTATGAGGTGAAAGGTGTTCCTGTACGGTTAGCTATCGGAGCTCGTGACTTAGAGGCCGGTACCATTGAAGTAGCCCGTCGTGATACACTCACGAAGGAGACCATCTCATTCAGCACGGCTGGAGCACATATTGAAGCACTGCTGGATGATATACAGAAGAATATCTACAATAAGGCGCTGCGTTACAGAGAGGAACATACCGTTACGGCAGACTCTTATGATGAGTTTAAGGCTGCTTTGGATGGTGGAAACTTTGTGCTTGCCCACTGGGATGGCTCTGCAGAAACGGAGGCCTTAATCAAGGAGGAAACACGAGCAACTATTCGCTGTGTGCCGTTTGAGGGAGATAAAACACCCGGTAAGTGTATCCGTACGGGCAAACCCTCAACATGTAGAGTCTTATTCGCTAGAGCATACTAATGGTACAGAAAAAGGGTATTCTATTACTCTCAGGAGGATTAGATAGCACAACACTGCTGTGGGATCATTTGCAGGATATTGCGCTTGCTGTTAGCTTTGACTATGGTAGCAAGCACAATGCCCAGGAGATAGCTATGGCAAGATTCCAAGCAGAGAAAGCAGGGGTAGAACATATTGTTATACCCCTGGACTTTATGGAAAAGTACTTCAAAAGCGACCTCTTGCTCAGTGGAAACGATATACCTCGGGAGGATTACAATGAGGATAATATCTCCTCTACAATAGTTCCCTTTCGCAATGGTATTATGCTGAGTATCATAGCCGGATTGGCAGAGAGTAGGGGATTGCAAACCCTTTTCGTTGCGAGTCACTTTGGAGATCATGCTATCTATCCGGATTGTCGGGCCTCATTCATAGAGCCAATGGCTGCTGCCATCCTTGAAGGAACCTCTAATCGGGTTGTGCTCTCTGCCCCCTATACCGGAATAACAAAGACAGATATTTTGTCAAGAGGGGTGCGTTTGGGTGTTGACTATGCGCATACCTATAGCTGCTACACAGGAACAGAGCATCATTGTGGTACTTGTGCTACTTGCCGAGAGCGTAAAGCGGCTTTCAGTGCTCTCCATATTACGGATCCTACTGAATACGACGCATAAATAAGAAAGATGGCCTTTAGCGCCTTTACTCCGGAAGAAGATAATGCTCCTATGCAGAGCTTGCTTCGGCTGGTTGAGAATAGCAGTGCCAATATCTTCTTGACCGGGAGGGCAGGAACAGGTAAAAGTACGCTACTTCGTTATGTGGATGCTACAACCTGGAAGAAACATGTGGTTTTAGCTCCTACAGGTGTAGCAGCTGTAAATGCCGGAGGGCAGACGATACATTCTTTTTTTCGTCTTCCCATGGGGTCTCTGACTCCCGATTCTAATACTAGAAAATCCATTATTAGCAGATACAATAAGCGGCATTTGAATCTACTTCGTTCGCTTGAGCTAATCATCATTGATGAAGTTTCCATGCTTCGTAGTGACGTGGTGGATATGATCGATATGATCTTGCGACGTGTGCGCATGGCTGATGTACTTCCTTTCGGAGGCGTGCAGATGTTATTTGTGGGTGATCTGTTTCAGCTTGAACCGGTCGTAACCTTGCGAGAAAGTGAGGTATTGCAGCGCTATTATGGAACTAGCTTTTTCTTTGGGGCATTAGCTTTCAAAGCTGCAGCACCTATTATCATCTCATTGGAAAAGGTATACCGCCAGCAGGATAAGCATTTTATTGATTTCCTTGATAGCGTCCGTACCGGACACATTACTCAGGGTATGATTGCCTCATTTAATGAAGAAACGTTGAAAAATGATGTTCCCTCCCCAGGAAAGGAAAACATGATAGTCACAGTCACTTCCAGGCGTAATACGGCATCAAGGATAAACAGGGAGCACTTAGCGCAGATCAAGGCAAAAGACTATCATATCCCTTCTACCAGCTCGGGAGACTTTTCAAGCGGTTCTTTTCCGGCAGAGGATAAACTTTCTCTTAAGGTGGGAGCGCAGGTTATGTTTCTTACAAACGACATAGAACGTCGCTGGTACAATGGTACATTAGGGGAATGTACTGCAATAGAGTGTGAAAACGGTGAAGTTACTTCAGTAAGAGTAAAGCTCGAAAGTGGGGTAGAGTACTCCGTAGGACCTTATACGTGGGAAAATCGTAAGTATGAGTATGAAGAGGAGGAGGAGCGTATTACGACCACCGTTACCGGACGTTTTACTCAGATCCCTCTTCGTTTGGCTTGGGCTATTACCATTCATAAAAGCCAAGGTCTAACCTTTGACAAAGTAATAGTGGATTTAGAAGGAGGCGCCTTTGCTGCCGGTCAAACCTATGTGGCGCTTAGTCGTTGTCGTAGTATGGAGGGACTGATTCTAAGTCGTCCGCTAAGTATTTCTGATATTATTACGAACCCAGAAGTACAGCTCTTTTACCAAGGTGCAAATGACGATGAAGCCGTCAGAAAAGCCTTAAAGAAAGAAACTCGCTAGCCTCACTGTGCCGTAAATAGTTTTTCAACGGACTTTAAAAACTAACGATCACACTGAGTATCGAATGTGCTATATCGAGTCGTAGCATAATAATCAATGTCCACAAAGAGCTAGGTCTCAACTAATGCTTGCATACTCAAGTAGCACGCCCATAACAGCGATTGGGTAATACGACCTACTGAGATAGAAATACACCAATGCTCCTTTTCTCGATAGAGTCAAAGAAGAGCATTAGTATAGGATAAAAAGAAAGAGACAAGTACTTTATGGTACTTGTCTCTTTCCTATTAATTAGGCAACGTGTGCCTAACTTAACAATGCTTACTCAACAACCTTTGTGAAGATGTCAGCTGTCTGACCTTCTACATTGAGACGGTTGCCATTTGCGTCAAGACGATAGAGTACGCCATTAGCATATTCAAGCTTAGCGTCTTCAGCTAACGTTACAATGTTGTTTTCAACAGTGTAAGCAAGATCAGTCTTAACTTCAGGCTTAGCGCCTTCTACTTCTGTAGTGCAATCATATACACCATTTTCCTTGAAGGTGATCTTGAGGTTAGAAGCTACACCTTCAGCGTTAGTAGTTGTAGCAGTCCAAGTTCCAAGAAGAGCTTCTACGGTGAGAGCTTCTTGCTGGTTCTGCTGTGCTTCTTCAAGGTTCTGCTGTGCTTCTGCTACAGCTTCGTCTGCTTCATTTGTCTGTTCCTGTGCTGTTTTCTTGCAAGAGAACAATGCCAATGACATGGCAACAACTGCAAATACTACCTTTAAATTTTTCATTTCTAATTCTTTTAAGTTGTACTTATTCTTACTATAAATCTCTTTCGTTTTAATAATGCCACCTTGAGCAGTGAACGCTTTCACTGCCAAAACTGATGCAAAGGTAATGCTTTTTTTCAAACATGGTACTCTTTACCTTATTTGTTGTGCGTATTCATTCGATCAAGGGCGAGTGCTTTGCTTACTTGGCTACGCCAATCTGTGCCATTTTCTACCCATAATACATTGAATCCCATCGTTTTAGCTGCATCTGTATTGGCTTTCCCATCATCAATAAAGAGCGACTCTTCCGGCAGTATTCCCACTTCACGAGTAATGGCCTCAAAGAACTTCTTCTCCGGCTTCATTACTCCGTAGCGATAGGACGCAAATATTTTTTCTACGCAGTCTGAAAGAGTTAGCCCTCCGGGAAGGAAGTGACTACCCTCCATATACTCCATTATGTAAGGATTAGTATTGCTTAAGATGAAGAGTCTATACTGATCCTTGATACTATTTAGGAAATTGAACTTGTAAAGGGGTATAGATCGGAAAAACCCCATTACTGCATTGAATACCGCCTCGTGTGAAAAGTCTCCTTCATATCGTCGCGCTAAAGCATCCTCAAATTGAGAAGCTGTCAGCGTACCATTCTCCAAATCCTTAAAGATACCTCTTTGTACATACGCATCAAGCAGCTTGTCGGCATCAGTTACTCCTAAGGCTTCAAAACGGTGTACTGATTCCTCTCGATCAAGGTCAATCAGTACACCGCCTAAATCGAACAATATGTTCCTTATCATATTCTATTTTTTGAGCCAACGATCAAGCCATGAGAAGAATGTGCGTTGCCATAGCAAAGCATTCTGTGGCTGACTAACCCAATGGGTCTCATCCGGATAGATAAGCATTTCGCAGGGTATTCCTCTCATACGTGCTGCATCAAAAGCCATCATTCCCTGTGAAGCAAGGATCCTGTAGTCCCTCTCTCCGTGGATCACAAGGATAGGCGCCGTCCATTGATCTACAAAATGGTGTGGAGAAGTGGCAAAAGTACGTTGTGCCACTGCATTGTCCTTTTCCCAGGGTGCTCCACCCATGTCCCAGTTGGCGAACCACTTTTCTTCTGTTTCAAGGTATTGTGATTCAAGATTAAAGATGCCTGCATGTGCAATAAAGCAAGCGAAGCGTCCGTTGTGATGTCCTGCCAACCAGTACACAGAGAACCCTCCGTAACTGGCTCCTACACACCCCATGCGGTCGTTATCTACATAAGGCTCTTTCTTTAGTTCATCTGCTGCAGACATGTAGTCTTGCATATTTTGACCCCCGTAATCTCCACTAATCTGCTCATTCCATGCCTTACCAAAACTCGGTACACCATGTCGGTTAGGGAGTATAACGATGTATCCCTGCTCGGCCATAATACGGGGGCACCAGCGGTAGGACCAAAATTGACTTACAGGGTCTTGTGGACCACCTTGGCAATAGAGAATGGAAGGATACTTTTTATTAGCATCAAAGTTAGTCGGGTAGAGTACCCAAGTAAGCATCTTCTCACCATTGGTCGTTTGGATCATTCTTTTCTCGCAACGTACCTCTCCGAGGCGACTCATTGTGGCATCATTGTCATGGGTGAGCTGTTTTAATTCTCCCTTCTTAGGATTCAGTGTATATAATTCAGTCGGGTGGAGCAAAGATTGTACGGCGCAGACAAAGCTTTTATCTGCCTCATTGTACTCAAAGCCTACCATGTCGAATACTCCTGTGCTGAGATCGCTGATACGACGGGTCTTTACATTAATTGAATGTAAGCCTGTAGTTGCGTTAATGCAAGCTGTAAAGTATATTGTTTGCCCATCAGCAGTGATATGAGGGTTCTCTACATTATATTCAAAGCCTTCGGTGAGCCATCTCTTATTGCCGGTCTTAAGATCTTGTTCAAAGAGGCGTATGAGGTCGGATTCGTATCCATCGCGCTCCATACTCAGCCAATAGATCTTTTTCCCATCGGGAGAGAAAATGGGATTAGTATCATACCCCATCATGCCCTCTGTTAGATTACGAGTAGTACCGGAGGCTGTATCATATAAGTATATATCTGAGTTGGTGGATATACTATACTCCAAGCCTGTTTTTTTACGAGATGCATAGGCTATGTACTTACTATCGGGAGAAAAGGCAAAATCAGAGATTCCATTCCATGGTCTCATAGGTGCTTCATAGGGTTCCCCCTCTAAAAGGTCCTTCCCATGCTGAATGGGTTCATTTCCTATGGTGGCTAGAAAAGGATGTGGTATGGATGTAACCCATTCGTCCCAGTGCTTGTACATTAAATCAGTAATGATTCGTCCGGTTGCTTTATCTAAATCAGGGTAGTAGTCGTGAGCTGTTTTCCCGTATTTGATAGAATGAATATAAAGCAGACTTTGGTTGTCAGGAGAAAAGAGATAATCTTCTATACCCCCCTCTACATCTGTAATCTGTATTAGGTTACTTCCGTCAGAATTCATGGTATAAAGTTGTGCGTCGCCCTTCTCATCCTCTTTCATAAAGGCAATGCGTTTGGTACCTTTAATCCACCTAGGAGTAGAAAGTCCCTTCATGCCTTCTGCAAAGGTGCGTTTAGTCCCATTCCTATCTATGATGTAGAACTTCTTTGTGAAACTATTATCCTTGATTGAGGGATAAGTAGCTTCATACACAACCCCTTCTGTCGTATAGGAAAAGCCTCCAATACGAACCATCTCAAGGAGCATCTCGGGAGTCAAGCTTTCTGTACTATTATTACTGCTTTGTGCCATAATCTTAGAACTGAACATGAGAGCGGTCACGGCGATCAGCAGTGTGAGCGGTAGACCTTTAGTTAATCGTTTCATTTCTATATACTTGATTGTTTAATAGATTGTTTCTCTGCGCGCTGCAATGTCCTCATCGCTGATATAGTCGTCATATTGAATCATGCGGTCAATAATGCCCTTAGGTCCCAATTCAATTACGCGATTTGCCACTGTACGAATAAATTCGTGGTCATGGCTACTAAAGAGAATATTCCCTTTGAAGGAAATCAGCGTATTGTTGAAAGCTTGGATAGACTCCAAGTCAAGATGGTTGGTAGGAGTATCCAAAACAAGTACATTGGCACCGGGAGGAAGCATCATTTTGGCAATCATGCAACGCATCCTTTCTCCTCCACTAAGCACCGATACACTCTTATCTAATTCTTCCCCATTGAAGAGCATTCGCCCTAAATACCCTTTAATGAATATGTCGTTGGTGTCGTCTGCATACTGACTGAGCCAATCCACTAAATTCATATCGCTATTGAAGAAGCCGGTATTGTCGAGTGGTAGATACGCAGTTGTGATAGTCTGTCCCCACTCGTAGGTGCCTTCGTCTGCTTTACGATTGCCATTGATGATCTCAAAAAGCGCTGTCATTGCTCGGGGGTCTCGACTGATAAATACAATCTTATCTCCCTGCTCCACATTGAGATTTAAGTCCTTGAAGAGAATTTCTCCCTCTATAGATGCAGTAAGCCCTTTGAGTTCTAAAATGCGGTTGCCCGGTTCTCGATCGGGTTGAAAGAGAATGCCCGGGTAACGACGTGAGGAGGCTTCTATTTCTTCTACATTGAGTTTTTCGAGCATCTTCTTACGGCTGGTCGTTTGCTTACTCTTAGCTACATTGGCACTAAAGCGTCTGATAAACTCCTCAAGTTCACGTCGCTTCTCTTCATTCTTTTTATTCTGTTGTTGCTGCTGGCGTAGAGCCAACTGACTGGATTCATACCAGAAAGAGTAGTTGCCGGCAAACATTCTTATTTTGCCGAAGTCGATATCAACTGTGTGGGTCGATACGGTGTCTAAGAAGTGTCGGTCGTGACTAACTACCAAAACGCAGCTTTCTGTTTCTGCAAGATAGTCTTCCAGCCAGGTAACGGTATCCAAGTCAAGGTCGTTAGTAGGTTCGTCTAAAAGGAGGTTATCCGGTTTGCCGAAAAGAGCACGGGCCAGTAGCACACGCACTTTTTCCTTACCGCTAATATCACGCATATAGCGGTTGTGTAGATCCTCTTTAATGCCCAATCCACTTAGCAGCATAGCCGCATCGCTTTCTGCATTCCAGCCATCCATATTAGCAAACTGCTCTTCCAGTAGAGCTGCGCGATTACCATCCTCATCGGTAAAGTCCTCCTTTGCGTATAGTGCGTCTTTCTCTTGCATTACCTGCCAAAGGTGGCTATGCCCCATTAATACGGTGTTGAGTACAGTGAATTCGTCAAATGCAAAGTGGTCCTGACTAAGAACGGAAAGCCTTTCCCCGGGTGCCATTGTAACTGTGCCTCGGTTCGGCTCCAGCTCACCGCTGATGGCGCGCAGGAGGGTACTCTTACCGGCTCCATTGGCACCAATGATACCGTAACAGTTACCTTGTATAAACTTCAGATTAACGTCCTGAAATAGGATCCGCTTTCCAAATTGAATCTTTATATCGTTAAGTGCTATCATATATTTCGTTAAATCTTTTTCTTATCTACTTTGGTTAGAACCACTTAATCTTTCGGAGAAGGAAAAATAGCCCAATGGATAGGAGTAATGAAATTAGAATAATGAATCCTAGTGCCCAGGGTTTTTCCTCTAATCCCAAAGGTACATTCATGCCGAATATGCTTGCTATTAGCGTAGGAAGGGTAAGTAAAATAGTTACCCCTGTCATACGCTTCATAATAGTGTTTACGTTATTTGAGATTACACTGGCAAAGGCATCCATGGTTCCGGTTAAGATCTCGGTATAAATGTTGACAGTTGTATAGGCCTGTGTAAGCTCAATGGACATATCCTCGGCAAGCTCTTCATCGTAGTCCTTCGCACGATGCATGGCTTTAAGTTTAACGACTACCGCTTCATTTCCTTTGATGGAAGTACTAAAGTAAACGAGACTACGCTGTATTTTCATCAAGTTCAGTAAGTCCTCATTTCGAATACTGGTTTCCAAAGCTTCCTCATGCTCCATCAGTTGAGTCGCAATACGCTTCAGATACTTTAGATACCATACCGAGCTACTATAGATCAGCCTAAAAATAAAATCTACATCCGTATAGGCACAATTTCCTTTGCGGCGATTGTGACGAATGAAGTCTGTCATTAGTTCGCTACGATGATAGGATACCGTGACTATCAGATGTCTCTCCTTAGAATAAAGTATCCCGATGGGTACAGTCGTATAAGATCCCGCAGAGCTTTCCCCTGAGTGAATGGGTATGCGTATTACGGTGAGCTCCCAGCCATCCTCTTCATCGTTGTGGGGGCGCTCTTCGCTATCTGCAATGTCAGCTATGAACTCTTCCGGGATCAGCAGATCCTCGGTTAAATATTCGATATCTTCCCGAGTGGGGTTTACTACTTTGATCCAGCTGTCTGCCTTTAGCTCATCTCCTTCGGCAAAGGTCTCTTTCGGGTAAAATATTCTGCGCATGATCTCTTCTCCTTGTTACTCTTTTTCGTCCGTCCTTCTTTCTTGCTCTGTGAGGCAGCTCACGCAAAGAAAGATCCTTTAGTGGGGCTCTCTCTTTTCGATTAGGAAAAGTGGCCCGGCTTATCTCATGCAACGTAATTGAGGGAGGAGAGGTATGCCTTTTGGATTAAGCTCGGCTTCTATTGACTTATGTCTGCAAAGCTACCAAGGTAACAGAATGCCGACGTAAGTACACTCCCAACCTCTCTCTTACTGGCTTGTCGCAGAGAGCAACTCAAAGGATCCTCTTTCGGAGGTATAGCGTCATCGGGTTTCATACATTTACTTGTATTCTGTTACTTTCTTCCGACTGCAAATATAGCTATTCCCCTTGTAAAAAGTGTTTTAATGGCTAAGCAAAGTGGAGATCGGCTAACCCCAACTTCTTTCCCCCGACATAGTAAATAGTCACAAGAATGACTTAATAGGGATTAACCCTTGTTTAGTTCGTAAGAATTGCTACCTTTGCAAAAGTTTTCCGCAACGGTGTAATGTAATATTGCGTTGCGTAGAACAAGGAGAGGTGGCAGAGTGGTCGATCGCGGCGGTCTTGAAAACCGTTGACCTTCACGGGTCCGGGGGTTCGAATCCCTCCCTCTCCGCAAACAAGGGTGTAAATCAACAAAAAGAACCGAGTAGGTCGAGAAACGAAAGTTTTCTGACCTACTCGGTTTTCTGTTATTCTGAGATAAGGAATTTATTCCTCTCGCTTATACTTAGCGATGAGTTCTTTTAACATAG
>CAMYPM010000028.1 GCA_947290775.1 uncultured Bacteroidales bacterium | reverse complement strand
CTGAATTGCATCACTGCCTATTTTCAAATGAGTACTATCTCAAAGAGAACTCGCTCATTCTGTCTGCTACCATTGAGGGCAAACGAATAGAGACGATAGAGGTCTCTCTGGATACACTACAAGTAATACAGAGCCGTGGCGTGTGCAACCAAAACAGCCCATACCACGAGCAAATTGTGAGCCTTGTCAATGCCAATCACCAGCTGATAAGGCAGAGAATGAAAGCGACAGCTTAAACATCTTCATACCCTAATAACAAAAGCCCCCAAAAGGAAACCGACAGACGGCAACACTTTCGGGGGCTTCTTTTCTTTGTCTTTGAGTACGAGCAGGCGACCAAAGCAAAGAAGCAAAAGAAAGTCGCAGGAAAAGGGGTTAATTACAAATACATTAGAAGTGCCAAGTCTGTCATTAAATTGTTTTGCACCTTGAATTTGGCACGATAATTGCCTGAGATAAAGTATGTCTAACATTAAGACCCCAGCTAAAGGACTGGTGTTACATTTTATGAGTATAAAACCTGGACCAAAAAGAATCGCGAAAAGCACTGGTAAGCCAGACAGGAGACAGAGAGATAACAAAGAGACTCCTGGGAATACACCTTCTTTGAAGCCACATATTCACAGAAAAGGCGATTGACTTTCGGATTAGAGATTAAGAAACGTCCCTCGTGAACTTACGGGGGACGTTTTGTATTTCTTATCATAGTAAGAGTCCTATTCATTCTTTTCGTTGCTAAAGTCAAAGGAGAGATGCTGAAGCTGGCCGAAGTTGTCCCCCACGTAGATGTCAATTGCCTTGGCGGTCGGTGGAGAGGGAGGATTCTTCCTCGCTGATACGTTATGCTGGAGCCGGAGTTCCGCTTGGCGTTTGACTGCAAGATCACGGTATACGACATGCTCCTTTAATTAATTGCTTGATTTGGGCTTCTGAGCGGTGAGTCTCAAAGATGCTATTGCGTTGGGCAAATGAAGAAAAAAGTTGTTATTACTTTTGTGCGTGAGTTTCTTTTCATAAAGGCAAAAGTGAAACGACAAATTGAGCCGCAGCTATACGATCATAGACACAGACAAATGAAATAAAATTGCTTTATTTCTTAGTTCCTCCGTTTTATCTAAGCCATTGATATGAGAATACTCCTCGCAGTCGCTGTGAATGTAATAATTAGCATCATCTATTTATTAAGCATGAGCCTGATAAGTAGATTAGCTCCTGTAGCCCATCCTAATGTGGCTTATGGAGTGGCTATAATCGCTTGGGCAAGCATACTATTTACTATCCAATTCCTATTATTGCTATTGTTATTTTGGCGTAAAAGCAAATTTATTTTCTTTATTCCGCTTATTATTCCCTGCATATATGCACTAAGTATATTAGATGTATATCCCAAGCGTTCCCTTGCTTGGCTGTTCATACTGCTCGCATTGTATAGTTGCTACTATTTGTTTCTAATAAAATATGTCTTATCAGATAAAAGCCATTCTTAGCCGTAAAAATAGTTTGCGCAGTGTATCCTATATAAATCAAGCTGGGTGCAGGCAGCATTCAGGCAAAAGCTTCAGGGTATCATTCTTCTATCCGGCCATTTACCGGTGGTAAAACGGTATGCCAATGGCTAAGTACTCAAAGTTATGATGCATATAAATTTGGAATTGAAACATTAAAGAAATTTGGATGGAATCCTTAAAAAGAATAGAAACGGCTTGTAGGAGGTTTGAAGAAGCTGCAATAAAGCATGCCGAAGCAACAGAAGCTGGTAATTACACACAAGCAAACAAAAGCTATCAGGTAATAGCTAAAAGTGCTCGTTATTTAAAAGAGACAAATAACCTAAAGCAATTGTCTAAGTTTCTATATAGCGAATCTGTTGGTGTGCGTATGTGGGCAGCAACATATCTTTTGCCTATTTTTGAACGCAATGCCAGGCAAATTTTGCAAACTATTGCGAGTGACAACAATATTCATTCGCTAACAGCTAAAATAACTTTAGATGAATGGGAAAAAGGGAATCTTATATTATAGCCCTAAAGGTAACTACCGCCTCCAAGGATGAGACCATGTAGAGCGAGCAACTCAGTAGAAACGTACCACAACAACGATCATTCAAAGCGAACGGATATGAAGAGCTATTATTCCTTATTGCCGTTGGGGATTGATGCTTATGCATTTTCCAAACAGCAGGCACTTAACATCATTTCTAGATTAAGGAAGAATCACATCCCTATTCTGGGAGGCGATGTATACTGCTTTAATAATGGACTTATAACGGATAGTTGTGACAGTTGGTATTGTAACTTAGAAACAGGCGAAACGCAGCAACAATTTGTGGAAAGGAGCTACCTTGTAGCTGAAAAGTATATTGAAAGTTACCCTGAGAATAACATCGTCAAAAATCTGTTTTCAATAGTGACAGAAACAGACATCCTTGAATATCTGGAATAATAGGGAAAGCGAACTATTGCTGCCCGATATAGTTTTTTACGCTAAAAATATACCTTTGTAAGAATCTTATTTTCATTAGTACCCATGGAGTCTATACATCAGCAAGAAGAACGCATCTTCAAAGAGTTTCAGAAGCTTTTAGATAATGGCAAAGGAGTATCCGGAGATGGATTGCATTACCTGGGGGAGTTTTACTACGCCAATGGTTACTGGGGGAGACTGCCCGGTAACGAAGAGACCGAATGGAAATCCTATTGCAATAAGAAACGGGGATTAGTAATCCTCACCAAAGACCTTAATGACGACATAGCGTGGGATATAAGAGAAGAGCATGGGCGCAAGAATAATTCTGAAGAGCCAACTGCGTCCATACAGTATACCTTTTATCGCAATCTTCGCTGTTGGATATATGGGTTGCTAAATATTGATCGCGATGGCCTAATGCCCGAATATCCCGCTACCGATGTAGCTCAAGAGTGCTTCGAGACATGTCCTTGGGTAAGGATCAATCTTAAAAAAGTACCCGGAGAGAGTTCTATCAAGAAACAGGTATTGGCTGACTACGTACAAACCTCTCGCACTTTGCTATTGAGGCAATTAGAGATATATAAGGGAGCTTCTATTTACTTAGATTGCACTCGTCTGCACGGAACAGAGCTCTTGAGAGCGTTATATCCGGACGTAAAGGCTTTTGGAGAGGGAAATGATGAATGGATCTATTTCTCGGAAAAGCAGCACTTTATTATCGTGAACTCTTATCATCCGTCATACTCTATTCCCGGAGGAGAAGCGGCTTACTACAATAGGATGAGAGAGGCTGTACACGCTTTCTTGCGGGAGCATCCAAACTTCTTATGAGGAGAACAAACTACTTACGGAAGAAAAAGCAAAGCAAGCGCTTCGCCTTGATGCATCTAAATAGCCATCCCCTTTGTGGTAGCGATAGAGATCTCCTTTACAGGTGTAGCGATAAACCCCAAGATAGCATATCGGTATAAACGTTATAACTTTACTAAGTCACTCAAACAACCCATTATCACTATAAAGATTATGGTACATACGCACAAAGCAATACTACTTCTAATATCCATCACGCTCCTGCTTTCAAGCTGCAAAAAGCAATCCGATAAACAGGATATTGCAGAGACTGAAAGCGGTGAAGGAGAATCAGTCCAATCGAATGATGTAGTTCTTCAAAAGCTCTACGAGGCGGGAAAATTTCAGAGTGCTGACAATAACTACGCGCTCTTTGAACTGCAAGGACCGGTTAAATCTGTTTCATACTCCGGTGAGAATATGGGGCTTCCTTTTGACAATATCACTTTTGATAACGATGGGACTGTAAACGAAGTAGAATACTCAGATTGGGGTGGTGAGACCGTTACTCGATTAGATATGGAGTTTGACGCTAAGAATAGATTAACCGCTCTAAAAGGGCAGACATTCAACGCTCAATTTACTTATCGTGACCAAGGTCGATGTCTTGCTAATCTTGAATTATTTGATCAAGAAGGCGGAGTCGATAGTTATCACTTTCTCTATGACGAAGACAATAAGTTCACTACAGTAGAACGCTATACGGAATGGTGGTACGACTACGCAAACCAAGACCGAAGGAAGGAAACTATTCGCTACAAGATAAAGGATCTTACTATAGACCATTACGGCAACTGGACCAAAAGAGAAATCCGGTCAAATAAGGGGGAAGCAACTACTGTCACCAGAAAAATCAACTATTTGGATCCTCCCAAACTCATACCCATTGAAAGCGAAAACGACTTTTTCAGCTACACCACAAACGAATCCGGCTCTATCTTTCTCTATAGAATAGATAAACGAACCAATTCTATAGCCGCATTTACTCCTCCGGAAGGCAGTTACTCCTATGGGTATAAGGACATAAAGGTGGTGGGAGATCGGCTTTATGCCATTATCTACACAGGAGCTTGCGGAGCACCCGGTCATGATTGTGAAGTATACTATTACGACACTTCGAATGAGTCGTGGCACTATATCATCACCTGTGGCTGGGAGTGCGAATTCGTAGATGGCCGAATCAAAGCTCCTATTTACAAATTGATCAAAGCGGGCGCTTGCTCTGCTGAAAATGAATATGAGGTAACCGATAAATGGATAGATTTAGAGTGATGAGACTCTGATATTCTTTTCTATTCGTATTCGTAATAGAGCGAACAAAAATCGAAGTATCAACCCACCCAATCCAAATACACGAGAGTACGTCAACGAGTGGGGAAATATTTTTTTGAAGAACGGGACTATACAGACGAAGTGTATAGTCCCTATTTTTCTGTCTTTTATAGCACAAATAGCAAGACTAAGACATCTAGCTGTCCATAATTTCAATGATATTTCTACTAAACATACAGAATAAATATAATATCTTTGCAAAAAGAAAATTGATGCAGAAATGCCCAAATACGAACCGGTGTGCATGATCCACAAATTCATCGCAATGGATTCTTTGGGACACTCTGCGGGAACCTAAGAAAAAACAATATTATGTCGCAAAGGATGATAAAGTATTTATTTCGGTATCTGATGCTGTGGATACTGAGTATGCCCCTGATACTAAAAGGGCAACAATATGTACCGTCACAAACAAAGCTTTCCGACTTGAAACTTTATGGGAGCATTATCGGTACATTCTACGAACATGGTGCGTATTATGAGGGAGATGGAATATACACCTTCTCCCCGAGTGCCCCCGGAGCAATAAAGCTCGTTAAAAAGGGGATTCGCACCTACGGAGGTGGCACTTTTGCTCAAGGGCTTTATTATAGTATCAATTATACCGAGAAAGGGAGTAAGGTTACCTTCCCCATTACGTTATATGTTTATGATACGAAGGACTGGTCGCTTAAGCAAAAATATACAAGTGTCTCTTTTTCTTCTATCGCTTCCGATTTGACTTTTGATCCGGAGACCCGACAGATTTTCGGCTGTTTCTCCAATTCGGATTATTCAAAAGTTCAAACGCTCGGACGCCTTGTCATGTCCGAGGCAAACGGCACCTCATCCTTTAGATCCGAGCCGATTGGAGAGCTTGCAGAGAGGATGGTAGGCTTAACGGCTAACCTCTCAGGCCAACTCTATGGTATCGGAGCAAGCGGTAAATTTTACAAGATAGACAAGTATACCGCCAAATGTACTCTTGTGGGAAGTACGAAGGTAGAAACCAACGCCGTCTGGCAGAGTGCAACCTGTGATTACGACAGTGGAAAGATATACTGGTTCTCTCCTTACAATGAGTATTGGGATACCGGTGTATTCGAGATAAATCCGGAGGATGCGACGACTAAATTGGTTGCAGACTTCGGAGCCGATAAGGGAACCTCTACTTGCGAGCAGTTTACGGGTGTATTTCTGTGCCAAGCTCCTGATCTTATGGCACTTCCCAAGGAAGTAACGGATCTGAAGGTTACGCTAACCTCATTGAATACTGCCGATGTATCCTTTGTCTTACCCGCCAAGGGGGAGGACGGCGGAGATTTGCCTTCGCAATTGCAGTGGTGCGTACGCATAAATGGAGCATTGATGAAGAGTAGTACCGGAGTGCCGGGAGAGAAAGTTTCGTTACCCATATCCGTCAGTACGGAAGGAAGTGCCTTTATCGGAGTTACGACCACAATAAAAGCGACTGCGGGCAAACCCGATGCAACTAGTCGGATGGCTTGCGACACCGCATGGTTCGGATACGGTATTCCTCTTGCTCCATCAGATTGTATGCTTGAAGCACAGGGGCAAGATATAACGCTCTCGTGGAAAGCTCCATCGGGCTGTGCAAAAGGAGGCTTTCTGGATGACAAAAACCTGAGCTACAAAATCGTAAGATTTATCAAAGGTAGCGAACAAGACTCCGTTATTTTGGCGGAAAATCTGGCGACTTGCTCTATTTCTGACAATATAACTTCTCTGCAAAAGCACGTATATTACTACAAGATATTTGCAAAGAACGGACAATTTATCAGCTTACCTTTGATCTCGAAAGAAATACAAATAGGCAATGCACTGGTGCTTCCCTATCTCAATGAGTTTGATCGGAAAGAGGATATTGATGGATTTGTCATTCTTGACAGCAATAATGACGCTAATACATGGACCTATTCCGATATAGGGCAGAAAGTAGGTTACAGTGCAAATGCAAATGTTGCCGATGACTGGCTTATCACTCCGCCTGTTCAGAAGAATAAAGGCGCTATATACAAAGTGACATTTAACGCAAACAACACTTATCCGGTAGAACGCATTGAAGTAGCTCTCGGCACACAACCTTCGGCAGAAGGTATGACCATTCGTCTTATAGATCCGATGGAGATTACAGTGCAAAACAGAAACATCCCCGTGAGCACCTTCTTCCGGGCGACCTCCGACGGCATCGCATACATAGGCATCCATGCTATAAGTGAGGCCAACAGAGGCTCTATTTATATCGATAATCTGAGCATAATCGAGATTCCCGTGACAGCGCCGGAAGCTGTTTCCGATTTCAAGGTCATTCCCGGAGCAAAGGGAGCAAATGAGGCTCATATTACCTTTAATGCACCCACCACGCTCCTTTCAGGCGAAAAAATAGAGGGCAAGCTTAGCATCCGGATTAATCGAGATGGCAAAACAATTAACACAATAACGGAAGCGGTACCGGGGACAGAATATTCTTATAAAGATACCTATGTTCCTACGGGGCTGCATACCTATTCAGTAGTGATTGTTTCAGCGGATGACGTAGAGAGTATCGATAAGTCTCAACGGATATATGTGGGCATGGACGTTCCCGGAGGGGTAGTAAACCTTCGTGCCGTAGAAGACTTGAAGCAAAGCGGACGTATACATATTTCCTGGGATGCCCCCGAGAAAGGAATGAACGGAGGTTATATCGATCCCGAAAATCTGACCTATTATATTTCAATCGGATATGAAACTTCGGATCGAAATCTTGGAAAGAATACATATTACGACGACCAGCTTCCGGTCAAAGACAAGCAACTCTTTCAGGCCTATAGCGTTTATGCCGTGAATGATGCCGGATCCGGACGAAAAGCATGGCAGACCTGTACGGCTATTGCCGGGCCAGCTGTTAAGGCACCTATGGTAGAGTCTTTCCCCAAAGCCACAATGAAAAGCGGTCCTTGGCTTACGAAAATGACAAACGGCAAGATAGGCGAAGCGTACTGCTACTGTATGAGCGACTTCAAAGGCGTACTACCACAAGACAACGACGGAGGTATGCAATCCTTCTCTGCCACATCTCTTGGTAAATCCGCCCGAAGCGAATCCCCCAAAATAGATATAAGAGGACTGCAAAAACCCGTATTAAACTTTTGGGTACGCTTCAACGGAGTCGGTGATTCCCTGACGGTCAGCATTTCTCCCGAATACAAAGGATTTGTTCCCTTGCTGCGTTTGGAAGGAAAGGATGGCGATACGGGGTGGAACCGCTACAGTGTGGAGTTGTCTGAGGAGTATAAGACCGCATCTTTTATACAAATAGGATTTGAGGGGAAAGCAATGCATACTTTGGAGAATTTTGCCGATTATGACAATGTATCCATTGTAGAGAAAAGTGATTATGACCTTATGGCCTGGAGCTTTTCGGGTCCCGAACGAATAACTACCAACGAATACGGAAAGTTTGACTTTACGTTTCGGAATAACACCTCCCAAGAAGTATACGGAGTGGATTATGAGGTAGTTCTTTTTAAGAATGGGAAAGAAGTAAACCGTATACAGGGAGTATATGCGGATGCCGATGGAATCGCATCTGTCTCTTTCAAGGAAAAAGCGTCTGTCTTGGATCCTGAAGTAAATACTTACACGGCAGCCCTCTCTTTCTCCGAAGATCAGGTGCGGAGCAACGATACTTCAAATGAAGTAAAAGCAACCGTTATCTATCCGGACTATCCGACACCGACCGAGCTTAAGGCAATTTCAGAAAAGGGAGACGTCCGTCTTTCCTGGACCGCTCCGGATCTGATTCATCGGGCAAATAAGCGATCCCTCGATACCTTTGAGGATTATGAAGCTTTTTTGATATCTAATTTCGGAGATTGGACTACGATAGACCGTGATAAGCAGAGAACGATCCGAATTACATTACACCCCGATATGGGACCAATAGATTATCCTCATGCAGGCGAACCTATGGCGTTTCAGGTGTTCAATGTAGATAATGCGGGTATTCCTTATGCCAGTTGGGATCCTTATTCAGGAAATCAGGTATTGGCAAGCTTTGCCTGTGCTGCAGAAGGACTGATAAAGCAACAGAATGACGACTGGCTAATATCTCCGGAGCTCGACGGCTCAGCTCAAACCATCAAGTTATTCGCGAAAGCCGGTATGGGTGCGCCTTATCTGCCGGAGCAAATAGAGCTTCTTTACTCTCTTTCCGATAAAGACCCGAACCACTTTGTCAAGGTTGGGGAGACGATTAATGTCGAAAATGTAAAGGGATGGAAAGAATATACTTTTGATGTGCCGAAAGGGAGCAAATATTTTGCGATCAGAAATGTATCAGACAAGAAATTTGCACTCCTATTAGACGATATTTCCTACATAAAAGCAGGTGCTCAACCAGAAGAATTACAGCTAAAAGGCTATAATGTCTATCGTGACGGACAGAAACGGAATACCGAATACGTAACTGCCCGGGAATTTAGAGATACCGATGTGGAACCGGGTAAAGAGTATACCTATTTGGTAACCGCTGTCTATGACAAAGGCGAGTCGCTACCCACCAATAAGGCTTCTCTCCAGATTCCCAATGGCATTTCCAATATATATTCCGGGATTGAGGTCATCGGGCTTGCAGGAGGAGTTCAGATAAAAGGTGCAGGCGGACAGAATGCCAAGATCTATCAAAGCAACGGTGAGCTTATTGTGGAACAAAGATTGGATAATGTCTCATTTGTATTCCTTGCGCAAGGAGCCTATATAATAGTAATTGGTGATAATGCGTATAAAACGATTGTGAAATAGTCGATAATCGTACAACGAAGAAAGTGGGTTCCCAAAAGACTTTCCGCAAAAAGAAGCTTTTGGGAACCTTTTTTTAAGGACAAACGAATCTCCAAAGTATAAAGATCGGAACATAGCTATGACCCAAAGTGGGCCAACCCTTAGTGGCTTCTTTTCCGATATAGCCCTTTCTCTATTTGATAAATTAGTTTTCTTGGTCGGATAAATGTTTAAGAGTAAATAAATTGAATACATCTGCGGAGGGACTACTTTTTACGCCAGGGTAGGCATCGACATTGGGTCTTTGATCTGATTCATTGTACGCATAATTATCTTACTTACAAGTCATATTTTTTCAGGGTAAGACAGCGTTACCCATATAGATCTATATGTGGAGCTTTTTGTTGAAATACTTTTTCTTACCTTTGGCGATAGTAAAATGAATATCAACTATAATTAAGACTTCTATTTTAAATGCTTATGGATCGAAAGTTTAATATACTTGATGTGACCCATATCCTTTCGTTATGCGCTGGGGCGCTGGTAGCGTGTCTGCTCTTTTTGGTTCCCGTGAGTACTCTCTCCGCGCAGCAGACTAATGCGCTGATTGAATTAACGACAAACAGATCCGATGCCGTGTCAATTAAGATAGCTGCAACCCAAGCAGAAACCCGGATCACCCTACAGCGAGGCTCGTGGACTAAGTCGGAAACAGTGGGGACGGCAGCTAAAGAGTTGCTCATAGAGGGCTCAGGATCTAAGATAGAGATTATCGGGCCTGTCAGCGCACTAACCTGTACTGCCGGAGGCATTACGAGTTGTGTGGCTAATCAGGAGCAGGCGAAGCATCCGCTAAAGAAACTCATTCTCTCACAAAACGAGATAACCTCCTTTAGTGTAGGTTCATTCCCCGAGTTAAGTGCTTTATCTCTCCAAGCGTGTGGACTAGAGCATATAGATCTCTCAGCAGGCTCTAAGCTCACAAACATCAATCTCAATGACAACAAGCTCCAGGAGCTAGACTTCTCCGGATGCCCTCTGCTTACACGAGTACAATTTGCAAACAATAAGCTCGATGCCTGCACCCTAGATCAGATTTATGCGACTTTGCCTACACTATCAGCCCCTGCAAGTAAGGCAAATCTAATTAATGCGAAGAGCGATGATACGAATGAAGCTAAGACGAGCAATACGGCGATAGCCGTCGATAAGAACTGGCGACCACAAATTCCGGGCGATGGCTCCGGCTGCGTGCCTGCTCAGATTACGCTTGAGACACGGCAACGCACAGAGCAGATATACTATTTGCGCTTGGCTGAGAGTGGTCCCGTCTCCTTTGAAATAGATTGGGGGGATGGACATTTGCAGCACTATGCAATGACTCAAGAAACGTCAGGTGCTAGGCTAGAGGTGAAAGGAACTCCTCTCGGAGATAAGCTAAGATTCTTCGGAGACTGGACACACTTCGAGGCAAATGGAGCCGGAGCTACGGCGATCAATACTTCTCATGCACCTAATCTTATAGCACTCTACCTACGTCGTAATAATCTTACCGAGCTAGACCTATCTAACAACCCAAAACTGCTCAAGCTATACCTACGAGGCAACCAACTATCTTCAATCAATTTGGAGTCAACGCCTCTGCTAGAGGAGTTCTACATACGAGAGAATAATCTCAAGAGTATAGACCTCTCTCGCGTTCCCGCTCTGCAAGAGCTAGCTCTATCTCACAATCCCCTGAAGGCTCCGATAGACTTAAGTCATACCCCAAGGCTTGTTAAGCTATACCTTGGGGGATTAGAACTAAATCAGCTAGACCTCTCTAATTGCCCTGAGCTATACCAACTTGAGGCTGAGAGAAATCGCTTAGAGCGTATTGACATAAGCCACTGCCGTAAGATCGGTATCATAAAGATTGCGCACAATAACTTTGACGCCTCCTCACTGACAGAGCTTTATCAAAGCCTTCCAAAGCCAGAAAGAAAGGTAGACTGGACTAATCTGACTATCGAGGGAAATCCCGGAGCGAGTACCAGCTATACAGACATCGCTATAGCTCATGGCTGGAGAGTAGATTTAGCGGGTGATGGGTCCGGAGCTCTTGCACTGCCTCCACATCTCCTATTGGAGACCAAGAAGGGTTATTATGACAAAATTAACCTTAAGATGCAAAGCCAACGACCGCTACAGGTGTGGGGTGCTACACTTACGGAAAGTGGAGAGTATCAACTATACGCATCCAAGGTCTTAATCGTTGGAGAGATAGAGGAACTGGACGTAGCAAAGTCCGACCTCGTCAAGCTTACTACGCTACACGCTCCAAGCTTAGAGAAGTTAGACTGCTCCGAAAATCAACTTGAGTCACTAGATGTAAATTCATTTAAAGCTCTCAAAACCCTGCTCTGCTTTAGAAACAAGTTGACTCGCTTGACGCTGACGGAGTGTAGCAATCTGGAGTGGCTAAACTGTACGGACAACGTACTTACCGAACTAGACCTGTCAGGGCTGTCACGTCTCAAGATCCTCTTTTGCACCTTTAATAAGCTTACCAGCCTATCTACTGAGGGACTCATAGGGCTTACGCTGTTAGACTGTGGCTCTAATCGCATCAAAAGCTTAGATCTCTCCAAGGCACCGGCTATACGCGAGCTCGATTGCTCAAACAATAAAGTACTTGACGACCTATCTCTCCAGGGGTGCCAATCTTTAGCCTCTTTAGATTGTAGTGGTAATGCACAGACGCATCTCTCCCTAGAGGGTCTGACTAAACTAGAGCAACTGAGATGCTACAGAAATAGGCTTACCGAACTAGACTTCTCATCCGCTCCCCGACTAGAGGCTGTTGCACTGGATTGTAATCAGATCGGAGAGCAAGCTATGGACAGACTGCTTCAGACGTTGCCTCAAAAGAGTCCTACTCAACGTCCGGCAGCAGAGATACGTGTTTTAGACCTTAAAAATCCATCTGAGGCAAATGTATGTTCGCAAAGCTCTGCGGATAAGGCTCGAAAGAAGAACTGGCTCGTTATGGCTTTTAATGGAGAGCGAGACATACCTTATGAGGGTACACCATCGGGAATAGAAAAAATTTCCTCAAAGGGTGTGGAGAATCTACTCTTTTACCCTACGATCACTGATGGTATAGTCTATCTATCCGATAGAGCTCGGCAAATGATGGCTTTAACGCCTCTTGATATCTATAGCCTAAGTGGAGCGCATGTCTTACGAATTGCTTCTACCAGCGGATGTCAAGAGATAGACCTCTCCACCCTTCCGCTTGGCACATATCTCCTGGATCTAGGGGGCTACACAGCAATAATTACATTACAATAATCATAATACGTAAAGCTATGAAACGTTTTCGTGTACTACTCATCTTAACTGTACTCCTTACTAGCCTAGGAGTCTTATCTGCACAAGAGGTCTATACCTTTGTAAATGAATCGCCCGGACAGCTAGCGGCTGACCTTGGAAGTCGCTCTGACCTTATCCACATGAAGGTCAGTGGAGCGCTCAACGATGCCGATATGAAGGCGATACAAAACCAATATAGTCTCAAGACCCTTGACCTGCGGGATGCAAGCATCCTCAAGGGGAAAGTAGGCTTTAAGGAGTATGAAGCTGATGAGCTATCGAGTATTTTTGGTTATCTTCCTCTCGAGGAACTAACCCTCCCGACCTCCCTGAAAAAGCTCCAAGCTAAGGCCCTCTATAGTAATTCAGTTTCTCTCAAAAAGCTCATAGTCCCTTGTACAACACCGCCCACTTGTGGGGCAGATGCTATCAAGGCTTATAGCTTTGAGAATTGTACGCTATATGTACCAAGCCGAGCCATTGAAACCTATAAAGCCACAGAGCCTTGGAGTGGTTTTACAAAAATCCAGATAGATGAGGCGGGCACTCCGGGAGCTCCTACCTACACGATAGAGGGGGATACCATTACGCTCAAAAGAGGAGAGGGTTATAAGCTAACGTTCAATAAGGAACTTCCACAAGAAGCTAAGCTATCCGTGAAGGATCCAAACGTGGCCATCCTCAAAGGGGACTCTATATTTGGTGCGCTCGTGGGCGTTACTCAGATTGAGCTCACGGTAGGTGAGGAGACGGATGTAGCCCACATAAAGGTTCCGGCTCAGCATAACGAGTATATAGACCCTTACATCAATTGGGCTATGACAAAAGAGCAAATCCTTGCCGAGATCGGACAGTATCCTCACAAGGATGCTGAGACCCCTCCAGCCGGCTACGAAGCCATTGAGTTTGACTTCGGCAACAAAGGTCAGAAATACGTGCTGTACTCCTTCCGCAAATCCACCAGGCTTCTAGAGTCTGTCATCATCAGGTTTATAACACCGATGGATTATAAAGACAGAAAAATGGATGCATACTTTAGCGAGAGATTTAACCTCCAGATGAATGTGGATGGTCTATCTAAACGCTTTGTAAGAGGTGATATAACGCTTGATACGAAGGTTACGAACAATCTGGCGATGGCCTCTTTCAAACCTACTATGGTCGGCAAAACAAAAAGTACAATTATGCAAAACAAAAAGTACATTGGACTG
>CAMYPM010000027.1 GCA_947290775.1 uncultured Bacteroidales bacterium | reverse complement strand
CCACCGATAAGGAATTTCACCTATCCTCTTCTAAATCACTACAAAGATATTGTTTCCCCTCCAATAGACCAAATCAGCTGAATAGGGAGCTCTTGTTTAGGCGAGTAGAAGTTGTAATATTTCTATTACTTCGTGCACATCATACCTTATAAAGCAAAGGGGAGTCGGTAAAGCCATGAGTGTTCTTGATCCTCCGGGTAGTTGATTTGTTCCTGCCTATAGTCTGTCACTTCTAAGTAGTGTGGATCTACGGAAAGCCAGTCCTGCAATGGCAGAATGGTTAAAGCGGCCGGTGAGTCTAAGGTGCGATTGATGAGAGTCTGAAAAATAGTTGTCTCAGGAGTGTCGGGCTGTAAAGGAAGTGAATAGGTCTCTTTGAAGCGTTCAGCTCGTTGTGGATCTTCATGCCACCATTTCCTTAATGGAGGCATGTCGTGTGTCCCAGTAGTGGCAACTGAGAGATAAGGAAAGAGTGTGGCATCGCTAAACTCCCTACCAAACTTTTTGCTAAATCGCTCCAGTTCAAGAGTCATAATCCCTAAGTCTGCAAGTACCTCATATACACATTGTGGTGTAAGTCCAAGGTCTTCGGCACAAAGAATAAGGGGAGTATCTTGGGCTATTGCTTGGAGATGCTTTGTGCCATTTTCTTTCCAAAGTGCTTCTTGTCGATGGTAAAAAAAATCTTTTTCTAAGGTAGTCAAACGCTTTTGCAGCTCCCCATCTAATTGTTGGAAATATCGGGTTGAAGATAGGTTGTAGCGTAAAGTATAGCCGTTTCCTGTTGCATTGGGATAGGGGAGTATTAACGCATCTTCGCAGGGAGGAATACTATGATCAATTAGTGAGAGGGGAATACCTTCTGCGTAAAGGTCCTTTTTGCTCAGTGGTATGAGAGGAACAAAATAACCCATTGACCCTTTCCTCCCATCACGTGGAATGCTCCAGATACGGAAGAATCCTAATATGTGGTCAATACGCAGAAAAGCAAAGAAACGAGCCAAGCGCTTTATACGCTGTTTCCACCAGATATATCCTTCATCTTCCATGGCTTGCCAGTTGTAGGTGGGAAAGCCCCAATTCTGACCCTCTTGGGAAAAGTAATCGGGTGGGGCCCCGGCTTGCATTCCTTGATAGAAAAGCTCTGGATGCTGTCGTACATCAGCTCCGTATGGGCTTACCCCTATTGGAAGGTCACCTTTTAGTACAATTCCTTTTGAAAGCGCTTCCGTAACAGCTTCTGTTAGTTGGTCCTCTAACAGCCATTGTACCCAGTAATAGTATCGAAGAGATCCTTCTGAGGGTACTGCTTTACTTCGCCAATTATGGAAATAGAGACTCGTTTCAGTATCCCTAAAGTAACAAAAGGTGGCATAGTCTCTCAACCAATAGGCTTCTGTACGAATATACGTGTCTATACGAGAGTCTCCGGAGATCTCTTTCTCATGAGCCTCATAGTATTTGTGCAGCCAATCCTCTTTTAAACGAAGCACCTCGCCATAGTGTAACTCTTTCGTATGGTGTAGGCGGTTGGCTTCTTTTTGTAGATCTATGGCATTATTTAGGGGTAGCCGATTGAGATCTGCATAGATGGGATTTAATGCAAATGCAGAGATGGCACTATAAGGGTAGGCATCTCTCTGATTTCTGTAGAGCGTGGTGTCATTGACAGGGAGTAGTTGGAGCACCCTTTGACCGTGGTTTACCATCCATGGTATGAGATGAGTAATTGCTCCAAAATCTCCTATTCCTTGATCCCCTCCAAGAGGAGAATCTTCTTCATAACGAAGGGCCGATAGCGGTACGGCACATCCGGTAATGTGTAGGCTTTTCTCGTCTAATTGCTTACGGAGACAGGCAATGTTGTCTTGTAATAGCGACATACTCCCTTATAAACAAGCTCCCCACGCTCATCTTCATAGTGGCTGAGCGCAGGGAGCAAATTGATATCTCTTTATCGAGCTTGTTTTTACTCTTCGTTGAGGTTTACACGGCGGAAGTCGGTTACTTGAAGAGTTTTGCTGCCCTGTTTCAGATAGTCGGCAATGGTCAGCTTATTATCCTTGATAAAGGCTTGATGCATAAGTGTATTTTCTTTGTAATACTTTTGCAGAGAGCCTTCAGCAATACGATCTAAGATATTTTCCGGCTTACCGGCTTCGCGAGCTTTGTCGCGAGCAATCTTAAGTTCTTCGTCAATAACATGCTGTGGTACACCCTTTTCATCTATTGAGATAGGATTCATACTGGCAACCTGCATAGCTACATCACGTGCCATACGTTCATCAATCTCTTCGTTGAATGATACTATTACGGCTAGTTTGTTTCCCGGGTGAATATAGAAAGTGGTGTAGTCGGATTTGATAAATTCGTAATTGCCCAGTTCCATTTTTTCACCGGTACTACCTATACGGTCCGTAATATGATCTGCGATAGGACGTCCATCATGTAGGGGAAGAGCAAGCAACTCCTCTTTTGTTTTGGGAGTATGCTCCATAGCAGCATCAAGGATAGCCTTTGTAAGGTCTAAATGCCCCTGATTCTTTGCTACAAAGTCTGTTTCGCACTGAAGTGATACGATGGCAGCAAATCCCTTTTTAGCAGCTGCTAATACGCACCCTTCAGCTGCTTCGCGGTCACTACGTTTGGCAGCAACAGCTTTACCCTTTGTGCGTATGATTTCCATCGCCTTTTCAAAGTCACCATTAGTTTCTTCCAGTGCTTTTTTACAGTCGGAGAGGCCTGCGCCACTCATCTTTCTTAGTTTAGCGATGTCTTGAATAGTAATTGCCATAGTTTTGGTACGTGGTTTTAATTATTGGACTCGCTATTTTCAGCTGTAGCTTCACCTTCTGCGGGAGTCTCCTCCTTAGCAGAAGCTTCTTCAGCCATGATAGCTTCTTGTTGCTGTGTAGCCTGTGCCGTTTGTGCGTCTACCTCAACACCCTTATTTGTGCTACGCTCTCTGCGTGCACCGGCACGATTCCGTCGATTAGCACGGGGTGCACGTTCTGCCCCTTTTTCTTCTCCGGCTGTTTCTTCTTCTGCAGCAGGCACTTCTTTCATCTTGTACTCCTGGATGCCTTCTGCAATAGCAGAGCAAACAGCTCCAAGAATTAGCTCAACGCCTTCTACTGAGTCGTCATTAGCCGGGATTACATAATCCACGGGTTTGGGGTCAGCGTTAGTGTCTACAATTGCAAAGACGGGAATGCCAAGGCGAGTTGCTTCACGGATGGCTATCTTTTCCTTGATGACGTCTACTACAAAGAGTGCAGCCGGTAGGCGTACCATGTCTGCAATAGAGCCAAGATTCCTTTCTAGGTTAGCTCTCTGACGGTCAATCTGCAGTTTTTCGCGCTTAGAGAGATTGTCGTATGTACCGTCTTCTTTCATTTTGTCAATAGACGCCATTTTCTTAACGGCTTTCCGGATTGTGGGGAAGTTGGTCAGCATGCCACCCGGCCAGCGTACAGTCACGTAGGGCATACCCACGCTCTTAGCCATTTTCTCAACGGGCTCCTGAATTTGCTTTTTCGTCCCTACAAAAAGGATCTTTTTACCGTTTGAAGCAATTTGTTTAGCTATTTCAGCAGCTTCATCAATCTTTACAAGTGTCTTACGCAAATCAATGATATGCGTATTGTTGCGTTCAGCAAAGATATAGGGTGCCATTGCTGGATTCCATTTGCGTTTTTGGTGTCCAAAATGTGCACCTGCGTTGAGCAATTGTTCGTATGTGATATTTGGCATAATGCTTCTTCTTTTGTGTTATGTTTACCTTCTTTTTTACTGTTCTTTTAGCAACTACAGGGTAGGGCGTTATAGATTGAAGCCATCCCGGTAGTTTAGATACTAAACATGCTATTCGATTATCGCTTGCTGAACTGGAAGCGCTTACGAGCCTTGGGACGACCCGGCTTCTTCCTTTCCACTACGCGGCTGTCACGTGTAACAAATCCTGCAGCGCGAAGAGCGGGTTTGTCTTCCGGATTAATCTTGATCAAAGCGCGCGTAACTGCCAAGCGAGCGGCTTCGCTTTGTCCCTTGAAGCCTCCGCCACTTATATTGATTTTGATATCGTATTTTCCTTCTACTCCTAACTTGGAAAGGGGCTGCTTTACAATAAATTGCAGCATGGAGGAGGGGAAATATTGCTCTAAATCTTTTTTATTGATTGTAATCTTACCATTACCTTCTTTCAGGTAAACACGTGCTACGGCCGCCTTTCTACGACCTAATGCATTGATTTGTTCCATTTGATCTATCGAGGCTACTTAATTACATTATTTCGTTCAGGTCGACCAGACGAGGCTTTTGTGCTTCGTGCTTGTGCTCCGGACCATCGTACACATACATATTGTTGAGTAGTCGGTCACTCAGTTTATTCTTGGGAAGCATCCCTTTAACAACCTTGCGGAATAGGTATGTAGAGCCCTTTTGCTGAAGATCTCGCGGGGTGTAAAAGCGTTGGCCACCGGGATATCCGGTAAAACGAATGTATTCGCGACCTTCCCACTTGTTTCCGCTTAGACGTATCTTATCTGCGTTGATAATGATCACGTTGTCGCCACAATCAACATGTGGTGTGAAGTTGGGCTTGTATTTACCACGCAGCAGCTTTGCTACTTTGGAGCAGAGCCGTCCGAGTTGTTGCCCCTCGGCATCTACCACAATCCACTCTTTGGTAGCTGTCTGTGCATTAGCCGAAATAGTCCTATAGCTTAAAGTATTCACTTCTTTATTGCTTCTAATATGTTTATTTAAGTCCTCTAACCAAAAGCCGACATACCACAACCCACATTGATCTCCCCCGATAGTGCAATAGTCTATTGTACAGACTTTATTGCTCAACCCTTTGTTTAGGTTGCTACTTGGGTTAACCAAGGTGTATTATGGACTCCTGCTCTTTTCTACAAAGATGGTTCACCTATCGCACAGCTAATCACCCGCATTGGACGGCGCGGGAAGTGCGAATCCCTCTCGTAGTAGGAAGCTGTTGCCGTTGCTTCTTGTATCGAGGCATTCATTCTGCTCTTCTGATATCAATCAGCGACTGCAAAGTTATGTTTTTTTTCTGCGATAGCCAAACCTTTCTTACATTAAGCATGCAAGAAATCTCTAAGTACTTACTTGGATAGAGGCCTTTGAGTTAGAGATTCTTAGGCAATGGTTGACCCTTATTCCAATTGACTTCGAAAATAGTTTCTGATCTTTTGAGTGAAAGGCATAGATGTTTTGTTTGAGAAGTATAGATCTTTTGACAAAAAGATACAGATGTTTTTTTGCGGAGAAATATGGATCCTTGGAAACCCTTGTCCTAAGGCTTCTTAGTAGGGATCTACGTCATAGGCAACACTTACTTTTTGTTTGAAGCAAGCTTGCTGCTGTATGGCTTTTACCGTGTGTTGGATGCTTTGCCGGGTGGAAGTGCTGCTGTATTGGGAATTTAACTTGAGGACAATATGGCGTATATATCGAAGTTTCACTCTTGACACGAAAGGTTCTATGGGGCCATCCACCTGAATGAAATGGGGTAGTGCACGAAGACGCTCACTCAACCGCTCTGCAAAGGCTATAAGTAGGTCGCGGTTCGTGGCTTTCAATTCAATACGTATCATTCGGTAAACAGGTGCAAACCTCAAAAACTTCCTCTCATCAAGCAAAGCCTTAAGAAGGTTAAGGCGTTGCCCATTGCGGAGTGTATCTATAATCGGATGATCAGGAGCAGTTGTTTGGAATAGAAAAGAGGCTTCCGGATAACGCATGGAGAGTACATAGCAAAGGTCAAATAGTTCCTCATCAATGCGAAAGTATGGGATAGAGGTTAGCTTATCTAATTCGGAGAAAACAATCAACTTGACGCCTTCTAATGAGGAAATGCGAGTGATCATTTGTGTGCCCAAGTAGATGTCTCCCTCTCCTGAATAAATAGTTTGCCGAAGGGCAGCCCGGCGTGAAGTGCGTGCTGTTGTTTCAGCGTCAATACGTACGATGTGGGTATTGGGGAAGAGCTTCGTTAGTTCATTTTCTACTCGTTCACTTCCGTAGCCGATGCGTAGCCACTCTATATTTTCTTTTCCTTTTTTTTGACAAGAGGGACAGTAAGAGGGTACGGAGGTAGAGAACCCACAATAACGGCATACTAGTCTATTTAGTCTCCGATGATACGTGAGCGATACATCGCAATGGATACACTTAGGGCTCTCTCCACACTCTGGGCAGAGTAGATAGGGAGCAAAGCCTTTCTGAGGAGTGATGATGAGCACTTTGCCTTTTTGAGCAATAACTTGTTTCATAGTCTCCTTCAGTGGTACGGATATAATCCTATCTCGGAGGAGACGTCTTATTTTACGCTCTCTTTTTAGATCAATAACCTCAATAGCTCGTGGTGCGGCAGACGGAATGGAATTAATCAACTGCCATTTGCCAACTTCTGTGTTGTAGATGCTATCAAGAGAAGGGTTGATAGAGGTGAGTAAAAGAGGTATCTTGGCTTGTAGAGCACGCCAGACAAGCATGTCTCGAGCATGATAACGGGGAAACCCATCCCTTTGCTTGTAATAGGGATCCTGCTCCTCAAAAATAGTTATTAGACCGACATTTGTCAGTGGAGCGAAGGCGGCTGGACGATGACCTACTATGATAAGTGGTGTCGTGCTTTCTTTAATTGTCTTGATAGCCTTTGCGCGCCTGAGATCGTTAGCATTACCATCAAAGAATACTAGGGGAAAGCTCTTGAGTTCCGGAAAAAGAGAAAAGAGCGCATCGTTGCCTTCAATGGTGCTGAATGGAGGAAGAATGAGCAGGGCACTATATCCCCGGAATAGAGTATGTTGGAGTTGCTTTACGATGAAGGCGGTTTCTTCTGTAAAGGAGTGGGCAACAAATAGGTTGGGTTTATCGTCCCGAAGCTTCTCTTCATCGGAAAGTAATACTGGCTCTGTGAGATCAATCACGCTCTGTTCAACGTTGGGGGCTGCATAAGAGACACTTAGAATCCCCTCTTCTATGAGCTGCCGAAGTTGAGTGTTTCTATTGGGCTGTTTGTCAATTAAGCGGGTTTTGTCAATTGGAGCCCGGAGTGGGAGATTAAGTTCTTCCTGTAATAGCACCAACCTCTCAATGAGCGCTTTGCGTGCCGGTTGTCTTCTCTTGCTGTCTAGGAGCTGCTGCAGTGCCTCATCAGACTGAAATTGTGGTGAAAATGCAATCTGAGGTATGCCGATTGCTTTGTTAAATCCTGAAAGAGCCTCCTTCGGAACAAATATACCCGCCTCCACCAATTTATCGTACCGTCTGCTTCCCCCTTTCCCCAAGAGAGAAATGACTTCATCAAATGGGATGACCTCTTTACCATACTCATAAAGACGAGCAAGCCCCTCTTCGGTCGCTTGGTCAGAAGCGGTATAATTTTCCAATAATTCTCTATTGATGCAAATTAGGGTTTCGCTCTCCGGAAGAAGTGTTTTCGGCAACGCAAGACGCATAATGATGCCCTGCGATACCATGTAATAGCTCGCCATCCATTGCCAAAAATCAAGTTCTTCTCGACTGATAGAGGGATGATCCGGTAGTAGGGCTTCAATAGGCTTCAACCCTTCTTTGGATAAGTGGCTTTCCTCCAAAAGAGCCACCACTATACCTATGTAGAAGTGTCTTTTACCAAACTGAATTACTACGAAGTTCCCTTCTTTTATTTTCCCCTCTAACTCCTCCGGGATCAAATAGCTGAAAGTGCCCTCTATGGGTAAAGGGAGGAGTATTTGGGCTACCATTACTTTGCACTATTTCTGTTGGGAGAGGTAGGTGTGCATGGCTGCAGCAGCGCGTCGTCCGTCTCCCATAGCCAAAATGACGGTAGCACCACCGCGTACAATGTCTCCGCCGGCGAAAACATAGGGAAGGGACGTCTGATTGGTATCATTTACCACTAAAGTCCCTTTGTTGGTAACTTCTAATCCACTAAAGCGTCTCGGAATTAATGGATTGGGAGAAACTCCAATGCTAACAATGACGACATCAACATCAATCTCTTCAATGGCTCCCTCGATAGGAACCGGCCTGCACCTTCCCGAGGCATCCGGTGCTCCTAATTGCATCTTCTGCAGGAGCATTTTATTGACCCGACCGATTTCATCAGCCTTGTATTCGATAGGATTGTGAAGCGTAAGGAATTCAATCCCTTCATCTTTAGCATGATGTATCTCTTCTAAGCGAGCAGGCATCTCCTCTTCGCTTCTTCGATAAACAATGATTGCTCTTTCTGCCCCTAAGCGCTTAGCCGTTCGAACAGAGTCCATTGCCGTATTGCCCCCTCCAATGACGGCTACGCAGCGTCCGGTAAAAACAGGTGTTTCACTATCGGGAGTGCCGGCATGCATGAGGTTAACGCGGGTCAAGTATTCGTTACTGGACATTACCCCGGCATAATTTTCCCCGGGAATACCCATGAAATTAGGCAGTCCTGCACCGGAGGCAATAAAAATACCCACGTAGCCCATCTTTTCCAGATCCTCAGGGCTAAGCGTAGCTCCTATTACTGTGTTTGTCTCAAAGGAAACCCCGAGACTCTTAAGGCGTTTTATCTCAGCATCAACAACTTGATTGGGTAAGCGGAACTCAGGAATTCCGTAACGCAGTACCCCTCCAACCTCGTGAAGGGCTTCAAATACAGTTACTTCATATCCCTCTTTTGCCATATCACCGGCAAAGGACAATCCTGCCGGACCACTACCTACGACTGCTACTTTCTTGCCATTGTGCGGAATAGATAGATGGGGTTCTACGTCAGTGTGATTGCGGGTCCAATCTGCTGCGAAGCGCTCTAAATAACCAATTGCCACCGGCTCTTTTTTCATTGTGTGGTATATGCAATGCGCTTCACACTGTTTCTCTTGAGGACACACGCGTCCGCATACAGCCGGTAGGGAACTTGTTTCTCGTAAAACGGCATCTGCCTGCTTAAATTCACCTCTCTCTATATTTTTAATAAAGGAGGGAATATTTATCTCTACCGGACAACCTTCCATACAGGAGGGTTTAGCACAATCTAAGCAGCGTCTTGCTTCTACGAGCGCTTGCTGTTCGCTGAGACCTTGGTTTACTTCCAAAGTAAGAGAGGCGGTGCGCTTCGTTATATCAGACTCCGGCATTTTGGTACGCTCAATAGTGGTGCGATCCTTAGGACTATATTGTTTGCGTAGCTCCTCTCGCCAGCTTTCGTTTCTGCGTTGTTTGATTTGATTGTAGTCAATCATATGTACCTCCCTCCTATTTGGCTGCTTTAAATGCGTTGAGTCTCATTAATAACTCATCAAAATTCACCTTATGGGCATCAAATTCCGGCCCATCAACACACACGAAGCGCATTTTACCATCCACAGTAATACGGCATGCGCCACACATACCGGTTCCATCTACCATAATGGCATTGAGGGAGGCAATCGTTGGAATGTTATATTCCTTAGTTAGTTGGGAAACAAACTTCATCATGATAGCAGGACCTACAGTAACACATCTATCAACATGCTCACGCTCTAAAACTTTCTTAATGCCATCAGTGATCAATCCCTTCTCTCCCAATGAACCATCATCGGTCATGATGATTACCTCATCTGAGGCTTCCTTCATCTCATCTTGGAAAATAACCAACTCTTTGGTGCGACCTGCTAAAACAGTGATTACCCGATTCCCAGCTGCATGAAAAGCCTCTACAATAGGGAGTAGGGGAGCGATACCTACACCTCCTCCGGTACAAAGCACAGTACCTACTTTAGATATATGGGTGGCTTGCCCTAAGGGACCTACAATGTCATGAACACAGTCCCCCTCTTGGAGTGCTATGAGTTGGTTAGATGAACTACCTACACCTTGTACGACTAATGTGATGGTGCCCTCCTTTACATTCGCTTGTGCTATAGTGAGGGGAATGCGTTCGCTTGTTGCTGTCGCACGGACAATCACAAAGTGTCCGGCACGCCTTGCTTTCGCTATACGAGGAGCTTCTACACGGAGTAGAGCCACTCGAGGGGATAAATATTTCTTTTCTACAATCTTAAACATGTTTCCTTGGTATCAAATAATAAGGCATAGAGGTTTTGTAAAACAGATCACGATGTAGATGGATGGATCATGTACCTCATTGCTTTATTGTTTCTGGTGTACTAAAGCCCCGGCCAATAGAGCTTGTTGACTGTTGGGTTTTCCGCCTCAATGCGATTCTCTATATCGTCCGGCAAGTGATAGAAGAAATCCAACCCTGTGAATGCCTCTAACTCATCTACTGAAAGAGCCATAGGTGCTACCCCTCCTGCCAACTTGGCAGGCCGAGCTGTCTCAGTAAGAAAAGCTATTGCATGCCACTCAGTGCCATTCTGACGAGCTATGGCCATCCAATAATATTTAGGTATTACCAGTTTGTTATTACTTCGGTGAGACTCTATCTGATCATCTCTAATGGTCCCACCCTTAGCTATATAGAGCTTCTCATTCTTACCCATCGATCGTGCCCAGCCTTGTACTACTCCTTCCAACTGGCTCCAAATGCCTTCATTGTGTTCATGGCGCTGAGGACTCATATTGGTGTAGTAGAAGGTTTGTATATTTGCTTCTGACGAATAGATGCGGTCGAAAGAGGCGACCATGTGTCCGCGAGCATACGTACGACTCTCAAAATCATTTCGGTACACTTCGTACTTCGTGGGAACGAGTGGATCCCAGCTCCAAGCATCACTCCGTTTGGTATTGATTTGAGCGGTATACTGATCAAAAGAAAAACAAACCCAACGAGAATGATATTTTTTGCAGTTCCACTCTAATGAGTAGTTAACTCGTGTGCCGTTTTCCACCTTATGAGTTATAAAGAAGTCATTTGCATCCCCACTCAGACGAGGTAACTCTATGAGTGTGGTATCTCCTAAAATGCGCTCTTTATCACTTTTCTCTCCTTCTTGAATGATATATAAAGTATCAGCTGCATCTCCCTTTAGGGAGCGCGCGATTACGAGAGCTTCCCTCAAGCCGCCTTTATTAGCTTCTATGGAGACAGCTATCGCATGTTGCCCGGCAGAGCCTTTTTGGGGGGTAAGAGAGATTACTTCAGCGCTCACTCCTTGGAGGAGCACTTCCCAGTCTATATTAGACTTTAATTGAATAAAAAAACTACGAGCTTCGTTTTGTAAATACAATTGTCTCTCTCCGGCTACCGTAGTTAGCGAGATAGTGGATTTATGCTCCGGATCCTTTGTGTTGCTTTGGCACCCTAAGGTAAGGAAGAGCAGTATATACAGTGGTATCGCAGCAATTCTATTCATTGTTACCATTTCTCAAAGTGCAGAACCTTTTCCGTTGGGCGACGCTTTTTCTCGCGTTTTTTATCTACTGAATAGCCTAATAGAATATCAAAAAGCACCCGTTTACTTGATGGAACGCCCAATTGGCGGGCTACCTCATTGCCGTTTATGGAGCCTAATATACAGCTCCCTAATCCTTCTGCTTCAGCGGCTAAGCAGATATAACCCATGAAAATACCGATGTCAAAGGGTACGTAATTGATATTGCGGACTAAGTTTCCAATAGATCCCAATATAGAGCTGCGCTCTCCTATGATAAAGAGATGTGCCGGGGCACTTGTCATAAATTGATTAATAGCGACCCCCTTAAGAGCCGCTTTACTGATGCGCTCTACTTTTTCTTTTTCGGTGACCGCAATTACTGAGTAGGGCTGTTGGTTCACAGCTGAGGGGGCCTGTATAGCACCCTCTATAATACGCTGCACAATCACCGGATCTACACCGCGATCGGGGTCAAATTTGCGATCACTTTGACGTGCTTTGAAGAGAGCGTATAAAGTTTCCTTTTCCATTTTTTTGCTAATTAGCAGTAGCTATTTAGTTTAGCTAAGTATTTGCCAATAATATCAAACTCTAAATTGACTATTGTACCCTCCTTGATTTGGCAGAAGTTGGTATGCTCAAACGTGTAGGGTATGATAGCCACCTCAAAGCTATTATACTCGGAGTTGCATACAGTCAGGCTAACTCCGTTTACCGTTATACTCCCTTTTTCCACCGTTGTGTACCCCTTGCGAGCCATCTCTTGTGGTACATCGTATTCAAAAAGAAAGTAATAGCTTCCGTCCGCTTCACGTACTTTTTTGCAAGTAGCTTTACAATCGACATGACCTTGTACAATATGTCCATCCAAACGGCCATCCATTTTCATGCTACGCTCCAAGTTAACCTTACTACCTTTCTGAAGCAGGCCCAAATTACTTCTTTCGAGTGTCTCCCGAATAGCAGTCACCGTATAGCACTCTCCTTCTTGTCGCACTACGGTTAGACAGACCCCATTGTGAGACACACTTTGGTCAATGGTAAGCTCTTTGGCTATCGGGGTTGTAAGTGTAATATGTAGGTTATCTCCCTCCCGTACTAACCCGACCACTTCAGCCATTCCTTCTACTATTCCTGAAAACATATTATATCGTTGTTGTTACTAATTTGGTCTTCTACAAAGATACTTATTTAATGTGTCATTCCCATTGTAATAGTTGACTCTTAGGCTTGCTCATTTACCCTCTCCTAAAATAAAAAAAGGGCTATCAACAGCCCTTTCTCTCTACTTTGATACATTGCACATTAGTCGTCAAAGTCAAATTCGTCTCCAAAGAAAAAGCTCTCCGGTATATCTTCCATAAATGCATCAAGGTCGCGTCGGTCTTTCTTTGTGGGTCTTCCTTCGCCTTTGGCACGTCCGATAAAGCCGGATAGCTTCTGTAGCTCTAAGAGTTCGTATTGCTCAGGAGCTGTTACGTTTTCTACAAAGGAGTGTACCAATTTGGCACCCATACGGTTCTTGGGTATATCTAATACCTTAAAGCTATATACGATAGGTGGCTTTTTCACCTCTATTATATCGCCTCTTTGTATCATGCGCGCCGGTTTGGCATTTACTCCTGATATCGTGATGCGTCCCTTTTTGCAGGCTTCGGCTGCTTTGCTTCTGCTCTTGAAGATGCGCACGCACCAGAGAAAACTATCTATTCGGATGCTTTCCAATGGCTTTCTTTCTATGGCTCTAAAAAGAGCTGTTTGTTGTGTTTGTTCATACTGCGAGCAACTCCTTCCAAGCAGCTATCCACGATTGCGCTTACAGCTGCCTCTAAAAGAATGGGCATACGTGCATTCTCTAAGTCAGAAAAGTGCCCGAGTACATAGTCAATTTGCTCTCCGCGATTGAAATCGTGTCCGATTCCCATACGTAAGCGTGGATAATTGCGAGAGCCTAGCTGTTGTTCTATGTGCTTTAATCCATTGTGTCCTGCTGCACTGCCGCCTGCTCGAAGACGTATCTCTCCGAAGGGAAGAGCCAAGTCATCTACGATAACTCGTATCCGTTCAATAGGGATCTTCTCTTCTGTCATCCAGTAGCGGACAGCATCGCCACTAAGATTCATATAAGTTGAAGGCTTTATGATTATCAGTTCAGCATTTTTTATTCTGCCCTTTGCTACTGCTGCATAGCGTGCTACGCTAAAAGAAGCCTTTACTTCTTCAGCTAAGCAGTCTGCAACCATAAAGCCCATATTATGGCGCGTGGAGGCGTATTCTGCCCCCACGTTACCTAACCCTACTACGAGGTATTTCATTTGTTCAAATAAGGAGATTGTCAGGGGAAAATAGGTGCCCTGCAACTCACAATGTTTTTATTGTGCTGCTTGTGCTCCGCGGGCTGCACGAGTCAAGCGTACCGCACAAACAACAGCATTTTTAGCATTCATGAGCTCTAAATTGTCGAATGAGAGCTCACCTACCTGAATCGTTTTGCCTAATTCCAGATTAGATACATCAATGTGAAGTTTTTCGGGAATATTGTTGTAGGTAGCTTTTACCTTAAGCTTACGTAGCTCACGTACTAACTTACCCCCTGCACGTACACCGGCAGCATGACCTTCAAGTACAACAGGTACTGCCATTACAATAGGTTTATCTTCTCTTACTTCCAAGAAGTCTATGTGTAAAACATGGTCAGTAACCGGATGAAATTGTACTTCACGCATTACGCACGGTATTACTTTCCCTTCTACCTCTAAGTCTACTACGAAAATATCGGGAGTATAGATCAAGTTGCGGATATCAGCTTCATGTACAAAGAGATTATGGTTCTCGCTGCCACCATATAATACAACGGGAACAATGCCTTTTTGGCGATACTCTTTAGATGCTTTTTTCCCGAGGTCTTGACGTACCTCAGCTTTTAATTGGAACCTCTTCATGTTGTTCTTCTTCTAATAGTGTTACTCAAAATTAGTCATGCTAATTTCCCATCACACGTGTCCCCTTCTTGTGGGAAGGGGACATTGAGGAGGAAATTGGTGGGCCCAATAGGATTCGAACCTATGACCCTCTGTTTGTAAGACAGATGCTCTAAACCAGCTGAGCTATGAGCCCTCACCATAGTATATATGTAGATGCGTCTACGAGTTGCAGAAATGTTTGTTGACTGAATGGGTGGGCCCAATAGGATTCGAACCTATGACCCTCTGTTTGTAAGACAGATGCTCTAAACCAGCTGAGCTATGAGCCCTCACCATAGTATATATGTAGATGCGTCTACGAGTTGCAGAAATGTTTGTTGACTGAATGGGTGGGCCCAATAGGATTCGAACCTATGACCCTCTGTTTGTAAGACAGATGCTCT
>CAMYPM010000026.1 GCA_947290775.1 uncultured Bacteroidales bacterium | reverse complement strand
TTATTCTGTTTGTTGTTTTTTTTTTTTTTTCGGGAAACAAATGTAATTTCTTTTTTTTTTTTTTTTCTGGCAAAATGTCAGTTTATAATTCTATTTACACGATAATAGTAAATACATGTTTTCCCAAAGGCTTCTTAGCTCTGAAATATCCATTCCCTCTTTTGTAGCTCCTTTGTATGCCATGCCCATATAAATAGCATGCATGGTCTCTGCTAACTGATTGCTATCTGTGTCCGGTCGTATCTCTTTGCACGCTTTTGATTGCTCTATGACCCGAAGCCAAGATGACTTTTTTTGCTCGTAATAGAGCAGCGCACTCTCTTTACCCTCTTGGTAGTTGCTTGTGATGTATAGAATAAAGCGCAAATAAGCTGCTGCGGTGACAGTGCCTTTTGTCTTTTCAAAAAGGAGGTTCATGCGCTCTTCCATTTTCACAAGACTCTTATCAATGTACTCTTTGAGAGGTTTATTACTTGTTTGACACTCGTCTTCATCGTTGTTACCCAGTAAAAAAGTAAATGTGAATTTATTAGCGACCTCTTTGAAGAGTTCCTTCTTACTACTAAAATGATGAAAAATTGCCCCACGAGTAACTCCGGCTGCCTGCTCAATGTCACTGATACTCACAGCATCGTATCCTCTTGCGAGAAAAAGGCTGAAACTCTCAGTGAGTATAGCTTCCTTTTTGGGGGTGTCCTTAGTCTTCATAAAACAAACCGCTCGGTATCTTTATCGCAAAGATAGAGGATTTTTTTGACAGGCAAGTATAACTTGATCTCATTTCTATTAAGAGCAGAATGTTTCTTATTCCGCTAAGCTATTATTTTTATCAGAACCTGTTTAAGAAAAGGTTCTGATGTTTCATTCAAAATATCAGAACGTTTCGGTTGAAAGTTAGTGATCTTTTTCCCAATATCTTCAAAGAAAAGATCGGTTAGAAAGTTAAAGGTTCAATAAGTTACTTGAAAGTAGAGAGAAATAAGGACTCGAGAAATACTTAATAGCTTAGCGAGCAAGCTGAGGCAGCAAGGGTTGTAGGATGCTGTAGAGTACAATGCCACAAGAGACACTTACATTGAGTGAGTGCTTCGTGCCATATTGAGGTATTTCTATGCAGCGATCGGCTATATCAACGATTTCATTGCGTACTCCGAACACTTCATTGCCTACTATAAGCACTACGCTTTCGTTGATCATAAGAGGGCTATGCTCAGGAGGTGTGCTGCCGGTTGTTTGCTCAAGTACCCATATTTGATGTCCGCTCTCTTTTAAGGCTTCTACGGCAGATAGGCTATCCTTCTCATAGGTCCATGGAACGGAATCTTCGGCTCCTAAAGCAGTTTTGTGAATGAGCGTGGCAGGAGGTGTAGCAGTAATGCCACAGAGTATTATTCGCTCAATGCGAAAGGCATCTGCCGTACGAAAGATAGCTCCTACATTGTGCATACTCCGTACATCATCTAAGAGTAGCGTAAGCGGAAGAGTGCTACTCTCTTGATACTCTTTGAGAGAGAGACGATGCATCTCCTCGATACTAAGCTTTCGCATATTATATAAGATATAAAAAAGGCAGAGTATAGAAATAAGCTACACTCTGCCTTTCGTGATTAGTTTGTTATTGCTGTTGTTGTTCTTTCAGTTCAGCAAAGAAAGCATCGCAGTCACACATAGCCGGAAGTAGATTGCGATCTCCAAATCCATTGTCAATGCGTGCAACATTGATCCAGAACTTATTGTCGTTCAAGTAGGGTAGTGGGAAGGCAGCTTTACTACGTGGGTAGCTGTGCTTCCATTCGTCTGCACACACTTCGTATTGAGGGTGTGGAGCGTTCTTCAGCACGTTGTCTTCTTTATCGGCCTTTCCTTGAGCAACCTCCTGCGCTTCTTGGAAGATGCATTCCATTACCTCGATAAAGCGATCCAGCTCTGCTTTACTTTCACTCTCTGTCGGCTCAATCATGAGCGTACCATGTACAGGGAAAGAAAGCGTGGGTGCATGGTAACCGAAGTCCATAAGTCGCTTGGATACATCGTTTTCATCACATCCTGTTGCTTCTTTCAGTTTGCGACACTCAAGGATCAATTCATGTCCTACACGACCTTTTTCTCCGGAGTAGACGATCCCATAAGTGTCTTTCAGACGCTGTGCCATATAGTTAGCATTAAGAATAGCCGTTGCCGTAGCTCTCTTAAGTCCTTCGATACCCAAAAGACGAATATAGCTGTATGTGATACCTGCAATCACCGCACTTCCAAAAGGAGCAGCGGAAACCTGATTTGCGCCATTCCCATAGCGAACAATATGTTTGGGAAGGAATGGCTTAAGGTGAGACTTAACACAAATCGGACCCATCCCAGGACCACCTCCTCCGTGAGGAATAGCAAATGTTTTGTGTAGGTTCAAATGGCATACATCAGCTCCGATGAAGCCCGGATTAGTGTACCCAACCTGAGCATTCATGTTGGCTCCATCCATGTATACCTGCCCTCCACAATCGTGGATTCGGCGACAGATCGCTACAATGTTGCTTTCAAAGATACCGTGTGTACTGGGGTAGGTGATCATGATGGCAGCAATATGATCCTTATACTGCTCAGTCTTCTTCATGAAGTCCTCCATGTCCACATCACCCTTATCATCGGTGTCCACAATGATAGTCTTAAACCCGGCTTGTGAAGCACTTGCAGGATTAGTCCCATGTGCCGATGCCGGTAAGATAACTACATCTCGCTGAGTTTCGCCCTTGTCAATCAGATAGGCACGTATGGTGCTCAATCCTGTATATTCCCCTGCGGCTCCTGAGTTAGGCTGCAATGAGGTTGCATCAAATCCGGTGATAGCGGCAAGATACCCCTCAAGGTTGTGCAGCATTTCCAAGAATCCTTCTGCTTGATCGTCCGGAGCATAGGGGTGAATGTTGCCAAAATAAGGATTAGAGAGCACATCCAGCTCGGCAGCTGCATTAAGCTTCATGGTACAGCTTCCTAAGGATATCATCGAGTGAGCAAGAGAAATATCTTTCCGGTCAAGGCGTTTGATATAGCGCATCAACTCTGTTTCGGTTCGATACTTATTGAATGTATCATACTGCAAGAAAGTACTCTTGCGCTGCCACTTTTTATCTACAAAGAGGGTATCAGTGGGCACATCGCTGAGCGTGGGAGCCTCTTTGCCAACTGTTTCTGCAAAGATCTGAAGCAGTATGTTGAGATCTTCCGGAAGCGTAGTCTCATCTATGCTGACTCCAAAGCAGTTTTGGCATTCGAAATAGCGTAGATTGACACGATATTCAAGCGCAATACGGCGCAGCTCTTCAGTAGTTTTCCCTTCAGGTAGTTGGAAGAGCAGCGTATCAAAGAAATTAGCATTGTACTGCTTATAGCCTAGCTTTTCAGCAGCCTTTGCCAGATGTCCGGCATAAGAGTGAATGCGTCGAGCTATTTCAATAAGTCCATCAGCACCGTGATAGACAGCATAAAAGCCGCTCATAGAAGCCAGAAGTGCTTGTGCGGTACAAATATTTGATGTAGCACGCTCGCGCTTGATATGCTGTTCACGTGTTTGAAGTGCCAAGCGATAAGCAGGATGCCCATAAGCGTCCTTGGATAGTCCGATGATACGTCCGGGTATTTCGCGTTTGTACTCCATACGACAGGCTAAATATCCTGCAGAAGGTCCGCCGTAATACATAGGAATACCGAAGCGTTGTGCAGAGCCGAAGACTACATCTGCCCCCCATTCACCCGGAGGAGTAAGCATCACTAAGCTCATTAGGTCTGCTGCTACGGCACAGGTGAGACCTTTCTCTTTTATAGCGGCTACAAAATCGGGGTAGTCGTTGATGGCACCTACTGAATCGGGATACTGGAGCATTACACCGAAAAACTCATCGGTAAACTCTGCTTCCTTATAGTCACCGACTACTAGCTCCATACCTTGGTGGACAATACGAGTGTTGATGACTGCAATGGTCGTTTCAAAAAGGCGCTTATCCACAAAAAGCTTATTCGCCCCTCTCTTTACTTGCTCTCTTGAGCGACGATTGAAGAGGAGCATGGCTGCCTCAGCTCCTGCGGTTGCTTCGTCCAACAGAGAACAATTGGTAAGAGGTAAGCCTGTTAGTTCAGTAATCACTGTTTGGAAGTTAAACAAGGCTTCCAAGCGTCCTTGCGATATCTCTGCCTGGTACGGAGTATATGACGTGTACCAAACAGGATTTTCGAGCACATTGCGACGTATTACGGCAGGAGTGATACAGTCATACCATCCTAAACCTATGTAGCTCGTGTAAGGGGTATTGCGCGAAGCTAATTCTGTCATGTGCTCTGATAGCTCACGCTCAGTCATAGGCTCTGGCAATTCAATCTCCTTCGGGAGGAAGATATCGTTGGGATACACCTCTTTTAAGAGGGCATCCACTGAATCAACGCCTACGGTGTGCAGCATCTCGGGAAGATCCTCTTTAGAGATGCCTACATGGCGAAGTGAAAAATTACGGGTATCCATACTATTCTATTGTAATAAGAAAGGGTTATTTTTCTTTTCGTGCCCAACTGATGTGGCAATGCCGTGACCGGGCAATACCAATGTGTCGTCGGGAAGCGAGAATATTTCGTTTTGTATGCTTTGAATAAGTGTCTTATAGTTTCCCCCCTGAAGATCAGTGCGTCCTATGCTTTCATAGAACAATACATCTCCGGAAAGGAGAAATTTTTCTATGGGGTTGTAATAGGCTACATGGCCTATGGTATGCCCCGGAACGAAGCGAGCCTCCAAATAGCTTTTGCCGTAATAAAGAGGTGTGTCCGAAGGCAATGACTTAAAAGAGACTTCCTGATAGTCTTTGGGAAGCCCTATGCAATAGGCTCTGAGCTGCTCTGATAAAGTAGGCATAAAAGCAATTTCATCGGCATGTGCGTAGGGGGTCAGTTTCCACTGTCGAGCTACAAAGCTTGCTCCCCATATATGATCAAAGTGCAGATGTGTAAGTAATAGTAGTACCGGCTTTGCCTTTAGTTGTTCTATTGCGAGAACTAACTCGGCATTCTCTTCTTCATTCATGCACCCCGGGTCCACAATAGCAGCTTCCTGTGTGTCCTTATCAATAAGGATATAGCAGTTTTCCTCTACACTATTGAAAACAAGGCTATAAACGTGTTCAGTAATTTTTTTCATAGTTGCACATCAACCAAAAGGAATATATACTACTTGTTTCTCCATAAAGAATTCGTCTCGAAAGACCGGGTAAAGAGATGTTACAATCGCTTTCTTACGGTATGGTGCCAACTCTGCAGTTAAGTTACCTCCCTTGAGCGCAATGATACCATTGGGAAGTGCATTGCGCTGCTCTTTTAGAAATAGCCGACGTGTGACTGCTTCAAGTGAAGAGAGTTGCATAGCCGCTCTACTTACCACAAAGTGGCATTTTACATTAATGCTCTCCAAGCGATCCGCTATAAAGGTTACGTTCTCTAACCCAATAGCCTCTGCAATAGCTTTTGCAGCCTTAATCTTCTTTTGCGTACTATCCACCAAAATAAATTGAACCTCAGGAAAAAGAATGGCAAGTGGAATACCGGGTAAACCCCCTCCAGTACCGGCATCCAATACAATGGTACCCGGAGTAAAATGAAGCATTTCGGTGATGCCTAATGAGTGTATTATATGATGGAGATAAAGACAGTCAATATCTTTACGACTAATAAGGTTTATTTTACTATTCCACTCCGTGTAAAGAGAATTGAGTTGCGCAAACTTTTCTTTTTGTGTAGAGGTCAACTGTGGAAATAGTTCGTAGAGTAGAGTTAGTTGTGCTGTTGTAGAGAGTACTTCTTCCATGGCTCTACTTAATTCAAATTAGGTGATTTACAGGAGAGTTTGCTAAGAGCGAGCTTTCCAACATTTCCCAAGGAATCAGAAGCTCGAATGTATCTGTTTGGGCATTTAACTGCGGTGCTACCTCGTTAGTAGGGAAGCTGTAGAGGAGTCCCTCGCGCATAATTGCAAAGTTCCCATTAGGTGCGAGTTCCTCTGTGATAAAATAGATGTCAGGATAGCTGTTTTTTGCTATTTCTACAAGCAGGCTATGCAAAGTCTCTTCATATCCGTCAAAGAAAAGGTTCCGCTCTCCTAATGCTTCGCCACCGGGTAAAGAAAAGCAGTAGTATCGGAGAGAGTGAAAAGCCTCTTCATCATTGAGTCGCGAAGTGATGTCTACGCGAAGGGTAGTGACAGAAGTATCTTCATAAAGAATAGAAGAAGTCATCGTAACTGTTTGCCTAGCAGACTTTTCTATATTGGTGCTATCGGCAAGAAATGCCTGTTCAATACGGGCTACATAGCTATTCAGAGCATTTTCCGGAGGAAGTGCGGTATCCTCTTTCCCTAATACTACGCGACATATCTCGTGAGCAAGTGCCTCGTTCTCGCGAGGAAAAAGTAGCGAGAAGTCACCTATAAAAAGAGGCTTTTCCGTTCCATTACTGACCTCCTGCGCATTAGTGTTTGAGGTGTGAATGTTGACCATATCCCAAATAATGGGAGAAAGCTCGGTGGCATGGTTGCTTTTGCAAGACGTACATAACGTAATGTACAGGACTGCTGTCACACCAGCAAGTAGCACACCCCAAAGGCGGATTGATAGAGTAGATCGTTTCATTGTCTTTCTTGTCCGCAGCAAATTTACTCATAATAAGGGAAAGGAGCATTTTCCCCTATACTTTTTACGAGATATTGAAAAAACTTTTATTCTGCATAAAGTTGTGTGGCGAGTTCTCTTCTTTTCAGTAGAAAACAACAATTGACGTAATCACAAGGGACTTGAAGTGTGTTTACTCTCTCCTAACAACATGAAAAATTCTGCTTGATGGTTATGATCTATCTCGAGGTTTCAACAATGACCTATGAAGCTACCCATATAGGGGTGTATGAAAAAAAATCAATTGCTTATCTTTGCGAAAGAAAGTGAGGTGTCTCATGATGGTTAGGCAACTCGGCAAAGCAGGGCTTTGAATAGAGTGTATCTACCATTTTAAGTAGACGTGACAAAAAACGATAAATGAGATAAATATCCTAATGAAAGACTTCTGGAAAATGTTTTGGGCAGCGTTGCTTGCCATAGTAGTAGGTAGCATAGTCAGTATGATACTGAGTTTGTTTTTCGTTATGCTATCGGTTGTACAAATTGCGACAGCAGTATTCCCCAAAGGTGTTACTGAGTTTACAGTTCCTAAGCATAGTGTGCTTAAGCTAGACTTTACTACTTTGAGAGAGGTTGCTTATCAGAATCCGTGGGATACATATTTTCCCGGAAGTGATAATAATCAGGTAGTAACCCTTACGCAAATGCTCAATGCTATTGGTAAAGCGAAGGATAACCCCAACATAGAGGGAATTTATCTGACTACTCCTATGCCATTGGCCGGTATGGCCTCGCTTTCAGAAGTAAGGGAAAAGTTACTAGACTTCAAGAAAAGCGGTAAGTTCATTGTAGCCTATGCCGATCGTTTCGCTCAGAGTGGCTATTATCTTGCCTCTGTTGCCGATGAGTTGTATCTACACCCTCAAGGATCTATTGACCTGCACGGAATGGGCTCTACCACACTTTTCTATAAGCAAACACTGGAGAAGTTTGGGGTTGAGATGAATGTTTTCAAGGTGGGGACTTACAAAGGAGCGGTAGAACCCTATACCAATACATCTCTTTCGGATGCTAATAGAGAGCAAATGAATTCCTTTATGCAGGCTCTATGGGGGGTAATGATAAAGAATATTTCCTCGTCACGTAATATTGACCCTGCAACGCTTAATGCAATAGTGGATGAGGGCCCTATGTTCTTTACCACTGAAGAATATTTAGCACGTCACATGATTGACCGTACCGTTTATGCTCGGGAAATGCAAGATATACTGAACGAGCGTTTGGGAAGAGAAAGTGGAAGTGATATCTCGTTTGTCGCTGTTAATCAGATGAACAGGACTAAGCGTATCCGTCCCAAAGGTGTTGGCGACAGAGGTCTTATAAGAGTTATTTATGCTGAAGGAAACATTGTCGAGGACATTCAATCTGGCTTCTCAAATGGGGTTATTACACAGTCTTTATCTGATAAGCTGATCAAAGCGGCGGACGATGAGGATGTAGATGCTATCGTAATGCGTGTTAATTCACCCGGAGGAAGTGCTTTTGTGAGCGATGTTATTTGGGATGCAGTAGAATATGTAAAGAGCAAAAAGCCAATAGTTGTATCCATGGGTGACTATGCTGCAAGTGGTGGTTATTATATCTCTTGTGCAGCAAACTACATCTTCGCCGAGCCTACAACTATTACCGGATCAATAGGTATCTTCGGTATGTTTCCCACTTTTGCCGGGGCGGCTAATAAGGTAGCTCTGACATACGATGAAGTAAAGACAAACAAGTATGCAAACTTCGGTAATGTGTTGCGTCCTCTTACGGAAGACGAGAAGGCTCTATTCCAGAAAATGGTTGAGTCAGGCTATGATACTTTTACTACTCGTGTTGCTGATGGCCGTAATCTCAGTAAGGTTATGGTAGATAGCGTAGGGCAGGGTAGAGTATGGACCGGAGAGCAGGCACTTGAACGCAAACTTGTGGATGGTTTGGGTGGCTTGGATGACGCTATAGTTAAAGCCGCTTCGTTGGCAAAGATCAATTCGTATCGTGTCATTTATTCGGAGAGGAATATTCGCTCATGGAAATCTATTAAGAGACAGTTTGGTCTTAGTGCCACTAAGTCAGCGCTTGAAGAATTCTTTACTAAAGAAGAATTAGATGCTATTAAGGAAGCTCGTATATTACGCTCTATGACAGGAGTGCAGGCTATTATGCCTTATGATGTGAGCTACTAATTACTTTACGGCTCCTTATGACAACCAAGCGTCATCGATATTTAGCACCCTTGTCCACTTTGTATGGAGTGGGCACAGGTGTGTTCCATTGGTTGTACAATAGTAATTTGCGAAAAGCAAAGGAGTATGATATACCTATTCTCTGTGTAGGTAATATTGCTGTTGGAGGAACCGGTAAGAGTCCTATGGTAGAGTACTTAGTGCGCTATTTGAAGGAGAATCACCGGGTTGCAGTAATAAGCAGAGGTTATAAAAGGAAGAGCCGAGGCATGGTCGCCGCAGGGAATGGAAAAGAAGCTTCTGCCGTTGAGGTCGGGGATGAGTTACGGCAGCTTTTACTCCGACATCCCGATATTGATGTTGTTGCTGATGCCAATCGTCAACGTGCAATAGAGTACCTTCTATCGCCTCAGCGTGCAGAGCAACCCGATGTAATTATTATGGACGATGGTATGCAGCATAGAAGAGTGAAACCTTCTTTTACTCTCATGCTTACCTCCTATGATCGTCCTTTTATGGAGGATAAGCTTTTGCCGCAAGGACGTTTGCGGGAGAATGCCAAAGGAAGATTGAGAGCAGATTGTATTATTGTAACTAAATGCCCTCCCTCTATTACACCGATTCGCAAAAGCCTCATTAAACGTAATATGTCACTATTTCCTCACCAGTCGGTATTCTTTACCTCTGTTCATTATAGAGAGGTTGTTCCTCTTTTTAGTGATCATGTTGTCCCTGAAAATGGAGTGGATTTTCGTGCAGCTCAACAGCTGTATGCCATTGCCGGAATAGCACATCCTGACCCATTTTTCCGTTATCTTAAGGAAACCCATGGAGGAGTTGTAGAGACTAATCAATTCCCTGATCATCATGCCTTTACAAAGTGTGATATAGCAGTATGGAACAAGCTTGCAGAAGATGGGGATAGGGCCTTTGTAACTACCGAAAAGGATGCTGCCCGACTGCATGGACTGCGCAATTTGATGAGTGATCGGCTCATTGCCTCTTTCTTTGTGTTACCTATAGAGATACACTTTCTTTTTAACGAAGAGCAGCTTTTTAAGCAACTCATAAATAAACACCTACATTAGATAGCCATATATGCCTACACCTCTTTCTGAATTGGGAGAATTTAGTCTTATCAATCGTCTTACAAGCGAGTATAAGGCTCAGAATGAGTCTACTATAAAGGGAATTGGCGATGATGCTGCCGTTCTTAAAAACAACGCCGATCAAGTACGGCTGGTCACTACGGATATGCTTTTGGAAGGGGTGCATTTTGATCTTGTATATACGCCTCTTAAGCACTTAGGGTATAAAGCTATCGTAGTCAATTTGTCCGATATATTTGCTATGAACGGACGTCCTGAAGCTGTAACGGTATCGTTGGGCATATCCTCAAAGTTTTCAGTTGAGCAGATGGAAGAGCTTTATAGTGGTATATATGCAGCATTGGAGCACTATGGGGTCGATCTCATAGGGGGCGATACCTGTGCCTCGCAAAACGGCTTGGTTATCAGTGTGACTTGCCTTGGCTCGGCTGCAAAGGATGAGGTGGTATATCGTCATGGGGCACAAGAGAATGATTTGATTTGTTGTAGTGGCAACCTCGGTGCAGCCTATATGGGGCTTATGCTATTGGAGCGTGAAAAGCGCATTTTTCTTGCAGATCCCACTCCATACTTTTCTCCAAAGTTTGAGGAGCGTGAGTATATCATTGAGCGACAATTACGTCCGGAGGCTCGAGGAGATATCATTGAAATAATGCGCAATACAGGAATACACCCAACCTCTATGATGGATATTAGTGATGGACTTTCCAGTGAGCTACATCATATTTGTGATAATAGCCAGGTGGGGGCTGTTGTGTATGCAGAGCGTATTCCTATTGATTCGGAGACCTTTGCTATGGCTGAGGAGCTTTCAATAGATCCCTTTACAGCGGCTTTAGACGGTGGGGAGGATTATGAATTGCTTTTCACAGTGCCTCTTAAGTATTATAGCGCAGTGGAGGGTATAAAAGGAATCTCTATAATCGGTCATATTACAGACAAACAAAATGGAGTGAAGCTTATTCTTCCCAATGGAAGTGAACAAAGCATTAGTTCAGGCGGATGGGAGGCTCAGAAAGCTTTGTAAGTGTTATAGTATAGAAAGTATAAAATGTCGCAGCATAAGAATCCGAGCATTGCTCTCACGAGAGCACTGCAAAACATGGGTGAGTATACCTTGCTAATGCGGCGCGTGTTTAAGCGACCTGCACGATGGAGCATGTTTTTTAAGAATCTTGTAACAGAGATTGAAAAGATAGGCATTAATTCGATTTGGATTGTCGTTATCATATCTTTCTTTATTGGTTCTGTGATTACGATTCAACTCTCCATCAATATGAGTAGTCCTCTTATACCTCGATTTACGATTGGCTATGCAACTCGTGAAATCGTTCTGCTAGAGTTTTCTTCTTCGATCATGTGTCTCATCCTCTCCGGAAAGATAGGCTCTAGTATAGCAAGTGAGTTGGGAACGATGCGAGTTACGGAGCAAATTGATGCATTGGAGGTAATGGGGATTAATTCGGCAAACTTCCTTATCCTTCCTAAAATAGTGGGGTTGCTTATTTTTATTCCTGTGTTAAGTGTCATTAGTATGGTTACAGCTATTTCCGGAGGCTTTTTAGCCACTTATGTAACCCCAAATATTACTATTAACGACTTTGAGTATGGGATGCAGCTTTTCTTTAAGCCGTACAACGTCATTTATTCAATGATCAAATCGGCTGTATATGCTTTCATTATTACTAGTGGCTCCAGTTATTTTGGTTATACGGTAAAGGGTGGCGCACTTGCTGTAGGGCGCGCTAGTACCAATGCTGTAGTCATTGGTAGTGTGCTAATTCTTCTTGCCGATTTATTACTTACAAACTTGATGCTAATTTAATGAGAGACGATGATTGAAGTCAAGGGTTTAGTTAAGTCATTTGAGGATAAGGAGGTTCTTAAGGGTATAGATGCAACGTTCTTGTCGGGGGCTACGAACTTGATCATTGGTACCAGTGGAGCCGGTAAGACTGTTTTCCTTAAGTGTCTTTTTGGACTGATGGATCCTACATCCGGAGAGATTATATACGATGGACATAAACTGTCGGATATGGATTCGCACGGTATGAAACAATTACGTTATAAGATGGGGGTAATGTTTCAAGGCTCTGCCTTATTTGATAATTTTACTGTATTGGGAAATACCATGTTTCCTTTAGACATGTTTTCTCGTGACAAGCGCAATGTGCGTCGTAGGCGGGCATTGACTCTATTGGAGCGTGTGGGGCTTCGGGATGCAGCAGATAAATATCCATCTGAAATTAGCGGTGGTATGATGAAACGTGCAGCCTTGGCGCGTGCCTTGGTAAATAATCCAAAGTATCTGTTTTGCGATGAGCCTAATAGCGGACTAGATCCTAAAACCGGAGAAAAGATAGATCATCTGATTCATGAATTAACTCATGAGTTCGGTATTACTACGGTGATCAATACGCATGATATGAACTCGCTGCAGAATATTGGAGAGCATATCATATTTCTGAATAAAGGAAGAAAAGACTGGGAAGGTAGTTTTAGTGACATAGAGGCTACTGCTACAGAAAATTTGAGGCGTTTTGTCTCCCTTCCTTAATTACTATACAAGCAATCATCAGTCTTTTTTCAAGTGTCGTTCTCTTTTTAGAGGAACTTCGGAAGTTTCTGTTAACGACATGCTTTTAGGCGTACAGACAGAAAGGTAAATAGAACAGAACCTATTTGCCAAAAGATTAGGATCTATTTAATATACACTTTGTAATGTATATAATATTTCATAGTTGTATCATACACTTTGCACTCTCAGAGCGATTTTGCAGTCTGTTTATCTTTTTAATGAGTGACAACTAATAGATAGGTATATGATAAATCTATGAATATTATTTGTTTGTTGTTTGTTGTTTTTATTGTTTATTTTTGTGCGTCTGTTTCACAACAACAAATAGACCAAAGGACAACGCAAATAATAACAAGTAAGTAATAACACAATGAGACACAAAACAAGCAGTGTAACGCTGCGTAAAAGGGCAATAAAGGGCGGTAGGACGGCTCTATACTTAGATATATACGATGGTGGTCAAAGGAAGTATGAGTATTTACGCTTGTATTTAATCCCCGAGGACAACTACACGGCAAAGACGCTAAACAAAGACACGATGCGGCTCGCTGAAGCTGTAAGGGCAAAAAGAATTGTGGAGCTGAGGGATGGCGCATTTGGGTTTAAGAAAGAAGCGAAAGAGGCTGGGAAGTCTTTATTTGAGTTTTTGGATGAAGTGCCACAAGACAACATACTGCACAGCTTAAAGCGTCACTTACATAATTACCAAAGTGAGGATATAGCACTCGGGGATATAAGCGTTCAGTGGGTAAATAGTTTTAAGCGGTATTTGGATAATGTTGGGTCAAGTGAGATAAGATACAAGGATAGTAACAGAAAGAGCAAAACGAAGCTAACGGATAATACAAAGAACCATTACCTCAGCAAACTTTTAACTTGTCTCAATCGGGCTGTTAGAGCAGAACTAATAGAAAAGAATCCGATGCAGGGTGTAGAAATACCAAAGCCGAAAGAGACACAAATGGTATACTTAACGCTGGAGGAGGTAAAGAGTATGGCGAGAACAGAATGCAAGGACAAGGAGCTAAAGCGTGCGTTTTTGTTTTCGTGCCTTACGGGATTGCGGATAAGCGATGTACGCAAACTTAAATGGGCAGACGTAACAAAAGAGGATGGCTATACGAGAATAACCTATCGGCAGCAAAAGACCAAATGGGTGGAATATACGGATATAAGCGAAGAAGCTGTTAGGTATATGGGAAAACGAGGAGCAAATAATGATTTAGTCTTCCCCGAACTTATGTACACACACCACCTTAGCGTGAAATTACGAGAGTGGGCAAGGGACGCTGGAATATCCAAGCCTATAACCTACCACACGAGTAGGCACACTTACGCTGTAATGATGCTGGAATTAGGAGCGGACTTATATACGGTCTCAAAACTACTCGGACACAAGGATATAACGACTACACAGATATATGCAAAGGTAACAGATAGGAAGAAGCAGCAGGCGATAGAACTAATACCAAAGATAGAGTGAGTAATAGTTTGTATTTGTAGTGTTATTGCAAGGGCGACAGCTTTTTGGCTGTTGCCCTATTTCTTTTTAAGCAACTCAATAAGCTCTGATATATTCGCTTGCGCAGTGAGTAGCTGATTTTGCGCTATTGCAAGCCGTTCAATAAGCATATTAGTTTGTGCTTGGCTGGTGATTAGTGCGTTCGTAATAGCCTTTATTTCATCGGGTGCGCCATCCGTGCGATATGTGGCAGTCGGTACGTTGCCGATATTGTTGCTATTTATGTTGTTGTTATGTCCGTTTATTTGATTGATACTACCGCTTGCGGTGGAAGCGTGCTGTTGTAGTAACATATTTCCTTGTCCGCTTTGTAAGAACTCCTTACTAATCTCTGGATAAACATTACATATTCTATTTGCAAGCTCATACGATATAGATTTAGTCTTGCCCCTCTGTATATCATAGAGCAGTTGCCTATTAACGCCTATTTCAGAAGATAAGGACGAACAATTCTTTTTCGTGTATTTTAATACCTCCTCCAAAATTTTTATCGCATCCATTTTATTGATAATCAATTACTTATATACTTATTACATTTTTCTTGTATGAAATGTCTTGCATGTTTGTAATGTATTTCCTAACTTTGCAGTGTCAAATAATACACAACGGCTACAAATGTAACGAAACAACAAAGACAAACGACAACCGCAAATAAGAAACATAAGAATAAGTAATAACACAAAAAGAAAAAAGCAATGAAAAACGAATTTAATGGTGACAAAGTAGTTGAAGCACTAAACGAGTGGAAAGACGCAAGCGAAAGCAGACAGGTATTTGCTGTGCTTGAAGACGAGGATAGCAATATGGCTATCGTGGGCAGAGGTGAGGATTTAATTAAGTCACTTGCTTGTGCGCTATCCAATGACGATAGGGTATTTTTCATCTGCAAAGCGGCTCTTGATTTGGCAACCTTCGTCAAGAATGCAACTAAAGCAAAAGCAAAAGAACTTGTGGAGGAGTAAGCAATGGAACGAAAGTACGAATTCACAGACGAGACAAGGGAAAGACTCGGGCGCACGCTGCACCGCATTGTAGCCGTGCGGGACTTTGGCGGCATAAAGAAAGGCACACAAGGCGGCTGGATTGAATCGGAAGAGAATCTCAGCCACGAGGGCAACTGCTGGGTGTACGGAAATGCAGAAGTATTCGCTG
>CAMYPM010000025.1 GCA_947290775.1 uncultured Bacteroidales bacterium | reverse complement strand
TGAATCCGTAATGATAAAATATCCCATAATTCTATTGTTGTTTTGTTTGTAATTCCTTTTCTTGTTTTGCGCTTCATCACACGTTTCTGCTTGCAAAAGTAGGGAGTGTTTGTCATACTTCAAAGCACAAGGGAACAGTAGGGAAATACAGGGGAAAACAATGAAAGAACAAAAGGATTGTCACTCTCTTTCTTTGCCTTTTTACTCCATTTTATCATATCCTTTTAGCCGATGCAATACTATGCAGGATGGAGCAAAGAAGCACCTGCCTTTCTTGCATCCCTTACGCACTTGTCCTCTTGTTTGGGGCTTAAATCCGTCCTTTCCGACTGTTTCCTGTCAAAAGTTCGTGAGAAATTCATTGCCAATTTGTGCAACATTATGCAAGCACTCTCCGAATGCTTGGAACTTTCCTATTCTCTTCATAACTTCACTCTTGGAAACCAAACCAAGCATATAATGAAAAAGAATGCGGATAAAAGCTAATCTGAGGGGGAAAACAGCGAACTTCATACAAGAAGGAAGTTTTCCAAGAACTCGGAGATAGAAACCTATCTCTCCTCTTACTACCAGTTTAGATACAACACAGTGTTGGGAAGAACCGAATATCATAGTAAGAACGATGCTCACTTCTCAAAAGTAGGTCGCTATGAAATCAACACGCACCGCAGGATGAGAAAAAGCTGTCTGTGTCCGAACTGGTGCGGATAGCCCATTTGTTTGCCAAGCGAATGGGACTTGACAACCACCAATGGGTGGCAGTAACGCACAAGGACACCGACAACAGGCACATTCATATCATTGCCAACCGTATCAGTCCGTACGGAGAAGTCTATGACACCACCTTTGTGAGCAACAAGGCAGCAAGGGGGCAGAGGAAATCAGTAGGGAGAAAGGTTTGACCATTGCTAAGGAAGTCAAGGCGGAAAGGAAACTCCAAAAGACAAAAGCTAATCCCACGAGAGACAGAAAAAGCAGTAGGTGCAGAAGATTTGCTACACCTTGCTTGATAAGTACAAAGGTACAGGCATCACCGGGTTTTCCATGTTCTTTTATGAATTGAACAAAAACGGCATTTCCATAGAGCGCTTGAAGAACAAGTAGGACAAGGTTTATGCCTTGAAGTTCTCATACGCAAGACAAACCTTCAAGGCTTCCGAAATCGGCAGGGAGTTCGGCTACCGTTCCTTGCAGAGGAACTTTGAAGCAACCAACAAGGAAGAACCAAAGAAACCACGCCAAACGATACAAGAGGCAACTGAAAAGAAAGAACAGCCTGATAAAGGCTACCAGCTTGTACCTAAAAGCCGTTCGTACATACCACGAGCTTCAGAAGAAACTCCGCAGATTGTACAGGCTATCGGTACAATGGCAGATGTAGCCATTAGTGCAATCGATTACGTAGTGGAAGGGTTAGGCGATTTGATTACACCAACTACGCAAGGCGATGACTATGCAGAAACAGCGTGGCAGCGCAAACTCAGAAACCAAGCAAGCAGAAAGAAGAAGCGAGGACGAAGATTATAACCCTATCAAAAATCGCATTAGAAAAGTGCAGAAAAAAGAATATATCATTAAAAATGCTTGTTATTCGCCAGCAAAATATTCTGTTTGCTAACAGAATAACAAGCGTTCTTTGTTAGGCAGAAAACAGCGAAACCAAGTAGCTCGTTCGTTTCCAAATCGTTACTAGTTCAGTTATACCAACAAGGTAACTTCTTTATTTTCAACAAGTCGTATTTTAATAATTATCTTGCCGTACAATCAGATTTATTATGCCGTACAATTCGGGAAAAGGCTATAGGGTATTTACAAAAACCCTATAGGGTATTTGTAAAGAGGCTATAGGGTTTCTCGAAAAAGGCTATAGGGTATTTTCTAAATATATGCGACGAAATATTTGTTACCTCACGATCTTTCTTCCGATTGCACGCTTGTGCTACCCAAATAACTTACCTTCTCCCATTCGTTAGCACTCATGCTCCACTCTGCCCTTGCTTATGTAAGGTTGTGCGAGTTGCGATCGGGAGAAGGAATGGATATAGGCTATGAAAAAAGGCACCTCCCGTGCGGGGAGATGCCTTCAGATTAGGATGCTTCCGAAAGGGAAGCTCGGTTACGGCTAAGCGAGAAGCGCGCGGATTTTATCGGCAACTGCCTGCGCAGTGAATCCGAGCTTTTCGTCCAACACCGTATAGGGTGCCGAGTAGCCGAAGCTTTCCAAGCCGGCAATGCGCTGTTCGCACCCCACTAATCCGAGCAGGTTTACGGGCAATCCGGCAGTAAGCCCAAAGCGCGGCATAGCTGCGGGGAGCACCGTTTCGCGATATTTGTCGTCCTGATCGGCAAACCGTCCTTCGGAAGGAACGGAAACCACGCGTATGCGGAAGCCTTCTTTGCGGAGCAAGGTAGCGGCTTCTTCCAAAGTGGATACCTCACTACCGGATGCCACCAGAGCGATTTGTGCATCCTTATCGCTGCTCACTACATAGCCGCCCTTGAGCGCGCCTAATGCACGGTGGTAGGGGGTGACGTCACCGGAGGGGAGATCGTTGATGTTCTGACGGGACAAAATGAGCCCCGTAGGCGTATCGCGATTCTCCAAAGCCATCTGCCAAGCCACGGTAGTTTCGTGCACATCGGCGGGGCGGAGTACCAACATACTTCTAGCACCGGAGTGGTTGTGCAGCTTTTCCATCAGTCGGATTTGCGCTTCGTGCTCTACCGGCTGGTGCGTAGGTCCGTCCTCACCCACCCGGAAGGCGTCGTGCGTCCAGATGAAAATGAGCGGGATTTGCATCAAAGCAGCCAAGCGGATCACCGGTTTTTGATAATCGGAGAAGACGAAGAAGGTGCCGCAAGCGGCGTGAATCCCGCCGTGGAGCATCATTCCGAGGCATACTGCTGCCATGGTGAGCTCGGAAACGCCGGCATTGAGGAAGCGACCGCTAAAGTCGCCCTTTGCGAGCGGATGCGTGCCCTTGAGGAATGCGTCCGTTTTATCGGAGTTGGATAGGTCCGCACTTGCTACCACCATATTGGGGATTTGCTTAACTAAAGCGGAAAGCACGGTGGCACCTGCGGAGCGTGTAGCACTATTGGGCTTCTGCTCGATGGCGCTCATATCTATTTGTGGGAGTTTGCCTTCGAACCAGTCCCGTAGCGTATCGGCTTCGTGTTGATTGCTCTTTTCCCAAGCGGCAAAGCTACGATCGTAGTCTGCCCAGTAGGCTTTCAGCTCTTCGGCACGAGCTTGATACAATTGGCTTACTTCAGGCAATATTTGGAACGGCTCATCGGAAGGCATATTCATTCCACCCAAAGTTTGAGCTATGGAGGCACCCGCTTTGCTCATCGGTTGCCCGTGCGTAGCAATGCGGTTGGTAATCTCGCTTCCCTCTTCGTTCAGCGCTTTGTATGCCATTGTGGTTTTGCCGATGATCAACGTCGGCTTGCCTTTGGTGGCGAGCGCCGTGTCCAATGCTTTGCGCAGTTCGGTTACACAGTTGCCGTTTACGGTGATCACTTCCCATCCCCAAGCACGATATTTGGCAGCAACATCTTCGCTGGTCACATCGCTGACGAGCGTGGAGAGCTGCACATCGTTGGCATCATAGAACATGGTCAGATTGTCCAATCCGAGGTGCCCGGCTATTCGTCCGGCACCTTGAGCGATTTCTTCTTGAATACCGCCATCGGATATGTAGGCATAAATGTGCTGCGGCATACGTTCCGCCCCGAAGCGTTGCGCCATTATCTTAGCGGCAATGGCGGCACCTACCGCAAAAGTGTGCCCTTGACCAAGGGGGCCGCTAGTGTTTTCGATGCCACGCGCTACATCTCGCTCGGGATGACCGGGCGTAGGGCTTCCCCACTGGCGGAATTGCTTCAATTCGTTGAGGGTAAAGCGCCCCTGTAGTGCAAGCGATGAATAGAGCATGGGGGACATATGCCCCGGATCGAGGAAGAATCGGTCACGCGCATAGCGGCAGGGCTGCTCGGGGTCGTAGCGCAGATATTCGGTAAAGAGCAGATTGATGAAATCGGCTCCACCCATAGCCCCACCCGGGTGACCGCTCTTGGCGCGTTCCACCATAGCTACGGAGAGGGCGCGGATATTATCAGCGGCACGCTCCAATAGTTGTGTGTCGAATGGTTTGTTCTGTAACATTATGAATTCCTCCGTACCTTAATCCTTCTTGATGTTAGGAAGTTCGAGGCCGTATCCACGCTTTTTATCAATGGATTTGAGATAGAGGCTGAGCAGGAGAGCCGCTACACCAAACGAAGCGAAGATTAGCATCGGTACGGTGTAAACGGATTCTTCGGCAGCCGTTGCAGGCAAATTCTTGCGAATGCCGTCGAGTACCGTTCCAATGAGGATAGGAACGGACATAAGTCCTACGTTCTGTACCCAGAAAGTAGCGGAATAGGCGCTACCGAGTACCTTGTTATCAATCAGCTTAGGCATAGAGGGCCAAAGCGCTGCAGGAACTAATGAGAACGAAATGCCTAACAGAACGATAGCCGCAAAAGCAATGATTGCTGCAAATGTGTGCCCAACGGCACCAAAGGGGAAGAGCGCAAATACCGTATGGCATACAATCATAAGGATAGATCCCCAAATAAGCATCGTGGCTCCCTTTCCTTTGTGGTCCAAAAAGGCGCCAAGGAACGGTGTGATAGCCATAGCACCAATGGGGAAGAAGCTAAAGATACGGCTAGCGAAGTCGGGTTCCCATCCGAGTTTGCTCTGAAGCATTTCGGTAGCAAAACGCTGGAACGGGAAAATTGCAGAGTAGTAAAGCACGCATAACAAGGCAACTACCCAAAAGATTCCGCTCCCAAATACCTTACCGAGGTCTCTGAAATGGAAGGGCTCTTCATCCTCTATAACCAGATCCTTCTGTTGATGTTCCAGTTTGTTGTCAAACACTCCGTAGATGAGGTAGAATAGCAATCCCACGCAGAGGAGGAAGAATACAAAAATCACAGGGGCTTGCACCGAGTTATAGCGGTCTGCCAAATAGGGAGAAATCCAAAAAACGGCAAATACGCCCAAACGAGCTATCCCCATCTCAATTCCCATTGCGAGAGCCATTTCCTTTCCTTGGAACCACTTTACGATAGCGCGTGAAACGGTTACACCACCCATTTCGGTACCACAGCCAAAGATCATAAAGCCGATTGAGGCAAGTTTGGCAGTAGCGGGGAAAGCGGTCCACCAGCTATTGAGCCACGTATAAAGGGAGGTAGTCAAAAAGGATTCGCTAAGAGCATATACTTTGATGCCGGCCCCTATTACCATAAGGCTACCGGAGAGGATCGCTGTGAAGCGAACTCCCATCTTGTCCAATATAATACCTGCAAAGATGAGGAAAAATACAAAGACGTTGAGGAAGAATTCGCTACCGGCGTAAAGTCCAAAGGTTTTACTGCTCCATTGAACCTGCTCTTCGAGCATAGTTTTAAGCGGTGAGAGTACGTCTACAAACATGTAGGCGAAGAACATCGTTGAGGCGATGAGCGCAAGCACAAGCCATCTTGCCCAGGCTTTGTCGCGCAATGTTTTCTGTAACTGTTCAGTCATTGTGATACGTTATTTTGTTGTTTTATTTTCTTCTATGAGCTCCGGAAAGAATCCGGAGAGTATTTCTGCCACTACGTAGTTGCTACCGCCGGCATAGATCAGATCCGTAGGCTTAGCCGCTGTGCGAGCGGCACGGAAAGCTTCTGTAAGCGTTGGATAGGTTTCGCCTCGTAGACCGGCCTTGAGTGCTTCTTGGCGAAGCATTTCGCCGGAAAGAGCCCGAGGCGTTTCGGGGGTAGAAAAGTAGTAGGTCGCATTTTGGGGAAGCAACCGGAGCACTTTAGCAAAATCCTTGTCGTGCATCATTCCAAAAACGATGTGGAGTGCTTCGTATGGCTCCTGTTTGAGCTGTTGTGCCACCTCAGTGATGGCACCTTCGTTATGTCCGGTATCGAGGATAACGGTAGGACGAGAGGCCACCCGCTGCCAGCGCCCCAAAAGATGCGTAAGCGATACCACTTGAGCAAAGCCTTTTGCTACCGCATCCCGAGGAATTTGGAGTAAATGCTTATCGGTAAGCAGATCAACAGCGGCAAGCGTTGTACGCGCATTTAGATGCTGTACGGCACCGGTCAGTACACCTTTTAATGTTCCCCAGCGCTTTGTTTCTATAAGTAATCCATCCGGAGCATCCGTAATGGATTCAATTTCATCGGACTGCTCGGCGTAATGCTTCTCGATCTGTGTATAGGATTCGTATAAAGGACGAAGCCTTTCGGGCGCCTCGCCGATCAGTGCGGGCACACCCTGTTTAAAGATACCGGCTTTTTCGCGTGCAATTGCCTCAAGTGTATTGCCGAGGAACTGCATGTGATCCATGCTCACATTGGTGATTATGGAGAGCAACGGCGTAATAATATTGGTGCAATCCAAGCGTCCGCCCATACCCACTTCCATAACCACTACATCGCACTTCATACGCGCGAAGTAGTCTAACGCCATGAGCGTGGTTAGTTCGAAGAAGCTCGGTTGGTAACGCTCAATGAGCGGTTTGATGCGTTCCACAAAACGAACCACATCCTCTTCACTGATGGGTACTCCGTTAATGCGGATTCGCTCGCGAAAATCGATTAGGTGCGGAGAGGTGAATAAGCCGGTCCGATAGCCCGAGGCGGTCAGTATGGCTGCCAGAGTGGACGAAACGGACCCCTTGCCGTTAGTGCCGGCTATATGGAGGTAGCGCTGTCCGACGTGAGGGTTGCCAATCTCCTCCGCCATCGCCTGCATACGCTCTAATCCGGGCTTGTAGGCTCCTGCGTCTCCCTTTTCGAATACGGGTGTTACGTTGAAAAGGAAGTCAATTGTTTCGCGGTAGGTCATACCAAGGGTATGCTTCTGTTACGAACGTATAATGGTTTGCTTGCGATCGGGGCCCACGGAAACAATCTTGATGGGACAGCCTAAAGCATTTTCCAAATACGCTATGTAGTTGCGGAACGCAACGGGGAAATCAGCCTCGCGAGTAATAGCAGTAAGATCACATTGCCACCCGGGGATGGTGTCGTAAATCGGTTCAATTGAGTCGTCGTCCGTAAAGTGGAAAGGAACGCGCTGCGTTTCCTTGCCATTAACGCGGTAAGCGCGGCACGCCTTTATTTCCTTAAAGGTGTCCAGCACATCGCTTTTCATCATGATGAGATCGGTAACGCCACTCAGCATAATAGTATATTTCAGAGCTACCAAATCGATCCACCCGCAGCGACGTGGTCTGCCGGTAACGGCACCGAACTCGGCACCCCGTACTGCCATTTCGTGTCCCACTTCGTCCTGCAATTCGGTTGGGAAAGGTCCTGCCCCTACTCGGGTACAATAAGCTTTGAAAATACCGAATACGTGACCGATCTGTTGAGGGGCTATGCCTAATCCTGTGCAGCAACCGGAAGCAATGGTATTACTGGAGGTAACGAACGGATAGGTTCCGTAATCCACGTCCAGCATAGAGCCCTGGGCTCCCTCCGCCAGTACTTTCTTGCCCTCGTGCAAGGCACCATTGATCTCATATTCGCAATCGATCAGTTTGAATGTTTTCAGCTGCTCAATGGCATCGAAATATTCCTTTTCCAAATCGGTTAGATCAGGCGTTTCGCCCATAGCGGCGAGGCGTGCCAAATGACGCTCCTTAGCGGTATTGTATGCCTTTTCGAAGTCTCCCTCGATTTCACCCACACGCACTCCGTAACGAGCCGTTTTATCCGTATAGGTAGGACCGATACCTCTTCCGGTGGTACCGATCTTACTTCCCTTCAGAGCCTTTTCGTTGGCGGCATCCAAGAGGCGATGCGTAGGTAGAATGAGATGCGCCTTACGTGCGATGCGTAGTTTATCCTTTACAGAGCAGCCACTTTTTTGCAATTCTTTGGCTTCCTCAATGAAGCGTACCGGATCGAGCACAACGCCATTGCCCACCACGTTGATGGTATCTTTCTGGAAGATGCCGCTTGGAATGGAACGCAGTACGTACTTATTTCCGTCAAAATGAAGCGTATGACCGGCATTCGGGCCGCCTTGGAAGCGCGCCACCATATCATAATTGGGGGTTAGTACGTCTACTATTTTACCCTTTCCTTCGTCTCCCCATTGAAGACCCAACAATACATCTACCTTAGCCATAATAGTGCCTATTCCAAAGTTTTATTGTTTCGTTTTTTCGCTGCCTGCCTAAGAGCAAATCTGCAATCCTTGCAGTAGCCGTAATAGAGTAACAGCGGTCTACTCTTACTAAAGTGAGGCGTAATCAGCTTTGCCAGTATATCGTACACCTTAACGCGTCGCAAATAGACTGTTTTGCCACACTCACTGCACACCACAACCGCACGATTGTAGGAGCAAAAGTAAGGGAGATAGTATGTTTCCCTTCGTTGTATTTCAAAGGGAATTACTACACCGGCTTTTACAAACAGCTCCAGCGCATTGTATACAGTGGCGAGTGTTACCGGGCAAGATGCCTCCTTGGCTTTTTCGTACAATTCTGAAGCCGAAAAGGTGCGCTCATATGCCAAGACCGTATCGAATAGAGCTTCGCGCTCCACAGAGAGACGCTGCCCTTTGATCTGCAGATACGCTGCCAAGCGCGCTTGCTCAGCAGCTTTCAAGTCCTCGTTCTGATGCGTTCTCGGCACGTTTGTATCACTCCTTCCTTTATTGCTTTGCGGTAAGGCCTCCACATTGCAAAGAGCCTTCCGCAGAGTTTAGTAAAGTTGTACGTTACTTACTCTTTTACGCGACCTACGTAACTACCGTCGCGTGTATCGATTTCAATCAATTCGCCTTCCGAAATGAACAGGGGCACGCGTACTTCTGCACCTGTTTCCACCGTAGCAGGCTTGAGGGCATTAGTAGCTGTGTCTCCCTTTAGGCCGGGCTCTGTGTAAGTTACACGCAAAACCACGTGTGCAGGCATTTCGCAAGTAAGCACGGTATCAGTTTCGGCGTGTACCATAGCTTCAACGGTATCGCCTTCCTTTAGGAACTGAACCCCTTCAATGCTTTCACCGGGGATACTGATCTGCTCAAAAGTTTCCTGATGCATAAAGTTGTATCCCATTTCGTCCTTATAGAGGTACTGATAGGGTCGTCTTTCAATGCGAACCTCTTCTACTTTTACGCCGCTGTTCCAAGTTTTATCGAGGATGCGTCCCGTAGCCACATTCTTTAGCTTCGTACGAACGAAAGCGGGGCCCTTTCCGGGTTTTACGTGTAGAAATTCAACGATGAAATAGTATTGCCCATCAATATCAAGGCACATTCCGTTTCTGAAATCAGCTGTTGTAGCCATATTACGTTATTTGTTATATGTAGATTATTCTAATATTTCTTGTTCTATGTCTGTGGAAGGCAGATTTTTCTGCATGGGTTCTTGATAAGTATCCTGAGGCGCTAATAAACGATCCACAGAGGGAGCATTGCTGCCCCAGATCACATTAAGAGCATTTTGTAACTCTTCCTTTAGATCGCTCACTTGCTCAGCTCGGTTGTAATGAAGCGCTATACGGAGGGATTCTGAAGCATCGCGCAAAGCTTCTTGTAGCAGTCCCTCGCCGGTAGCTCGCTGGAGTTGTCGCATGTTAAGGTGCTTAAGCCAATTCAACTTGCGCAAGCCGCTTTGTGCAATCTCCTTTACGATCATATCTCCCTTTTGCTCCATGCCCACTTCATACGTAGCCATAGCCAGATAGAGGTCATTGAATTGATAGGGGAGTGCTTTTGCACTAATCTCTTTGAAACACTTATCCAATACTTTGCGCGCTTTATCTGTTTTCCCTTCATTCTGCAAGCGCAAAGCTAATTCGGGGAATAGAGCGGCACGGTAATACATGATAATGTTGTTGCGGATGTTTTCATCATAATAGATATTATCATCCGAAGCTCCAAACCAAAGGAACTTGTTCATTACCATATCATATTCTGCTTCCGTGTTTGCATAAGAAGGATTGTGTGCAACCTCTTGTGGAAGTAGCCGGAAGGCCATACCCGAAGAGGATAGGTAGTTATTAAGATTGCTGAAGAGATTAGTGGGCGTAGACTTGAGCCAATAAATGGGGCGTTCCCAATTATTGTTTGCAATGACGTCCAAAGCAACCATTCCGTCACGAACAAGCGCACCGCCATCCTGCAACGTAAGCAACATATTATCGCTTTCGCAGGCAAGCCCGGGGAACGCTTTTCCCACGGCAGCTTTATCCAAGGGAATCAGTATATGATCCGTGGGGAATATACTCGGATTGCCTTTGTCTTCAAGCATCATGCGGTAAGCCTGTTCCACCGTCATTTCACCCCTCGATTCTATACGTGCATAGGCTTTTGGATAGTAGAAGGAGGGTTTTAACCAGCGGATGGGCAATGCCTTTGACTCATAGGCATCGCACCGCATCTGGTCTACGTACCATTCCGCCTGCAGATAACTTAAGTTACAAGCGCGTACATCTGTGCGGATGCCCTCTATCTCTTGTGCATACCAAACGGGGAAAGTGTCGTTATCACCAAAACAGAATAGAATAGCCTGATCTCCACAACTATTCAGGTAGTTAGCACCTAAGTCGCGTGCTACCGTACGGCCGCTACGATCGTGGTCGTCCCAGTTTTGGAGCGCCATCTGAACAGGTACCAAAACGGCAAGGTGAATAGCGGTTACTCCACCTAAAAGATTTAATACAGAGGTGGGTACTTTCTTTACCTTCAGCCGCATAATGAAGTCGCCTACAGCTGCGGCACCTAATCCCACCCAAATAGCAAATGCGTAGAAGGAGCCGGCATAAGCATAGTCTCGTTCGCGAGGTTGCAGGGGTGTTTGATTGATATAGAGTATGATTGCAAGTCCGGTCATAAAGAACAGGAAGAAGACAATCAAAAAGCTCTGTATACCCCTCTTTTTCTTGGCAAATTGAAATGCTATACCCAGTAGACCCAGTATGAGAGGCATAAGGTAGTATACATTATGTCCCTTATTTTGGGTCATTTCATCAGGATAGTACTCTTTATCTCCCCACTGGGAGCGATCTATAAAATTGAATCCGGTTGCTACGCCTCCTTTAAGCATTGAGCCTGAGCTGTACAGGTCATTCTGTCGACCAATGAAGTTCCAGCCAAAATAGCGCCAATACATAAAGTTTATTTGGTATGAGAAGAAGAAACGCAAATTCTCTCCAAACGTGGGCTCGCTCAGATCTTCCGGATGTCGCCCTACCCAAGTATTGTAAATGCGAATGTGCTCTGCCCTGGGGGAGTACATCCTCGGGAAGAATGTTTTATGTGAATATTCGTACTCTGCAGGCTTGGCAACTTTTATGTACCGATCTTTTGCTGTTATTTCATCTTTGGGAGCCGGCTTCCACTCGTGTCGTGCTTCCTTGATGGCAACAGGTTGGCTTGCGAAGCTCGGTCCTGAGATGAGTGGCACGGAGCCGTATTGTTCACGGTTGAGGTATCCTTTCAGCGTAATGGGAGTTGAAGGGTCATTTTCGTTCATCGGGGGTTGAGCTGCGCTTCGAATGAGAATAACACCATAGCATGAGAAGCCTATTGCCATGGCTACTAAAGCAGACTGAAGCGTACTCAAGAAGCCCATGCTGACCAAATTCTTTTTGCTAAAGAAAAGCCAGCTAAGCACAGCGAGAATAACGAACCACAGTAACCAAGAGGAGGAGATAAAGGGTATCCCCATTAAGCAGGCTGTGAGTAGCACGCCAAGCCGTGCAAAGGTTTCATTTTTGCCACTGTAAAGAAGCCATAAGGTAAGCCCCATTATAATACCCATCAGTACGAGGTATATGATCATTCCCGAATTGAAGGAGAGCCCCAATACATTTACTGCGAATACATCGAAGCGGGTAGCTACTTTCATAGAACCCTGTATTACTCCGAACATGATGAGTATGATTACCACAAAGGATACCAGCAGGGCCAATATAGTCCCCCATGTTGTAGGCTTGCTGTATTTTCTGTAGTAGAAAATAAGTGCCATGGCAGGTATGCAAAGCAGATTGAGCAGATGGACCCCGATTCCCAACCCCATCAGGTAGGCAATAAGAATGAGCCATCGAGCAGAGATCGGGCTATCCGCCTTTTCTTCCCACTTTAGCATCAGCCAAAAGACCACAGCGGTAAAGAGGCTACTCAAAGCATACACCTCTGCTTCTACAGCACTAAACCAAAAGGTATCGCTAAACGTATAAACCAACGCTCCGCACGTACCGGCAGCAAGGATGCAAACGGCCTGGTGACGGCTTACCTGTAAAGCCCCCTCCTCTACGAGCAGCTTGCGCGCAATATGAGTAATGGAGCGGAACAGAAAATAGATCGTACCGGCACTTACTAACCCGCTCACCGCATTGCACAAATAGGCAATCTTTTGCGGATCACTAGTCATGTGGCTAAAGAAGTTGTAGAGGAGCATAAAGAAGGGAGCTCCTGGCGGGTGCCCTACTTCCAACTTATGTATGCAAACTACGAACTCTCCGCAGTCCCAAAGACTTGCGCTCGGTCCTATCGTCAGCAGATAGACTACAGCCGATACGGCGAACACAATCCACCCGGCTATCGCATCTAAGCTCTTCAGTCGTCTTATTTCCATCTTATAGTCACCTATACTGAACAAGGAGATTTGCGTATAGAAGCCTTTGGCAACGATCGCATACGCTCCGCTCTGCACTTTTTACTTCGCAAAGGTAGCAAAAAAACACCTCCTACCGAAAATAGATTTTGGATGGGGAAACTTATACATGGGGTAGGCTCATACCTGTTATTTTTCGGTATAGCTCTAATGCATATAGATCCGTCATTCCACTGATGTAGTCCAATGTGGTTAGGATCTTTCCATAGGTGCCTTCTACGTGTTGATCATACTGACTGCTTACCCGAGTGAGATAGGTGCGGCTGTAGGCATTGTCGGGATGCTCCAAGGCATACATTGTACGCTCTATTATTTCAGAAAAGATGCGATGTCCGGCCAGCTCTACATCTACTACGTCCCGAGCAGAATATATGCGACTTCTTGCTACTTTTTCTGCTCCGTGGTAGGCGTTTAGGGTCCGGGAAGGACAATGGTCAATTAAAGAACCTTCAAATACCCCTTTTAGGATCTCTTCCTCATGCTCTACGAAGGAGGCTGCACAGTGGGCTATCAGTACATTGATCACTTTACTGCGCAAATAAGCTACTTGTTCGTTGGCATCAGTTATATCGCGAGCACGCTGTGATAAACGATCTACCTCCTTGCTGTCAAAGAATGCCAAGAGAAGCTCTTTCACTTCTTGTAACGAGAGTATTCGCAGCTTATAGGCATCTTCCAAATCCATTATTTCGTAGCAAATATCATCGGCTGCTTCCACTAAGTAAACGAGGGGATGACGCACATAGATCTTCTTGTCTGCATCAATACAGGTTAGACCCAATTGAGTCGCCAGCTCAATATAGGTTTCCTCTTCGGCAGCGAAAAATCCAAATTTTCCCTGCTTTAATTGAACGGTGGAGGGGTAGGGATACTTGACAATAGCGGCTAATGTGCTGTAAGAGAGTCCAAAGCCTCCGGGCCTTCTTCCTACAAAGCGGTGAGTGAGGAGGCGAAAGGTATTTGCATTGCCATCAAATATAGTGAAGTCTTCCCATCGGCTTTTTTCCTTGCGTACCGGCTGCTCCCATTTTTGTCCCTCTCCCTCTCGGAAATAGGCAGAGATGGCTCTTTCGCCACTATGTCCAAAAGGTGGATTACCCAAGTCGTGTGCCAAGCATGCGGCCGATACAATAGCCGCTAAGTCACCCGAGGAAAAGGGGAGCGACTTATATTTCTTGCACAGAGCATCACCTACCAGATTACCTAAGCTGCGCCCTACACAGCTTACTTCTAAAGTGTGCGTGAGGCGGTTATGTACAAATACATTGCCGGGCAGAGGAAATATTTGTGCCTTATTTTGAAGTCTGCGAAAAGGAGCACTAAATACCAAGCGGTCGTAGTCTCGCTCAAACTCACTACGGCGTCCAAAGCCACGTGGCGTATCCTGTGGTGTTCTCTCCTGCTCTGTTTTACCCAAGCGTTTGTCACATATCAATTGTTGCCATTCCATCTCCTACCTCATGCATCTATTGTTTGTTAAGTCCCTTTTATGGAATCCTGATATTCTCATCAAGTACAAAGATACACTTTCTGCTATCTTTGTCCTACCGACCTCAGAGCCGAACACGACCGCAGACATACGGAACTGCTCACACAAAGAGAAAAGGAGGGACTTGCCAAGAAACAGCAAAAGGCGATGGAAAATGAAAAGCGTTTCCAAGAACTTAAATCCAAGTTCTTCGGCATCCGTTTTACGGACGGCACAATCCAAGTGCGCGTGTTAGAGAGCGTGCATGAGTATATAGAGGAAGGAGCTGAATTGCACCACTGCCTATTTTCAAATGAGTACTACCTCAAAGAGAACTCGCTTATTTTGTCCGCAACCATTGAGGGCAGAATAGAGACCATAGAGGTATCTCTAGACACTCTCAAAGTGGTACAAAGTCGTGGGGTGTGCAACCAAAACAGCTCATACCACGACCAAATTGTTAGCCTTGTCAATGCCAACCGAAGGCTAATCAGCCAACGAATGAAGGCAACAACCTAGTATGAATAAAAAAAAGTCGGAAATAAGTTTGTTTAAAAAATATATTTACTTTGCAATAATATGTGTTTAGTAACGATTTAAGACAACATCTTTAATAACAACAAGTATGAAAAAACTTGCCATTTACATTGTCGGATTTGTGATAACGATGCTATTCTATAGTTGCAAAAACGATATTCCAGAATCCTCAAATCCGGGACAGCCCTCGAATCCGGCACAGCCCCAAGGGAGCGCCAAGATAGAGTTACCAAAGGGGGCAGACATTTCGTTAGATGCTATTCAAATCTTTGAAAATGGAGGGCAGCAAATCAAAGTTGATCCTGACGGGAATTTTAATACGACAGCCAATGTCCTACTCGTCTTAGGTAAAGAGGATCGTATATTGTATGTGAGTTATCTATCCTCTGATACTATACCTTCAAACAAGAAGGTTACTCTTAATTCTTTAGAGACTGCAAGTTCTTTGCTCCTGCAAATATTCCCGAATGTTTTTATACCCACTTCTACAGCCTCTTTTGAGTCCTTAAAAAACTTGATAGCTCAGCTACAAGAGACCAAACAGTTGGCTACAGCAATCGATAGGAGCATCGTTCGCAACGGATATCTGAACTTAGATGATGTTGAGAGGGAATATTCTATTGCAAAGGAAAAGATAATCCAGTTAGCAGGTCTAAAAGAAAACTTCTTAAGTACAAGAGCCTTTCAAAAAAACGCACCTACTACAAGATCATCAACCACACCCATTCCTCCTCAAATTATCAATAACAGATATAAGGGTGTTAGATTGGACATAAAAAGTAGTAACTTTATAACAGAATCGAAAACATGGCATTGTAATATGACCGGATATAACGAAAGGTTTGGTTATGTTGCCATGGTTCATGCCTATAAAGGAAATGACGGTGTAATTTATCCCTATTCAAATGATTTTTGGGAGCAGATGAAATTTATAATTCCACCGATGAACGTAAGCAAATTTATGGGAACTACTTCTTCTTGGGGTGGTATTAAAGCTTATTTTTCAGATACATGGAGATTATTTACAGAAGAAGGATTTGGATTTGGCGATATGACTTGGGATATGTCTAAATTGAGTGGAATTTATATGGATTTTCAGAAGCCCAATGATGTCGTTTTAGTATTATCACCTCAAGAAAGCGATAATCTTCTTGTCTTCAATGCGACAATGGCTATTTTAGCTCCATCAATATCTCTGTTGGGCGGAGAGATAAAAGACGACAAATCTTTTATTAAGGATTTCATATACCGATTTGTTTACAAATTAGCAACAGATCATATTTTCATAAATGAAATAAGAGCTATTGCAAGCAATAAATCACTGTCTTACACGGATATATCGTATAAAATATGCCAAAAGCTACAAGGAAAGTTTGTTAGTTTTGTTACAGGTGATGCAATTAAATTGTATCCTGAATTAGCTAAGTCATTGGCCAATGAAGCCTTTAAAAAGGCAATTACGGATGTCAACTATTATGTGAAACTTGGTAAGTTGACGGGAGACATGCTTCTGGCCTTTTTAGGGCTTTTCGAACATGGATTCTATTATGATATGAAACTCGATTTCGGGCAGGAGGATGTTCCAAATGGAGTTATTATCAAGGATGGAGTGCTCGTAAAATGGCCTAACGAGGCTATTCCAGAGAATGGACATGTGACTATCCCCAATTCGGTAATAAGTATTGGAAATTCGGCTTTTGAGAAATGCAATAGTCTGACGAGCATTATCATACCCAATTCGGTAACAAGTATTGGAGAAGGGGCTTTTGTGCATTGCAATAGTCTAACGAGCATTACCATTCCCAATTCGGTAACAAGTATTGAACCGTGGACTTTTGAGGATTGCCATAGTCTAACGAGCATTACTATCCCCAATTCGGTAATAAGTATTGGAGATGGAGCTTTTGTGGATTGCCATAGTCTAACGAGCATTACTATCCCCAATTCGGTAACAAGTATTGGATCGAAAGCTTTTAAACATTGTATTTATAACCATAGAACAACCAAAACTAATCAGAAATATCCGAGTG
>CAMYPM010000024.1 GCA_947290775.1 uncultured Bacteroidales bacterium | reverse complement strand
CACAACCCCGGCAAAGGGTAACCAAAGCACCCACAAATACAATAAAAGACAAAAAACAAAGGTTAAGCGGGTAACCCCTTAACCCCTTAACCCTTCCGGAGAAACTAAATACAACAATAAAGGGGGCTATTAAATAACCCCCTTTATAAATACTACCTACTAATACTACCTACATGATAGACGGCATATCCGCCAAACATTCTGAACAGTCTTTCAATCTGAAATCTCTGAACCCCGACCGACTTTGTCCGTTCTTGAGAATACTTGCTACCTTTGATAATGATGTTTCTTTGTCGTTGTATAGTATCTTATCATTACTTACTATATACTCATTACCTGAAGAGATATGTACAACCGTTGCACCGTCTTTTACCCCTAATTCTGAAAGTGTGCGGTGCGGTCGTTGTGTCCTTTCAGTCTTTGCAGTTGCCAAAGGTTTTACATTGAGTCTTAATTCATCCAAATCAATTTCATAGCGTGCAAACACAGGTACTAAATCTACCATACAATCATTGAGCTTCAGTGAAATGTAATGCAACTCTGAGTTGTCTTCATCAGCACCTTTGTAGATAGCATCAGCGTTTGCGACAAGTTGTACTCCTATTCGTGCAAATCTTTCCAAAAGATTTGCCACCTTATCTTTTACTTGTGCTTCTAATCTTTCAGCTCTTTTTTGTTCGTTTAGTTGTTCTTTTAGTGCCTTCTTTGCATCTTCTAACTCTTGTAGCTTTTGTTCTAAAGTCTTTGTGTCTTTCATTTCCTTTACCTCCTTACTTGTTTTACTTGTTGTTGTTTCAGTTGTTGCAGTTACATTTTCTTCCATTTCTTTTACTTCTTGCATTGCTTTGTCCTCCTTTAATTCTTTTACTTCTTTTACTTGATTCTTTGCAGTGGCTGTTTCAGTTGCCTTTGCCGTTGCCTTTGTTTCATTCTTTGCTACTTTGGTAGCTGTTTTAGTTGATTCTTTCATAACGTTTACTAATTGTTTATTTGTTATACTTTATTGCTTTTGTTGCCCTCTTTCAATCACATCACAAAGGTAGTAATTAATTTGTAAATAACAAGCACTCAACCACTTACGACCGATTTATAAATATTTTTGGGGGGCGGTGTTTTATTTACTGACAGCCAATACATTAAACCTCACCCCGCACCTCAGAACATGCACGAGGTATTTTTACGTGTTTTTGGTAAATTGTCAATACGTGCGTATTTTGTCTTTGGTATTGCGTGTTTCTATAGTTAGATTGTTGCGTGTTTGTGTTTCTTTGAAAGAAATAAAGCGACTATACACACTTATAATAGTGTGTTACAGAATGTTATGCAGGGTCGCAAAGATACCACTTAAATAGTTAGGATGAATTAAATGATAGGTACAGATCTTTTCATGGAGAGATCTGTATTTTTTTTCTGTGGTAGATAGATCCCTTCGAATAGTTCAGTAGCAAAGTGTATTTTCCCATGCGAAAGCGTAACTTTGTGCTATGAACGGACAAAATCTAACAAATGAAAAAGTCCCGACAGAAGTAGCCATAAGCGCATTAGTCGATGGTATTATTAGTGGAGAGCATGTTATCACTGAAGCAGAGGCATTAAGTCTCTCTCAATTAGATGATAAAGAGCCCTTATACGAGGGTGCACATCGCCTTACACATACCCTGATGGGTAATGGGTTTGATACATGCTCTATCATCAATGTGAAGAGTGGCAATTGTCCCGAGGACTGCCGTTGGTGTGCTCAAAGCAGACATTATACGACCGGAGCCGGAATATATCCTGTGTTGCCGGTAGAGGAATCTGTAGCCCAAGCCATTTATAATCGCAAGCAGGGTGTGAATCGCTTTTCGTTGGTGGCGAGTGGACGCTCTCAATCTAGGAAAGAGATGGAAAAGATAGTAGCTACTTTCAAAGCAATCAGAGAGGCCTGTGATGTACACTGTTGTGCATCTTTAGGGTTGCTTACTGAGGAAAATCTACGCCAACTGCATGAAGCGGGAGTAACTACGTATCACTGTAATATGGAAACGGCTCCATCCTACTTTCTAAAGATGTGTAGCACCCATAAGCAGGAGGAGAAAGTAGCTACCATAGAAGCAGCGCGACGACAAGGAATGCGTATTTGTTCGGGGGGAATTATAGGAATGGGCGAAACTCAAGAGCAAAGAATTGAGTTCGCTTTCTTTTTGCGTTCTTTAGGTGTGCAATCGATACCTATCAATGTATTACATCCTATACCGGGCACCCCATTGGAAAAGACTTCGCACCTTAGTGAGGAGGAGTATTTGACAACGGTTGCTCTTTTCCGTTTTATCAACCCGACAGCTTATTTGCGTTTTAGTGGAGGACGGGATCTTTTACCTATTTCTACGGTTCGCAAGGCTATGTATATAGCAATTAATTCGGCCATTACAGGTGATATGCTTACCACTGTGGGAGCACGATGCGAAGAAGATATGGCACTAATCAAAGAGATGGGTTACACAACAAAGAAAAACACTGATTGGGAGATAATAAAAGATGAATAGGATAAAAGACCTACTAGACTTTGACAGAGCGCATCTGTGGCATCCCTATACCTCAACGATAGATCCTCTTCCCACTTTCCCGGTCGCTCGTGCCGAGGGAGTTTACATTTATTTGGAAGATGGAACAGCTCTCATTGATGGTATGAGTTCTTGGTGGGCAGCTATTCACGGTTACAATCACCCACGGCTCAATGCAGCTGCGCAAAAACAGTTAGATGCGATGAGCCATGTGATGTTTGGTGGCTTCACACATCGCCCTGCAGTTGAGCTGGCGGAGCTCCTACTGAGCATACTTCCCGCTGGTATGGATAAGTTGTTTTATGCTGATAGTGGGTCGGTATCGGTAGAAGTGGCACTTAAAATGGCACTCCAGTACCAAGAGTCATTGGGACAACATAAGAGAAGACATTTTGCTACTATCAACGGAGGTTACCATGGGGATACATGGCATGCGATGAGCGTTTGTGATCCGGTGACCGGTATGCATAGTATCTTTAGTGGTACGCTGCCCATACAATACTTCCTCCCTCGTCCCCGGAGTCGCTTTGGAGAGACGTTTGTTGAGGAGGATATGGAGCCTTTACGCCAATTATTGGCTACTCATGGAGAGAGCATTGCAGCACTTATACTTGAGCCGGTAGTGCAGGGGGCCGGGGGAATGTATTTCTATAACCCCGAGTGGTTGCGAAGAGCTATTCGTATGGCACATGAAGCCGGTGCATTAGTTATATTTGATGAGATAGCAACCGGATTTGGGCGCCAGGGCACTCTCTTTGCTACAGAACGGGTTGGTGTTTCTCCCGACATAATGTGTATTGGTAAAGCACTTACCGGTGGTTACATGACCTTAGCTGCCACAGTAACTCAAGAAAGAATAGCTACCACTATTTGCAGAGGTGAAGCGGGATGCTTTATGCATGGTCCTACTTTTATGGGCAATCCGCTTGCTTGTGCCGTCGCTTTAGAAAGCTGTAGAATGCTCTTAGAGAGCCCATGGCAGGATAGAATCAGTGCCATTGAGGTGCAGTTAAGGCGTGAGCTGGCACCGGCTGCTGAAGATGACTCCGTAAAGGAAGTACGTGTGTTAGGTGCTATTGGGGTAGTCGAAATGAAGGAGGCAGTCAATATGGCTTGTCTACAGCAAGAATTTGTTCGTAGAGGAGTGTGGATACGTCCTTTTGGACATCTGTGTTATATCATGCCTCCCTATATCATTAAACCCGATGAGCTAAGCAGGCTGACAAATGCACTACTGGAAGTAATCAAATAAAAATGGAAATAGATAGCCTTTTGTACAAATTGGGTTATCTTTACCCACAAGAATAAAATTAGTACGACATAGATATGGAAAAGACTCCCAAGGCATATATTGCTGCAAATAAAGACATCTTTCTAAATGATCTTTTTGACAAACTGCGCATACCGAGCATAAGCTCCCAAAGTGAGCATAAGCCCGATATGGAGCGAATGGCACTCCATTGGCGTGATTACCTCTTACAGAGCGGTATGCAGAAAGCAGAGGTTTTCCCCACGGCGGGCAATCCGATAGTCTATGCGGAGCGAATAATTGATCCGAAAGCGAAAACAATACTGATTTATGGTCATTACGATGTGATGCCTGTGGAGCCTTTAGAGCTATGGAAAAGTGCTCCATTTGAACCTGAGGTAAGAGAGGAACATATCTGGGCTCGGGGTGCTGACGATGATAAGGGACAAACGATGATCCAGGTACTTGGCTTTAAGACAGCCCTCGCTCTGGGATGGGTGAAATGCAATGTAAAAATCATATTTGAGGGTGAGGAAGAAATAGGCTCTACTCATCTGGAGCAATTCTGCAAGGAACACAAAGAAATGCTTCAGGCAGATGTGATTATTGTATCCGATACCGGTATGGTAGGGCATGATACTCCCACTATTACAGCCGGGTTAAGAGGACTTGCGTATTGGGAGGTTGAAGTAACCGGTCCTAATCATGATCTACACTCAGGGCATTATGGCGGTGCAGTGGCCAATCCAATCAATGAACTTTGCAAGTTAATTGCTTCCATAGTGGATGACAAGGGACGTATCACTGTCCCCGGTTTTTACGACGATGTTGTTCCTTTGACAAAAGAAGAAAGGAATATGATAGCTCAGCTTCCTTTTGATGAAGAAGAGTACAAAAAGCAATTGGATATCCAGGCGGTACACGGTGAAGAGGGATATCACACCCTTGAACGTAATAGTTGCCGTCCTAGCTTTGATGTGTGTGGTATATGGGGTGGTTATATGGGAGAAGGATCCAAAACGATCTTGCCCTCTAAAGCGTATGCAAAGCTTTCATCGCGATTGGTCGCTAATCAGGATCATGAAAAGATTAGTAAACTAGTCGCTGAGCATCTTACACGTATAGCTCCTCCCTATATAAAAATAAAAGTTACACCGTTACATGGCGGTCAGGCCTATCTATGTCCGCTTGATCTTGATGCATATAGAGCTGCAGAAGCTGCTTACGAGAAGGCTTTTGGTAAAAGACCATTGGCAGTGCGGAGTGGCGGTAGCATTCCCATCATTCCCACCTTTGAGCGTGTGTTAGGGCTCAAGAGCGTTTTGATGGGTTTTGGACTCCCTACTAATGCTATTCATTCTCCAAATGAGAACTTCCCTTTGGATATATTTTGGAAGGGTATAGAGACGGTAGCAGAGTTTTATAATTGTTACAAATGAATCACATGCAACCAATACTAATTAGGCAGGTCCTTGCTGCGGGCAAGAAAACTGATATACTGATAGAAGGGAATCGTATTTCTTGTATGAGGCCTTCTATCGAAGCTCCAAATGCAGAAATAATTGATGGCAGAGGTTTAATAGCTGTTCCCGGTATGGCGAATCTACATACGCATGCAGCAATGACCCTATTCCGAGGGTATGGCGATGATCTACCGCTCTTTGATTGGCTGAATAATTATATTTGGCCGGTTGAGGCGCATTTAACGGAGGAAGACGTCTATTGGGGAGTACGATTGGCATGTTTGGAAATGGCAATGACCGGGACTACTTGTTTCCTCGATATGTACTCATTCCCATTAGCCACTGCCCAAGCAGTAGAGGATAGCGGCATGCGTGCCGTTGTTAGCTATACACTCTTTGATCAAGGAAATGAGGAGCGTGCCCAGTTGGATAGAGAGAATAGCTATCGGTACCTAAAAGATTTTGAGCGATTCTCCGACAGAGTGGTTTATTCCATAGGTCCTCATGCTATTTATACCGTAAGTGGTGAGCAGCTTCGCTTCTGTAAAGAGTTTGCTGACGAAACAGGAGTGCTCGTACATCTACATCTTTCTGAAACTGAGAAAGAAATTAAGGATTCTATTGAGCAATACGGTCTGAGGCCGGTTCATTACCTGAAAAAATTGGGAGCTATAAGTAATCACTTCATTTTGGCGCATAGCCTACACTTGGATGAAAGTGAATTGGAAGTAATAGCTGCCTCCGGAGCTGCAACTGTACACAATCCTGCTTCAAATATGAAATTGGCCTCGGGTACGCACTTCCTTTTCGACAAAATGCGTTCAATGGGTATTCCGGTAGGGATAGGTACAGATGGCTGCTCTTCAAGCAATAATTTGGATATGTTTATTGCAATGCGTTTGGCTGCTCTTTTAGGTAAAGCTTGGCAAGGAGACCCAACCGCTACAAAAGCAGAGGATATCTATAATGCAGCTACGGTGGATGGTTACCGTATATTGGGTATTGACGGAGGTCGCTTAGAGGAGGGGGCTTTGGCAGATATAGTCTTGTTGAAAGCGAATAAACCCACTATGGTGCCTTGTCATAACCTTGTTTCTAACCTTGTCTATTCGGCAGATGGATCTGTAGTAGATACAACTATTGTAAATGGTAAGGTTTTGGTGCGACAAGGTAAAGCAGAGGGAGCAGATAGCGTAATTGAAGAGGCAGCTAAGAGGGCCTATAAGCTAATTGATAAATATGGAGTAAAGCAGAAGGCATAATGTAAAAGTATAGTGAGAAGATCAAAATCTTTATTTTTTGTTGTATTTTCCTTCCTCCTCTGTGGTGTGATGCTTACAGGCCAACGGGGAATAGCTCAAGAGCTACCTCGTGAGTGGTATCGATTATCACCCGATGGACTTACCTTAGAACTTTGGAAAGGCGATACGGCTGTGGTGAATATGGCAGCGGATCCTTTCTTGAGGCGGGTGGAGTATATCGCCCCATTCGCTTTCATCAAACTGGATAGCTTGGGACAGGCTATACCTGATTATCAGATCCGCAAGCTCTATTTGTCACCTAAAATAAAGGAGATTGGACGTCAAGCCTTCTGGAGCGTCAATCTTAAAGAAATCTACTTCACTGAGGGCCTACAAACCTTAGGATATCGGAGCTTTATAGAGCCGGCACTGCAAGAACTTTATTTGCCGGCTTCGTTAAGGGAGTATGATCAGAGCTTTTATAAAGCTAACCAATTGAGCGAAATAAAAGTTGCAGAGGGGTCTCGTACATTTAGTGTGCGAGAGCACTGTTTGATCTCCGAAAGGGATAGTAAACTCTTGCTGTATCCCGGAGGAATATTAACGTTGGCACCGATTCTTCCGCAGAAGATAGTATCAATAGGCGCTTCAGCCTTTGCCTTTCATCCCTATATCCGTACTATTTCAGTCCCAGAAGGAGTTACGGATATAGAAGAAGAGGCTTTTTATGCGGCTAATGAGCTTACCCACTTGAAGTTACCCTCTACACTGCAATCCGTAGGAGCTCGCACTTGGCTCTTTAGTGGCTTAGATACTGTAAGCTTTGCCGGGGCTTTCCCTCCCAAATACAAGAATGGAGATTTGCTTCCTAAAGGAAGTCCGATTGCTATGATAGTGGTACCGGATGGAACCCGTTCTATTTATGGAGAAGATCGACAACTTTCTTTGATGGCTCGAGAAATCATTACGGAGAGCGAATACAAGTCGCTGCTTGAAATCTCCGAAGAGAAAGCTAATGAGATCTTTACCTTAGTAGATAGAGAGCTGACTCTTCACCTTAATGATACGAATGAGGAGGCCATGCTATTTGATAAGGATGGGCACTTAGTTGCCCATTATAGGCAGAGTGGAAGCTACCTTTTGATGCCAGGTATGTATTTGCTACAAATAGGTAGGAAAAGCTATAAGTTAGTAGTTCGTGGCTATGATATCACATTGTGAAAATGTGGATAGACAACCTATTGGTATGGTTGATTTAAAGGCTGTCTATTCACATAGAAAGGAGGAGTTTGATGCAGCTATGCAGCGAGTTGCCTCTTCCGGACGCTATATAGAGGGAGAAGAGTTAAGTGCATTTGCTTCGGAGCTGTCCGATTTCTTGAAGTGTCGTTATGTAGTGCCGTGTGCAAATGGTACGGATGCACTACAAATAGCCTTGATGGCCTTAGATTTGAAACCTGGGGATGAGGTAATAGTACCCTCCTTTACCTATTTTGCTACTGCAGAAGTAGTTGCTTTATTAGGTCTAACGCCTGTTTTTGTGGATATTTCACCGGAGTTGTACACGATGCTTCCAGAGAAAGTAGAGGAAGCTATCACACCGCATACTCGTGCCCTTATTGTGGTACATCTTTTCGGTCAAGCAGCGCCAATGGAGCCTCTTCTACATATAGCCAAGCGTTATGATTTGAAGCTGATTGAAGATAATGCACAAGCGTTGGGAACCTTGTATCAGTTTTCTGATGGACACACAGCTTATACCGGTACGATCGGAGATATCGGATGCCAAAGTTTTTTCCCAACAAAGAACCTCTCATGCTTTGGCGATGGAGGTGCCATTAGCCTTAACGACGAAAGCCTTGCCTCTGCTATAACACAGATTGCACATCATGGGCAGGAGAAAAAGTACTATCACAGTCGCATAGGAATAAATTCAAGGTTAGACGCTTTACAGGCTGCTATATTACGTGTGCAACTTCGTTACCTAAAAGAGGAATTGTTGTACCGTAAGTTGGTCGCTGAAAGATACTACAAAGCATTTCAATCAATAGATGCCATAATACTACCTTTAAAAGCAGCTTATAGCGATCATACCTACCATCAGTTTACGGTAAGAGTGCCGGAGCGTGATGCACTACAGCAAAGTCTTGCTACCCAAAAGATAGGCTCAACAGTGTATTATCCTCTACCAATTCATAAACAAAAGGCGTTTCCCGCTTATAATAAGCTATCTCTTCCCAATAGTGAAGCTTGTGCCGAAAGTGTGCTCTCGTTACCCATGCACCCTTTTCTTACAGAGCTACAGCAAAATGATATAATTAGCGCTGTAAAGGATTTCTTCTCATAATGATGAACAAAGTTATGATACACCCAACGGCCCTGATTGACGAGGGTGCACATATAGGAGAGGGTACCAAAGTATGGCATTTTACCCATGTGATGAATGGTGCAGCAATAGGAAAAGAATGCATCTTGGGACAGAATGTATTTGTTGCCTCCGGGGTTGTGCTGGGTGATAGATGCAAAGTACAAAACAATGTCTCACTTTATACAGGAGTAGTGTGCGATGAGGAAGTTTTTATTGGGCCGAGTGTGGTCTTTACAAATATAAAGACTCCTCGCGCCTTTATTGAACGGAAAGACTCCTTCCTATCTACAACTATAAGTAGAGGAGCTTCTATAGGAGCCAATGCAACTATCGTATGTGGCACTCATATCGGAAGTTATGCAATGGTAGCTGCTGGAGCTGTCGTAACGCACGATGTGGGTCCCTATGAATTAGTTGCGGGTGTGCCTGCACGTGTCGTAGGATATGTAAGTAAGCGAGGTTGCGTGTTGTGCTTCAATCAGAATGGAAAGGCAATTTGTCCGGAGTCAGGAGCGTTATATCAATTAGTAGAAGGAAAAATAATACCACTTCATGATGAATAGTTCTCGTAATTTCGCCCTTATGGGGTTAGCCGGTTTTGTGGCACCAAGGCATCTTCGTGCCATCAAGGCGTGTGGCAAACAGCTGGTTTCCGCTTATGATCCGAGTGATTCGGTTGGCGTAATTGATAGTTACTTTCCGAACGCTGCATTCTTTACTATTCAGGAGCTGTTTGATAGACATAATAGTAAGCTCATGGAGACGGACAATAAAATTGGGTGGGTTACTATTTGTACACCTAATTACCTACATGATGCCCATTGTCGTTATGGATTACGTTTGGGAGCAGATGTCATTTGTGAGAAACCCATTTGTCTTAATCCGTGGAATATTGATGCGTTACAAGCCATTGAACAGCAAACCGGGCACTGCATATACAATATCCTCCAACTTCGTCTCCATCCCTCTATAGTAGCTCTTAAGCAGGAAATAGACAAAGCCCCTAAAGATCATCGCTACCAAATAGATCTTACCTATATTACTTCTCGAGGTAATTGGTACTATGCCTCATGGAAAGGAGACGAACATAAGAGTGGGGGAGTAGCTACCAATATAGGGGTTCATTTCTTTGATATGCTACTCTGGCTCTTTGGTCCTCTTGAGAAGGAGACACTGCATATAGCTACCCATGATCGCTATGCTGGATTTTTACAGCTTAAAAATGCGGATGTGCGCTATTTCCTTTCTATTGATGCCAATACATTGCCTGAAAAAGTGAGGGCGGAGGGTGCAACTACATTTCGTACTCTAGTGATTGATGGCAAAGAAGTGGAGTTTAGTAAAGGCTTTACTGATCTGCATACAGAGAGCTATCAGGCTATCTTTGCTGGGAATGGCTTCCGTATCAACGAAGCCTATCCATCTATTGACTTGGTACATAGGCTGCGTAATGAGACTCCTGTCGGATTTGTTGGTGATTATCACCCAATGGCTAAATTACCTCTTACGCACCATCCATTTGGTTGGAGGCGTTAGAAAAGTACAATTAGATAAACTTGATAGTTGAGATTTCTACTGGAATTACAGAAAGAAGGCTACATACACAGGAATTGAATCTAATAAAATGCCTCCTTTTTGGGATGCTGCTTGGCTTTTAAAGTCTCTATTAGGGCATTCTAAGTAGTTTCCTAATAGCTGTTTCCAAAGCCTCCATTTGGCTGCGAGGGCTGGAAGTCGCGCCGCATATACCAATAGTTTCGTTGACATCTTTGCTTTCAGGAAGCATATCACGAGTTAATTCAGAGAGATCTGAGAGAAAGTAACTTTGGGGATTTACTGCCTTACATTGAGTAAATAGCATGTGCCCATTAGAACTCTTGCGCCCTGCTACGAAGAAAATGCGCGAGTGCTGTGAGGCAAATGTGCGAATGCTGGGAATACGGAGTGCGACGGATCGGCAAATGGTGTCGTGGTAGAAGAAAGGTACTCCCTGTGCAATATTATTTTTGATATAATCAACTAAATCGCCAAAGGTGTCCAAGGGCATAGTCGTTTGGGATAGAAGCTCAATTGGCTTCATAAAGTCTAATTTCCTCGCTTGTTCAATTGAGGGAACCACAATAGCAGTTCCATCAGTTTGCCCTACTAATCCATTAACTTCTGCATGTCCCGGTTTGCCAAAGATTACAATCTGCCACTCTTCTCCCTTATGGGATTGATAGATATCTCTAATAAAACGTTGAAGTTTGAGGACTACAGGACATGTAGCATCAATTATTTTTAATCCCTTTTCAGCAGCCTTCAAATAAACTTCAGGTGGTTCACCGTGAGCACGAAAGAGTACTCGTTTCCCGGGAGGCAGTGCATATAATTGTTCGTAGTCGATAGTAGTCATCCCCTTTTGCTCTAAACGCTGTACCTCGCCTGTATTGTGGACAATATCTCCCAAGCAGTATAGATCGGGGGCACGATTTACCTCATCCTCTGCTTTACGAATGGCATTTACAACGCCAAAGCAAAAGCCGCTTTGCTCGTCTATTTCAATTGTTACCACGAATTCGATCTTGTGCTAAGCTTAAAAGAAGAGCATTTTGCTCCTCTATTGTAAGAGACGAATTATCTAATTCAATGGCGTCTTTTGCCTTTGTCAATGGAGAAATAGCCCTTGTGGAGTCAATTCTATCGCGCTCTTGCACATTGTGGAGAACTGTTTCAAAATCAGTTTGTTCTCCTTTTTCCAATAACTCTTTGTAGCGACGTCGGGCACGCTCTTCCGGAGAACATACTACGAAAACCTTCAATTCAGCATCAGGGAAAACCGTGGAGCCTATATCCCTTCCATCCATTACTATACCTCTCGTCTTGCCAAAAGATTGTTGAAGTGAGGTGAGCTTGCTGCGTACAAAATCGATGGTACTAATTGGACTAACCAACTCTGAAACAGCCATAGTACGAATATCGTCCTCTACGTCGCGCCCGTTGAGCATAGTACGCAACTCGCCATTTTCATCTCTTCGAAAAAAAATATCTATACTTCCCATAGCAGAGCGAAGAGGCTCTAAAAGAGGCATTCCGTTTTGCCACATGTTGTGCTCCATGGAGTATAAAGTAACGGCACGATACATGGCTCCACTATCTACATATATGTATTCTAAACTCTTGGCAAGTGCCTTAGCCATAGTACTTTTTCCGCAACTTGAATAGCCGTCAATTGCCACAATAATCTTTTTCTCGGGCATAAGGATATATACTTTAGAAGTGTCTACGTGAATAGGAATTGGTTTGACCAAAGTCAGTGCTTAAGGTAAGCATGATACTTAAGCCGGACGGATGGTATCTGGATGCTGCTATACTGACGCCAAGGTAGGGTAGTTGAAATCCTGTTCCTAAAGAAAACCCGGAAAGAAAATTTCCTCCCGAGACCTTTAGATCCTGTGCTAATCGTGGATTGTAACCAAGTGCAACCCAAAAGCTTTGCTGATATTGATATTCTGCTGCCATTGTGAAATGGCGGAGTAGTTTGGATGCAAACTTTTGGTCAGGGAGTTTCTCGTTTCTAATGGCTACCGGATTTAGTCCATATGCAGTGATGTGTATAGTAAAAGGAGCATGGTGAAAAGTTTGTGAGTATCCCAATCGGAGATCCCATGCCGGCATAGGACGCTTTTCTCCCAAGCCTATAATAGTAGCACCTAAGTTAGTTAAGGCTGCACCCAAAGAAATCCCTTTTTCTCCATCATAGTAGCTTAGTCCTGCATCCGCTGCTATTGCAAAAGCATTGTAACGCTCTATATTGGCATAGATCATTTTGAGTGCCAGAGCACCACGTAATTTATTAGTCAAGTCGTAACTGAAAAGCCCTTCCAAAGCTGCGTCTGTAGCGGAGAAAGTACCTGTGGATATGTTCTGTGCATCGTAAGACTCTATTTTTCCATAATGCATTGCACGTAATCCAATTGCCCAAGCTCCCCGATCGCCTACCGGAAGTCCATATAGGGCATTTACCCCATGCATAGAAAGCATGTAATTAAGATAAGAAAGAGAAAGCCGTCCTGTAACCTCCTGTCCGTAGAGAGCAGGGTTATCGAATGGTAACCCATCTGTGCCATCTACTATGCTAAGAGTAATGCCTCCGGTTGCTAATGTATGGGCAGAAGCAGGTAGATTAAGAAACGTATAAGCTCCCTGTTTGCTTTGTGCTGAAAGCAGTGTGTAGGTAGTCAAACACAAAAAAAGAAATGCTATGCTTCGTCTTCCCATTTCCTTGGCATTATTGTCTTTCTTTTAGTAACGTAAATGAATTAGAATAATTGCAATAAGCACGATAGCAAGCAGTAAAACGCCTTGAGAGGTGCGCTTTAGTAAGTTGTCCAAGTCTTTTCCCTTCGTGTGTCTTAGTTGCGAGGAGAGTCGTATCTCGTATAGGAAGAAGATCATCATAATGAGAAAGTTCCAAATTGGACGATAGAAAGCAAGACATAGGATAGGGATAAGTACCGTATTGGTACGGTAGAGTAGAGGCATGAGTTCTTTCCCGTATATAACTGCTATGGTTCGCTTGTTAGCCCTACGATCTTCTTCTACATCTCGGTAATTGTTGACGATCAGAATATTGACAGAAGCTAAACCCATACATGTGGCTAAAATAATCGCATCCCATGAAAGAGAGCCACACAGATAATAATAGCTCCCCATAGTGGCAGCCAATCCATAAAAAAGGAAAACAGCCACATCACCTAATCCATGGTAGGCCAGTGGGAAAGGACCTGTTGAATAGGCGAATATGGCAATCATAATCGCAATTCCAAGGCCCAGGATCCACCATGAGAAATTTAGACAAAGCGCAATAATGCCAACAATAGCTGTTAGGACAACCGTTATGTATAATACTTTCTTTACTTGTCTTACAGAGAGGACCCCCGTAGCTAAAGGGCGTGCAAAACCCACTCTATCCTCTTTATCAGCTCCCTGCTTAAAGTCAAAGTAGTCATTTGCTACATTACATGCAATTTGTCCCATTATACCTACAAATAAAGGGAGAAGAGCATAATGCCAAGAAAGCGATGGTTCATTGGAATAAGCTAAAGCAATTGCTACTAAAATAGGACTTAACGATGCAGGTAAAGTGTGCGGTCGGCACAAATAGATAAGCTGTTTGAAGGTCATTATTTTAGTATATCTCAGGACTTTGTAGATTAATGTGTGCAAAGAGGTGATCACTAAGCGCTATCATGGCGCGCTTCTTGTCCTCAGCAGAAACAGCAATGATCAGACTACAGTTGCTGGTGCCATATGAAATAAGACGAATCGGCACATCATTAAGGGCTTCCAATATGCGTGCTTCAAAGCCCATACGCTCCCAATTCATATCCCCTACAATAGCAATAATGGTCATGTTGCGAGATAGGGTTATATTGGTTTCCTTCTGTGCTTCTTGTACAAAAGATTCAATTTGATGGGAATCTTCTAACGCAATCAGAAAAGTTTCTCCCATAGTGGCTATATAGTCAGTTTTGAGATGGTGCTTCTTCAGTAAGTCTGCTATGTAGATGAGAAAATCTCCCAGCATGGGACGACCTACATTGGTGGGTCTACTGCTTATCGTAACGATTGAAATACCATCTTTAGCTGATACTGCCTTAATAATATCTCGATTTGTATCATTAGATATAGTAGTTCCTTGTGCCTCAGGATCTAAAGTATAGAGCAGACGAATTGGAATACCGGCACGTCGAGCCGGCTCTATACAAGCCGGGTGAAGTATCTTAGCTCCAAAATGCGCTAGTTCTGCAGCTTCAGAAAAATGAAGCTTACGAACAGGCGAAGTTACATTCACAATGCGGGGGTCATTGTTGTGTAGACCATCTATATCTGTCCATATCTGTATTTCTTCAGCATCTGCAGCTTCCCCTATTAGTGTAGCTGAATAGTCACTTCCTCCTCGTCTTAGATTGTCAATCTCACCAAAAGCATTAACGCATATGTAGCCCTCAGCTAAGAATAGAGTATTCTCTCCCGGATTGCTGCTTAATAATGGTTGGAGATGGGTTGCAATATAATCAGGCTCTGGTTCTCCTTCATGATTGATACGCATAAAAGAGAGAGAGTTGAGATGCGTGGCAAATACTTTTTCATAATGACGAAGCGTAAGCAGCATGAGCTGAATACTCATAATTTCCCCTTTTGATAGGATACGCTTCTCATCATTTTTTGTAAAGGATTCGTTATGAGTCTGTGCTCTAAGCTCGTCAAATTGAGGACGTAACGCCAAGCGTGCTTGTGCCTTTAGATCCTCGTCATCAAAGAGTTCCTCAATAACTATTTTATAACGCCGATCTAATAACTCCACAGCTTCGGCAGCCTCAGTCCACTTACCATCTGTAAGTAAATCAGAAAGGTGTACCAAGGCATCGGTTGTACCACTCATTGCTGAGAGTACAACGATTTTTCTTCCCGGAACCTGCGATACTAAATGTGCTACAGACCTAATGCGTTGCGCACTACCTACTGAAGTGCCACCAAACTTGAGTACAATCATGCGCTTTGTGTATGTCTAAATGCTTTCTGTTTCATTTGCCACAGCTTCCATATCATCACCGCTGAGCAATGGGACAGATGTTGTGGATGTAAAGGCATCATTAAGCTCTGTAATAGAAGCGCTCTCCCTATCTAATTGAAAAACTCTACCGGGGAAAGAGTCAATGATATGTTGATTATGAGTGGACATGATCACAGCAGTGCCATCAGCTGTGATATCTTTGATTATTTGTCCTATTTGCACAGCTGTTTCTATATCCAATCCGGCAGTAGGTTCATCTAAGATAACCAGTTGGGGGTTTTTAATGAGGGCCCTTGCTATACATACTCGCTCTGCTTCTCCACCTGAAAGTTCATGGGGCATTGCTGCTTTATAGGATTGCATGCCGACCTTCTCAAGAGCTTCATTGATGCGTTGCTGAAGTGTGCTCTTGCTCTCTTTACCTATAGCTTTAAGAGCAAAGGCCAAGTTGCCCTCTACATTACGGTCATAGAGTAATTGATGAGATGACTGAAAGACAATTCCCATACTGCGCCGCATCGTTTGACGCTGGCGGCGACTAATGGATTTTAGATCATAGCCAAGTACCTTAGCCTCCCCTTCTGATGAATGGGGTAACTCTCCATAAATCAACTCTAAAAGAGAGCTTTTTCCTGTCCCTACAGAGCCAGTGAGATAGACTAAGTCTTTTTTATGAACAACAAAATTAATATTCTTCAGTATCTGTCGTTGGTATCGCTCAATAGTGACACTACGCAGTACAACAGGATCTACATAAGTTGGTCTCTTCATAGTGGGTTTACAATGGCTTTTTGATAAAAGAGAGGTACTCTTTACAATCTTCAACTAAACGTATGGGGGTGTTTTCATTAAAGGTATTGTAAAAGGCATGACAACCTATATAGGTTGCATGTATGAAAGCAGCTATACCCTCGTATTGGGTCATGTAGGTCTTTAGTGGGTGGAGTTGTACCCCGCCTTCTCTGAACTCAGCTTCTTTGCCGCCACAAGAAACTGCGATGCCTAAATCCTTCCCTTCTAAGTGGTGGGCAGTGCCATAGGCCCAACCAAAAGTTAGCACTTCTTCACTCCATAGCTTCAGAATAGTAGGAGCTGAGTACCAATATAGAGGAAATTGGAGTATAATTCTATCGTGCTGATCCAATACAGCTTGCTCTGCAGCCACGTCTATAGCAGTTCCTTCCGGATATAACGCAGCTAAGTCGCGCAGCGTAACCTCACCGCGGACTGCTTCTGCCCAAGCTCGGTTTACAACTGAATCTTTTAGGTTAGGGTGAGCTACAATAACTAATGTCTTTTTATTCATACTTGATGGCTTCAGAACGTTTCTAAAAAATAAAGGGGACTAACCACTTGGGTTTGTCCAGCGGTCAATCCCCATTTTAAATGCGATTACACTTCTTCTCTTAGAATTGTACACCTAATCCAACGTGAATCAGTGTATTCTTAAATGAAGGCTTGAGACTGTTCACTACACCGGAAATACCCTTGTTTTCCCCACTATTATCTTTGAATACTTCAAGGAACCCAAAGTCTGCTCCTAAAAATACATAGTAGTGGCTATACATGGCACGAGCATCCAGCCCCCATCCCATATCAAAGCGGTTAGGCTTTGTCAGATTGGTTACGCCATCCTTAAAGAGATTGTAGCTCTGTTTTGCCCCATCAAAACCTTTTGTTGAAGAGGTAGCTCCTAAAGCTACAGCAAAATAAGGACCTGTCTGTAATGCAACCGAGATAGAGGGACTTAGCTGAAACTTATAACCTACATTGATGGGTATTTGCAAATAGTGAAGGGTGAGATTAATATCGTTTTTCTCATTTACCCCTGAGTTAGAGGCTCCCTTCATAGCAAATGTGAGACCTGAACCTAAATACAAGTTATTGTAAACAGGTACATCTACATAGGCACCAAAGTGATACCCTGCACGAGTCTTGTTGTTAAGTTCTATATTGGCAATTTCCATCTTGCCTACATTGAATGATGCACCTGCTTCAACGCGAAAGTTCACAATTTGTGCTTTAGCGGGAAGCACTACAAGTAGAAGGGCACCTAACGTCGCAAATAATTTTTTCATACTAATTCTTTTCTCTAAGTTCTTTTCTTATTTCTATATAGTGTTAGTTTGTTCCGTGCTGTTTTTGAATCTGCTCGTACTTATCACCCATCTTTAGATTGTAATAAACGTTACCGAGTATATACCAAGCCTCTTCCGGATCATTCTGATAGGCTTTTTCCATAAGTGGGAGTGCAAGTTTGAAGTATTCTAATGCTTTGGCATCTGAAGCCGCATCAACCTTTTCTCCACTCTTTATACGAGCTCCTATGTTGTAGTAGACACGTCCTAAGTTATAGATAGATTCTTTGAATGTGGGATCTATTTCTAATGCTTTCTTAAAGTACTCAATAGCTTTATTTTCATCAGAAGCTTCATAGAGCTTACCCATCACATCATAGAGCTGGGGATTGTTAGGTGACTTTGCTATTGTCTTCTCCAAAAGAGCAATGGCATCCTCTATTTTGCCCTGTTGTATGTATGTATTTGTCAGATTTACTGAAAAGTAAGGTTCATCAGGGAAAAGCTGCATACCTTCTTCCATTGTACGTACATAGCCTACTGTATCGGCTGTCTCAATATAGGTTTGTGACAGAATCTGATACAGGTCATTCTGACGATAGGGCACACTCTTTATGCTTTCAGCGAACCTGATAGCCTCTTCTTTCTTGTTTGCCTGATAGGCAGCAACAACTTGGAAGAAGTCAACCATCATACTATTGGAGTCTACTAAAGCAATGGGCTTTCCTGCAAAATCGGGGATCGCTTTAATAGCTTTGAAGTCGGAGAAAGCCTCAAGAGCTTTATCATACTTTTGAACCTCCATGAAATACCCACCGGCATTGATGAAATAAAGTAGATTTTCTTCGTAAGCTTTCAATATGTTCTTAGTATATCGAGGGCGAATCTTTCCTTTTGCATTAGGTTGCTGATCCCTTGTGTATGCCTCTTGGTAGTACCCAAACATATCGAGCAAAGCGTTGTTCATCATCGCTCTATCTTGTGGCTGTCCATCAAGGGCCTTAAGGTTTTCTTGTGTAAAGTTGCTTTCTTCTACAAAGCCGGCCACATACCATGTTTCGGCTGCATCTTTTGTCTCTACATTCTCAAGTGCTGACTTAATCAGTCCACGTGCATCATCGAACTTTGCATTTTTGCTTTTTGCGATTCTCTCTGCCTCTTTTACATTTTGCTTTTGAGCCTGCGAAACAGATACTGAGCCAAAGAGTAATGCTCCTGTAAAGAGGAATGTTATTACTGTGGATTTCTTCATTTTCTTGTTTCTTCAATTAGTTTTACTTGAGTTCATATTTATGTTAGATTCTTCTAAGCTCAGAGTGTTTAATCCTGTTCGGGTGCCATAGGGGTGTCAATAGCTCCATCCTCTTCGGTTTTGCTGAGATCTTCTTCTGGGTTGTAATCGTCGTCGTCTTCTTCTTCCTTGATCACGCTACATACCGATGCTATTGCATCATCTCCAAGATCTACCAATTTGACTCCTTGAGTAGCACGTCCTTGTACCGAAATCGTGTCTAATGATATGCGAATAGCGATGCCACTTCGCTTGATAATCATCAAATCCTCTTCGTTATTTACAGCTCGGAAGTCAACTAACTTGCCTGTTTTGTCTGTTATTTGTAGGGTTTTAACCCCCTTTGCCCCTCGCTTTGTAAGTCGGTAGGCATCCGGTAAGCTTCGTTTCCCGTAGCCGTTCTCACTAACCACTAATAGGTCCTCATCAGAGTCCTCACGAAGTACAACCATTCCGACAACGCAATCGTCGTTGTCATCGTCTAAGCGCATACCGATAACGCCTTGAGACGCACGCCCCATGGGACGTACTTGATCCTCTGAGAAATATACGGCGCGACCATTTTTATTCGCTAATAGTATATGGCAATGTCCATTGGTAAGTCTAACCGTTACTACACGATCATTCTCCGCCAGATTTATAGCTTTGATGCCGTTACTGCGGGGTCGAGAGAAGTCTTCTAATATGGTCTTTTTTACTATGCCACGCTCCGTAGCGAATAATAAGTAGTGTGAGGATACAAAATCTACATCTTGATGCAGTTTCTTGATACGTATACATGCTGTAATACGATCATCGCTCTCCAAGTTAATTAGGTTTTGTATAGCTCTTCCTTGAGCTGTTTTATCACCCTCCGGAATATCGAATACTCTCAACCAGTAGCACTTACCCTTCTCTGTAAAGAGAAGTAGGGTAGCATGCATAGAGGCTGAATAAATATATTCTATGAAGTCACTCTCTTTTGTTTTTGAGCCTTTTGCTCCCTTGCCTCCACGGCCTTGATTACGGAATTTACTGAGCGGAGTGCGCTTGATATAGCCGGCATGGGAGATTGTGATAATCATCTCTTCATCACTATAGAAGTCATAGGGGTCAAAGTCGTCTCCATAGCGTACAATCTCAGTACGACGAGCATCGGAGTACTTTGCCTTTACCTCAAGTAGCTCGTCCTTGACCACTCTCGTAAGTTCATCATGGTCGTTTAGAATTAGCTCTAATTCGGCAATCCTGATCTCAAGGTCATCATACTCGCTTTTAAGTTTATCGCGTTCCAGTCCTGTAAGGGCACGCAAACGCATATCCACTATAGCGCGCGACTGAAGCTCGGTCAAGTTAAATCTACTCTGCAAACGCTCCATAGCTTCCTGTGTATTGGAAGAGGAACGGATAATAGAAATAACTTCATCAATATTGTCCACTGCAATGAGTAAGCCTTGCAGAATGTGTTCTCTCTCGTGGGCTTTTTGCAGGTCGTAGCGTGTGCGACGCTCTACTACATCCTCACGATGCTTGACGAAGAGCTCTATCAAGCGGAAGAGGTTAAGCAATTCCGGCTTCCCGTCAACTAATGCAATATTATTTGTATTGAAGTTGCTTTGTAGTGCGGTATTCTTATATAGGTGATTGAGTACTACATTGGCGTTGGCATCACGTTTAATGTCAATGACAATACGCATACCCCCCTTACCGCTGGATTCGTCAGCTATATTGCTTATACCTTCAAGGCGTTTGTTATTCACCATCTCGGCTATACGCGTTACCAACTCTGCTTTATTGACTTGGTAGGGTATCTCCGTCACAATGATCCGTTCTCCACCCTTAGGAGTTTGTTCAATTTCGGTACGGGCTCTTAATACGATACGTCCGCGCCCTGTTCGGTAGCTTTCAGCAACACCTTCGTACCCATATATGATGCCACCGGTAGGAAAGTCCGGAGCCTTGATATGGCTCATCAATTCATCGATAGTGATGTCTCCTTTTGCGTCAATGAAGGCTACGCAAGCATCAATTGACTCACCGAGGTTATGCGGTGCCATATTAGTAGCCATACCGACAGCAATACCACTGGCCCCGTTAACGAGTAAGTTGGGAAATCGTGTGGGTAGTACAGTGGGTTCTAAACGGGTATCGTCAAAGTTACTTTGGAAAGTAACGGTTTCCTTGTCTATGTCACGCAGCAACTCGCCGGCAATTTCGGTCATTCTCGCCTCGGTGTAACGCATTGCAGCGGGCGAGTCTCCATCAATAGAGCCAAAGTTGCCTTGTCCATCTACTAATGGATAACGAATATTCCATGGTTGCGCTAAGCGCACTAAAGCGTCATATACCGAGCTATCTCCGTGTGGGTGATAATTAGCAAGTACTTCTCCTACCGGTTTTGCGCTCTTTCTCGTGGGTTGATTGAATACATTGCCCATATCGTTCATCGCATATAAAACACGTCGATGAACAGGCTTCAACCCATCGCGCACATCCGGTAATGCTCGAGAAACAATAACGGACATTGAGTAGTCAATGTAAGCAGTCTTCATTTCCTGCTCAATGTCTATTTTCAATATCCTATCTTCTCTCTCTTCAAATTCGTCCATATAGTTTTCTCTCCTTTTGTCTCAAACTGCGGTACGCAACCCGATATGGTACTCACCATTTTAGGGTCATAGGTCGGACCAGTTGATAAGCGTTGCTAAGTTACTACATTTAGTCCACATATAAGGCATTTTTACTTCTGAAAATGCTATGAGTCCTTCGTAAAATACCTTATTCGTGGCATTATGATCTTGGATCTGACACGCTCATTTGCTTTTTACGTATTCTACATGAGGATCTATTTTATCTGTATCTTTTGAGTAAAATATCAATATCTTTTGTTTGAAATATCAATATCTTTTGAGCAAAAGATCTGTACCTATTGGAAATGTGTTTTTACCAGATTGAGTTTTTTGATCTAAAGAAAAAGGGGCTGTCTACAAACAGCCCCTTTTGTAAGGTGTGATCTCGAAAAGAGTGTATGTTATTCGAAATCGTAGGTCTGTACGAAGTGGCAAGCGCTATTGAGCTGCTTATACATCACCACATCCTCTTCAATGCGCGGATTGCCCTTGCGGAATGCCGCCAAGAGACGCTCTATCGTAGCGGACGACTTGAGCGGACGACGGAATTCGAGAGCCTGTGCAGCATTAACGAACTCAATAGCGAAGATTCGTTCTAGGTTTTCGATGATGAAGAGCAACTTGGTTGCCGCATTAGCACCCATCGAAACGTGGTCTTCCTGTCCGTTGCTCGATACAATGCTATCGGACGATGCCGAAAAACAATACATCTTGTTCCGGCTAACCATAGCGGCAGCCGCATATTGCGGTATCATCAAGCCACTGTTCAATCCGGGATTAGCAACAAGGAACTCGGGCAAATTGCGGAGCCCCAAGATAAGTTGCGCAGTACGACGTTCGCTTATGTTGCCTAATTCAGACAACGCGATGGCAAAAAAGTCATAGACAATTGCCAGGGGTTGCCCGTGGAAATTACCGCCGCTTACCACTATATCTTCATCTGGGAAGACGGTGGGATTGTCGGTCACGGAGTTGATTTCCGTTTCAACCACCTTAGTAACGTAATCGAAAGCATCACGAGAAGCTCCGTGAACCTGTGGCACACAGCGGAAACTGTAGGGATCTTGTACCTGCTTCTTAGGTTGCGCGGCAATTTCACTTCCTTCGAGGAGTTTACGCATACGCCGCGCTACGGTCAACTGTCCGGCATGCGGACGAATGAGCTGTAGGGAATCGCTGAAGGGAGCCAGCAAGCCGTCATAAGCGTCCAAGGAGAGAGCGGCAGCATTATCGGCAACCTTAGCCAAGCGTTTTGCCTGAATGAGCGCATAAACGCCGTGCGAGCTCATGAATTGTGTGCCATTGAGGAGCGCGAGCCCTTCCTTGCTCTTCAGCGTAACGGTACGGATGCCGAGTTCGTCCAATACTTCTTTCGAAGCACGCTTCTCGCCTTTATAGCGCACTTCCCCCTCACCAATCAACGGTAGGAAGAGGTTTGCCAGCGGTGCCAAGTCGCCAGAAGCTCCCAAAGAGCCCAAACTATAGACAATAGGTAGTACATCGCGGTTCAGTAGCTCAAGGATAGTTTCCACGGTTACTACCTGTACACCGCTGTGCCCCAGCTGAAGCGCATAAGCTTTCAGTAGAAGCATGAGACGCACTATATCGGGGCGCACTTCGTCTCCCATGCTGCAAGCGTGACTCTTGACGAGATTTTCCTGAAGCGTAGTAAGTTGTTCAGTGGAAATAGAGCGGTTGCAGAGCGAACCGAACCCAGTAGTAACGCCATAGATGGGCACATCGCTCTCCTTAACCTTATTATCCAAGTATTCGCGGCAATGGTTGATGCGCGCCTTCCCCTCCTCACTTAGGACAATTGGATAGCGATTATTTAGCCATTCAGTTATGTTTTCAATAGTGAGGGGCGCTTTGCCCAATTCGTGCAATATTCCGTTCATCTTATTCACAAGCT
>CAMYPM010000023.1 GCA_947290775.1 uncultured Bacteroidales bacterium | reverse complement strand
GCGCAATCGTCCCTCTATAGATTACTTTTATTCTCCTGAGCTACAAGTGCCAAGCAAGTACAATACACCGATGCAAAGGTATCTTTTTTTACGCAAATGCGCTCCGGAGAGATCAGTCCGATAGTAGCACAACCTATTCTAAATTACCTTTTTCGATTATTACCTCTACATAGTTCATGGCCTTGTAGCCGCGATAATTAAATATACATTTTATGAATGCGACAAAGCTCCCAAGAAGTGATAGCCGGAAAGAGTGTGCCCTACAAAAATCGATTTATCTTACACGGTAGATTCTTCGGGAAACATAGAGATAATATAGCGTTAAAAACATCTGAACCTATTGGACGAAAGATCTATACCTTTTCATTGAAAGTTATAAATATTTTAATTGAAAGATCAGAACCTTTTTGAGAAGGAAGCTTTAATCCCCCTATTCATGGGGAATTTATATCGTGTCATATACTTATCCACGTTATACAGCCAAGTTATTTCTATTTGCTTTTCTAATCATTATCTTTGCTGTGCGATATAGGCGCTAATGGACATATGAAAGCTGAAGAACTTAGTCTCGAGGCAAAAAAAGCGATTAGAGAAGCAGTCAGTGTGCTGCGTAAGGGAGGAATAATCCTCTACCCAACCGATACAATCTGGGGAATTGGCTGTGATGCCACTAATGAGGAAGCAGTAGAACGCATTTTCAAAATCAAGCATCGTCCTTCCAGCAAAGCCATGCTGTTATTGGTGGACAGCGATGCAAAGCTCAATGGATTAGTGCGCGAAGTACCCTCAATAGCATACGATTTAATCGATGTGGCCATTCATCCTCTAACGCTGATATATCCGGGTGCTCGCAATATAGCCCCGGCCCTTATAGCGGAAGATGGCTCTGTAGGGATAAGGATAACCAAAGAACCTTTCTCCCATGCACTATGCAAAGCAGCAGGGGTGCCATTAGTTTCGACTTCTGCCAATATAAGTGGAGCTCCTACTGCCGGATGCTTTGCAGAAATCAGTGAGGAGATTCTTCAAGCTGTTGACTATGTAGTGCCGGTACGTCAGGATGAACCGGCAGGCGCCCATGCCTCCGAAATACTTGCCGTGGGAGTGGATGGCAGCATTAAGGTAATCCGAAAAGCATAAGAAGGTGACGAGAGAGAAAAGCTACCGTTTGCTCTATGTTGCTTTAGACAGTATCGCTGTTCTTATAGCATATTTTCTATTCAATTCTCTAAGATACACTATAGAGGAAACGGGGCAGTATTGGTCAAAGCTTAGTGGCTACCTTTTTAATCCAAAAGCGCTCTCAATAGGTCTACTTCAATGGCTTTTTTGGGTTGTACTTATATGGATTTCAGGCTACTATAATCGTCCTCTCAATAAGGGGCGTATTAATGATATTATTACTACTGCCGGCACTGTACTCGTAGCCGGAACCATAGAATATCTATTCCTTGTAACTAATGATGCCATACATGATCCTTCTCGCTTACTACCCCTGTACTTTCTGCTTATAGCTATCTACTTTGTCTGTCTCTACAGCCTTCGCGCCTTTCTTACCCGACATTGTCGCAAGCGACGCAGCGATCCCAAATTTCATCCGAGGGTAATGATCATAGGCACCGCTGAGGAGGTTAGTAGGCTATGCAGCAACGAGAAAGAAATACGCTTTATCACGTGTGCCACTGCAATTCTTGGGAACGACTTAAAGGTTACCGAGGAGGAGATAAGTCGCCTATTTTTTGAAAGGAACCCTTCAGCGATATTCGTTGCTATTGGGAAGCAACAGCATAGCACCTCAGCTGCCCCTATTTTGTACTCGCTTTACCAATACAAGGTACCCGTGTACATTACACTTGAAAGCGTGGCACTCTCTCACCTCTCCTATGTACCCAACACAGCTCTTTCGGAGCCTCTCGTAGAAGTAACGGCAACACGAATGAGTGAGATGGAAAAGAATATCAAGTGGACCTTCGATAAAATAGCATCTATATTAGCATTGATTCTATTGTCTCCGTTATTCTTAGTCATTGCAATTGCAGTCAGATGCTCTTCACCGGGCAATATCTTTTATACTCAGGAACGTATCGGCAAGAGGGGAAAACCATTCCGAATTATTAAATTTCGTACCATGTACGAAGGAAGTGAAGCAAATGGCCCCCAACTAAGCAATGACAATGACCCTCGAATTACCCCTATTGGTCGCACTTTGAGACGCTATCGGTTGGATGAAATTCCTCAGTTCTACAATGTACTTAGGGGGGATATGTCATTCGTGGGTCCTCGTCCTGAAAGAGCTTACTACATCAACCAACTATTTGACAAAGCGCCCTATTACTACTTGTTACACAATGTATTACCCGGGATTACCTCCTGGGGCATGGTTCAATATGGCTATGCGTCCACCCCAAATGAAATGCTGGAGCGCTTGCAATACGATTGGCTCTATTACCAAAACATGTCTTTGCGTTTGGACTTGGAAATTCTTTTGAATACAATTTGGGTATTATTTAAGGGAAAAGGGAAATGAAAGAGAAATACATATCCGGGAGCACATGGGTAGCAAAGCTCCTACCCTCACATCATGGACGGGCCAAGAAACCGGACAAGGCCCTATCGGAGGATCCTAGAGAGAGGAAAAAGGCAAGCCACACCATACTCATGCGCTTTATCAATTGGCGAGAGCGAAAGATGAGTAATCGATTTTTCTTATTGGTACTCAGCTTGATAATAGGCATTCTCACCTCTTTGGTTGCCTTTTTACTAAAAGGCATGATAGAAGTTTTGCAAAAATGGGTTACTACAGCTGCCTCATCTCGCAATTGGCTTTACCTCGTACTCCCACCAACCGGAGTCCTTATCACCGCCCTATTCGTGCAAAAAATACTCAAGCAGGATATTAGCCACGGAGTTTCCAAAGTGCTAATGGCCTTCTCCCAACGTAAGAGTCTAATTAAGCCCCACAATGTATGGTCCTCTATGGTGGCCAGTACCATTACCATAGGATTGGGTGGTTCCGTAGGAGCTGAGTCTCCCATCGTGCTAACAGGCTCCGCAATAGGAAGTAATTTAGGGAGACTTTTCAAATTGGAGCAACGCAATCTCATGCTACTCGTGGGTTGTGGTGCAGCAGGAGCTATTGCAGGTATTTTCAAAGCGCCAATTGCAGGATTGGTCTTTGTTATTGAGGTCCTTTTGATGGATCTAACGTTGACCAGCGTGCTTCCTCTGCTTACAGCTTCCGTAACATCTGCCGCCTTGGCCTATATCTACACCGGAGCTGAGCCATTCTTCCAATTTGCGCAAACTAATGACTTCATCACAGGACGTATCCCCTATACTCTAGTGTTAGGAGTATTGTGTGGGTTTATGGGAGTCTATTTCATGCGGATGTCGTTTTTTTTAGAGAAACGATTCAAACAAAAGACTCCTTATGCCAAGCGATTCATCATTGCAGCAGTCGTACTAAGCCTCTTAATCTTCCTCTTTCCTACTCTGTATGGTGAAGGCTACGCCACGCTGGAGTTGCTCATGGCCGGTAAGTCAAGTGAGTTGCTAAATGGTACTATCTTCAGTGGATTGAGTTCGCACAGCTATGTACTTTTTTTATACCTATCACTTGCTGCTCTTCTTAAGGTAGTCGCCTCAGTTGCGACTAATTCAGGCGGTGGCTGTGGTGGACTTTTTGCTCCAACGCTCTTTGTAGGAGGACTCGTTGGCTTTGTGTTTTCCTTTGCGATCAACAGCTGGCTACCCTTTGCGATCTACTTACCGGAAGAAAACTTTGTATTAATGGGAATGGCAGGACTCATGAGCAGTGTGATGCATGCCCCTCTGACCGGAGTTTTCCTTATCGCTGAACTAACTGGGGGATACAATCTATTCCTGCCCCTGATGGTCGTTTCGCTAAGTGCCCATGCCGTAAATCGCATCTTCATGACCAATAGTATCTATTCGCAACGATTAGCAGAAGAGGGGAAACTATTGACACACGAAAAAGATAAATCTGTACTAACCCTAATGAATGTAGAAAGCCTTATCGAAACAGACTTTCTTACAGTAACCCCTAACATGAGCCTTGGTGATGTAGTGGTGCTCATTGGTAATGGGAGACGCAATATATTCCCGGTGATAGATGACGAAGGAAAGCTAAAGGGATTAGTTCTATTGGATGATATTAGAAATATCATGTTCCGTCCGGAACTATACGAACGTTTTAGTGTACAACGATTCATGGTTTCGGCTCCGGCACAAATAGTATTACCTCAGTCTATGGAAAGTACGATGGATCTCTTTGATCGTACAAAAGCTTGGAATCTACCGGTCGTGGACAAAGAGGGACACTATATGGGTATGCTATCCAAATCAAAGATATTCAATAGCTATAGAGATACTTTGGCAGAACTTACCACAGGTGACTAAAAATCATTACTAACCAAAACAATAATTATATGACTACTCCTCATTATCCGGAACAAAACATCGTGTTCATGGGAACCGCACTATTTGCTGTGGGTTTCTTAGAAGATCTTATCAATGACGGGTATCACGTTTCCCTTGTAGTAACGACCCCGGACAAACCACAAGGACGCGGACACAAGCTTAAAGGGAGCCCTGTCAAAGAGGCTGCCCTACGCTTAGGATTGCCCATTGCACAACCGGAAAAACTATCTGATGCAAGCTTTTTACATACCTTGCAAGAAGCAAAACCCACCCTGGCCCTTGTAGTAGCTTTCCGCATGTTACCCAAGTCAGTTTGGTCTCTACCCACCTTAGGTACGTTCAATATACATGCCTCATTATTGCCTCGATGGCGTGGAGCGGCTCCGATTAACCATGCTATTCGTATGGGAGATAAGGAAACAGGTGTTACACTGTTCAGACTTACTCATGATTTAGATGAGGGAGATATCTATGCTCAATGCAGCACAACCATAGAGCCCAATGAGACTTTTGGCGAACTATACGATCGCCTGAACCAATTAGGTCGCAATATGCTGCGGAGTAAATTACCGGCTCTATTAGATGGAAGTGCTACTGCAACTCCACAAGATAGAAGTACTGAGCTACCTTATGCCTACAAGCTCAATAAAGAGAATAGTCGAATTGACTGGAATCTTCCGGCTCGCTTTGTGCATAACTTCGTACGCTCTTTATCTCCTTCTCCCGGAGCTTGGGCAATACTGCATTTAGACAAGGAGCTCGAGCCTATATCTATAAAAATACTATCTACTGAAAGCCGGGAAGAGGAATCATACGAAAACACGCTCCCGGGAAAGATAATCTTAGATGAAAAAGGCGTGATTAAGGTAGCTTGCCAAAGTGGATGCATTAAAGTACTCACACTCCAAGCAGCCGGCAAGAAAGTAATGTCTTCTCGAGATTTTCTCAATGGAACGAAGCTGACTAATAATAGCTTCCTTGAATAAATATGATAGGTCTTTTCAACGATAGCTTTCCTCCTATTATGGACGGAGTTGCTATGGTTACCTATAACTATGCCTACTACCTACAAAGAAAAGGGGCTGAAGTATGTGTAGTGATACCCAATACCCCCGGAGAGAAAAAAGAGGAACCTTTTGCAATCTATCGCTACCCTTCCATACCCATACCTGGCAGGAAACCCTATCGGTATGGACTCAGCATGCTGAATATGAAGGTATTCAAAGAAATCAGCTCACAGCATTACACAATAGTTCATGCACATAGTCCTTTTACTAGTGGGAAGATTGCACAAAAGATTGCACAAAAACAGCATATTCCCTTGGTGGCTACTTTCCATTCTAAGTTTCGCTACGACATAGAGCGTTATGTAAAAAGTGAGCTTATCGTGGATCTCGTATTAAAACAGATCATGTCATTTTTCAATACTGTGGATGAAGTATGGGTGCCGCAGCCTGCTGTCCTAGAGACTCTTCGCGAATATGGATACGAAGGCCCTGCAAAGGTAATCCCGAACGGCAATGACATGGTCGACAAGTATGATGAAGACACTCTCAAACGATCTTTCAGAGAGAAGGAGCATATTCCAAATGAGGAGGCTATATTACTCTTTGTTGGGCAGCAAACTCGCGAAAAGAACATCCCTTTTCTTATTGACAGTCTAGCTCTGGTTAATCACCCTTTCCGATGTTATTTCGTAGGAGATGGCTATGGGATAGAGCTCTTCAAGGAGCAAGCTGCGGAGCTTGGCATAGGAGATAAATGCCATTTTGTCGGCCCCATATACAATAGAGAAGAACTTGCTGCGTACTATGCAGCAGCCGATCTTTTCGTCTTTCCGTCGCTATATGATACATGGGCTTTAGTTATTCGAGAAGCGGCAGCACTGTCTACTCCCTCGCTCCTCATCGAGGGGAGTACCATCGCTAAGCCTATCATACCGAATATAAATGGGTTCATTACTGCGGAGAAAAATAATGAGTATGCAGCCTCCATTGATAGAATATTGGCAAACAAAGAATTGCTAAATTCCGTAGCTGCAAAAGCACGCACTACTCTGTCTCAATCTTGGGAAGAAGTGGCCGACATAGTCCTCAAACGTTATCAGTATCTTATTGAACAATACAAGTCTAAAGATGGCAGCAAACACAGCTAAGAAGAAAAGGAATAAACGTATTATTCTTCGTATAGCCATCCCACTATTTATTAGCATCTTAGTAGTGGGTATATTGTTCAACCAAAGCTTTCACCCGAATGCTTTTCGAGAACTCCATTTTACCGGTAGAACCTGTATAGGAATTATACTCGCCCTACTAGCTTTTGCGGTACAGAATGCTGCGACCTCCATTCGTTTCAGGCGACTATCGGATAATCAGATTTCTTTCAGAGGAGGACTACGGGTACAAATGATGCAAGAATTCACCGGAATTGTAACTCCCTCTTCTGTAGGGGGAAGTAGTCTGGTCTTTCTCTTTCTCTCCGGTGAAGGTGTCAACTCTGGAAAGGCAGCAGCGATCTCCTTCTCTACCCTTTTCTTAGATCAATTATTCCTTTTTTTAGCCTCCTTGCTGTTATATCTTTTTGCTCCCCATGAAATCTTTTTAGGAGGAGCCGAGCTATTTGGTGTAGGCGTGAGAATAACCTTTTTAATTCTCACGATCATTGTGGGGATTTGGACGTTAATCTTGTACATAGCTCTCTTTAGAAAGCCACAACTAATTGGAGCTTTCATCAAGGGGATATTCCGTTTACGTCTTTTTAGGCGCTATAGTCACAAGGCCTCCGCACTAATACATGACCTTATCATGGCCTCAGGAGAGATGAAAAAGATGCCCTTTTCCTATTGGGTGGAGCTATTCTTTCTCTCCGCAGTAGCTTGGTGTATGCGCTTTGGCATAGCAATTGCGCTCATATGGGGTTTTAGTTCTGCAAATAGTGGATATTTCATTGCTTTCTTAAAGCAATTTATCATTTGGGTCACTTCATTGATCAGTCCTACTCCGGGAGCAAGTGGTCTAGCGGAATATATGTTCCAATACTATTATGAAAGCTATTTTGATACTGCCTCCATTGCGCTTGTAGTAGCTGTTATATGGCGCGGTATCAGCGCTTATATCTATTTGCTGATTGGAGGATGGATACTTTCTGTTAAGGCGCCGGATATGGGGCTTTTGACCTCCACTGAGCATAAGAGAAAGCACTTGTTAGGTGCAAAAAGGAAATAGGGGAAAGAGGAACTTTTGAGCTAATTGATCTCCAAGAAGCCTTTTGAAGGCGCTAAGCTTGGTATATACGCATTACGCAGTCGCTACAGTCAAAGCTCAGACGAAATAAGCGATCATTTAGCTTCAGATAGAGCGGCTCCTCATAAGGCATTTTTTTAGACGACTGCGTACAGTAACCAATATGTCGTCGGAGACAATGCTTGGTAGTCATAAGGGCAGCTTCATATACCGGAGTCAACTCATAGGCCTCTTGAGGTACTTTATCAGACAGATAAGAGTAGGTTAATCTTGACGCACTATTAGCTATATTGTAAGCATAAGTCAATGGCTGCTTAATTAAGTGCTCCATTTGGCTTGGGCGTGTATAGTTTCGTTCTCTAGGCTTGAAGCGGAGCCGCAAACTACGCTCCATGGCGGCTACAGCACGCCTCTTTAGTTCTCCCAATTGAGAGACAGGTACAAAAAAGCCGTTTAATTCTAATTGGCACTCCACGGCAGTAAACGGTGTACCGCCTAACTTAGTCAAAGTCTCTTCTATGCGTTGTACGTCCGGCTCTCGTTTTGCTTTATCAAGTGTCGTATGTTGTGCTACAGTGACCTGCATAGAAAGCTCATCCTTAATAGCCATGGTAAGCTTTAGGAGCTCTTTGCTTGCTTCCAAATGGAGGGTTATATTAATTGTTCTCTCTGTGACATTCTCCTGAGAGAGCGCTTTCTCAAACGCCACATCCATATTTCTCCAAAGAAGAGTTCCTTTGGGTATATTGATTTTCTCAGCGGCCATAAAGCGTTGAGCATCTAATACCCTATTGACCCGCAGTCCGAATAGTTTTCCCTCCGGAGTGATGTAGCATAAGCCGTCACCATTGTGCAGAGCTTGTTTTGTAGTGATGAAAACACATGCCCCCTCACATTTTCTCACTTGACCTATCTCTTCTCCCCTGCTCTTAGGGCTCTCTGGTACAATAAGCGCCTCGGACATATTTCCCTTAGAAAGCTGATACTCCGTAAAGGATCGATTAAAGCTCTTGTACGGATTGGGCGTGAAACGATAATTAATTGCTCCTAATGAAGCACGTTTATAGAGATCAGAGTGCGCATCGATAAACGCATCCAGCAACTGCCTGTAATAAGCAGTTATATTACGTACATAGGAGGCACTTTTCATTCTCCCCTCTATCTTAAATGAGGTGACTCCGGCTTTAATCAAGTCAGGTAATATACGACTGCGGTTCAAGTCTTTCAAAGAAAGCAAATAACTATCTTTTATAATAACCTTCTCTTTCGCATCCACCAGATCATATGCCATACGGCACATCTGCGCACATTCACCGCGGTTTGCGCTACGCCCTGTCACAGCTTGCGACATGTAGCATCGTCCACTATAGGATACACATAAAGCTCCATGAATAAATGTTTCCAGCCGAAGTCCGGGAACACCTTTTGCCAAATCAGCCGTTTCCTCTACAGAGAGTTCTCTAGCTAATACAGCTTGCTCAAAGCCAAGCTCTTGAAGAAGTTGGAGTTGCTCTATTGAGCAATTATGACATTGTGTACTTGCATGCAGTGGAATAGGAGGTAAATCCAACGATAGAAGTCCAAAGTCCTGTATAATAAGCGCATCGCACCCAATTGCATATAGTGTATGGACAAGCCGTTCAGCCTTCTTTAGCTCATTTTCGAAGAGAATGGTGTTTAATGCTACATAAACTTTTGCTCCAAATATATGGGCATTACGGCATATTTCAGAAATATCCTCAATAGAAACCCCACGCGCCTTACGTGCACTGAATTGGGGAGCTCCCACATATACAGCATCGGCACCTGCGGAAAGAGCTGCAAGTGCCGTATCTAAATTGCCGGCCGGAGCCAACAACTCTAAAGGGACCCGTCTGTCAGAGCTTTTGTCCATACGACAAGTCTCCGGCATCACCCAGTCCGGGTACTATGTAGGAGTGCTCATTGATCTCATTATCTAAGGCAGCCACCCAAACTGTCGTCTCAATATCTTTAGGCAGCGTCTCCTCCAAATAAGCGAGTGCCGGCTTACTGGCTATAATAGCCGCTATATGTAAGCGCTTGGGCATTCCTTTGGTTGCTATTGCACGGAAAGCCATTTCCATAGAGCCTCCGGTTGCCAGCATCGGATCGGTCAAAATGAGAGTCTTGCCACTTATACTAGGACTAGCAATGTACTCAATATGTATATCAAAATGTAGTGAATCTTTGTACTTACGATAAGCGGATACAAATGCATTCTCCGCCTCATCGAAATAGTTAAGAAAGCCATGATGAAAAGGGAGTCCGGCACGTAAAATGGTACCCAAAACAATGTTATCTGACAAGCGATGCACTTCAGCTTGCCCTAAAGGTGTTGTGGTTGTAGTCGTTTCAAAAGCGAGCCGACGACTTATTTCGTAAGCCATGATCTCTCCCAAGCGCTCAATATTTCGACGGAATCGCATTCGGTCGTTCTGTATCTCCACGCTTCGCAACTGCGCTATATACTCACTAATAAGCGAGGGAGTATGTGTAAAATCGATGAGTTCTATCATTATTGTATTGTTTTGTTTACTCTATATGGGGAAACGGGAGCTTACACAGCACCGCCTCGCCTTTGCAAAAATACACTATTCACAGCGAACTGACACCCTATACAATAGGCAAACCGTCAATGTACCTATAAAGTTCCTCCTACTTACTGATAAAAAACATCTGTATCTTTCATTTGAAACATCTGTATCTTTCGCATAAAACATCAGAACCTCTCAATTGAGAGGTTCTGATGTTTCTTTTTCAAAAAGTACTACTTCAGTATCGCTTTCTTGATCTTTTTGACGGCATGATGGAAAGAGGCCTTCAAAGCACCCTCAGAAGTACCGGTAAGCTCTGCAATTTTAGTATAAGAAAGCTCCTCATAATGACGCAAAAGAAAAACTTGTTGTTGCTTGGGTGGAAGCTCATCAATTGCCAAACGCAATTTGATTTCTAACTCATCCCCATCAAAGTAGGGATCCTCAGAAAGCTGCTCAATGAGGTATTGGTTATCTTCCGTAAGCTCTGTGAAATGGCGTTGTTTTCGTCGCTTTGCTTTTAGGAAGGAGAGGGACTCATAATATGCGATCCGATACATCCATGTAAATAGCTTAGCCTCACCCCGGAAGTCTTCAATGCCATTCCATATTTTAAGAAGTACCTCCTGAAGTACATCATTAGTATCCTCATGATTAATAAGCATATGACGGATCTGTGCATAAAGCTTCTCCGCATAGAGATCGACCAACTCACCAAATGCAACACGCTTCTGCAGAGGATCTTGTAGTCGATTGACAAGATCTTGCTCTGCATCGCTATTGCTATCTTGTATTTTTCTTTCCTCTGCCATTATTGGACTATAGAGGGTCACTTTCATCCAGTAAATCGTCCTGTTCGGTGAACGGCTCAACCCCTTCATACTCAGCGCCACTGACCTGTGAGAAATCGGGCAACTGCTGCGGAGTAACCTGCTCAACATCTTCATTCACAGGAAGCTCTTTGTAGTCGTAATAAGAAAGTTTTTCTTCCAACTGCTTGATACGCAACTCCAAACCATCCTTTTCAGTATGTAACGCCTTTAGCTCCTTTTCATTCTTCAGCCATCCCATTACCCCGCGTATAGATAGACCGAGAGCCATCAAAGAGAGTGCACCCAAGCATCCGAATATGGAGACTGTTCCCTTATAGGGACTCATCGGAGAGCACCAACCAAAAATAGCATTGAGTAACAGCTGCAGAAAGAGCCCTATCAGCATCATCAGTACTACAACCGTTATGTAAGCCCCAAACATACGCTTTCGCATCATTCGCGGTGCGAGCAGATAGTAATTGGCATACCATAGTGCAATTAAGAAGAGATCCGTTATCCACAAAGAATAATACAGATTCGGACGCTGCCAAAAGAAAGGAACATCTGCAGCACTACCGCCTACTATTAAAGATTGAATAATCATTAGGACCGGCCACAAGAGTGTGTACACAATCCAGGACGAATGTTTATTTGATTTTCTCTGTATTTCCATACTTAAGCGAATTATACACTATCTTTGCCACAAAGATAGAGGAAAAAAGTCTCTTGAAATAGAAAATGAACATTACCAGCGCACAATTTGTCAAGAGTAGCTCTTCAGTAGAAGGATGCCCCACGGACAATCTCCCCGAGTATGCGTTCATTGGGCGCTCCAACGTAGGAAAGAGCAGTCTTATCAATATGCTTACCGGGAAGCCAAAGCTTGCCTTAACAGGAAGCACGCCGGGTAAGACAAGGCTTATTAACCACTTTTTAATTAATGAGTCGTGGCATATTGTTGATTTGCCCGGTTATGGCTTTGCACGCCGCGGACTTAAAGAGCGTGAGGCTTTTGCAAAGATGATCGATGACTATGTCACGAAGCGCGGCCAGCTAGTAAGCCTTTTTATTCTCATTGACAGCAGGATAGCACCTCAAGCAATTGACTTAAAGTTTATTCGTGACATGGGAGAAAAAGGAATTCCCTTTGTACTCATCATGACTAAGATAGATAAGATATCTAAAGGGAAACTGCAGTCAGCCATTGCGCATTACAAAGATGTACTTAGTGAGGAGTGGGAAGAGCTTCCTCCTTTTCTTGTATCCTCGGCAGAAACAAAACAAGGACGCGACGAAATATTGCATTATATATCTCAAACCATCCACTTATAAGCTATGAAAAAAACTGTATTGGTAACAGGAGGAACCGGCTATATAGGTTCACATACTACAGTTCGACTGATTGAAGCTGGGTATAAGGTCATATGTGTAGATAATTTATACAACTCAAAGTTAGAGGTATTAGATGCGATTGAAGCCATCAGCGGAGAGCGTCCTCGCTTCTATCAGGTCGATTGTACGGATCGTAATGCTATGAAGCAGGTTTTTGCTGAACAAGAGATACATGCCGTGATCCATTTCGCTGCGCTAAAAGCTGTCGGTGAATCTGTTGAGATGCCGGTTGCCTACTACCGCAATAACATAGACTCATTACTCACATTGCTTGAATGCATGGAGCACTCAACAAGTACATGCGCCTTAGTATTTTCTTCCTCTTGTACGGTCTATGGACAGCCTCATAAGCTGCCGGTAGACGAGACTGCTCCCATACTACCGGCCTTATCTCCCTATGGTAATACGAAGCAGATCAACGAGGAGATAATTCGAGACGCTATTTCAGCCGGTGCTACATATAAGGCAATTTTATTACGCTATTTTAATCCTATCGGTGCCCACCCTTCCGCCTTGATCGGTGAACAACCCAATGGCATACCCCAAAACTTAGTACCGTATATCGTGCAAACAGCGGCAGGCATACGCAAAGAATTAGCTGTTTTTGGAGATGATTATTCCACTCCAGATGGTAGTTGTATTAGGGACTATATAGACATTATTGACTTAGCAGATGCCCACATTGCCGCTCTCCATCATTTACTTGAGGAAGAGTCAGCTGCCCCCATTGATAGCTTCAATATAGGTACAGGAAAGGGTGTGAGCGTATTAGAGTTGGTAAATACTTTTGAGAAGGTAAATGGAGTAAAGGTACCTTATCATATTGCTCCACGAAGAGAGGGGGACATAGAGGCTATTTGGGCAAATTCAGATAAAGCGACTAAAGAACTCCATTGGCAAGCTAAACGCACACTTGAAGAGACCCTCCGGAGTGCCTGGAAATGGCAACTACACTCAATGGGCAAAGAGGAATGAGCCACTCACTTTGAAATGCTTGAAAGATGAAGAGTTATGCAAATGCATCACTTTTTCATTCCGGAGATTGGTCTATTAACCATTGATACACAATCTCTTCCCTGGAGCATAAAAGAGCACCCTATGGAGATACCCATGGACGAAAGCCTGGAGTTATATCAATGGATGACTCATGCCTGCCCCAGTCCCGAACCTCTCTTATTAGGCACATCCTTTCAACAAAAGGTATGGGACGCACTTTGTAAGATTCCTTTTGGGGAAACTATATCCTATCAAGATTTAGCAATTCAAATTGGCCAAAGCAAAGCGTTTAGAGCAGTGGCAATGGCGGCAGCTCACAATCCTTTTCCTTTGGTAATCCCATGTCACAGATTGATTAGGAGCGACGGATCTATTGGAGGATATTCGGCAGGCTCCGGACCTGAACTAAAAGAAAAGCTACTACTGTGGGAGCAGCGCTTAGCGCAAGAGCTTCATCTTAATAGCAGGAGTAAGCAGTGAGGTAAGCCGCATAAAAGTATCAAAGAGAACTACTTTGGTAAATACATTACCCTTAACATGGCGGATAGCTTTTTCAAGCAATTCAAATATTTTGGCAAGCGTATCTACCGTAACTATGCCCTCAAGTGAGGTTACGAGCTGCAATTCCTCACTGGTAATCTCTGATTCGTCTATTCCACTACACACACCTGCACGAAAGGCATAGCGAAAACTATCCTCCATATAAGCCAAAGCAGCAATAACCCACTCACGTCCTTTGCCCGACATTGTCTCAGCAAGCCGCTGCATATTGGCCACATTTCTTTGTAACAAAGCTTGAATGAGGGTTTTATAAGCCACAAAGAAGTCCGGAGCGGCACCACTCAGCTCCATCTGTTTAATAGCACGACTTAAGATTCCATCGGAGCGAAGCATAGCGCGCTCAATGGCTGCGGGAGTTGCTTCAGGATAATACTTGCGTAAAGAGGTTATTATGCTCTGCCTATTCTCAGGGAGCAATTCAATCCTCTGCATACGACTTTTCACAGTAGAGAGCAATCTCTCTGTATCATATGAAACTGAAATAAAAAGACTTCCCTGAGGGGGCTCTTCCATCAGCTTAAGCAGCTTATTGGAAGCATCTATACTCATACGTTCCGGCTCATAAATAATGATAGCCCGCCAATTGCCGATGCTAATTGTTCGGCTGAGCTTATCTTCTATATACTCTGCATCTTTTGCGTATATAATGGGTTGGCTGTTACCTGCGTCAAGAGCATTAAGCCAATCTGAGTGATCATAGAGAGCACCTTTCTCCATTATCATATCACGCCACGATTCAAAGTATATCTCAGAGGGGTTAGTTGCTCCGGAGGCCTTTACTACAGGATAAACAAAGAACAACTCCGGATGGGTAAGTGAGGCAACTTTTCGACAATTGGAGCAGACTCCACACGAATCCTCATTACTTCTATGCGAACAGGTGAGATACTGAAAGAATGCAATGGAAAGAGCTATTCCGGGCATTCCATCTTCCATTTCAATCAAAAGGTTGTGTGGGACTCTACCAGTACATGCCATCTGCCGCAAAGTTTCCTTTGCTACATCGTAACCCTCTATGTCTACAAAGCGCATTCTTTACTCTTTTACTAAGGAAGTAATTTTAAACGATAGGATTTGGGATAGTTACTATTAATTCGTTGCCCTACCCTATTACCAAAGCCCAAAGGGATACCCTGATAAGTAAGCGTAACCAAACCTCTCTGCTTACTTTCAATTGATAGAGCGGCACCGGATAAATAACGAAGTGCATCTTCATATTCAAGCGAACAGCTATCAAAAGCCCCTATAGAGAATTGCATAGATAAAGGCAGAAGAGAATGGGGAATCTCACCATTACCCTTCTTTTCGGTAAGCGGAATACCGGCAAAAATAGGCTTTATATCAGACTGACAAAGACTTCTATAAGCACACTCAACTGACTCACTCATAAGAAATTGAAGGCCTCCTTCTAAAGCATAGATAGCCCCTAACTGGAAGCGATCGTCAAGTATCCAATCCTTATAAGGAACTTTAGGACTTTGGGTAGCAATTTTAGATAGATCTTTAAGCCGCGTTTCTCCACACTTTGCGTTTTTCCTCAAGACGGCAAAGAAAAGCCCCTCTCCATTTAATCGATGTGGAAAAAGATGATAAGAAGATGTGGAGGTTTGCACCCAATTCCACTCAGTAGGAATTTCAAGTGCCACCTCATCGCACCCCTTTGAATGCAAGTAAGCCACCTGCTCCTCATTCTCTCTTCTATTAAAAGTACACGTAGAGTATACGATGAGGCCACCGGGACGAAGCATATCAAAGGCAGAATCCAGTATTTTCTTTTGGCGGGAACTACAGAGCACTACGGTGTCAAGAGACCAATCTTCACGTGCCGATATACTCTTTCTGAACATTCCTTCTCCGGAACAGGGCGCATCAACCAAGATAAGGTCAAACAGTATACCGCAAGAAGCAAGCTGCTCAGGAAATACAGACGTCACAATTGTTTCTGGATATCCCCATTTAGCTATATTCTCTACTAATGTACTTGCACGCTTGGGAATAGGCTCATTTGCAATAAGTAAAGACCCATTCGGCAGAATAGAGCTTAGCAAAGAAGCTTTTCCTCCGGGCGCTGCACAAAGGTCTAACGCTTTAATAGGCTCAGAAGGCAAAAGAGACTTAACCTGACTGATCGCTTGTGACGAAGCCTCCTGTACGTAGTACCCAGCAGCATGCCAAAGTGGATCCCATGCAAAAACAGGACGCTCCGTTAAAGTAAAACCACCTTTATACCAAGGTACCGCAGCTTCAATTTGCAAATGGTCTAAAGAGTATCCATATCGCTCGCTTTTTACAGCGTTCAGACGTATAGCATAACTTGGTGAAGTCTCTTCCAAGCATTGAAAAAGAGCATTAGCTTCATTGGGATATTCCTGGGCAAACAACTCCTTAAATTCGCTGCTTAGCTGTGGCATCGGCACTGAACATTCTGGTTGTCTCATCTACCTAAAATAAATAAGGATGGTACTTCTGGCAATTTAGTTTCCTTGCTACGCCAATCAGATATTCTAAAGGTCTTTACAAACCCATCTGCAGCGGTTAGGTTACTAGCTACAGTAAGAAAGAGATTTTTACTGCAATGCGTCAGTATAGCTTCAAACAATCGCTGCGTACGGTAGGGAGTTTCTATAAAAAGTTGAGCCTCTCCCTTACGCTCTATCTGTTTCTCCAATTGCTTCAGTGCATGTTGCAGTTCTTCATCTCGACGAGGTAAATATCCATTGAATGCAAAGGACTGTCCATTCTGTCCTGAAGCCATTAGGGATAGGAGCAACGAAGAGGGACCAACAAGAGGAATAACCGGTATACCGACTCTATGAGCTTGCCTGACTACCTCAGCCCCAGGATCAGCCACACCGGGACAACCGGCTTCCGATAAAATGCCTGCTGACATTCCTTCCTTTACTAAATGCAGGCCTTCTTGTATCTCTGCATCATCGCTTCTTTTACCTATCTCTATAAAGCGGATTGGAGCGATATCCTTCTCGGGACAAGCGAATCGGATAAAGCGACGCGCTGTGCGTATCTTTTCAACAAAAAAAAGATTGATTCCACTCAATAACTCCAAATTGACTTGTGGAATAACGTCACTTAATCTCCCTTCTGCAATAGGTACCGGGAATAGGTACAACTTTCCTTCTTGCATACCCGCTCTATTAATTTGCCGCCTCGTATCTCACTTAGAGGATTTGACAATAGTCATTTTCTTAATGAGCACATCTTTTACCGGTCTATTAGTAGGATCTGTTTTCAAACGTTCTATTTTCTGTACTGTTTTGTATCCATCCACTACTTCACCAAATACTGTATACTCCCCATCTAAATGCGGAGTACCGCCCAACATCTTATACGCTTCCCGCTGCTCGGGTGTAAACTTTCGCTGATGCGATTTCTCAAAAGCGTCTAAATCCAAATCTGTAAAGTAAGTACCGGTAACTATATAGAATTGAGATTTTGAAGACCCTTTTTCAGGGTTTACCTCATCCCCTTCGCGCGCTGCCGCTAAGGCTCCCCGTTTGTGAAAGAATAGATCGGCATTTACTTCTATGGGTATCCTTTCACTAATTGTATCTACGCTTACATCTGTAGACTTCGTAGCCCCCTTTGTAAATAGGTTCCCACCTTGGATCATAAATCGCTCTATCACACGGTGGAAGAGCGTCCCCTCATATGCACCACTCTTCACTAAGGCAATAAAGTTATCCCGATGCAAGGGCGTGCCATCATATAAAGCAACAGTAAAATTGCCCATAGAGGTCTCTATCTTTACATAAGTAGAAGATTCTCGTGTAAGTGTGCTTTCTTTCTGTGCATCTACGGTAAAGAAAGCAAATAAAGCCATAAGAAGTGTATATACTATTCGTTTCATATTAATGGTGGTAACGTATCGTTCGTTGCATTCATTGTAGCAATAAAGGCCTTAGGATCTTGCTCCAGCACCTTTTTCTTAAGTTGTGGCACCTCCTTACGTTGTGCAATCATAAAGATAATATCTCGCTCCTTCCCCATATACATACCACGTCCATGTAGGTAGGTGGCACGTAGCTGTAATTCTGTCACGATCAGATCTCGCAACTTTTCAGGCTGTTCACTAACGATAAATATAGCTTTATTAGGATTCTCCGGACTCAACAAATCAAGCACCTTACCATAACAAAATATCGTTATCAGGGAATAAAGCGGCACCTTAATATCTCTAAAGACAAGCAGCCCAAAGAGTACAACCAACGAATCAATAAGAATGATATAGTTACTTGTTTTGTTATTGGTTCCCTTTGACAGCACACGTGCCAATACATCCGTTCCGGCACTGGTACTTCCTACTCTAAAGGTAAGGAATACCCCTAAACCGAGCGTTGCTCCCCCATACACAGCGGAGAGAAGAGGATCGCCTACCACAACCGGTTGCCCTTTCGTAATATACTTAGTTATAAAGTCCGTCATCAAGGCAATTAGTACAAAAGTAGCTACTGTTTTAACTCCGGACCTAACTCCTAACGAGCGAGCTGCAAGTAGAAAAAGAGGGATATTAAAAAAGAGCGATACCGTTCCAATGGGCAAGCCATTTGGGCAAGCCTCAAAAATTCCTTTAGTCAAATGGTTAATCGCTATACTGATACCATATACCCCCCCGGGTACAATGCCGGCAGGTGCATTAAATAGACCATAGGCGGCCGACTGGAAGATAGCTCCCAGTATAAGGAGACAGGCATCAGTAGCTATGCGCTTTACTTGCGGAGTACCATTTTCGCTAAATGGGTTCCGTCGCTTTGGTGCTCTATCGTTACGAAAGAGCATTTTCTCTTTATTGTTCAAAGTATCGTTTATTCAAGAGGTCGAACTGCAGGAAGGGTATCACTTTTAGGCAATGCTAAATGTAGAATTTCATTAGTTTTCTCTGCATCTACTAAGCCTTTTTCACCAAACTGCACCTTACGTTCTCTGAAGCGGTGCACTATTTCCTCAATAATATCCTCTCCGATAGCATTTTCCTCTAAACGAGTTAATAAGCCGATAGAGCGGAAAAAACCTTCGGTCATAGCAATTGCAGCTTCAATACGCTTTTCCTCATTCCCCGCTGTGATCCCCCACACACGATCGGCATATTGCAGGAGTTTCTCTCTTTTACCATAATTTTTCATCACGCTCAGAAGAGCAGGAAATACAATTGCAAGCGAATGTCCATGTGTAATATTGCATAGAGCAGTCAATTCATGTCCGATCATATGGGTAGACCAATCTTCGACCACCCCCCATGCAATAAAGCCGTTAAGCGCCATCGTAGCAGTAACCATAAAGTCGCAACGCAGGTCATAATCAGGGGCTTCCCACACGACCTTAGGGCCGATCTCCTGTAAGGTAAGTAACAAGCCTTCTGCCCAGCGATCCATTACTCGACTTTGTCCGGGATAGGTCATATATTGCTCCAGTATATGGGCGAAGCTATCAGCAACCCCACAAGCCAACTGATACTTAGGTAATGAATAGGTCACCTCAGGGTCTATGATAGAAAAGGAGGGAAATTGTCCATAAAATGCAAATTTCTCTTTGGTTTCCCCCTTTGAAATAACACTTCCTCGGTTCATTTCACTTCCTGTTGCCGGAATAGTAAGTACTGTACCCAAAGGCACAAAGGGGCCTTTAGTTACTCCTCGTCTCACTATGTCCCAAGGATCTTTTTCTGATAAAAGTGATGCAGAAATAAGCTTTGCAGCATCTATTACCGAGCCACCGCCTACAGCCAGTACAAAATCACTTCCATGCGCACGACCTACGGCAATAGCGTCTCTGCAAGTTTCAACTTTAGGATTACTTTCTATACCCCAAAACTCCTTCGTATCGTATTCTTTGAGTGCATTTGTTACTTTCTCATACACACCATTACGCTTCACACTGCCTCCCCCAAAAAGTAGAAGTACCTTTGTGCCTGTCGGAATCTCTTTACTCAGTGTACTGATCGAATCCTTTCCAAAGATGAGTTTTGTCGGATTTTTGAAACTGAAGTTCTGCATGACTTAATTCCCTATACCTTACTTAATCTTATTCTCCAAGCAAAGTTAGGTAATTAAAGATAGAGTATCACAAAGCTAAGTTCTTTGCAGAATACCTCACGGGCATAAATTCGCCCTTCATCCACAAGGCAGTATCTTCCGGATTCCGCATTTGAGCGAGTAACCGACAAATAGGTTTTTCTCTGCTCGTAAGAGCCTTTTTCACGGCTCCAAACTGTTTTGCTCTTTTACATAATTAGTAAACAGATCATCTATGATACCATCGGCAAGTCCACTGGTAGGTACAGAAATACCCTTTGCTTTTAAAGTATCCACAACAGAAAGAAATATTTGCGCTGCCGGCACTATAACATCCGCTCTGTCCGGCTTAAGATTAAAGCGCCTCATTCGCTCTGTAAACTCTAATGGGGCAAGTTCATCAAAAAGTGCATGAAGGTCGGCAGTTGAAATATACCGCTCCTTCTCTGTGGATAAAGCATTCTCGCCTAATCTTACTAATTTATTGATATTGCCTCCTGTACCGATCACTACAATATCCTCATACTCAGCAGCAATCTTTGAAAGCACATCAATAAAGGCATCGTAAATACCACTTTCAACTTTTCCCTCAAGCATACGCACGGTGCCAATGGGGAAAGAGCCGGAGGAGAGCAGACGTCCCTCAGAGAAGAGATTCAACTCCGTACTACCACCTCCCACATCTACAAACAAAACTGATTTATTTTTAGGAGTGGCTAAACGAAGACGTATATCACCCACCAAACGAGCTTCTTCTTTACCGGTAATGATATCTATCTTAATTCCAGTACTTTTTTCTATTTCTGCAACTATTTTCTTTCCATTAGTTGCCTCTCGCATTGCACTCGTTGCACATGCCCGATAAGCGACTACATCAAAAATAGACATAATCTCACGATAGGCAGTCATCAAACTAATGAGGTGTTTCCGCTTCGTTTTGGATATTTTCCCTTCAATAAATACATCCTCACCCAAACGAATGGGGACACGAATAAGTTGGACTTTTTCCAATGTTAACTGCGGCTCATCAGGATAACCTCTCTTCAACAAAAGTCTAATCGCATTAGAGCCTATATCTATACCGGCAAAATACTTGATATTCATTCTCCTATATGTGATTATACGATAGAGTCTCCCTCAGCTTCTTTGTAATATTTATAGAGTGCTTCTTGAGAACGGAACCAAGGTTTCTCGCTAACTGAGCGAAGAGGAATTCCGTCATTGTAATTCACATAGTAAGCTTGTGACACATCCTGCATGCCAAGGGTTACGATGCGATCTAAATCAGCCTTTATATTCTCTTCATATACAGGTGTAATAACCTCAATACGACGATCTAAGTTACGCTCCATCCAATCTGCTGATCCTATAAAGTATAGTGGCTCTCCCCCATTTCCAAATATGAAAATACGAGAATGCTCTAAATACCTATCGATTATTCCATGTAACTTAATTCCCTCACTTATTCCTTTAACCTCAGGTACTATGCTACAATTTCCGCGTACCAGCAACTCAATCCTCACTCCTGCCTGAGCTGCTGCATATAGACGCGATATAAGGTATCGGTCAGTTATATGATTGATTTTAATCCTTATAAAGGCCTCTAACCCCTTTTTTTTGTTGCGTATTTCCCTATTTATAAGTGCTGTAAAGCGTTTCCGCATATCATTAGGCGAGACGATTAGCTCTCTAAAATGGGTATTAATAAATGGTCTTTCAATAAAGTCAAATACCTTCGCAACCTCATTTACTATAGACTTGCGATGGGTGATAAGCATATAATCCGTATAAATCTTAGCAGTACCCTCGTGCATATTACCGGTACTTATGCAAGCAATATCCCCATCGCGTGTACTAATATAGACTAATTTACTGTGGATCTTTAGCTTTTCCGGTCCAAAGATTACATGCACTCCGGCATCAACCATCTCCTGGCTCCACGAAATGTTACTCTCTTCGTCAAAGCGAGCTAATAGTTCTACTACCGCTGTTACTTTCTTACCATTTGCAGCGGCAGCCATTAGAGCTTCAACCACATTAGAGTGCTTTGCTACCCTATATAAAGTAATTTTAATTTCTTTTACACTTTTGCTAATAGCAGCTTCACGCAACAGTCGGAGAAAGCGGTCAAAGCTATGATAGGGGAAGTGAAGACCATAATCCCTGCATCGCACAGAATCAATCATACTATCCGAAAAGTCTATATTACTTCCCATCAAAGGCGGCTGGGGAGTAAACTGTAGATCTTTTCTTCCACAATCAGGAAAGCCCAATAGATCTTTAGTATTGTGATAGCGCCCTCCTGCCATGCGGGCATCATTGTGGTCTAACTCAGCTTTCTTAAAGAGTTGGCGCTTGATACGCAAAGGCATATTGCGATCAAAAGCCATACGAAGCATTTCCCCCTTTCGGCGATTTTTTATACCACTGGTCACACGCTCCAGCATACTATCTTCAAGCCCACCCTCAACGTCCATCTCGGCATCTTTTGTGAACTTAAAAGCATAAGCCTTAAAACTATTGTAAGGTAATCCCACGAAGATATACTTTAGATTGTAGCGAATAACATCATCAAGGAACATCAAGTAGGTTTCGCCATTATCATCAGGCAAGCGCACAAAGCGACCAAACTTCTCTACAGGCACACGAATAAGTGCGGTATCACGCTTTATCACCTCGCCATCCTCATCAAGCTGCTTAAGGTCAACAGCTAAGTACAGAGCTTCGTCCATCTGTTCAGCTGAAAACTGCATCTTTTGGATAAAAAGTGGATTCGTGGAGGCATTTAGTTTATTAAGGTAGAAAGATAGCACCTGCTGCTCCTGCTGCGGTTTTAACTGATTTTCATCGATTATGTGAATATGTTCTGCTTCAAGAGCATCCATTAGCTTATTGAAGCACAAGTCATACTGATTAGCACCGGCATCTGACAGTTTGTAAATCTCTTTGAGCGTTTTCTGTGCCTTTTCCTCTTTTTTCCGATTTTCATCACTTTTCCCTTCTGCTTCGTGACGTAATGAAGCTACTCGTACACGAAAGAACTCATCTAAATTATTAGAATAAATACCTAAAAACTTTATCCGCTCTAATAGGGGCACATCTTCTCGCTCAGCTTCCAGTAAAATGCGACGATTAAAGTACATCCAACTTACGTCTCGCTCCACATAAGGAAATTTTATTTTCTTTGCCTGTTTCTGTTTACCCATACTATACTTTTTACTCTGCACTATCAATCTACTCAAAGATAACGAATTGGAAGCAAATAACTCTTGAGAAAATGTTACAATAATATTACCATCGATTAGAAATGTTCTATCAATGCACTTCGGAGTAAGTAGCACTTTTGCAATACATTCTGATAAACAAAATATTTTATCAGAATCTTTCAACTAAAACTTATAGATGTTTCAATCAAAAGATACAGATCTTTTGAGTGAAAGATATAGATCTTTCAAATGGTATATCTATACTTTTTTTATCGAGTAGGTCGGGAAACGAAAGTTTTCTGACCTACTTTCGTTTCCTTTCCTCT
>CAMYPM010000022.1 GCA_947290775.1 uncultured Bacteroidales bacterium | reverse complement strand
GCACAAACCACTTGTTGTTCGTGAGTAAATTTAGTATTTTCTCATTGTTGAATTTCTTAATTTGAAAAGAAAAGGTTAAATACCCCACGTCAACATTATTATGGATTAACCATTCGAACGTTTCGTCAAAAATAGTTAGGCCTATCATGTAATAAGTGTCAATACTTTCCTTGCTTCGCCCTCGTGGAGTATAAGTCTTGTTTCCTCTCATGAACTCTATAAACTCTTTCCTTGAAAATATAGAATAGATTTCATCTTTTGTTATATTATACCCTTTTGTTAAGTAGATAAAGTTGGAGTCTATGTTTTGGAACAAAGGCATAAAAACAGGCTCTAAAAAATCAACAACAGGCCATTCATATTCAAAATTTAAAGTTTTGACTTGCTCCTGGTTATTGACAAAACCGTCAATGTCTAAACTATATATTTTATATAGTTGCTCTGTTATATGTGAATCTATAATGCTTTCTATCATTATTATTTAGGCATCTAATCAAAATTAAGTGACAGGTTTAGAGAAGTTTATTTTCTTCATTTCGTGGGTCATAATTAGAGATCGGGTTCACGCTCATCCACAGACTCAACCTCGGCTCATAGTACCTTGCCCCATAGTAGTACATACCCGTCTCCTCGTCAAACTCCTTAGCGTTGAAGAGGTAAGGAGTGTTCCATATGTTGTTACGCTCTTCTATGAACACCTCACCAAACGGCACATACCCGATGTGCTGCGACATCTCGCCATCGAGGTCGGTGATATAGCTACTGCTACCTAGGTGATCAGGATTGGTAGTAGAACTGCATCTTTTCGTACTCGTCATTGTCCTGGCCGTTGTATGGGATGTCGAAGGTACTTATTTTCTAAGTTCCCGTATAACGTGTCTGATAGCTGCTATTGGGTGGTAAAAGAGCATCCGAGGTCCAGCCCACCTCATTATAGTGCGAATGCGTGCTTTCATTTCTGGACGATAGCAGTGTATAGGGCACTTTCTACAAGTCGGCTTGAGGGATGCATAACGACAATGGTCAAGCTGGTTAGAGGCATAGGCGAGAAGCTGACGACACTCCGGACAGAGTTCACGATGCCCCTCCTTCTTAGAGCAGTAGAGACGTATCATATACTCCACTACCTTTTTCTCTTCCTCTATGCTATGCTTCATGCTATTAGTAGCTCCTTTTAGCAGACAAAGATACCTTATCTTATTCAATCCATCTTAATAGGACAGCTTTGTAGTACTTCCCCTTCTGAAGTGCTATCATATATTTTTTATGCTCTCTCCTTAATAAGTTACTTCAAAGGAGTACGCAAAGCATATAATGAAGACTAAATAAAATCGGGCTGCAATAACATTGAGTTACTACAGCCCGACATTGGGTTATTTGGCTCGTGTTCTATTCTTCAAGAGCTGCTTGTGCAGCAGCCATGCGAGCAATAGGCACACGGAACGGAGAGCAGCTTACATAGTTAAGTCCTACGCGATGGCAGAACTTAACGCTGGAGGGATCTCCTCCATGTTCTCCGCAAATACCGATCTTAAGCTCCGGCCGAATCTCGCGCCCTCTCTCGGTGGCAATCTTGATTAGCTGTCCTACTCCCTTTTGGTCAAGTACTTGGAAGGGGTCTACCTTCAAGATCTTCTTCTCTAAGTAGGTCGGCAAGAAGCTAGCTATATCGTCACGCGAGTAGCCGAACGTCATCTGCGTAAGGTCGTTCGTACCGAAGGAGAAGAATTCAGCGCTCGATGCAATACGGTTTGCCGTGAGAGCAGCACGAGGAATCTCAATCATCGTGCCTACCTTATAGTCAATACGAACTCCATACTCCTTGAAGACTTCTTCAGCGGCAGCACGAATAACAGTCTCTTGCTCCTTAAATTCGTAAAGAATACCAACGAGCGGTACCATAATTTCGGGTAGGGTGGTGTATCCCTCCTTCGTAAGTTGACAGCAGGCACTCATGATAGCAACAGTCTGCATGTGCGTTATTTCAGGGAATGTGTTTCCCAAACGGCAGCCACGGTGACCCAGCATAGGATTCTGTTCACTCAACTTACCCACGCGCTCGATAACCTCTTCTACGTCAATGCCCATGTCATCAGCCATGATTTTCTGGCTCTTTATATCATGAGGTACAAATTCGTGGAGAGGTGGGTCAAGCAAACGAACGGTTACAGGCAGTCCGTCCATAGCTTTGAAGATCTCGTAGAAGTCTTTCTTCTGGAAAGGAAGTATTTTAGCCAAAGCCTTTATACGGCCCTCCTGATCCTTGGCTAAGATCATTTCACGCATTGCTTTAATCTTAGCTTCTTCGAAGAACATGTGCTCCGTACGGCAAAGCCCAATACCCACAGCACCTAAGTCGCGTGCCGTAGTAGCATCGTGTGGAGTGTCGGCATTAGCACGTACTTTGAGACGAGCCTTGCTGTCAGCCAGTTTAAGGAGCTTGGATAAGTCCTCGTCCAATCGGGCAGCTTCCGTTTCTATCTTGCCTTCAAATACCTCACCGGTAAACCCATTGATAGAGATGAAATCACCTTCGTGGAAAGTGCGATCACCAACTTTGAATGTACGCTTCTCATAGTTGACAACCATCTCGCTACAGCCCGTAATACAGCATTTGCCCATACCGCGAGCGACTACAGCAGCGTGTGAAGTCATTCCGCCACGAGCCGTTACAATACCTTCCGACACAGTCATTCCTTGCAAATCCTCAGGAGAAGTCTCCAAGCGAACCAGGATAACAGGGTCTCCATTGTGGCTATAGGTAGCAGCATCATCGGCAAAGAAAACAACCTTACCGGTTGCGGCACCCGGAGAAGCAGGTAGTCCCTTTGTGATAGCTACCGCTTTTTTTAGAGCCTCCTTGTTGAATACCGGGTGTAGTAGTTCATCAAGTTTATTGGGCTCAATACGCATAATTGCTTCTTCCTCTGTGATCAAGCCTTCTGCTAAGAAATCCATGGCGATCTTTACCATGGCCTTACCGGTACGCTTCCCATTACGTGTTTGGAGGAACCAGAGTTTGCCTTCTTGGATAGTGAACTCCATGTCCTGCATATCGCGATAGTGTTGCTCCAGCTTATGTTGAATGTCGAAAAGCTGTTGGTATAACTCGGGGAAGGTCTCTTCTAACGAAAGGAAGTTTTTCTTTCTCTCTTCTTCTGAAATACCTTCGTTCTTAGCGCGGCGAATAGAACCCTCTTTAGTGATTTCGTGCGGAGTACGGATGCCCGCTACCACATCTTCGCCCTGTGCATTTACTAAGTATTCACCATTGAATAAATTCTCTCCGGTACCCGAATTACGAGAGAAGCATACACCAGTGGCAGATGTTTCACCCATATTACCAAATACCATAGCCTGTACCGTGACAGCTGTACCCCATTCTTCGGGAATGCCCTCAAGGCGACGGTATATGATCGCACGCTCGTTCATCCATGAGTTGAATACTGCCATAATAGCTCCCCACAATTGTTCATAAGGATCTGTGGGGAAGTCTTTGCCGGTACGGCTTTTGATAGCTTCCTTAAAACGCTTCACAAGCTCCTTGAGGTCATTTGTTGTAAGGTCGCTATCAAGGGTTACACCTGTCTCAGCTTTTACATCTTCAATAATCTGCTCAAAAGGATCAATTTCAGTTTTTGTAGTAGGCTTAAGACCCAATACGACATCCCCATACATTTGTATGAAACGACGATATGAATCCCAAGAAAAACGCTCATTACCCGTTTTCTTGGCTAAGCCAATCACAACTTCATCATTAAGTCCTAAGTTGAGGATAGTATCCATCATACCGGGCATAGAAGCACGGCTACCACTTCTCACAGATAAAAGTAATGGATTATCAATACTGCCAAACTTAGTGCCCATAATAGATTCGACACCTGCAATGGCATTCTCAATTTCCTTTGTCAAATGTTCTTGTACAGCATCGCGCCCTAATGTATAATACTCGGTACAAACTTCGGTAGTGATGGTAAAACCGGGAGGAACCGGTACTCCAACGAGGTTCATCTCAGCTAAATTAGCTCCTTTACCGCCGAGCAATTCTCTCATGTCAGCGCTTCCTTCGGCTTTTCCGTTGCCGAAAGTGTAAACACGTTTTTTCTCCATTGTGTTTCTAACTATTCTTTACTCAGATAATGTTCAATATATAATGTTTCGATTTCGGTTTTGTTAATCAAAGTCCTTATTCTGCTGTTTCTTGTGTATCGTCAATCTCATCCAATGAGGTAACTTCTTCTACAGAAGAGTAAGGTATCAGTGGTTCATCTTCGTATCCAGAGCCACAGGGGTTATAATTAGGTGGAATTTTAAATGATTCATCTGATGAGTAACCCAATGTATAATCCTTGTACACTTTGTCCATAAAGAGAGCAAATACAGGCAGTGCAGCAGAAGCACCTTGCCCCATTGCAGTTGAATTGAAATGGATAGAGCGATCTTCTCCTCCTACCCAGCAACCCGCTACTATTTCGGGAGAAAAACCTATAAACCAAGCATCGCTATTGTTTTGCGTTGTACCGGTCTTTCCTCCTAAAGGCATATTCAGCTTGTAGCGGAAACGAAGTCTCCCTCCGGTCCCCCCGTTCACTACAGCTTGCATCATATCAAGTGTTTTTAGGGCAGCATCCTCCGGAAGTACTTCAGTCACACGAGGTGCAAAGGATGCAATCACATTACCATATTGATCCTCTATGCGGCTGATAAAGAGGGGTTCTACCCTAATACCCTGAGCCACAAATGCAGAATATCCGCTAACCATTTCGCTCAGCGATACGTCGGGCGTTCCTGTCGCCAACGCCACAACTGGATCGATATAGCCGGTAAATCCGAAAGAACGAAGCAATCTGGCAAATGTAAAGGGCGAAGTACGACTCATTAAATAGGCAGTCACCCAGTTAGATGAATTCTGCAATCCCCATCGGATGGATACCATTTCTCCTTGCCGTCTGGCACCTCCACTACGAGGCGTCCAGGGCCGTCCATTGGCATCGTATAGAGTGATTGGCTCGTGAAGCACCATATTGCAGGGAGTAATGCCCTCTATCATAGAAAGTGAATAAAGGAACGGCTTTATCGTAGAGCCGACTTGTCGACGTCCCATAGAGACCATGTCGTACTTAAATGTGCGGAAATCAATTCCTCCTACATACGCCAGCACATGCCCATTAAAGGGATTCATCGCCATAAATCCGGCACGAAGCAGACCCTTATAGTAGAGAATTGAGTCTCGCGGGCTTAGCAAGGTATCAATCGGTCCCTTCCAGCTCCACAATTGCATCTGATGCGGTACTTTAAATGAAGCTAAAATGGCTGCTTCAGACGCCCCCTCTTTTTTCATTTGTTGCCAACGATCAGATTGTCGCATAGAGCGTTGGATCATTTCCTCTCGATCAGTTAAGGAAACGGAAGAAGAGTATGGGGCCGTAGCAGAACCTCTCTTTTCTTGCTCAAAGATAGGCTGTAGGAAGCCTCCTATATGCTCATTTATGGCCTCTTCTGCGTATTGTTGCGTTTTGCTGTTAATGGTGGCATATATTTTTAGCCCATCACTATAGAGGTCATAATTTGATCCATCAGCTTTTTTATTCTTATTGCACCAACCATATAAGGGATCATTTACCCACGCAGCGGAGTCTATGGGGTACTGGTCTATAGTCCACTGATTATAGTCGCTTCGCTTGGGCTTCTTCGCCGTAAGGAGCAGACGAATATGCTCTCTATAGTAAGGCGCCAATCCGTCTGTGTGACTCAGTACTTTAAAATCCAATTCCATGGGTAGCCGGCAAAGCGAGTCAACCTCTTGCTTAGTAAGCATGCGTGCTTTCTGCATTTGCCTAAAGACCACATTGCGTCGCTCAATGGATTTCTCGGGAGTCTTATGCAAAACAGGATTATATAGGGATGGGTTTTTACACATTCCTACCAATGTCGCAGCTTCCTGTATGTTAAGCTGATCCGGTGTTTTCCCAAAATAGGTCTGCGCAGCTGAGCGGATGCCTATTGCGTTATAGAGGAAGTCAAACTGATTGAGGTACAGGCTGATAATCTCCTCTTTCGTATAGTAACGCTCTATTCGAGATGCAATAACCCACTCAATCGGTTTTTGTAAAAGACGCTCAAAAATATTTTCTGCCTTCGGGGAGTATAGCTGCTTGGCAAGCTGCTGTGAGATAGTACTTCCGCCACCACCGCTCCTTTGTCGCAATAGACCGGTTCTTACGAATGCTCTTCCCACTGAGCGCATGTCAATCCCCGAATGCTTATTGAAGCGTACATCTTCAGTTGCAATGAGTGCATTTACAAGGTGTGGCGAGAGTTCATCGTAAGAAGTGTAAAGGCGATTGCTTCCTGATCGGGCGTAGGATCCTACAACCACTCCATCAGAGGAAATAAGCTGGGAGGCATATTTATCTATCGGATTCTGTAATTGTTCAATGTGAGGCATATAGCCAATGACCCCCATTGCAATTAGAGAGAATACGATAGCTACAAAGAGCCATCCGGCAAGAAATATCCACCACAATACCTTTATTACTCGACGCATACTATATCGCTATCGGTAACCCTACTTGTTGCGCTTATTGAATTTTTCTTTAATAAGTCCCATCTTATAAGCAGCTAGCAACTTTTGCAAGTTGTCAACCTGCATTCTAAGTTCTTTACCTACATCAGTGTCAGCAACCAATATGCGGTGTGAAGTAGCCTCTGTAAGGACAGTTACACTTCGTATATCGTCAAGATTTTCAATAGCCTGTTTCTTTGAAGTGAAGGGTTCATGTTGTACGAGGTGTAGTCCTTGCGAATTGAATATCAATGTATAGCCCGCAATTCCTGTACTAGGCTGATATGCGCGACTAAATCCTCCATCAATCACAAGTAGCTTCCCATCCGCCATCACCGGCTTTTCTCCTTTAACTGCCTTAATGGGGACATGTCCGTTGATAATGTGACAATCGGCTCCGGAGAGGCCGAAGTCGGCAAGAATAAGATCTACTGTTTCTGCATTCTTGCGGAAATTATAGTAATGTCCCTTCTCTTCTTTGTGCGTAGCACTATCTTTGATAAAATAGCGTTCAAAGGTAGTCATTGCAGATTTATCGAATACAGGTGAGTCGGCTCCGCACCATAGGTACCACATGAAGTCTGTGGCACGCCGTCTTTCTACAGAGCCTCGAGGAGCAAAATAGGCACTCCGTATAATACTATCGACTTTGTCATATAGAGCTTTGCCTTTGTATTTGCTTCTGCCCAGAGTGACTTCCTTTAAATTGCCATCTGCATCAAGAGGCATAGAGGCATGGAAAAGCAAGTTTCCATTGCATACGAGGTACATGCTACCTAAGCGATACATTACTTCAATATGCTCACGAAGTTTGTCGCTACGCTTAAAGGACTCCATCAATTTAGCCACTACCGTCCGCTCTCCATCTGTTAGCTTATAGGGATCCTTCGGATCTACCGTAGGAAAGTTCATATCGAGCATTGGGTACTCTCCACTTGTCCCATTTGCTGCAGCACCCGTTAGGTCAACAGTGCCTTTTTCGAAATTTATCCTGTGCAGCAGGTTACGGCACTCCATGTGGTACTCAGGATGCGCTGCAATCAGTTGAGCTTCTAATTTGAACTGAATAATGGAGATGGCCTTGTGCATCTGACTAATCAGGTAAACGCTCTTATCGTCATACGTTACATCAGCATCTCCGAGCTTGGGTTGAAACTCGCTGCACGGATCCCCTGCATATGTATCCATGGCAAAGCGAGCCAACGGAAGCATATTAATACCATACCCCGCCTCAATCGTATCTAAGTTTGCATATCGAAGCGCAATACGAATAACGCAAGCCATACAAGCCTCGTTACCGGCAGCTGCTCCCATCCAAAGTATATCATGGTTCCCCCATTGGATATCTACATTGTGGTAGTGTGCAATTGTTTCTAATATAAACTGTGCTCCCGGCCCTCTGTCGAATACGTCACCTACTAAGTGTAAGCGATCAATGACCAATCTTTGTATCGTTTCGCATAAGGCTATGATAAATTCATCTGCTTTGCCGATAGAAACAATTGTGTCAAAAATACTCGCTATATAAGCTGATTTGCTTGAAGCCTCTCCCTTCTCATGCAAAAGTTCTTCCAAAATATAGCTGTAGTCCTTAGGGAGAGATTTCCTCACTTTGGAACGCGTGTACTTTTCTCCGGCTTTACGGCAAAGTTGAACTAATCGGTTGAGCGTAACTCTGTACCAATCGTTCATATCCTTACCGAGCTTTTTGTGTAGTTGTTCCAGCTTCTCGTGTGGATAATAGATTAGTGTGGCAAACTCGGCTTTTTCTTGTTCGAGCATGGAGTTTCCGAAAAGCTCATTTATTTTGCGGAGTACGCTACCGGAGGCATTCTTCAGTACATGATTGAATGCTTCATGCTCCCCATGCACATCAGCCAAAAAGTGCTCTGTGCCCTTGGGTAGGTTTAGAATAGCCTCTAAGTTTATAATCTCTGTAGAAGCAGCCGCTTGTGTGGGAAAGCTTTGTGAAAGCAATTCAAGGTAACGAAGGTCCTTACGAATCGTTTCAGTTGTTATGTTTGAAGTACTATCCATAGCTATCTTAATCTCTCAATCTTAGGCAACTACCATATTCCGGTCCAAAGTTACTCAATATTACGCAATGAGCAACGTGTACGTAGAAAGGGCAGCGCAATAATAGCCTTGCGTCGCCCTTCCTGTAATAAATTCAGAAGCAGGTGCTTAATCCAACTTGTGGATTACTAAGCCACTGCGGAGCTTCGGTTCAAACCAAGTGGTCTTCGGCGGCATAATGTTACCCGTATCGGCAATGTTCATCAATTGCTTCATCGTTACGGGATACAGTGCTAAAGCAACCTTCATTTCACCGCTATCCACACGCTTCTTTAGCTCTCCCAAGCCGCGGATACCGCCTACAAAGTCAATGCGCTTATCACTACGCAAATCGGTAATACCAAGAATATCGCGCAGAATCAGATCACTGGAAATAGTAACGTCTAACTGGCCGATTGGGTCGTTATCGTCGTAAGTGCCGGGCTTAGCTGTGAGTGAGTACCAATTGCCTCCCAAGTAGAGTGAGAAGTTGTGTAACTTGTTGGGTCTGTATTCGTTTTTGCCCTTATTTTCAACCACAAAGTGCTCTTCCAACTTTTTAAGAAACTGCTCTTCCGTCAAGCCGTTGAGATCCTTTACTACACGATTGTAGTCTATGATAGTCAGCTGATTAGCTGGGAAGCAAACCGCCATAAAGTAGTTGTACTCCTCATCACCTTTATGGTTGGGGTTGTTCTTAGCTTTCTCAGCGCCTACCAAGGCTGCTGCTGCGCTACGGTGGTGACCGTCGGCAATATACATGGAGTCGAAGCCGGCAAAGATCTCTGTAATACGCTTGATGTCTTCGTCTTTATCTACAATCCAAAACTTGTGTCCGAAGCCATCGTTGGGGGCTATGAAATCATATAGGGGACGCTCTTTTGTGTAGCGGGCAATAATCTTGTTTAGCTCCTCATTGTCCTCATGAGCAAAGAATACCGGCTCTACATTTGCATTATTAACGCGAACGTGCTTCATACGGTCTTCTTCCTTATCGCGGCGCGTTAGCTCGTGCTTTTTGATGCGACCCTGCATATAATCCTCAACCCAAGCGGCAACAACCAACCCATATTGCGTTTTGCCGTTCATCGTTTGGGCATAGATGTAATACAGTTCCTTTTCATCGGGAACTAACCAGCCTTTTTCCTGGAACTTAGCAAAGTTTTCTGCTGCTTTGTCGTAAACACGAGGATCGTGTTCGTCCGTTCCTTCAGGGAAGTCTATCTCCGGCTTAATGATGTGATAGAGCGACATTTCATTGCCCTTAGCCTCTTGGCGAGCTTCTTCGCTTGACAATACGTCGTAAGGGCGGCTGGTGACCTTTTCAACTAAATCTTTGGGCGGTCTTAAGCCTTTAAATGGTTTTATTCTTGCCATAGGTATAGTCTTTTAAAAAGCAGGGGCACAAAGTATGGTCTCTGTGCCCATGCATGAGTTTTACTTATTTACTCTGAAGCGCTCTTCGCCATTCTTCAGGAATCCAACGATTTGACGTGCAGCAGCAAGACCTGCATTGGCATTAGCTTCCCCTGTTTGTGCACCCATCTTCTTGGGAGTTGAGAAGTAACGATCGCCTAGAGCAGCCACCATTTCGTCGTTATTTGTCGGCATGATGTCTGTAATATAAGTAAGGTCTTCACGCTCCTTCATAGCGCGGAGTAGCCCTTCTTCGTCGATAATCTCCTTACGAGCACTGTTCACGATAATACCGTTCTTCGGCATTGACATTACGAGATCGTAATTGATCGACTTAATTGTTTCTGGCGTTGCAGGAGCGTGCAACGAAATGATCTGGTTGTTAGCAAAAAGTTCCTTTTCGCAAGCTACATACTTAACGCCGTATTCTTCAAATTTAGCCTTGTTAGGGAAGGCATCATAGGCACTTATTTCCATTCCGAAGCCTTTAGCAATGCGGGCTACGTTTTGTCCTACGTTACCGAAAGCAACGATTCCAAGCGTTTTGCCCTTCAGTTCTTTGCCGCTCTTACCGCTAAAGCGCACACGGTTCATATAAACCAGCATACCCATAACTAATTCGGCTACTGCGTTGGAGTTCTGCCCCGGTGTATTCATTACGCAAACATTGTGCTTGGTAGCTTCGTCCAAATCTACGTTATCGTAGCCGGCACCGGCACGAACCACAATCTTCAGCTTCTTTGCAGCGTCAAATACTTCCTTATCGATTTTGTCGCTACGGATAATGATAGCCTCTACATCAGCAACAGCTTCAAACAGCTGCTTCTTTTCTGTATACTTCTCAAGAAGAACTACCGAATAGCCCTCTTTTTCCAATATTTCTTTTATGCCTTTTACAGCAGCCGGTGCAAAAGGTTTTTCTGTGGCAACTAATATTTTGCTCATATCCTTATAATACTTATGAAGTGCAGGGGGAGACGCATTTACGGCATCTCACTCCCTACACTTGCGTTTTTTGTCTTAATAGTTTAGTGTTTCTTTTCGAATTCCTGCATGGTAGCAACCAGAGCCTTCACGTCTTCCAGCTCTAATGCGTTGTAAAGGCTGGCGCGGAAGCCGCCTACTGAGCGGTGACCCTTGATACCAATCATGCCGCGTTCTGCTGCGAATGTAGCGAATTCCGGTTCAAGTTCCTTATATTCGTCCTTCATTACGAAGCATACGTTCATAATAGAGCGGTCTTCTTCAGCTACGGTGCCACGGAATAGTTTGTTGCGGTCAATTTCCGTGTAAAGGGTTTCAGCCTTTTCAAGGTTCCTCTTTTCAAGTACCTTCAAGCCACCTAACTCCTTGTACCACTTCAGGGTTTGGAGTGCTGTGTAGATAGGCAATACAGGAGGAGTATTGAACATAGAACCCTTCTTGATGTGGGTATTGTAATCCAACATCGTGGGCAGAGGACGATCAACCTGACCCAGTGCATCCTTACGGATTACTACGAAAGTAACCCCGGCAGGAGCCAAATTCTTCTGAGCACCACCATAGATAGCATCGTACTTAGATACGTCTACCGGGCGAGAGAAAATATCACTGGACATATCGCATACCAAACGAGCTTTGCAGTCGAAGTCCTTGCGGATTTCCGTACCATAGATGGTATTGTTGCTCGTGTAGTGGAAATAGTCAATATCTTCGGGGATAGTAAAGTTCTTAGGTATGTAGGTAAAGTTCTTATCTTCACTTGAAGCCAATACTTCCGTAGTAGTACCAAACACCTTGTCTACATAGCCTGCCTGCTTAATTGCATTAGTTGCCCACGTACCGGTGTTGATGTATGCAGCCTTTTTCTTCAGAAGGTTCAAAGGAATCATATAGAACTGAAGGCTAGCACCACCCCCGAGGAACAATACTTCGTATCCTTCCGGAATGTCGAGCAGTTCTTTGAAAAGCTGCTGTGCTTCTGCCATTACGGCGTCAAATTCTTTACCGCGGTGTGATACTTCCAATACAGAAAGACCTGTACCTGCAAAGTCGAGAACAGCGCTTGCCGTATTCTCAATTACCCCTCTGTTCAGAATGGAGGGCCCTGCATAGAAATTATGCTTCTTCATAAAGTAATACTGATGATTATGATACTAATTTTATTATGTCAAAGGCTAATATTCCTTACCCTTTTAGGCTGTGAGTTGCTTTGCCTCTTAGAGGGTAATTTATATGTTTATTTATTCTATCTGCAAAGATACTCAATTGTTTAGAGAAAGTCAATTTATTTTTTGTTGAGAAACGAACTTGTGTCGAATGTACTCTCCCATCGCTTGAAAAAAGCTTAGCTCGTTGCACTCTCTCGGGGAAGATGCTCTCTCTCTCTCTTTATAGGTACTCCTTTTCAATGGAGCATTGCGTCCCAAAAAAGGAAGAAAAAAGATGCCCCCTCTTACAAGCAAGGGGACATCTGTCAAAAAAGTATGTAGGTCTTCTTATTATATATTGTTAGATAAACTCAAAGCGAGCCGTAAAGAAGCGCAGCTGTTTGGGTTCATATGCGAAGCGCAGTCCGCGTATGGTCTCTCTGTGCTTGTACAGCTTCTTTACTCCCTCGGCTACTACATCCATGTGCTTATAGGTATAGACGCGTCGGGGTATAGTCAGGCGCACCGTTTCCAGTTTAGGTCTGTGATTCTCACCGGTGTGTGGATCGCGACCTGCCGACACAATACCGCGCTCCATACTTCGTACACCACACTCTACGTAGAGGTTAGCGGCGAGGCTTTGGGCCGGGAATTGGTCTTGCGTAAGATGGGGGCAGAACCTTCTTGCATCAAGGAATACGGCATGTCCGCCCACCGGCTCAATAATAGGTATACCGGCCTCAAGTAATAGATCTCCCAAATAGCGTACTTGAAGTATTCGGTGCTGGATGTATTCGTACTGCATACTCTCTTTCAGTCCTATCGCCATGGCTTCCATGTCGCGTCCTGCCATACCTCCATAGGAGGGCATTCCCTCGTACACAACCACCATTTCTTTTGCTTTCATGAATAGCTCTTCGTCGTTCATGCAGAGGAAGCCACCGATGTTTACTAAGCAGTCCTTCTTTCCACTCATTGTACAGCCGTCGCCGTAGCTAAACATTTCGTGTACGATCTCAGCAATGCTCTTGTCAGCGTAGCCCTCTTCCTGCTCCTTGATGAAATAAGCGTTTTCTACACAGCGGGTAGCGTCAAAAAATATCTTGATCCCATACTTATTGGTTAGCTCCCTCACGGCACGCATATTGGCCATGGAAACGGGTTGACCGCCCGCGAGGTTAACCGTAACGGCAAGGCATAGATAAGCGATATTTTCTGCACCCTTCTCGTCAATCAGCTTCTGGAGTTTGTTCAGGTCAATGTCGCCCTTAAAGGGGATAGAAAGAGAGGCGTCGTGTGCTTCGTCGCGGATTACATCCACAAAAATACCACCGTTGCGTTCTTGGTGATAGCGGGTAGTGGTGAAATACATGTTGCCCGGTACATATTGACCCGGTTTAATAGCAATCTGACTCAGTATGTTCTCTGCACCGCGTCCCTGATGTGTGGGTACTAAGTGCTTGAAGCCGAAATACTCTCTCACCGTATCCTCCAAATGATGAAAATTGCGGCTACCTGCGTATGCTTCGTCACCAATCATAAGTCCTCCCCACTGGCGGTCGCTCATGGCGTTGGTGCCACTATCGGTAAGAAGGTCTATGTACACATCCTCGCTATTAATCAGGAAGGTGTTGTAGCCGGCCTCCTTAATTACCTGCTCGCGCTGAGCGCGGTTAATCATATGTACAGGCTCTACGCTTTTGATGCGGAACGGTTCTGCTGGATACTTGCTGTAGTCAATCATACTTTCTTTGTTGTCTATAATATGTTTGTTTAGTGATTGTGTGTATGCGTTTGTGGCTCTATTTGTGTCTTTGTTTGGCGCATAATGGCATTTTATAATCATGTTATACATCATAATGTATATAACAATATATTCTTTTCGCAAATATACATGATTTATCGTTACAAACAATATAAGAGGAAATAAAACTATATTTTTTTGTACTAATAGTGATTCGCATATATTATTATCGTGCAAAGTGACTATATTTGTGAATCGTGCGAGACGTGTGTTAAGAAGGAGCCATATCCTCCTCCGGCAGCACCCAAAGCATAAGAGTAAACGATAAATGAGTAGCTTTGTGCTACTTGAATAGAGCTTACGGGAAAAAATGAACATTGGTATTATCTCGGCTTTATACCTCTTTTTGGTAATCAGCATCATGGTGGTGATTATAGGGGAGAATAGGAATCCGCTAAAAGCTATTCCTTGGCTTTTGGTTGTGCTCTTTGTGCCGGTTATCGGGGTGATACTATACATTTTCTTTGGGGAGGACTTACGGCACGTCTACCTTATTAATAGGAAGGTGTATAAAAGGCTTTCTATCATTCCTACGGAGCTTGCCAAGCGCAATGAGGGACTTTTCGAAGTTGATGCGGATAATACCGTGCGTTTGCTGGAAAAAAACTCAGCCTCTCCCTTGCTCGGCTATGACTCCGTGCAGATCTTTACAACAGGTAAAAGTAAGTTTGACCGCTTAAAGCAGGATATCGCCAACGCAAAAGACCATATTCATCTTCAATACTATGCATTCAATGACGATGAGCTGGGGCAGGAGCTGGCTGCACTCCTTATTCATAAGGCAAAAGAGGGGGTTGCGGTACGCATCCTGTACGATGACGTAGGCTCATGGGGTACGAAGCGTGCCTTTTGGTTGCGTATGCGCAAGGAGGGGGTAGAGGTTTATGCTTTTATGAAAGTGGCTTTCCCTATCCTTTCGTCACGCGCTAACTATCGCAACCACCGTAAATTAGTAGTCATAGATAGTCGGGTGGGTTATTTGGGCGGTATGAATATAGCCGATCGCTATGCCAAAGGGGACAGCTTAGGCCCCTGGAGAGATACCCATTTCCGTTTTACGGGTGATGTGCTGGCTGAGATGGAGAGTTGTTTCCTCTTGGATTGGTACTTAGTGACCAGAAGGGTAGTGAGCAATATTGGCACTAAGTATATTGCTGAGCTAAATGCTCCCGCCAAAGTGCCCCCTACAAAGGGTGAGGCCCTCTGCATGCAGCTGGTAAAGGGGGCACCCAATGGTATGTGGCGCACTATAGAGCAAACCATGGTCGCCCTTATATTGAGAGCAAAGAAAAAGGTCTGTATAGAGACGCCCTACTTCCTTCCTACCGAACCGCTTAATAGTGCTATTATGATCGCCTCACTCAGTGGGGTAGAGGTTGAGCTGCTTATTCCAAAGAAAGGCGATAGTTTCTTTGTACAAGAGGCGTCTCTTTCTTACGTGGATCCCCTTCTCGAGGCCGGGGTAAAGGTATATCGCTATGAGAAAGGCTTTCTGCACTCTAAGTTTTTGACGGTGGATGGAGAGATCTCTATGGTTGGCTCTACCAATATGGATTTTCGAAGCTTAGAGCACAACTTTGAAATAGCAGCGGTGATTTACGATGTCGCTGTGGCTAATGAATTGAATACTGTATTTAAGGAGGATTTGCAGCATAGCAGCCCCATTCTGTTAGAGCAGTGGCGCCAGCGAAGTCGGACAAAGCGCTTCGGAGAATCGGTAATGCGACTCTTTTCTCCTCTCTTGTAGTGTGGAATGAAATAGTGCGTGTCCGGAGTCGTATGGAGGGTAAAATGTATAGGAATGTGAGGTGCTATAGGTGCTGTCTTATACATTATCAGAGCGAAATAATCGGTATGCTTTCCGCTATGTGGATACACTCAAGATGTGATTTACACCAATAAAAGTAATAGGAATTCAAAAATATCATTATCTTTGCAATGTAAGAAAGACTAATAAGTAAGACTATAACAGTGCACCCTAACACAAGAAATTACCCACTGATTTCTCTTTTCGGCAACGAGGCGAGGGGTATGTGGACTCCGAAAGCCGGCGTTACTGTGCTGAATCGGAGGTTTCTGTCTGTCGGCCGAGTGCTTTGCTTATCAGCAGAGGGTGCCTCAAGCGATAAAGAGTTTTATAATTAAGTATAACTATTAAAAACAAAGAAAGGTATGAAAAGAACTTTATTAATGTTCTGTGCCCTTGCACTTACAGTAGGTGTATTTGCATCTTGTAAGAGTGATGAGCCTGAAGTAAAAGAAGTTACTTCTGTAAAGGTGGATCCCACTGCTGCACTCCTTAAGCCGGGTGAAACAAAGCAGTTGAAGGTAGAATGGACTCCTGCTGAAGTAAAGGTAAATGCTACATTTACCAGCAACAAGCCCGAAGTTGCTACAGTTGACGCTAAGGGTTTGGTTACTGCTGTGAAGGAAGGAGAAGCTATTATTACCGTTAATGTAGGTAACAAGAAGGCTACTTGCAATATTACAGTTAGTGACAAGACGATCACGGAAGTGAAAGTTGAGCCTACCTCTGTAACGCTTAAAGCAACCCAAACTCAGAAGTTGAACGTTACTTGGACTCCTGCTGACTTGCCCGCAACTCCTGCTTTCTCAAGCGATAAGGAAGCTGTGGCTACCGTAAACAACGAAGGTTTAGTTACCGCAGTTGCTGAGGGTAATGCAGTGATCACCGTAACAATCGGTCAGCTGACCGCTACTTGCGAAGTAAAGGTTGAAAAAGGTGCCGCTCCTGCAGGCGAAAGCCAACTTCCTTTGATGAAGTTCAAGGGTCCGAAGGATAAGGAAATTGCCGCTTATGAAGCAAAGGTAGGTAGAGTGCTGAAGGATAATGTAATTGTTGCTCCTAAGCAGGGCTTCAAAACCCAAGCTTATGTAGGCAACTTGGATCTTATTCCGGTAGCTTGCTACGGTCTTTCTATGGGTGATTACAAGGCTATCGCTGCTTTAGGTACTGAGTCTCTTGAAGATTGTGCCGCTACGCTTGAAATGCTTCAGAAGAACGGTTTCGAGAATGCACAAGTAATGGATATCCAGGGACAGCAGGCGATCGCTGGTACCTGCGAAGTCGGAGACATAACCATTACGGTTATGGCTTCTGATGAGCCGGTTACAGGTGAAAATGGTCAACCCGACACCAAGCTCTTTATCAGATTCTTGACTGAAAATGTTGCTACTGCAGAGCATGCTACGATTCCTGATGTAAAGGACTTCCCCGATGTAGAAAACTTCTTTGCATTCAATGCAGATAAGATCAAGGCTTATGAACAAAACTTAGGGTTCCGTGAGTTTGATGCTAGCCAATCTGAGAAAAATAATCTTGCTTTCAATACGAAAGAAGATCGCATTGATGCTTCTAACATCTTCTGGACATACTATGTAGGAACTCCTCAGAATCCTCCTGTTTTCATCAATTCACAGGTATGCAGTGCAGCCTCTGCTGCTGACTTAGCTAAACCTGAGGTAGCTGCTTGGCTCAAGGCCAATGGCTTTACGATTGATGAAGCAAAGAGCCAAGAAGGTTGGTACTTCGCTTTCACTCAGGATAGAAAGATCGGTCTCCAGATTTTCTATAACGATCAGAATAAGGGTGTCTTTATGCAGATTGTAGAAGGTCAGTACTTAGACAAGCAGTCTAACGCTATGCAAATCCGCAGAGCTGCTCTTCGCAAAGAAAATCGCGGCTTCAAACTCCCTGCAATGAGTGATTTGAAGGTTAGCCGTCGCTAAGATGACCGCATAGATCGCAGCTTCTCGCTCATGTAGTAGAGAAGTGCAAAAGATCGGGGGGATGGTACTGAGATACCATTCCCCTCTTTTTTATCTCCTTTTTTCGATTTTTCTGTCCTCTTGAAAGGAAAACATTCCGAAGAATTAGTAATCCGCGCTATAGGGGGCGACGCTAGTATACAGTGCCTATGTGGAAATCACCAGCCGGGGTAGGTGGGGGCGGATACCGCTTGAGGAGGCTTTTTCGGCAAGGAAGAGCGCAGAAAGAATGCAGTACGCAGTACCCCCAAAAAAGATCTCTACCTTTCAAAGAAAAGTTATAAATCTATTGACTAAAAGATACCGATCTTTTCATCGGAAGATCGGTATCTTTTCCCGGGGGTACTTATGGGTAGAAAGGGTATAGATATTTCGTTTGGTTCTTTCCCTGTACATCCCTTCTTCATTTGCTTTTATGAATTTTATGCAGGCATTTTGTATATTTGTATGGAAAAGTAAGTACAAGAAAAAGCATATGTCAACCCTTAGAGAGCAACGGCAGGTACTCATAGCGAAGTATATTCGCAGTAAAGATATACCGGATCAGAAGAGCTTGAGAGCCCTTTTACAGCACAATGGTTTAGAAGCAGCCCAGTCCACTATATCGCGTGACTTGGAGGAAATGAAGGTAACCAAGGTGAGAGGCGCCCGCGGAAAATCATTTTATCGTTTGCCGGAGGATAGTCCCATCAATCAGCCTAAATCAGTGCGAATCAGTCCTACTCGGGGGTTTAGTGAGCTGGTATATGCCGAGCCTTACATTGTGGTAAAGACGCGTGCCGGCTATGCCAATAGTTTGGCTGCCGATATAGATGCTATGGGGCATCCTGCCATACTGGCTACTATATCGGGATACGACTCCATTTTGATCATACCCACCCAGAGCACTTCCTATCGAGAGGTAAAAGAGGCTTTGGGTATGATTATTCCCGAGCTAAAGGAATAAAGAAAATACGATTTATTAATATGCGCGCGCTACGTGGGGAAGAAAAGCAGCAGCTTATGAATGCAGGCTGCCGGGCACAATCCTGGGATACTATTCGTGTAACGGACGATTTTTGCCCCACCGGTTACGAAAATGTAACCTTTATTGGGGAGATTTCTCTTGCCCGACAAGAGGCTATAATAGGATATAGGGTCAAAAATGTTCGGCTGAAAAATTGCATTATCGAGCAGAATGTAAATATTGCGGACGTCTCCGGTGTCATAGAAGGTTATCACATAGAAAGCGGTTGCACCATTCGGCACATTGGCAGAATGGTGTACAACGAACAGGAGCTATGTGGCGAAGGAACTGAAATAACTCCTTTAGACGAAACCGGTAGCCGATCACTTCTCCTCCACAGAGGGTTAACGGCGCAGATTGCTTATCTGACCATTTTTGCAAGGCACAATCCTTCCGTATCTACGCAACTCAGTGCTATTGCGCAACAATACGTAACGCAGCATAAATTGGACAAGCATGCGCGGATCGCTTCCGGCAGTCGTATCGAATACGTTGAAACGCTCCGAAATGTGCATATCGCTCAAGCCTCCACTCTTTATGGCGCAAAACGCATCGAAAGGGCTACGCTGTGCCGTACCTCTATAGGAGATAACGTAATTATGGAGGATGTGGTGGCGATGCCGGGGAGCGCTATTACGGAGAGCTGTGTGCTGCACCGTTGTTTTGTCGGTGAGGGGGTGTGTATGGATGGGGCTTTCTCGGCACACGATACGCTCATTTTTGCCAATTCGCACCTTAGTAATGGAGAAGCCTCAGCAGCACTTTTGGGGCCGCATACTATATCAATGCATCGCTCCACGCTCTTGATTGGTAGTTGTGTATCGTTTTTCAATGCCGGGAGCGGCACCAATCAGAGCAATCATCACTATCGTTTGGGTCCGATGCACTATGGCGTTATGGGGCGCGGATGCAAAACGGCAAGCAATGCCTACCTGCTTTGGCCTGCCGTAATTGGTAGTTTTACCAAAGTGGTAGGGCGCGTGATGACGCAACCCGATACGCGACACTTCCCCTTCTCGGAGCTTATTGCGGAGGGGAATACTACCAAGCTGCGGCCTGCTGCCTTGCTTGCGTCCATCGGTACGTTGCGCGATCAGGATAAGTGGTATTGGCGCGACAAGCGTGTGCATAAAGAGAATGGCGACTTAATTGATTATAGCGCCCTTCCTCCCTCCGTAGTGAGCGAAATGTATGCCGGTTATAATGCGTTGCGGCTTCTTATGGAACAACACACTGAGGTAGAACGCTATAATGTACGTGGCGCAAGTATCGAACGGGCAGATCTTTTGTTCGGAATGGAACACTATCGGGGGGCTTTAGTACTATTTGTGGCAAATACACTCGCCCAATGGTGTCTTGATCGCACCGCAGCACTAAAAGCTTTGCACGCTAATGCGCGACAAAAAAAGGATGCGCTCATCTATTATGACCTATTCGGTATTTCGGTTTCAGAGGCTGATTTGACTCGTTTGTATAAACGTCTGGAACTAAAAAAGGTGAGGAACATTGACCAATTGGCAGAGTTCTTCCGGCAGTGCGATAATCAAAATAGGTTTTTGATACCTTTAGCTACTGCGTTGCTTGCGCATTTGTTTGACGGAACAATGGAAGAGCGTTTAACTGCCTGCCTTACAGAAGCGTTGAAAGCATCGGCGCGATTGGAAAAAGAGCTACTTCGGGATGCTACCAAGGAGCAGAGTCCACGCATGCAAGTGGTATACGGATTGCTCGCTTCGGATAGTGGTGCAGCGGCAAGGGAACTCTCTTTGTTAAAGGAAAATACAGAAGAATTGCCCTTTATTAAGCAGATGCGCGCTCAAAGGGAGGAAGAGCGTTGTGCCATAGAGCGTTTATTGTGATGAAAGTAAGGCTATTGGCGTGTGCATTAGAGCGTTTATTGTCGTGAAAGTAAAGCTATTGGCGTTTGCATTAGAGCGTTTATTGTCGTGAAAGTAAAGCTATTGGCGTGTGCAATCGCTCTCTTTCTGAGCTGTACATTCGCTTTTTCCCAGTGCTTTGAGGGCATTTGGCAGGGGAATATTACCTATGCGGGAGCTGAAATGCGTGTAGAACTGCGCTTAGAGCGTAGAGGTGCGGAGTGGCACGCCACAGTATCCCTGCCCGATGTACTGCCTCAATCCATAGATATAGACCAAATTGAGCAAACGGATCAACAGCTTATTCTTCGTGCCGCTTCGTACGAACTCACCCTCACCTATATAGCCGGTGCCGATAAACTTGAAGGCACTCTCCGCATAGAGAATACCCCCGAAACCCTCCCCATCCGCCTATCCCGCAGGGGAATAGGATGAATCCTGTGTTAAAGGATCATACTTAAAAAGAATTTAGAAGATGGGCTTCCCTCCATTTTCTGGGGTGTTTGTGGATAGGTATCAAGCAAAAGGTACATACCTTTTGTCAGGTGGCTCTTGCTACTCCGCAGGTTACCGCGCAGAGAAGAATAGCGTGTAGGTAACCATTGGCGTAAAGCCTTGAGTATAAATCGTAGAATAGTCGCCTGACTGCTCGTCAAAGAACAGGGACATTACGTTCTTGCTGTGGGTTAGATTCTGAAGATCCACCGCCCATTCTTGCGTAATCCGTCTGCCTAATTGTTCGCTCCCATCCACAGGATAGAAGTGAAGGGAGATGTAGACTATGATGACGCTCAGCCGGCTCCCTTTTAGTTGGGTACTACCTTGTGTGCGTACAACGAGTTGGGTGGCATCGGCTGTATCTGTGAAGCAGTAAACAAAGTCGGCATAATCAGAAAAAGAAAAGGGAGCATACCTTACAGATGCTCCCTTCGTGCGGTCGGGGGGACTCGAACCCCCACGCCTTGCGGCAATAGATCCTAAGTCTATCGCGGCTACCAGTTACGCCACGACCGCCTGTTCCTCGTCCGTTTGTAGGGGTACGGGGATTCGAACCCCGGACCTTCTGCTCCCAAAGCAGACGCGCTAACCGGACTGCGCTACACCCCTAAAAGAACGCCAAGTCGCTCACCTTGGTCCGGCAAAGGTACATACTTTTTGTTAATCTATCACTATTCTTGTCACTTCATAGTGATAGAATGAGTGAAAAATTATTGCCTTCTTTGTGTGTCCTCTCCGTATTGATTCGGTCCAATAGTCCCCTCTTGGATAAAGTAAATGAGCAATATAATGACTCCGACAATGGGTATAAGACCAATAAGCATCCACCAGACCAGCCACTTCTATTCGTATCATGCAATCGCCTTACTCCTACCGCTATTGAGGGGAGAAGCAGAACTAAAGAGATGAGTATAGGCAGGCTTGAAAAAACAGATATTTCATCGAATGAGCAGAAGGCAGAGTCTGTGATTCTCCATAAGAAGCCGGTGCCGTTGATCATACTAGCCGCAGCACCTACCACGTTGCTGAATAGGAAAAAAGACCAGTACTCTTTACGTCCTGCACGACCATTAAAGTCTACGTACTTTTTACTGATGCATTGCCAAAAATACTCCCACAAGCTTTTTGTAGTGGCTCCGCTCGGAGTGCCTTGTGCATAGTTGGCTCTATACGAAGTATCGGAGCTATAGCCTCCATTGTTGTAATGGGGTAGGGGAGGGAGCGCAGCGGGTCGCTTGTGGGGTATAGGCGGAATTTTTTCAGAGGGCTTTAAAAGGGCCTTTAGTTCGGGAAAAGATTCAAGCTCTTTCCACTGTTCCATTCCTTCAGTCCATATAAATTCAGCCTCGCAAAGCTGCTCTCTATTCTCTTGTAGTTGGGCGATGGTTTGGGAAGCGGTGCTAATTCCCCCTTTTGCCAAGAAATAGAGTCGATTGTCTTCCTCGGGATCATTAAAGTCAATCTTCTCCTCTGTATAGGGGAAACGCTTCTGTCTATCGAGGGAGGTACTTATGATCGTACCGGGACGGAGATCCAAGGCTCGAATGCCTTTTGAAGTAAAAGGCCCTTTCTCTATACCATCTTGATACACGTAGTAAAGTGGTTGCATGATATTTGTCGTTGCGTATCTTTTTTATTTCTTTTTGTCTTCAGTTTTGGCCGCTGCATAGGCTTTGTTGAGTTGCTCTGTCACCTCTTTGGTTATATCCATACTGGCGTTGCCATAGAGCAATCCACTCATTTTTACATTGCAAAGGATAAGATCGTAACCCCACTCCTTATTCATCTTTTCTACTTCCTCTTTGATTGTATTGTAGAGTTTTTCGTTGAGCGCATCCTGCTCTTTGATATATTGCTCTGAGAGTCTTTGATCAAGAGTCTGGGCATCTTGCTGCATCTTCATAATGCGCTCTTGCTCCATCTGTGCCGCAGTTTGATTGACAAATCCACCGCTCTGTAGTTTCTGTTGAAAAGCTTCTCCGGCTTTCTGAATGGCATTTATCTTCGCTTGAAGCTGATTGCGTCCCTCTATGGAGCGCTTTTCCAGCTTGCTGTTCATCTCTTTGTACTGTTCGTAGTTATTCAGTACAGAGTCCATCTCTACAAATGCTATCTTGAGTGTACCGGCCTTCTGTGCGGTAAGCGTATCTTGCTGTGTGTCCCGCTCTGTTTGTGTGGTTGTGGAGGTATTGCTTCCCTTTTGGGAATTGTTGCATCCTGTGAGTGAAAGCGCTGTCAAAGCGATGATAAGTGGAAAGAACTTCTTCATTTGTGATTTATATTACTATTTATTTTCTTCAATTAGGTCTTTTAGATTGGGGCGGAAAGCTGCTTCATTGAGCTCTTTGTGGGCACATTGAATGCCCTTCTTGCGTAGCGCCTCAATATCTTCAACGTGACCGCTCGGAAACTTGCCATCCTTTTTGATTAGAATGCCAATGGAGAGCAAAAGAACAGCGATACCAACTATTACTAACGAAATGATGACAATCATACTTCTTTTCATTACATTTGCACTGTTGCAAAGATAGTACATAAGTATAAATATTAATAGATAAACAGACATAACAAAAATGAAGATTACAGACTTAAAGCCCGCTGGTGTATGGCGTTTCTTCGATGAGATAACTAAGGTACCTCGTCCGAGCAAGAAAGAGGAGAAAATAAGAGCCTATTTGCGTAAGTTTGCGCAAGAGCGTAACTTGGAGTTTGATGAAGATCATGTCGGTAACATTGTTATCCGCAAGGCTGCCACTAAAGGGTATGAGGATCGTAAGACAGTAGTTTTGCAGAGCCATGTGGATATGGTCTGCGAGAAGAATAGTGATGTGAATCACGACTTTGAAAAGGATCCTATCCGGACAATCATAGAAGATGGTTGGGTTAAGGCTACAGGTACTACACTGGGTGCAGATGACGGTATCGGAGTGGCTTCTGCTTTGGCTGTATTGGATGACGATACAGTAGAGCATGGTCCTATTGAATGCTTGTTCACCGTAGACGAAGAGACCGGTATGACAGGCGCTTTCGGTATTCAGCCCGGTTTTATCAAGGGAAGCATTCTCTTGAATCTGGACAGCGAAGATGAAGGGCAAATGTTCATCGGTTGTGCAGGAGGTATGGGTACTACCGGTATCATCAGTTACGATACCAAGAAGGCAGATAGCAATTCATTCTTTGCCAAGATAACCGTCAACGGACTCAAGGGGGGACACTCCGGAGGTGAGATCCATATTGGCTTGGGTAATGCCAATAAACTCTTGACTCGTGTACTCTACAGAGCTATGAGTGAGATGCCGCTGAACCTTATCGCTATCGATGGGGGCAACTTACACAATGCGATACCTCGCGAAGCCTATGCCGTAGTAGCTGTTCCTGCCAATAAAAAAGAGGCACTAACTGCTATTGTAAATCAAATGCAGGGCGATATGCAGCATGAATTGCGCAAGGTAGATCCCGATGTAAAAGTTACTATCGAAAGTGCTGAAAAGGCTGACAAGGTAATTACCGATGAGTGTACCGAGCGTATCGTGCGTATGCTGTACGCTATGCCTCATGGGGTATTGGGTATGAGTCACGACATGGAAGACTTGGTGGAAACCTCAACTAACTTGGCTTCCATTAAAATGAAGAAAGCGGGTGAAATAGAGGTAGAGACAAGCCAACGTAGCTCTTCGGAGTCGCTCAAAGAAGATGTGGGCAACTTAGTAAAGAGCGTATTTGAGCTTGCCGGTGCTAAGGTAGAAGTGCGCGATGGATATCCCGGTTGGGAACCTAATCCCGACTCAGAGATCCTGCAGGTAGTAAACGATGCCTATAAGAGGCTGTTCAATAAGGAGCCGCAAGTGCTGGCTATTCATGCAGGGCTTGAGTGTGGACTATTCCTTACGAAGTACCCCAACTTGGATATGGTTTCATTTGGTCCTACACTTCGCTATGTACACTCCCCGCGCGAGTGCTGTGAAATAGAAACGGTAGATCTATTCTGGCGCCATTTGGTTGAAATACTGAAGAGTATACCCAAGCGCTAATTAGTATTTATTTGACATACATTGTAGATGGGTTGCGGCAGGTGTCGCAGCCCATCTCTCTTTTGACATTCCCGGTGTGCACCCCATTAGGGTTGTGACCTTCTCGTTCATCGGATGGCATAGGCACCTCTTGCTGTTTGCTTTTACTAATCGGGCAAACGAAAGGTACAATGAATAGAGCCGTAGCCATGTACCCTATAAAAACATAGAGGGGCGAAGCGTGCCCCTCTATGTCATGTTATTAAAATCAATTTGTAAATGCCTACGCTTATATCTCCTCCAACGCTCTTCTCCATTTCTGATCTACTGAAGGTGTGCTCTTACGAAGCAAGAATAGGTGGGTGGGGATTAGTAGTAGGTGTACTCGCGCTCAACGATGTTTACTGGGGTCCCATCTTGGTATATCACCATCTGTGTCCAATTGCCCTTTTCGTCATATTGATAGGTGCATTTACATTCCCAGGGGTTGCCTTCTGAGTCATGGCCACTCCATTCAATTGGATTCCCTTTGTCATCGTATGCAATCCTCCCTTTGAAATTTGCGCCTTCTTGGTCACTAATGCTCATTTCTATACGATTCCCGTTCTTATCGTATACATACTTTTCTTTCCAAACAAGGGAGCCGTCTGATTCGTAATGGGTACTTTCGATTTTATTCCCATTATCATCGTAGGCACTCACTGTTTTCCAATCAAGAGAGCCGTCTGATTGGTAGCTGTTGCGCTCAATTTCATTTCCCTTCTCATCGTAGGAACACATTATTTTCCCATTAAGAGAGCCATCTGACTTGTGGTGGTCTATTTCTATCAGATTTCCTTTTTCATCGTATAGAAACTTCGTCTTTCCTTCAAGGGTACCATTTGCATCATACTGGCCTCCTTCTATTTGTTTCCCCTCATCATTGTATACGAATTTTTCTTTGTAGAAAAGAGTGTTGTCTGCATAATATATGCTTCTTTCTATTAAATCCCCATTCTCATTATACGCTGCAATGATATTATCAAAATCTTTATTATCTACGACACGCGTTATATTGTCTTGTTCGCCTTTCTCAATTTTCCCAAACTTTTCTGTTGCCTTGTATACACTTTGGGTATAGGACTTGACTGCCCCCTTTAGGTTTTCCGTTTGCCAGTTTTGTTGTTCTTGTCCAGTTTCTGCTCCGGCACAGCCGGCTATGAATAGCGGCATCAGTAGTAGCACCGGTGCCCATTGTAATAGCTTGCTCATATTTGTATATCGATTTATAGGGTTATGATTCGGGTTGGATAAATAATGCTCTATGGGAAATGAAAAAGACACAGACTTCCTATGCAAAGAAATCTGTGCCTTTCTCTTATCGTTTCATATTTCTGCCTCTATACGAATTAGAGGGCGGGGCCGGCAGCTACCAGCTTTTTGCCCAAGTCGTTGCCGGTGAAC
>CAMYPM010000021.1 GCA_947290775.1 uncultured Bacteroidales bacterium | reverse complement strand
ACCTCTTCGTTACCATTCGGAGAATGGGCTAACGATTTGGTAACGGAACTTCTGCACAAATCCACGCTTTCTGCACTTCACCCCGTAGTACAAACCACTGAGATATCGTGCGAACCACTCTCATTTCCTTTTACTTACCCACAATCCTCTTCCTAATGCCCTTCCCCCTAATAGTTCCTATAGCCTTTCCCGAAAAACCCTATAGCCTTTTCTGAAAAACCCTATAGGGTATTTGTAAAAACCCTATAGCCTTTTTTCTAATTGTACGGCATAAAAAATTTGATTCTACGGTACAAAAAATCTGTTTCTTCCGGAGAAAGAATTCCTTTGATACGGAGATGACGAGGCGCACCTCACAAGGAAAAAGAGCGGTTATACGGATGGGTAATTGCAATGCTTCGATTGAACCTGAATCAAATAACGATGCTATGTGGGTGGGGACTATGTGCCATCTCGGCATTTTGCAACTCGGTGACCTTTGAAGCGAATATCTTTGTGGCGAAAGTAGGTAAATAGAGCAAAAAATGTACGGAGAAACCTTATGATTTGGGATAATGTTGCAAAGATTTATGATGCAGCTACGAACGTAACGAACGGAAAGGCTAATCGGAAAGTGAGCGAAATAGTAGCTAAGCAGATCGAATCCACCGATAATGTTTTAGAGTGTGCTTGTGGTACGGGGCTGTTGACACACCGGATATATCCGCTGTGCCAATCCATTGTGGCAACGGATTTTTCCACCGCAATGCTGCTCCAAACGAAGAAAAAGTGCAGTCAGGCTACCAATTTACGCCTTGACAAGGCTGATATTACGCAGCTCCCTTACGATACAAACTCTTTTGACAAGGTCATTGCGGGCAATGTATTGCATCTACTCCCCGATCCGAAGAAGGCAATGGAGGAAATGAGGCGTGTATGTCGTGTAGGTGGGGAAATCATAATCCCTACTTACGTGAAGCCTGAGCATAAAAATCTGCTTACACGCAGTTGGCTGAATCTACTACGAGTGGTGGGCGTAAAATTCAAAAACAGCTTTACCTTCTCCACTTATCAAGAGTTTTTCAGCACATTGAGATATAAGGAGGTGCGTTACCTTTTGGTGGACGGGTGTCCGTCGTGTGCCATCGCCTTTGTAAAAATCTAGTGTAACTGCCATCCATGGAGGTGGCTCGGAGTAGGGTGAGGGTTCACTTTTAGTATGTTGCCGAGAGGGAAAAGGGAGTGGATGGTGCTCCGCTTGCCCCTATCATAGAATAAATAATATTTAATTCATTGCCGATTGGATAATAACACGTACCTTTTACGAGGAAATGAGAAATCACTTCGGGAATAGCACAAAGCAATATACTTTACAAACAAAAAGGAAAAACAAAAACATGAAAACGAAAACTACCAAGAATCTGCTGCTTGCCGGGTTGCTTGTGTTCTTCACACTCCCTGCTGCAGCACACAGCACTGTGGTTACCACTGCAAAACAAATTCGCAGCAGAGCTACACTTAGTCAGGAAAATTTGACGGCGACAAAACTTGACTATGCAACCAAATTATCCGGTAGACCTCAACAAATCACACAGGGGCAAGCCACTACAGCAACGATAACCCTGCAGACCGGTAAGGCCGTCGGGACTAAGCTGATTATGCGTGTGGACGGTAAAAATATCTCGCTGGAAGGGGTAAAAGAAAAAGACGTATTTGGCGCTTACGAATTATACACGTTAGAAAGTAATCAAGTCACTATAAAAGGCGATATAAGGGTCTTAGAGTGTCCTCGCAGTAAGATATCTTCTCTTGATATTAAGGGCGCAGCGTCATTGGATTCACTCTCCTGCTTTTCGAACGACTTGACCTCTTTGAATCTACAGGAAACACCCAAACTTAGATATCTGAATTGTGCCTTCAATGGGACCTTTAGTGAGATCAACCTCACAAAGTTGCCCTTACTGGAGGAGGCTCATATGAGCTCTCTTCATCTGACTGCGTTGGACTTAAGTGGCAACAAAGCGCTTGTGCGCTTAAATTGTGCCATGAATAAATTAAATACCCTTGATTTAAGTAACAATAAGGAGTTGACTTATCTATGGTGCTATGGTAATCAGATAAAGAATTTGGATCTAAGGGGCTTGAATAAACTCAAGTTGGTACAGTGCTATGAAAATGAAATGGAGCAACTAAGCTTGCCAAAGTCTGAAGTTTCAGGAAGTTCCGTACAGAATCTACAAGTGTGGTGTCAAAAAAATAAGCTTGCGTCCCTCGATCTCTCCTCCATACATCATCTCGCTTACTTAGTTTGCAATAATAATCCACTCAAAAAGCTGGACATAAGTGATTGTAATGCGATACAAAGTGTAGACTGCTCTTCATGTGCAGTAGAAGACTTCACAATAAATGCGGAGAACAATAAGTTGATCGCATCGATACAAATCTCAAATAATCGTATGTCTCACAGTGCATTTAATAAGCTTGTGAATGATATGCCTAAGAGAAATGGACATTCTTCAGGAGTACTTGCAGCAAAGGACTGCACAAAGCAAGAAGCAAATGAAGTATTGGCTGCTGACATAGACATCGCAAAAAGCAAGAATTGGAAAGTGTTAGCTAATCGGGGCTCAGAAGAGTGGGAAGAATATAAAGGTGATGAAACGCAGCGGTTCCGTGTATTAACAGAAGTACAAGGTAAAGGAGAAGTAAAGATTACCGGAGTAAAGGATGCTGAAGATATACCTTTTGGCACTACCATTAATATAGAAACTACGCCTACTGAAAACTGGGAGCTAAAAAGCATAGTAGCCAATGGAGAGGATATCACCGAGTCAAAGCAGGTTACCGTGAAGAACTTTGTTACTTTGGTGGTCACTTTCGTTGAAAAATCCGGGACCGGAATTGAAAATGCACCGAGAGAAAGTAAAGTCTCTCTCTACCCAAATCCGGCGAGCGCGGAAGCAATGCTATGTGGCGCAGCACCCATGAGTGAAGTTCGGCTCTATGGTGTAGACGGTACACTGCTCCAAACAGTTACGGCAGACGAAGAGGGTAGTGTACGGCTCTATCTCGAAGGGCTACCTGAGGGTACCTATCCTATTGTATTTCAGAATGCCCTTGGCGCATCAAGCTCTGTAACGTTGATTATCAAACGATAACGGGCTCCCACCTCCATAAGCAGGAGCACCCTACACCAAGGGTGCTCCTCTTCACAATAAAAGGCGCCTACTTTTAAGTTAAAATAAATAGCCTGTGCTTCAATATGGCACACCCTATGAGGTACCTTTGTAGCGCAAACAATAAATATATGTACTATGGAGGTAAACGATTTATTAAAGAAGCAGCTGGATGAAGCTGCTTGGGGAGAACTCTCCAGAGAGTTTCCTTGGACGCTTGAGACCCTAAAAAAGAATAGAGATAAGCTAGACTGGGAGAGCGTGTCCGAGAATTATAAGATCTTATGGACACCGGCAATGTTAGTGCAATTTAAGAATTGGATAGACTGGAAGAGGCTCTCCTGGACAGATTGTGACGTAATTCTAACCCCGGATTGCTTGGAGCAGTTTGCCGACTTTTGGGACTGGTCAAAATTGTCGGGTAATGAGTCCGTACCACTGGACTATGAAACGATAGATCGCTTCATTGACAAGTGGGACTGGTCTGAACTGATAGATCAGCCATACTCGAACGAAACAGGGGCATCGCATTTGTATGGCACTGAGTTTTTGGAGCGGTACATGGACAGAATCCCCGCAGAGGCACTATACCGCTCTCTTTTATGGAGAACAATTATGGAGCAGCGAACAAAAGAGCTACAGCGCCAGATTGTCAGGGGAGAGATCTAACTTATCAATATCAGCTGTGCTATGGTTTGGCATAGCTGATATTGTATCTTTGCCACAGATAAAAGAATGGAGATGTTATGGCAAATATTTTCGGACGGTATGTCTGGCTGATCGAGCAATTTCGTCAGTATGGGCGTCTTACCTTTGAAGAGATCAGTCGTCACTAGGAGGAGAGCGGATTGAGTTATAAAGAGCCCTTGCCGAAGCGGACCTTTCATAACCATCGGCAGGCAATTCTTGACATCTTTGAGGTGGAGATCTTATGTGATCCCCAGGATGGCTACCGCTACTACATTGACAATCCCGAGGAGCTGGAGCAGGACAATCTGCGCAGCTGGCTCATAGACTCCTACACGGCGATGAATCAGATACAAGCCGACAGCAAGCTCCAGGGGCGAATTCTCTTCGAGCATGTCCCCTCTGGGCGTAAGTGGCTCAACGTGATTGCCGAGGCGATGCGTCACGGCAAGGTTATCCAGATGACTTACCAAGCGTTTGGCAGACCCGAGGCTTACAGCTTTGAGGCGGAGCCTTACTACCTCAAGGTGGCGAATCGTAGATGGTACCTCTTGGCTCGTAGCCCTTACTACTCAGCTCGCAATGTAGAGCTCAATGCTGAGGACGGGGGCTCGCGCCCCAAGGATGTCTATCTAGTCTATGCTCTGGATCGCATCTTAGCTTGCGAACCGCTTGAGGAGAGCTTTGTGATGGATGAGTCCTTTGACATAGAGGCTTACTACCGAGGTTGTTGTGGGGTGATTCACTCCGAGGAGGAGCCTGTGCGTCTGCTAGTCAATGCCTATGGTCAGGGCGCGGACTACCTCCGCACGCTACCGATACATGAGTCGCAGAGAGAGCTACCCTCAGAGGTGGAGGGTGTGGCTCGCTTTGAGCTGGAGGTCTGTCCCACATACGACCTCTACCAATTGTTGCTCGCGATGGCAGACCAAATAGAGGTTGTTGAACCTCAGCCCGTACGAGAGGAGATGTATAACTTTGCCTAGAACCTTATGGCGTACTACACGCCAAAGACAGAAGTGTAAACAAGCTATGGCACAACCCAAAATTGAATACCACCATACATTTGATGAGGGCGAGAAATGTACCCACCTCTACCTGTGCGAACAAAAAGACAGTAACTTATCCATATAAGAGCGTCAACAACTCTCACTTCAAGTAACTTATAATTCAATGCGGATAATGCATCTATCTGATACGCATGGCTATCACAGGCCACTGTAGGAGTTTGCTACGCACACTACGCTATGAACACCCGAGGATCACAGACGTATCTCGCTCATGAATAAAGCAACTAACATGCTCCGGAAAAAGCCCGACATCGTCTCGTACATTGAGATCTAGCCCAGTTAGCGTAAGTCCTCCAGCGCTAGAGGCGGTAAGCGAGAGACTCCCCTCCAGTTGGACCGTGTCCTGCTGCGGGGAAGTCTCTTTTTTGTGTAGGAGTGTGGCCCTAACCTTTGCGTGCGGCTGCCGATAGCCAACAGCTAACGGCCAATCTCACCCTTGTGTGCGAATGCGATCGTCAAAGGCCGAGAGAGCAGCCTTGGCGCCCTCGCCCATAGCAATCACCACCTGCTTGTAGGGGATGCTGGCACAGTCGCCTGCGGCATAGATACCCGCTGCGGAGCTGCGGCAGTGGTCATCGATGACGATCTCGCCCATGCGGTTGCGCTCGACCAGACCATCGAAGATATCCGTATTCGCCTTGAGACCGATCTGCACAAAGACCCCAGCAACGGCGAGCTCGAAGAGAGCACTCCCATCACGGGGTGCGATACGAAGTGCGGACACTTTGCTGCCATCGCCGATGACCTCTTCCGTTGCCACGTTCGTGTGGACGGTCACGTTTGGTAGCTTAGCCAGCTGCTCCTGCAGTACGGTGTCTGCCTTGAGGCTCTCCATAAACTCCAAGACGGTCACATGCTTGCAGATGCCCGCTAAGTCGATAGCAGCCTCAATGCCTGAGTTACCACCGCCCACGACCGCTATGTCTTGCCCCTTGAAGAACGGTCCATCGCAGTGCGGGCAGAAGGCTACCCCGCGACCAATATGCTCCGCCTCGCCAGGCACACCCAGCTTGCGCCAGGAAGCTCCAGTGGCAATGATCACTTGCGGTGCTACGAGCGTCTCACCGAGCGAAGTGACTACCTCCTTCTGGGTATCGACCAGTTTGATCTGCTCGACATGTCTCTGCTCCAGTATCTCTACGTGGTAGTGTAGCACATGTTGGCGCAGATCTTCAGCCAGCTGCGTACCTGTCGTGTGAAGCACGGAGGGGACGTTTTCGATAGCCGTCGTCTCATTCACCTGACCACCTATGCGGTCAGCCACAAGTGCGACGTGCAGTCCCTTGCGAGCCGAGTAGAGCGCAGCCGCTGCGCCAGCAGGTCCACCACCGATGACGATCTGGTCGTACTCCTTGCGCTCCGCCGTGACGGACGACGGCTCCACACCGACAGCATCGGCTAGCTTGCCGAGTAGCTCACCCAGTGAACTCTTACCTATATGTAGCACCTGATCTCCCAGGTAGACCGTCGGGACGGCAGAGATGTTTAGCTCCTTAGCCTCCTCCGTGTAAAGAGCACCATCGACCATCTCGTGGGTCACACCTTCACCCGCAATGAGCGTGATTAGGTTAAGGCTCTGAACCACGTCGGGGCAGTTGGTACAGCTGAGCGAAATGTAACTGCGTAGATGAATCGGTTTGCGTAGCGAACGGATCTTGTCACAGATAGCCGTATCGGGAATGTTCTTCCCCTGACCATCCGCATTGTATATGGCTAGTATCAGACTGCTAAACTCATGCCCCGAGGGGATCGCCCTAAAAGTTATCCCCGTGGGCTGCTCGTCACGCAGTATTTCCACACTCAGCTTGTCGTCCACGCTCATCTCTAGCGATAGTTGCGGAGAGGTTGAGGCGAAGTCACCGAGGAGCTGCTCGAGCTCTTCGTAGTGGGCACCCTTGGGAGCCTTCGCTCTGAGCGTGTATCGATGGTTTAGCGAGGCAAAGATGCTTTGCAGCTGCTGTAAGGTATCTTGGTCTAGTCTCATGATTGTGCTGTTTTTAGAAAGAGTAGAGGGCTGTGTCACCCGTGTGAGTACACGACACAACCCTCTTGTTTTGACATGTGGATCTAGGTGTTAGATCTTACCAACTAGGTCTATGCTAGGCTTGAGAGTGGCATCGCCTTGTTTCCACTTGGCGGGGCACACTTCGCCTGGGTGCTCATAGATAAACTGAGCCGCGCGCACCTTGCGCAGTAGCTCCTGAGCGTCACGGCCTATGCCGTTGTCATGGATCTCAGCCACACGCACCTTGCCGTCTGGATCAATTAGGAAAGTACCACGGTAAGCCTGCCCAGCCTCCTCGATCATCACGCCGAAGGCACGAGCCAGCTCGAAGCGCATATCAGCGAGCATCGTGTACTGAACCTTCTTGACCGCCTCGCTGGTATCCTGCCAAGCCTTGTGAACGAAGTGCGAGTCAGTGCTCACGGAGTAGATGTCTACGCCGATCTGCTGAAACTCAGCATAGTTGTCGGCAAGGTCAGCTAGCTCCGTAGGGCATACGAAGGTAAAGTCGCCAGGATAGAAGAAGAGTACGCTCCAGCGCCCCTTGAGATCCTCGTTAGAGACCTCGTGAAAGCCCTTGGACTTGGTATATGCGGGTACTTTGAACTCTGGTAAGTTGCTGTTGATAATAGGTTGCATAGTCATTTGCATTTGAGTTTTAGATAATGATTCATTAATCGTCGGTAGGACATCCCCACCAACACCCACAAAGATAAGGGTAAGCAACAGAAATAAAAAGCAAACCGCATACCTATAATTAGGTAATTTTTTCTGTGGGCAAGTACTTTCCTTCGGTGAAACTAGCGTTTTTTTCTTACCTATAAAACTAAAGCTCCTCCCGTATGGACATCCATTGCTTATGAGTCGAGGATCTCTTTGGCTGAAATGAGGAGTTGCCAGAAAACGCTTCTCTCATTAGGCGTAAGTAAGAAAGTAGCGGAGGAGCAAATATCCTATGGAAAGGTATGCGACAGGTATCAAAAAGCCGGAAAGTATGATGCCGACAAAAAGCGTATACTCAAGGGAGAAGGAACCCTATGGGATGCGTACAATCTACTTAAGGAGTTCGCTACGTACACTACGCTATGGACACCCGAGGATCACAGACGTATCTCGCTCATGAATAAGGCAACTAACATGCTCAGAAAGAAACCGGATATTGTTTCCTACATCGATACAGACTGAGGAATACCTACCTTTCTGCCTATATCTCCTTCTTGTTGATAAGGAAATAGAGCTTCTTGAAGAATGCCTTATACTTTGTAATAGTTGATTGAAGCTGCCGCTTTTGTCCACTATTCTTTACGAGGAAGAGATGTTTGACATGCACCTTGTCACGGAATAAATGACATTCAATTGAAGAAAGTGCATGCTGATTGAATAATAAGACGTACCTTTATGCGGAAGGAAGTTAAAATTAGTATGGTTGGGATGATACTTAAAGGAAATGTGGGAAGATTTACTAATGCTTTCTTCATCCATACGCCCTTTCTAATAGGAATTCTGGCTTCCGAAAAAAATAGTGAATGCCGAGAAACCCTTTGTGAGGTGTTTGCTTTTTCTATTTGGAAGAGCAATCCTTATGGGAATCATCCAAAAAAAATAGTGACACTTAGCTTGCTTGAGTTTATAGGAGGAAATATTCGCGGAGTCGTTTAATCCCATCGATGCATGCTCTCTTTGAAAAGTCATTAGCTTTAGTAAACCAACAATTTTTCTATATTACTAGACAGCATGCATCGGTGGGAATAAAGATGCTGCTGAACCCTTTTGGAAGATGCGACCCATTAAGAGGCTTTTGCTAAGGTGAATATCCTATTGATGGCAGAGAAGAAAGCCAATGGATAGCCCCCTAAATATTTATTAACAAACAACAAGAAAAAACTAACAATATGAAATCAAAGATTACAAAGTATCTGCTACTTACAGTAGCCTGTGTGTTTTTTGCACTTCCTGTAGCAGCTCAGAGTATTACTTTCTCTACAGGACTTGGTGTTGGAAAAACCATTAAGTTACAAATTGAAGCGAATGGTCCTGTTACTGCGACAGGCATTGTAGGAGAAATAAAAAGTAATGGTACTAATAGTTACAAACTTACCTCTCAAAAGGTTACCCTCACTGGCGATATAAAGAAATTCGGATGTAATTCAGGTAAATTAACCTCTTTGGAGTTACGAGACTGTAGTAATCTAACTGCATTAGGGTGCAATGAGAATGAGTTAACGTCATTAGATATTTCACATTGCCCCAGTTTAACTGCCCTTAGTTGCTATACAAATCTATTGACCTCATTGAAACTAACCGACAACACTTTAGATAGATTAGTTTGTTTTGACAACAAGTTAGCATCACTAGACGTATCAAAATGTGGTAAATTGACGTATTTAGCATGTAGTAGTAATGCTCTCAAAACTCTTGATATTTCTAACTGTCCGAAGTTGACCTATCTTGGCTGTAGTAAAAATAAACTTACTACATTAGATTTATCTAAGTGCCAGGAACTACAAACATTTTGGTGTGATAATAATGCCATAACATCTTTAAGTGTTGCAAATCAAGAGAGTTTAAGGTTCTTAAATTGTGAGAATAATAAAATCACCTCCTTAAATCTTAGCAACTGCAACAATATAACTACATTGTATTGCGATAATAATCAGTTAACTCAGTTAGATCTAAAGCAAACGCCTAAGCTAACCGTACTGAGCTGCTCCGGGAATTCCTTAACGTCTTTGGATGCGACCAGCTGCCCCAATTTAAAACGCCTGTTCGCATATACCAATCAATTAACTTCTTTAGACCTATCGAAATGTAAAGATATCGAGTACATTTCCTGTGAGAAAAATCTGCTTGATTGTGCAGTAATGGAAGCTATTGCAGAGGCTCTTCCTACAAAGACAGTAAGCAACAAAGGTACGTTTGACGCGCTCTCTCAAGTTGAGTCAAATGCTCTTCCCGGCAAAGGAAACATACTGACCAAACATATTGTAGAGATAATTAAATCTAAGAATTGGGATGTATTCTGCACTAAAGAAGCAGGATCGGATAACAAGACGAAATACAGCGGACGCAATGGTAGTTGTACTGACTATGAACCGGTAAACACTATTGTTTTCACAACTACAAGAGCAATAGGGGAAACGATAACCCTATCAATAAAATCAGAAGGAGAGGTAACTGCAAAAGGTATCCGTGAAACAACGATAGATCAGGGCAAGAAGTCTACCTATACACTATCCTCTCAAACTGTAGAACTTAGCGGTAATATAACGGAGTTAGATTGCGAATCTAATGACTTAACCTCGTTGGACGTATCCATGTGTCCCAGCATAGAGCAACTGTTTTGTGGAAACAATAAAATAGCGTCCTTGGATTTATCCAAATGCTCAGAAATAAAAAAATTGTATTGTTATAAAAATCAATTAAGCTCATTAAATATCTCGCAGTGTTATGAGATTAAGGAATTGGCTTGCTATAAAAATAAACTTACATCGTTAGACGTATCCAAATTTGGCAAGCTCACCGATTTAGTATGCTTCAGCAATAAACTTACCTCATTGAAGGTAGCGGAATGCACACAACTGAATTGGCTTTCTTGCGAAGATAATTTGCTTAGCTGCACGGCAATGGAAAATATTGTTGAAGAGTTAGCTCAGAGGGTACAAAATGATCCGGGTAGCCTCATTGTACTTTCTAAGGAGGAAATGAATGCAACACCCGGAAATGGCAATATCATGACAAAGCAAAATGTGGAGGTTGCAAAGTCTAAGTTTTGGAAGGTATTATACGTCAGTAAAGAGGGAACTATCGACTACTCAAATTACGTTGGACGAGAAGGAACCTGTACAGAAAATGGACTTTCCTTTGCTGTGACTGTTTCAAAGGCTATAAACGGACAGATCATAATCAAAGGCGCCAATAACCTTGAGGCAGTGCCTTATGGTACAGAACTTACTATAGAAGTTGCTCCCGAGGTCGGCTATGAGTTGGATAAACTTATGGCTAACAATGAGGATATTACTGAAAGTAAGTCCTTTGTAGTGAAAAGCAATGTAACGATTACCGCCACATTCAAGACCGATGCTGAAGCGGTCGCACGTGAAAGCGTCTCTCTCTACCCAAATCCGGCGAGCACAGAAGCAATGCTATGTGGCGTAGCGCAAATGAGTGAAGTACGGCTCTATAGCGTGGACGGCACACTGCTCCAAACAGTTACGGCAGACGAAGAGGGTAGTGCACGGCTCTACCTCGAAGGACTACCTGAGGGTACCTATCCTATTGTATTTCTGAATGTCCTTGGCGTGCCAAACTCCGTAACTTTGATTATCAAACGATAACAGGCTCTCACCTCCATAAGTAGGAGCACCCTTGGCGTAGGGTGCTCCTCTCTACAGCAAAAGGCACCTACTTTTGGGATAAAAGCGGGTGCCTTTTTAATTGAACCATTTATATGTTTTAGTCGATACTTCCGGGGTTATAGTCATTGATGCGAGGCTCCTAGCGCTGTGCCATAGCCTATTTGCTGAATGCTTCTATAAAGCGAAAGCCCCTACACGTTTGCTTGTGTAGAGGCTTGTTGAAAAGAGGGTCTTTCGGAAGTTTGCTATTTATTCTACCATTACTTTCGTTGTGGTTTTGTTCGTCCTTACGACATATATACCCGGCTCAAGAGCAATGAAAGACGCACCCTCTGCTATCTTGGAAGAAGCAACTAATTCTCCCGATAGCGTGTATATATTTATCGAAGAGCCAACTGCTGCGTATACCCTAATGCCACCTTTTATACCAAAAAGCATGGGAGAATCCTCTTGCACAAAATCTGTTCCTGTAGTAGGATCCTTTACCAATATTAGATTAGAAGGCTTTGATGCCACGGCATCCTTTTTGTCACCATGCCGGTAACGCAATGCAGTTACCATATAGTAGATCTCGTGATTTGCACCGAAGTCAGGATTTGTCATCTCGATTGATTTTACATTAGCATCTTGCGTGTGTAGGGATGCGGTCGTCACTGATACCTTCTCTCCGGCTTTAACATCTTGTGTGATTTTGATATAATCGATGAGGAATGGGCGATAGTTGTTGCTGTAAAAGGTTAGCGATTCCTTTGCAGAGCAAGCCGGTACCGTAACAGTGGTTTCAATAAAACCGCCTTCAGGAAAGCGTATCCCGGCATAAGCTGCTGCATTAAGGCCCTGAATGGCAAGCCAGTCGTTTTCCTCGCCCCAGGCATGAATTGTTACTTTACATTCTCCGTCATTGTGACCGAGGTCAAGAGTTGGCGTTACGATAGATCCGGCTATTTTGCCCTTTTCTCCGCTTGCTCCCATTCCTCCGAGCCACCCTTCCACACGCTGCATGGATGAGGCTTTCCACCCGGCAATGTGAGTCAGGTCATCGATAGGAATAGTAGTACTCGTATATTCCCCTTGTTCAATAAATCCCTCGGCAATATCACCTTCTTTGAAATCTGAGGTTACCTTGGAGAAATCTTCATATAGAATGACGTAATCATTTACATCCTCTGTAAGGGTATTTTGACGGATTTGTTCTATTCGATACAAGTCTACCTTTTTGTTGCTTGTCCAATTAGCGGTGTAGCTCTCATTCGTCACATTCGTGGCTTCTAATGCTGTGGGCTGGCTGACTGTATATACTTCAATTTCTTTCGAAGGTTCGGATATGTATTCGTTATTGGCAGCCTTCACTACGTAGTAGTAATCCAAATTGGGATCAAGATCTGTTACCTCATAAGTTACATTCTCTTCTTGTGAAGCTGCAGGAGTTTTTACTTCCTTGTCTTCCAGAAGGTAGGTATATTTTGGAGGAGCTATGAATGAGTATTCAACGTCATCCAGGAGGATGGTTGTCTGGTCACCCGGAATCGGAAGCCATTCGATTTTAAGTGCATATACTTTATCGAACTGCGCAATGTATTCTGTTAGATTAATATCTATTCCATTCTTTGCCTCCTCGGTAAGAAGTTCGCTCAAATCGATAACATGAAACTGGTAGAGTCCGTAGTCGGTATCAAACGATAGGGCTATACCGCTCCCAAATGGTACTTTCTCTTGAGAAACTTCTGCTTTGAGTCTGAATTTAATGAATGATATTCCCTGCTTGCAAATCGGAGTAGTAACGAAATCGCCTTCATCTATAAGTCTCAATGACTGTGTGTTGTCAGACGTGGCATTCTTGGCTATATGCTTTTTCTTCGGGTCTTTCCATTCTATTTTCCAATCAAGTGGATAGTTTGGGGTTGTTTTATCTATTATGCCATCTTTATCGGCATTGATATTTTCAAATCCCTCTTTAACCGTAACCTCTTCATTACCTTCCTCTTTGGAGTAGACGCTGAGGAGGTATTTAGTGGCTTCTAAGCTTGGCGCCCATACGGCTTTGAAGCTGTATTCGGTTGCATCTTCAGCTTCTTGAGCTTTGGGGGCAGCAATGGACTTTTTGATACTTTGCAACTTAATATCATCGATAAGGACGATTCCACTATTAACACCGGAAAGGAACTGAAAGCCACTTGCCTCAAAGTCACCTCTATCAGAAGTATAAGTAAATTCCTGCCACTCATTTGTGAGGGTGTATGTTTTTCTTTCAAAGTCAACAAGAGATTTTCGGCTTAAAAAGATTAACTCAATGGTATTCTCTTTCCCCGGATCAGTATCTTTAGTGAGTCGGGCACGAAATGTAAGCGTTATTTCGCCTGACATATCGCCCGCCGGAGTATTGAGAAACCATCCGTCTTTTATAGCTATACAACCTCCTGCTGCATAGAGACCTTCGCCTCCCCATTGCTTAAAGCCGAGTTTCGGGCTATAGGGCTTCAATACTGATGGGTTACTAAAATTCCCCATTGCGTCTACTAACTTTGTGGCATCCGGAGCGTCTTCACTTCCTGCGGCTAATCCGGCAAAATCTTCATCAATAAGTATGGTGGAGTTTTCTGCTTTTCCCTCTTTTGGATAGACCTCTCTACCATCCCCATTATAACGTATAAGGATTTCTGCACGGAGCGTAAGGAGTGAGAGTACTTCGAATCCACATAAAAGGATTACTAATCCAAAGATTGCATTAAATACTTTTCGTCTCTTCATAATGATTCCTATTTTACATTAATCTTTCTAATAAGACTTTTTATTGTTCGCTGTGATTGCAAATATACAATGTTTTTTTTTGTTTATTGGTCAATAATAGTCTTAAATTTGTAAGCAAATTACTTACAATATAGCTTAACGATAAATGAAACTATGCGGTTCCCTCCAAATAGCTAATCAACTGAAAGATCAGCCGACCAGACCTATATGGAGGGATATTTATTATGAATCATTTCCTGGAAATAGAAGTATTATCTTCTTTAGTGAAGAAGTATGCTCTCAAGTTGTGCGGGAAGAGGCTCATGGGCAGTTGGCATTTTTATAGATCTCTATACAGAAAGATCAGAATCTTTTGATCAAAACATCAGAACCTTTTGATTAAAACATCAGAGCTTTTGGATTGAAACATCAGAACTTTTCGGAAAAGAACTCCGGCATAGAGACCTTAAAAAGGACAGATTTTTCCCAAGTTGTGCGGGAGGCTCAGGGGCAGTGGACGTTTATAATAAAAAAACTTCCATACTTTCTGTAAAGAAAGTATGGAAGTGCTATGCGAAGAAAGGCTCCGTGCAGAGCCTTTCTTAAGAGAGCTATGAGCTGACTACCGAGTAACAGTTATCTTAGTTGTAACCACTTTACCAATATTATCACGCAAAGAGACAATATAGGTGCCATTCGGTAACTGTTCAGCCTGAACTTCGCCTTGGCAAGATGAAGCAAGATCGAACGATCTTACTATCCGTCCATTCAAATTAAATAAATCAAGCGAAGTAAGCGGCGTGGGGCTTCCATAGCGAAGGGTAGTTACTCCTTCTGCTTGGAAGGAATGACAATATGCAGACTGAGAAGCTATCTCCGCTGCATCAGTATCGTAGTAGATTTCCACAAAGCCCAAGTTGGGACCAAATACCTTACGCTTGTTCGTTAGGAGAATACGCTGATCACGCTCTTCTACTGCAATGAGACGCATCAAAAGGTTATCCCTTTTGTACCCAATCCAAAAGTCTTTGTTCCCATCAAACTCCGGAGTGAATTCGATTGTCTCTCCCTTTCCGATAGATTGCTCTAAGGGGTGGGAGATCGCCATGACAGGCATAGATGGATTGGCCGGATTGAGTAGTGCTGCTCTGATTGTTAGATTTAGTTTTTTGTCTTCCTGTACATCATAGAGCACACCTTCGTTCTTTATTTTGAAAGTCGGTCCGTAAACCTTTGAGCAGGCTCCATTCATCCTTTTTACCTTGGCGGAAGATACGTTGGAAACTAAAATAGGGGTAGTGTATTCAGTACCAATCACACTTATTCCGCCCACAATGCGATAAGCCTTTGTTTTGGGAAGCATACCCAAGCCTGAGCCATCCTCACTAGGTACTTGGAAATAAACACGAGGTATCTGAGCTACAATCCCTAACTTTTCGCCTTTAGCAAAATTGCAGTCAGTGAAATTGAATGTTTCCTCTTTTTCGCTATTTGCCGGTACAACTACTACACGTGTTGCTTGTGCATTGATAAGAGGAAGTTGTTTTACCGCTTCGTTCGGATCACTCGGGAACTGCTTCGCATCACCCAAGAATATGGTTACAGGAGCATAGTACTCGCGGTCGCTACTATTCTTAAACTTAAGGGTAATGGTACCATCTGAGTAGGCCTTAACAGAGCTCTTTTCACTGACAAAAGCCTCTGCGGTAAGCGGTATCTCCGGTACATCGTATTCTATCTTTGTAACCTCTTTATTGCTAATCGTTACATAGATGGAGAGAGGTTCTATATTCATATAAGCACAGGGTTCATAAGTACCGTTGGACTGTGCACTCCAAAGAGGCATTATACGGTATCTTCCATCAGCAAGTGCTGCAGAACCATAGTCAAAATCCAATGATACTACTGTGTTGTTCATGGCTGAAAGCTTACGGAATGTACGGCTTCCCAGATAAACATTTTCCCCATTTTCTTTGTAGACAGCAGGTTTAAAGTAATAGCCTTGGGATTCGTATGCACCTTGGTAGAGGGATACTTTTAGCGTGAGCCGTTTACTTGCTTTTGTATGTGTGTAGCGCACGGAAGCCAAAGGAGTAGTAAGCTTTCCGTCAACGGAAGAGCCGTCTCTATCAGGACTTAATCCGACAAGGATTTCTTGAGTCATGTTATAGCTTCCGAGTCCGGCGCCTGTACCCGTTGCGGTGGGGTTCAAAGCTTCCAAGCGATAGAATCCGTTAGCGAGACCGTCCCACCCCCAATTGAAGTGGAAAAAGCCTTCCCCGTTGTACCCGTCACACACAAAGGCATGTCCGCTGCCATCTACGCCTCTACCGGTGTAGAATACAGGGCACTCTTTTTTCAGTTCGTCGAGAATAAGATTTGCCCAGTCTTGAGCTGTGTAGCCACTACGCGACACTAAGCGAACCGCTTTATTATAACGCAAATTATCGCGAAGAGCCGGTAAGACATCCCAATTGAATGCTCCACTGGAATAGGAGGAGTAGCTCATTTTTATAGCCATTCCCACATCCTTCAGCAAGGTACCGATGGCTTTTGCTTCTATTTCAGTAGGTTTAACATTTCCCTCAAAGCAACCCGGCATATTAGCCCAGTCGTAATCGTGATCAAATGTAACCTTATAGTAAGCACCTGTATACTGTCCATCGATCCCTCTTGCCTGATAAGTCACTTCCCCCATACCTCTTGTCGGCCATTTATGGAAACGCATGATTTGTGAAAGTGCTGTTGCTACACAGCCGGTTACGGCTTGCTTAGTTTCTCGGGGTACAATTGGGCATTCTGAATTATAGGGATATGTTTGTCCCCATCTTATCTTTTCTCGTTCGAGTAGGGGATCTATCTTATCTGCGCTTCGTAGTCCGGAGGTGTAAGTTTGAGTTCCGGAGGACGTGTTAGCAGTCCGATAAAACTCCTCTATCTGTTTGTCATAGCAAGAGAACCAGGATTTTATATGATCCGGTATTGCCTTTTCGTCAAAGTGGCCTTCCGTTGAGTATGCCAATACTTCATACAAGCGGTCATCTCCGGCTATTACGGCAAACCCTTCATGGGCGCCCTTATTGAATATGTAGTAGTATACTATAGGCTTAGCGTCCGATGAGCGAAGTGAAGAGGGTACTGAGCGAACATAAGCCAAGGTAAGCGGAGTATCACTGCGCAGTGCGTTTGGGGAAAGAATCCTTTCGGCCTTAATGCGAGCTTGCTCTGCTGTAATAGGCTTAGCCAACAGCACGCTCACACTACCAATTATAAATGCGAGAAGAAATAATAGTTTCTTGTTCATAAGTGTATAACAATTCCATTTTTATAATAGGAGAACAAGAGGAGTGCGAAGCTCCCCTTGTTCTCATGGGTATAGGGATTGTCTTAGAGAATATATTTTACGGCTTTATTTACTCCACCGGTTGTATAAATAACAATGACAATCGTACCGGAGGATAAGTGGTTGATCGAAATTTCGTTTCCTTCTACTGATGAGAGAAGGGTGCCAGATGTCGTATAGAGGGCAAGGCTTTCAGCTCCCTTTACAGAGAGTATATCGCCTTCACGTACTATTACCTCTTGGTTTGCTTCAATGGGCAAAATTCCGGTCTTTACGGTAGCAATCATTTCCTTTGTTTCCATTGTCAGGCCGGGCACACGTGCATTGGTGATTTTGCATACATACACACCGCTTTGGTCCTTATTTACCTTGTCAATAGAGAGAACCGATGTATTTTGACCATCTACCTTTTTGCCATCCTTGTACCACTGGTATACGTTCTTTGTTTCAGACAAATCACTTGTGCTGAAAGGTGCATTACGCAAGTCTTCCAATGTAGGAGCAGTAAAGCTAAGGGTTTCGCCTTCCTTTACCTCTTTGCTAGTTTCTTCTACTTCTAACTTGTTCTGCGGAGCAAAGATCAGCTTATTCGTTACGTTGGTAGGTTCCTTACCGGTCAATATAGGAGATAGTTTTTCAAAATCCTTTAGTACGAAATCGTTGTTGCTGACATTGATGCCGTGTGCATTGAAACGATAGTAAGGACCCCAGCCGTCCGGTTGGTGTTCTCTCTCCTCGATGGAACCATAGAAATGGTTGTTTTGAGCATATAATACGCGCAAATCTTCCAGATCTTCAAGAGCAAGCAGTCCGTCTAAACGTCCCTTGAAGTTGTTGTCCTGAATGTAGATTTGAGAGATCTCCAGCATTTTCTGAAGCACCGTTGTGGGGTCACCTGAAAGCCCCGCATTATTTATCCAAATCTTATCCATGCTAGTGAAATTACCAAAACGCTCCGGCAGTTCACCGCTCAATTTTAGGTTAGCAAGGTCTAACTCCATGAGGCGGTTAATACCAAAACCATCACTTTCCTGGCCCTCACCTACAGGAGCCCATTTTGCTGGAATCGTACCGGTAAACTCATTGTCACCAAGGATAAGCTTGGTCAAATTATGCAATTGTCCAATCCACTCGGGGAGGTTGCCGGTAAGCTTATTCTTTTTCAGATTGAGGTGATTCAATTTGGTGAAATTCTTGAATGACTCGGGAATGGTGCCCGTTAGCTCGTTCATACCCAAATAGAGTTGCACCAAATTGGTCAAATTGCCCAATTCCTCAGGTATTTTTCCGGTCAAGTGGTTATTTGCCAAAGCAAGTAATACCAAATTCTTCATTGTTCCCAACTCCTTTGGTATGGTACCGGTATGTCCATTCTGCAAAAGAAGTTGTTGCATACCGGTGCACTTGGCAATGGATGCAGGTATTTCGCCTACAAAATTGGGACAACCGCCAATAGCCAAAGCCTTCAAGTTAGCGCACTTGGAGAAGTCCTTAGGCAGCTCACCCTTTAAGGGTAATGGTTTGGGACTTTCGCCCAATTGAATGCCAATAAATATGATCTTAGGAAGTTCCCATATGGAAGGATGAAGTGACCCTAAAGTACAATTGTTTGCCTGGAATTGCTGCAACTCAGGAGTTTTCATCTCTGAGAGAGGACCCGTAATACCCGTATCTGATAGCTCAAGTATCTTTAGCTGTGGCATATCAATTACATCAGGCAGGCCTCCGGTTAGGGTGTATTCTCTTACTTCCCCCGCATTAGCTTGCTTTCTCTGATTTGTAAGCCATAGTTCCTGCAGCTTTTGGAACTGGAACAATTCCTTCGGCAGTGGCCCTTCCAATAGGTTGTTATCCAAGCGGATCTTTACCAATTCAGTAAGTGCTCCTATTGATGCCGGAATTTTTCCTTGCAAATTGGAGCTGTGAAGGTCCAACTCCGAAACGTGTCCATCCTTAATCTTTACACCTTTCCATTTATCTACGGATGCAGTTAAATCCCACTTGGTCCAACTCTTCCATTCTGCTCCATTGGTAGAATTGAAGAGGTCAATGAGTGCCTGCTTTTCGTCTGCCGGGATTAGCTCCTGGCCATGCGCTGTTCTTATATTCAATCCCAAGAAGGAGACCAAGAACATAAGCGCTACATTGATTAGTAGTTTGTGCTTCATAATGTTATTTGCAATGATTGTAAATCTATATTGTGTGTTATGCCTAATAGCTTTTGGCTCATTCGGACAGCAAATATACAGAATATAATCGAATAAGTTATTATCGTGTATCAAAAAGAGCCCATCCGATTGTGGTAGAACATGCTGATGCTAAGTGAGTTGAATTATAAAGGGTGGGCTTATATGTCACAACCCACCCTTCTTATGGTAGAAAAACGTTAGTTATCTACAGTTATACTTTCCTTAGATCAATCTTTGATTTCAGGAAGAGGAATAATCTCAAGTTTGCTCTGCTGTACATAGCCTGTATAGCGTTGCATAGCCGCACGTAGAGACTCGTTTGCAAGCTCTTCTGCTTCTGTCGGGAACATCTTGTACAGAGAGGAGAAGCGTACTTCACCCTTTAGGAAGTCTTTGAACTTACTCCAATCCGGTTCCTTGCTATCAAGTACAAACGGGTTCTTGCCCTCTTCTTCAAGGCGTGGGTCATAGTGCCACAGATGCCAGTATCCGCACTCTACAGCACGCTTTTCTTCAAGCTGACTCTTTCCCATACCTCCCTTCAATCCGTGAGAAATACAGGGTGAGTAAGCAATTACCAAAGAGGGCCCCGGGTAGGCTTCTGCTTCGCGTAGTACTTTAAGGGTATGCGCTTGATTCGCTCCCATAGCAATTTGAGCTACATACACATAGCCATAGGTAGAAGCAATTCGGCCTAAGTCCTTCTTGTGTACACGCTTTCCGGATGAGGCAAACTTAGCGATAGCACCTAAAGGCGTACTCTTAGAGGATTGTCCTCCCGTGTTGGAGTAAACTTCCGTATCTAACACGAGAATGTTCAGATCCTTGCCACTTGCGAGTACATGATCCAATCCTCCGAAGCCTATGTCGTAAGCCCAACCATCACCACCAATAATCCACTGAGACGGCTTAAGGAAGTTATCTTTATATTCTCCTAAGAGTGAATCCTTCAGCTTTCGGTCAGCTTCAATCAGAGGTAATATCTTATCACTTAGGTCTCGTGTAGCTGCTGAATTATCGAAGTGCTCCAGCCATTCGCTTAGTAGGGGTAGAAGTTTAGAATCAGCATCATTCTCTTCTACTATACGGCTCACTTCAGCACGCAAGCGATTGCGACGAGCTTGTTGTCCCAAAATCATACCCATACCGAACTCTGCGTTGTCCTCAAACAAAGAGTTAGCCCAGGCAGGACCTTGTCCACAAGAGTTTGTTGTGTAGGGGGTAGAGGGGGCACTGGCTGAGTAGATGGATGAGCACCCTGTTGCATTGGCTATTTGCTGACGAGAGCCAAAGAGCTGTGTGAGTAGCTTCACATAAGGCGTCTCACCGCAACCGGCGCAGGCTCCTGAATATTCAAAGAGTGGTTGCGCAAACTGAGAGTTCTTTACATTGGCAGTTACGTCTACTAAGTGAGCCTTGTTGGTAACTTGATGTCTTAGGGCATCCCAATTCTTTTGCTCTTTGCGTGTTTCGTCATCTAAGGGTACCATTTCCAGCGCCTTGCCGTTCTTGTTGCCGGGGCAAACAGCGGCGCAGTTACCACATCCAAGGCAGTCCAATACATTGACTTGGATGCGGAAGCTTAAGTCCGCTTCTTTGAAGCCCTTGCCGATTGCTGCAAGTGTCGTTACTCCGGTCTTGGTACGCTCAGCTGCATCCAACAAAAATGGGCGTATCGTAGCGTGAGGACACACATAGGCACACTGATTACACTGGATACAATTGTCACTTATCCATTGAGGTACAAAGGCAGCTACACCACGCTTTTCACTGTCTGCCGTGCCATTGTCCCAAGTTCCGTCTTCGCGTCCTACAAAGGTAGAGACAGGAAGCGAATCGCCCTTTTGTGCATTGATTATGCGTACTACATTGTGAACGAAGTCGGTATCGTAAGGATTGACAGCAGGCTCTTCATCCGGCAAGTTGGCCCATTCAGCCTTCACCGGTATCTCAACTACCTCGGCACCACGATCTACTGCCTGGTAATTCATATTTACGATTGCTTCCCCTTTTCGGCCATAGCTCTTAACAATGAATTTCTTCATTTCAGTTACGGCTAAGTCGTAAGGAATAACGTTGGCAATCTTGAAGAAGGCAGATTGTAAGATTGTATTGGTCCTATTCCCCAATCCTATTTCTTGCGCAATCGCAGTTGCATTGATAGCATAGAATTTAATATCATTCTTGGCTAAATAACGCTTTATATGGTTAGGAAGGTGTTGTTCAATCTCTTCCTTTGACCAGATGGCATTCAGAAGGAATGAGCCTCCCTTTTTCAAACCTTTCAATACATCGTACATACGAAGATATGCAGGTACATGACAGGCTACAAAGTCGGGAGTTACAACCAAATAGGTAGAGCGAATAGGTCTGTCGCCAAAACGGAGGTGTGATGCGGTAAATCCTCCGGACTTCTTTGAGTCGTAGGCAAAATAGGCTTGGCAATACTTGTCTGTATTGTCGCCGATGATCTTTACGGAGTTTTTGTTAGCACCTACAGTACCATCAGCACCTAATCCAAAGAACTTAGCCTCAAATGAACCTTCGTCAATCAGCAGATCTTCCTTCTCGGGTAGTGAAGTGAAAGTAACATCGTCCACGATACCGATAGTGAAGTGATCCTTTGGCATAGGCAGCTCTAAATTATCGTATACGGAAAGAATCTGAGCAGGAGTTACATCCTTAGAGGATAAGCCATATCGACCACCTACGATGAGCGGAGTGCGATCACTGTTGTAGAAAGTGGTCTTCACGTCCATGTAAAGCGGCTCTCCCTGTGCACCGGGTTCTTTAGAGCGATCTAATACGGCAATGCGCTTTACCGATTGGGGAATTGCTTCCATAAAGTGCTTTACGCTGAAAGGACGATAGAGATGAACAGCGAGTAAGCCAACCTTTTTCCCCTCTGCGGCAAGATGATCAACTACTTGGCGAACCGTTTCAGTTACGCTGCCCATGGCGATGATAATGTTCTCGGCATCCTCAGCTCCATAGTAATCGAATAGATGGTATTTACGTCCGGTAAGTTCAGAAAGTTGATCCATAGTTTGCTGTACCACCTCGGGTATAGCTTCATAGAACTTGTTGGCAGCTTCCCTTGCTTGGAAGTAGATATCCCCATTCTGAGCCGTACCGCGTGTAACAGGATGATTGGGCGAAAGAGCACGTTCGCGGAAAGCTCTAACAGCCTCCATGTCAACCAGTGGACGTAACTGTTCATCCGAAAGTACTTCTATCTTCTGTATTTCGTGAGAAGTACGGAATCCGTCAAAGAAGTGAATAAAAGGGACTCGGCACTTGATAGCAGCTAAGTGTGCTACTGCAGCCAGATCCATAACCTCTTGTACAGAGCCGGTTACAAGCTGCGCCATACCGGTTGTACGGGCTGCCATAACGTCCTGGTGGTCTCCAAAGATGGAAAGTGCCTGTGCTGCAAGAGCACGTGCTGATACGTGGAAAACACCCGGAAGTAGCTCGCCGGACATCTTGTACATATTAGGAAGCATCAAAAGTAACCCTTGTGATGCTGTAAACGTAGTAGTAAGTGCTCCGGCTTGGAGTGATCCGTGCATAGCGGCAGCTGCTCCGGCTTCACTTTGCATCTCCTCCACATGGACTACTTCGCCAAAGATGTTTTTTCTCTTTTGTGACGCCCATTCATCCACCAGCTCTGCCATCGTAGAAGAAGGCGTGATGGGATAAATGGCGGCCACTTCACTGAACATGTAAGCGATGTGTGCGGCGGCTGTATTCCCGTCGCAGGTCATCTTGTTAGTGGTTTTAGCCATAATAATTATTTCTCTCTTTATATCTTAACTTTCTCTATATAAGTTGTTTCTCACAGTTTTATTTCTTTCCCCCCTTTTCAGTATAAGAAGCCAAAGATCCACAATGGAAGTTTCTCTTCGTTTCCTATTGTAGTATTAGAGTCCACTTGATACATATGGTAATTCTCTTTTATACGAGGCAGACGATCCATACCAAAGCACAATTTGTTATCCACAATAAAGGTCTCCGCTGCATTCTGTGGGTGTTCAATAAGATGGTTAAGCCCCACATTACATTGAAAGAATGTACGATGTATAATACCCTCATCAGCCATGGAGGGGTGCATTAGGCGGTATAGATTAGAGTTCTCCAAATAGACCATTGAAGGGGTTTTGGATGAACTCATCCCACTCGGGCTTCGGCGGGTTACCAACCTAATGAGATGCGCGTCAGCCATGGACATAAGGTAGTTTACCACCGTGGTACGACTCAGCTCAAGCTCTTTCGACAAGCGTGATATGTTGAGTGGTGTGGATGAATCCAAAGCAACTAAGTATAATAGCTTACGGAGTTTGGGTAGCTGACGTTGGTCAATATTGCGTATATACATCAAGTCCACTTCCAACGTCATATTGACGTTCTTTAGAAGGTTCTCTGAATAATTGCGCTCCTCCCTATAAAAAGGGTAATAGCCGTGGTGCAGATAATCCGTAATACGGGTAAGCGGATTAACTTGCTCCATAATTAGGTGAGAGAACTCTACGTGCCTTGTCAATAAATCCTCCCAACTAATCATGGGTAAGCTTATATTGTTTTCCAGCATGAGAAATTCGCGCAGCGAAAGACCCGGGAGGAAGTAGGTTACACCACCCGGTATTTCCGATTTTGTGCCCTCTCCAATAGAGGTCGTATAGATAATTTGTAGGTTGGGAAATTTGTTGCTGCACTCCCTCAATTCTTCTTGCCAGCCTTGATACTTGAATATTTGATCCAGAAGAAGCGTTTTGCCTCCTCGAGATACAAAGTCAGCTGCAAAATCTGTTAGGCTGGTTGTGGTAAACAAAAACTGATTGAGATTTACATACAAACAAGCACGGTTGGCTACCCCATAGTGCTGTTTTGCCCAATCCAATAAGAAGAAGGTCTTGCCGACCCCTCTGCTTCCTTCAATCCCAATGATGCGTAGGCTTTCATCGATCTCATGAAACAGCCTACGCAGTAAGGTGCGAGGCTTATTGCGCAATAGGTAGTCGTGTGTTCTGTAAAGCGACTCAATCATACGTCTCCTAATTCACTACAAAGATAGTAATATAATCGAATATTGTAATCTCTTCTTTGCAAAATTAGGAAAATACAGCCATAAAATGATGAATGAACATGACAATAATGCTATAGGCCCCTTCCTAAAAAGAGTGAGAAGGGTAGTGAAGTGCCTTGTTGTGAGAAGAATAGAGTATGTAGAACATTTGAAAAATTCAGGATTTGACTCTTAATCGAGAGCTACATATAGTGTGAGTATATAGCCTTTTCCCGTGATATTGTGAGGATTCTTCCTAAAAGGCAAAGAGGGGAAGTGAAAATTTTCACTCCCCCTCTTTGCAGAAACTCTCTGTTATGTACCTGATCTAACGTTTGATTATAGCAGATTGGAAGCTAATTCACTAAGTTTACTTCTCTCGCCTTTTACTAAGTTGACATGGGCAAAAAGGTCTTGTTCCTTCATTTTGTCAATCATATAGGCTAAGCCGTTGCTTTCAGCATCCAGGTAGGGACAGTCTATCTGCTCAATGTCCCCCGTGAAAATAATCTTAGTGCCCTCACCTGCACGAGTGACTATAGTTTTAATCTCGTGAGGAGTGAGGTTTTGTGCCTCATCCACAATAATCAGTGAGTGGGAAAGGCTTCGGCCGCGGATATAGGCTAGAGCTTCGATCACAAAAGATCCATCTTTTTCCATTTGCTCTAAGTGGTTCAATGCACCCTTGTTTTGGCCTAGCTGACTTTTGATAAAGCTAAGGTTGTCAAACAGGGGTTGCATATAGGGCGTTATTTTTTGTTTTTCATCTCCCGGAAGGAAGCCTAAATCCTTATTTGCTAATGCTACAATAGGCCGAGCCAGCATTATACTATTGTACTTTTCGCACTGCTCAATGGCAGCAGCCAAAGCCAAGAGTGTTTTACCTGTACCGGCTTTTCCTGTAAGGCCTACGAGAGAAATCTCATCATCGCAGAGCACCTCAAAAGCAAATGCCTGCTCTGAATTGCGCGAGGTGATACCTGCACAGGTGCGCTTAGGTACTTGCTTTACAATGCGACGTAACGGATCGAAACGCACCATTACACTATTGCGATCACTTTTAAGTACAAAACATTGGTTGGGGAGTAATTTGCTGTGAAACTCAAGTTCTTCAACCGGAATCCCTTCATTATTTGCGTAAATCTTGTCAATTAGGTCGCCTGATATATCCGTAAACTCTTCGTGAGCGTTATCAAAAATGTTCCTATCGGTGACTTTATCGTTGAAATAATCCTCAACGGGCATGCCCAAGGACTTTGCCTTCATACGAAGGTTTACATCCTTTGTAACCAAAATAGTAGGGACATCGGTGTGGGTTTCGGCAATAGTTAGTGCTGCGGATAGAATACGATGATCCGCTATTCGCTCCGGAAAAGCAGCCTTTACACGTGGGTGCTCTTGTCCCTGTACATAGACAAATAGCTTGCCCTTGTCTTTCCCCAAATTAGCTCCTTCTTCAATAAAGTTCCCATCTGAGGCATTGTCCAAGAAACGTACAAAAGCTCGTGCATTGTAATTGATCTGCTCGCTCCCTTTTTTAAAGTGATCTAATTCTTCAAGTACTGTAATAGGAATGTATATGTCATTTTCCTCAAAATTATTGACACATTCATAGTCGTGTAGTATGACGTTGGTATCCAGTACAAATATCTTCTTCGAATTTTTCTTTTTTGTTCTTGCCATAGTAATGTATAATCTTCTTATCTCAAAGATAACTCTTTTATTGATTATTGTAAAGAGTTGAATGTAAAAAGAGGGATATTTCTATTATAATATCAACTTTATTCAGTGAATGTGGGAGCTTACCGCCACCGAGGAAAACTCTATTGACGATGAGTAAATGAAATTGCTTCAGGGGTAGGACCGAGATAATATAGTTTTATAGCCAGTCAAAACAACTATAAGTTTGGATTAAAACATCTGTATCTTTCGTTTAATACATCTGAATCTTTAGATAAAAAGATATAGATGTTTTTGGGGTATTGAGTAGAACCCTCTCTCCTTGAGTAGAAAACTTTTTCAAAAAAACATAGAGCAGTCACAAACGGGAGAAGAAAATTTTGAGTCTCTTGTGGATTCATTTTTTTTAGTACCTTTGCAGTCGCTACTCACAAATGTAATTATCCTCAGCGGAGGTAATATGGGGTAGTGAGGTTGCCGAAATAGCTCAGTTGGTAGAGCGACGCATTCGTAATGAGTAGGTCGCCGGTTCGAGTCCGGCCTTCGGCTCCAA
>CAMYPM010000020.1 GCA_947290775.1 uncultured Bacteroidales bacterium | reverse complement strand
AATCAGAACACTATCAGGAATTTGGTACAGCCCAATAGTTGCAAATTCGACAGGTTGTTTTTCCTCATCTATTATCACTCCGGATATCTGTGCGTTGAGAACTTTGCACGAAAATAACAGAACTATGATAAAGACAAACTTATTCATACCGAACACAGGATTAAACTTCTTGTTGCAACAAATTGAGTTTAAAATTGCTATCTTCTTGGTGACTAATTCTTGCTACAAAGTCCATAGCTTGCGGCTATACATCGGTATTATGCCGCTTACATCCATATTTTACGAATGGCGTGGCCGATGCGGACGATATAGCTGCCTCCGGACGGCATTGGGATGGAATGGGAGGAGGTAAGGCTTCCTTGCGCTATCAGCGTCCCATCTATGGCATAAACAGCATACGAAACAGGAGAGGAAAGGCTTTCCGTCGCCTCAATGACCAGTCGGCCGTCTCTTCCATAGATCTTGTATTTTCCGGCATGGTCCACCTGAGGTGTCTCTATTCCTGTAGGGAACTTGTCAGTCTCAATGATATTGGTGAAGTAGTTCCACCCGAAAGCCTGACGGTACTTTTCCCCCGATCCGATGGGGACATACACAGGTATGTCGTTGGGGGTGAAGCTATGAAAAGGTCCTTCTCCGGGATTGATTCCCATGGGATGTTCTGTACAAACAGGAGGAGTGGATGAAAGAGAGTAAATCTTTTGTAGGGAAGTCAAGTCCTCAAAAGCTCCGCCCTCAATGTATTTTACAGTAGATGGAAAGACAATGGAATCCAATGCGCAGTAACTAAAAGCATCACATCCGATCCAAATCAAATTCGGTGGAAGTGCTGTCTTAAGTTTATAGCACCATTGAAATGCGTTGCGATCAATTTTAGTTACAAACTTCGGGATTGCTACTTCTTCCAAATCCGAGCACAAGCTGCATAGTCGTTTGGGGATTTCTAAGAGTCCTTCTGGTAAAACGACTCTCTTTAGTCTCTTGTTGTCAGAGAATGCTGCAGCCCCTATTCTTTTTACGGTGTTTGGCAAGACAATCTCCGTAAGATCTGTAGCATATATGGCGGAGAATCCGATACTGTCCAAGCCCTCGGGAAAGTTCATCTCTTTCACCTTCGTGTAGTAGAACGCAAGTTGATCGATTGTTTTGATCGAGGAGGGGAGAACGATTTTTTGAAGACTATCGCACCATTGAAAGCATCTGGCTGGGATTTCCGTAACCCCTTCCGGTATTATTAGAGGATTCACTGCGAGCCATTTATTATCTTCAAAACAACTTTCTCCCAACTTTCTCAATGAGGAAGGGATATTGATAGTCCTTAATGTCAATCCTAAAAATGCACAGAAACCGAACTCCGTAATATCATCGGGAAGAATAATGCGGCGAATATCCAAATAATGACCTGCAGTGTACCACTCCCAATCGACAAAACCGGAATCAGGAATCTTGTTGTGCTCAACTTGTGCATATTGCAAATTGACAATCCGCATAGAGCCGTCTTTTGCACATCGAACGATGGTCTTGAAATCGGCAGCATTGATAGGTCCATGCACGACCAATGAGTCTATCGTGTTCCACTTGTCGCCCAAAACTTGCTCCAACTGCCCGTAGTCGCTCACCCTCGCATCATAGAAACTGACTTGTCCCCATGCCTTTTGAGAGAGAAATAGGGCAAAGGTCAAATATATGACCAAAAGATAACTTCTCTTCATATCATTTCAAAGTGTTATTTTATAGTAGGTGCGCATTTCCAAATTGTAATTTACTGAAATATTTCTTTTGGACTGCTCGGCTGTGTGCTGAAATTACCATTTGTCTGTAGTATCAATTCATAAGTCAATTTTTCATCATGTAATGATACGGGAGAATCTTTCGAATAAGATTCGTCAGCAACAAATCCTCCTAATTGTTCATCAGACATGGTCTTATTAGGATTCCATCCTCTTCCCGCATAGAAAAATACTTGATAATTTCCATTGGGAATACTGAATGAATAGGAATCCCCGGCTTCTATATAAGCATTTCGTACGATCACTCCACCTGATTTTAATATTACTACCACATCACAATTTGAACTGCCTGAAGTAATAACTGATATTTCTGACCTCTTACCCGAGTGGAATGACTCATTTGAGTAAACTACAGAGCCTGTACTGAGGTGATTACTTATGTAGGGATCGCTTTCAATATCGGCATCCTCTTCATAGGGATTTGAACCGCTGCTAAGTGCATTATCGATGTATGAGTCGTCCAAAGAATCAGTGTAATAGCTATTGTCGGTATTCTTTTTGTAATTACAAGATGCACACAACAGACATATTGCTAATGACAAAACTAATGATGTGGATTTTATATTATATGGGATTTGGTTTTTTTGACGATTTCTTTTTGGAATATAAGTTTCGCTGCTATTGATATAGTACCGGCCACCTTGGCTTCCTGTATGGATAGGGGGATCAGAGGAGTAGGTTGAAGAAATATGTGCACGAGACCCCGGGGCACCTGTGTACGGATTTACATCTGACCGAGTAGTGGTACACGAAGTCTGTGTCGTACTTGTAGCGTATAACTTTGGCACAAAAGACTGAGCAAAAACGGGCATCAGGCAAGATGCGATAAGGTCGAAGATTGCAATATGCTTTTCCATTTTGCTTATTTTATTAAGTCTTATGCTACAAAGATAAATAATTCGGTTTTAAATATTTGGATAAAAGTTACTGGCGGAATTTTGAGGGGATCGGATAAACGTCAGTAGGTGGGGATAAGGGTAGGGCAGTGCATTAGCACCAAAGCAGACAGCTCTTTTATATAAAAACGCTGCGAGTGAATGCTCACCCGCAGCGTCCTTTGTGCATTTGCTGCACTTAGTCCTTTGTGTGCCAGCTGCACTTAGTACTTCCACGGTGCGGTAAACGCACCGTGGATAGTGCCATTCAGTTATCGTTGGATGAGGAGGCGTTGCGCATCGTCTCCCACACGGAGCATGTAGATGCCTTCCGCATAGCCGGATAGGTCAATTTGCAACGTGCCATCGGCATTGGTACGTGCTTCGTACCGCAGTGCACCATTCGCATCGTAGAGGCGTACCAAGGCATCCGCCTTTGCACCCTTTACGTTGACGTATGCACTTGCCGGATTGGGATAGAGGCGCAGCGTACCGGTTTCTACCACCTCCGCAGCAGTCTCCTTTGTAAAGGTTGCTTTCACTTCGGTATCTGCCTTTACGATGAATTTCTTCGTTGCGAGGATATCCGAGTCGTTGGCGGTGAGGGCAGTAAGCTTATATCCTTTTGCCGGGGTAGCTAAGACAACGAGCTCTGTACCGGCCTCCACAGCATTAAGGTTGACAGCTCCGAATATCTCTATCGTCCCTTCTCCCTCTTGGGTGAACGTTACGGTACAAGAAGGCTCTGCCCCCTCGTAATTCTCCGCTTCGGAAGGATCTTCTGCAAGATTTAACTTCATGGTTTGCCAATTCTTCTTCTTAGCAATGGCCACATCCGACTTGAGGCACCAATTGCCATCAGGTGTAGGCACTTGTATCACAAGGAAGTTACCGGCCTCCTCTCCGGTAAGATCGGGTAGGCTTTTGACTAATCGGGTCATCTCTTCTCCTTTTATTTGATTGTCGTAGCACCATAACTCATTCAAGGCAGTATTCTTGGATAGGTCCAATGTAGTCAGTTGATTGCTGTAGCAATAGAGAATGTTCAGTGCGGCACATCCCGATACATTTAGGCTCGTTAATTGGTTTTTCTCGCATTCAAGACTTATCAGTGCAGTGCAGCTTGATACATCTAAAGTGATCAGTTGATTTTGCCAGCAAGAAAGCATTGCCAGTGCAGTGCAGTCTGAAGCGCTAAAGTTCGTTAGTTGATTGTTGTAGCATTCAAGCATTGTTAGTGCAGCACAGCCCGACACATCCAAGCTTGTTAGTTGATTGGTGTAGCATTCAAGAGTAGTCAGTGCTGCGCATCCGGATAAGCGTAATGTCTTGAGTTGATTCTCTTCGCATTCAAGTGTAGTCAGTGCAGTGCAACCCGATACATCCAAATTCGTTAGTTGATTATTCTCGCATCCAAGTGTGGTCAGTGCGGTGCAGCCCGATATATTCAACTCTGTTAGTTCATTTTGTCCACATGTGAGGTCTGTTAATGCCGTATTATGGGATAGATCCAACGTAGTCAGTTGATTGAGAAAGCATTCAAGTGTGGTCAGCGTGGTACAGCCCGATACATCCAAGTTTGTCAATTTATTCTTAGAGCAGCCCAGTGAAGTTACATTGCCGCGGATGGTGATCTTCTGAGCAGTGAGTGTGTAGTTCTTGTCACCTGATTGTGGTTGTTCTTTAACCCCCTCAATGGAGACAGCGCCTTCAGCCGTAATACTCAATTCAATCGTTTCGCCGATATTTTTAGCGGTGGTCAGCGTGATGATGCCTTCGCCTACAGAGCCGGATTTCTGTCCTAATACCTGCACAGCAACTGAAAGCATGCCGAGGAAAAGGAAGAGAGAAATGTATACTTTTCGTTTCATAGCTTTGTATCTATTTTAGAATATGTTATGTATTATCTTAAAGGAGATAGGGACCCCTTTTCGTAGAGGCTGTAAAGTCTCCCGAAGGTTGGTGTGCATAGAAGTAACTACGCCCATTGCTTTAGTTTCGCATCGAGTGACGGCTGCTCGTAGCGCTTTATTTAGGAACATACTAAAACAAATCTGCTTCTCAGTGAGCAAATATAAATAATAATTATGAATTTGGGGTGAAAAACATAGAGTTCATACTTTTTCAAAGTAAAAAATATAATGAATTGAGAAGTTATGTGGTGCGCTTTACAATAAATATTTACAGATATAAGGTGGAATAAAAAGGGTAGTCGCGCTGCAAGAGATTGCTACAGAGCACGCATCAAGCGGCAGATCGGCTCTCTTAGGCAAGGTGCTCTTTTAGGTGCTAAGGATTATTACCCTTGAGACGTTGCGTAGGAAATAGGGGAAAATAAAGTCTTCGTAAGAAATAAATCGTACTACTGAGGAAAATCAATATGGACTCCTCAGACTACCGCTAACGCTGCTTCCTTCTGACCTCTAAGCTCTTCCCTTCGACCAACAATAGTAAGGGGGACGAGGGTAGGCAAAAATGTTTTACTGTGCATAGCCGGTAGTGCCTGATTGTGAAATCCCTGATGTAGTGCCTTTCCCACTATGTTAAAAAAAGAGAAGGACGCTGCGAGTGAATGCCACCCGCAGCGTCCTTTGTGCATCAGTTGTACTCAGTACATCCACGGCGCATCTACTGCACCGTGGATAGTGTCCTTCGGTTATCGCTGTATGAGGAGGCATTGTGTGGCGTCACCTATGCGGAGCAGATAAGCACCTTCTGCATAGGCAGATAGGTCGATCTGCAGCGTGCCGTCCGCATCGGTACGTGCTTCGTACCGCAGTGTGCCATTGGCATCGTAGAGGCGTACCAAAGCATCCGCCTTTGCGCCCTTCACGTTCACGTATGTGCTCGCCGGATTTGGATAGAGACGTAGCGTGCCGGCTGCTACCACCTCCGCAGCAGTTTTCTTGGTAAAAGTGGCTTTCACTTCGGTATTTGCTCTAACTATGAATTTTTTGGTGGCAAGGATATCGGTGCCGTTTGCGGTGAGTGCCGTAAGCTCGTATCCTTTTGCCGGGGTAGCTACAATAGTCAATTCGGTACCTTCCATCACCGCCTTGAGGTCGGCGGCACCGGTAGCAGTGAGCGTTCCTTCGCCCTCCTTAGTGAGCGTTACAGCATAAGGAATAGGCTCTGCGCCCTCGTAGACAACAGCTTCTTCGGTATCGGAGTTGTACTTTAGCGTATGCCAGTTCTTACCCTTGGCAATAGCGACATCGGATTTAAGGCAAATATTGCCCTCAAGGTCAGGTTCTTGCACCACAGTAAATCTACCGGCTTTCTTTCCGGTACGGTCAGGTAGGCTGTTCACCAAGCGGGTCATCTCTTCGCCTTTAATTTGATTGCCGCGGCAGTTAAGTGTTCCCAATTCGGTATTCTTGGATACATCCAATGCGGTCAGTTGATTCTTGCTGCAGTAGAGCGTTGTCAACGCAGTGTTTTGGGATACATCCAACGTGGTCAGCTGATTGTCAGAGCAGCTAAGCCCTGTCAATTCGGTATTCTTTGATACATCCAACGCGGTCAGTTGATTCTTGCTGCAGTAGAGCGTTGTCAACGCAGTGTTTTGGGATACATCCAACGTGGTCAGCTGATTCTTGAAGCAGTCAAGTTCTGTCAATGCGGTATTTTTTGATACGTCTAATGCGGTCAGCTGATTGTTAGAGCAGGAAAGCGTTGTCAACGCGGTATTTTTTGATACGTCTAATGTGGTCAGCTGATTGTTGTAGCAGAAAAGCCCTATCAATTCGGTATTCTTGGATACATCCAACGCCGTCAGCTGATTGTAGGAGCAGTACAGCACTGTTACATCGCCCTGGATGGTTACGGTTTGCGATGTGAGCGTATAGGTGATCCATTTCCCGCTCTCGGGTGTACCGGTAGCACCGCTCAGCGTGGGTGCTGCCCCCGTATAGTTCATCTGGAGCTCTACCGTCTTCCCAACCGCCTTCGCAGTGGTGAAGGTGATCACGTTATGGCTCGCTTCTTCACCCTCGTAGGAAACAACCTTTTTGGTATCGGAGTTGTACTTTAGCGTATTCCAGTTCTTACCCTTGGCAATAGCGACATCGGATTTAAGGCAAATATTGCCCTCAAGGTCAGGTTCTTGCACCACAGTAAATCTACCGGCTTTCTTTCCGGTACGGTCAGGTAGGCTGTTCACCAAGCGGGTCATCTCTTCGCCTTTAATTTGATTGTTGAAGCAGGTAAGCACTGTCAATGCGGTATTCTGGGATACATCCAATGCCGTCAGCTGATTGTTGTAGCAGTAAAGATTTGTCAATGCGGTGTTTTGGGATACATCCAATGCCGTCAGTTGATTGTAGGTGCAAGTTAGGCTTGTCAAAGCAGTATTCTTGGATACATCCAACGCGGTCAGCTTATTTTTCGAACAAAAAAGATATTTCAATTTGGTATTCTTGGATACATCCAAAGCCCTCAGCGGATTCTTTCTGCAGTCAAGCCTTGTCAAGGCCGTATTTTTTGATACATCCAACGTGGTCAGCTGATTGTAAGAGCAGGAAAGCCATTTCAACGCGGTATTCTGGGATACATCCAATGCGGTTAGCTGATTCTTGCTGCAGTCAAGCGTTGTCAGGGCAGTGTTCTTGGATACATCCAACGTGGTCAGCTGATTGTCAGAGTCGAGAAACACTGTTACATCGCCCTGGATGGTTACGGTTTGCGATTTGAGCGTATAGGTTACCTTTTTCCCGCTCTTGGGTGTACCGGTAGCACCGCTCAGCGTGGGCGCAGCACCCGAATATTTCATATAGAGCGTTATCTTCTCCCCAACCGCCTTCGCAGTGGTGAAGGTGATCACGTTTGCTGAGCCGCCGCGTAGCACGCCGGAGGGCGCTGCCGTAGCGACCGTGGGTAGGATAATATTACCTGCCGTTAGGTTAGTAGTTTGGGCCCCAGCTTGGGATTGCGTCATACCATTAGAGGCTTGCGGAAAGCCGATGGGATTCCATTGCTCCATTTCCGTGCGGAAAGAGCGATTGGCTGCGCCGGAGAGCGTAATCACGCTGACTAATAGGGCGCACATGAATAGTAATCTTTTTTTCATGACAATTAATTGTTTCTTGTATCTCGGGCTTCTGCACCGGCAGTATAGCCGCGAGAGAAGTTTATCTGTTATTCTGTTTGTTGTTTACTTTCTATTTTATGCCATCAGTGCCATACTATTCCGAATTTCTGTAACGGTTACTTTAGGCATTTGTGCTGTGTATTAAATGTTTTTCTGTTATTGACGTATAAGTTATTTCCACCAAAAGAATGTGTGGCAACAAAGTGTTGCTTGTAGTGTATGACACACGCGTTGCCGCGCCTTGGAGATTGCCCCACCCCCTTTTCGGGATACGAAAATCCATACGAAAAGGGATATCGGGTAGAACCATCTTCGCATGGCAGTTCGTGGGTAACGAACGGCAATCCGTTGTTGCCCTTGTTGCCGAAGATGTGAAATAGGGGAATACCTTCCGCCGAGTTTGCTTGCGCGACTGCCCTTTTAGAGGGTAATGTATATATCTGTGTGGGGGGGGGGTAAACCTATTGATAATCAACGAGATGCGATTGCGTAGCACAGCGAAGGAAGCGATATCCCTATAGAGAAAAGCGGCGAGCAAGCGATTGCCCTCACTGTTCTTTGGAGTAGTAAGGCATTCTCGCTGATATAGTGCGGTGCCGTATAAGGCGTTACACTGTGTGTCCATTGTTACTTTTTATCTAAGGCTCTGCAACCTCGCTACCTGCTACTTCGTAGGAGCAGAGCGGACTTGCGCCTCTATCCCCACTCCCTTGCATAGCGGTTTACGTAACAAATATAAACTTTTATTGCTAGATAAAAAAATGAAAATTTATAGGCAGTAATGTTTACTATGTGAAGCATAGTAGGGTAGTTGCTTGGCATATAGACAGAGCCTACGAGCTTCCCTTTCGCCATCTTGATTTAGATTGCCTCAGGCTCTCTCTATACATTATTGTGTGTATTGGGGCGTATACAGTTCAAATCGAAGTCCGTATGCAATAGGGAGAGTGTAGGGAGGGAGTACTTTTTATTCAATCTCTGTATCCCATCAATAGTAGGTCTCTCACTTTTCTTGTTTTGCGGAAGGTGTATGTCACCTTGCTCCCATACAAAGATAGGTAGTTAAGGAAGTGGATGATGTTGCCTTTTAAATGTTGCGGTAAACAGCATGCGGATAGAAGTATCCCTCGGAAAGCTAAAGAGTGGTGGCAGTCGCTGCCGTGTAATAATGTTTCGGTATGCCATAGTTACTTAATTGATGCGTTTTTTATCTTGCTGAGTGCTTTTTCTGACTCTTTACGATATGAAAGTACTATCCCACCCATAGTCGGTGGGGTTGTTTTAGACTCAGAATACCTATTATTCGGTATAAATGAACTCTCGTTTGTACCAAATGTAGGTATTAACTTGCATGGAATCGGATACTAATTTTGCAGACGAAAAAGGGGGAGTGGCCGCCAAGGCACCCCGGAAAGGAAGAATAATATGTACCGAAAGAAGCTAATTGCACTATTGCTGGTGCTACCTTTTGCCTTTTCAGCGAAGGCGCAGAACCAATCTGCCGATGAACAGGCAAAGACTCCGCATTGCTCAGAAGCGTGCCACAGCACACCTACGCCATCGACTACCGATGCTGTAAGCAGCGCTACGCCACAAAAGAGTTTTACCCGTTCGCTCTTAGATCGCATCAGCCTGAGTGGCTATGGAACGGTTAATTATCATAACTATCTCCAATACGATACAGACCTTTATATGAAAGATAAACTCTCTTTTGAGCGGTTTGTAATGTACCTAGATTTGCGTCTTACCAAGTGGATGACGCTAAAGACGGAATTTGAGTACGAATATGGAGGCTCGGGAGCTACGATGGAATTCGACTCCCAAGAGGAAGCAGGTGAATACGAGATCGAAGTAGAGCAGGGCGGTGAAGCCAAAATGGAGAAATGCTTCATCGAATTAGCATTGGACCCGCGGATTAATGTGCGTGTAGGTCAGCTTAAGTTGCATATCGGGTTGGGGCAAACGTTGGATCACCCCACACAATACTTTACTGTTCTTCGTCCCGAGATGGAGAATACTATGCTCCCGATGGGTTGGTACGAGCCGGGTATACAGCTATTTGGCGGTTTCTTTAATAATCGCCTTCGTTACGAGCTCTCTCTCTCAGGCGGCTTGGATGCGTCGGGCTTCAGCAGCCGCAATTGGATTAAGCGTGGTCATCAAACACGTTTTGAGCAATCTGTGGCCGAGGCTTTGGCAGTGAGTGGTCGCATAGATTGGCATTTTGCACCGGAAAGAGACAACTTTTTTGGTATGAGTGCCTACTGGAACAATACCACTCCTAACCGTCCGAAGCGGGATATGGATGATGTGAAGGGCAATCTATTCCTAATGGAAGGTCATTTCTCCTATAATCGCGGTCCCTTGCGATTCAATGCTTCGTCGGTATGGGGTATTCTTCAGCACTCCGATCTCATCAGCCAGCGCAACCGCAATCTATCGAATGCATTGGGGGTAAAGCGTACGCCGGTAGGTCATCAGGCATTGGGCTTTGCCGCAGAAATAGGATACAATGTGCTTTCCTTCGCTCCACGTATTCAGCAACATAAGCTCTATCCCTTCTTGCGATACGACTTCTACGATACTATGTGGCGCACGGAAGGTGTGATTGTTAAGCAACCACGTCAGCAGCGAAATACCATAACTACCGGGCTTAATTGGCAGGTGGCCGACTATCTTATTGTGAAGGCGGAGTATCAGGATCGTATCCTTGGCTCCGAGCATTTCGATCGTGTGACCAGCGAACCGCAAGGACGCAAGCAGCGCGAGCGGACATTCTCCCTCAGTATGGGCTTTGTCTATTAAACAGAAGGTATCACTAAATGAACAAAGGAATTAAGTAACAATATTATGAAACTAAAACTTATCTCATTAGCAGCTGCCGCTGCGGTATGCGTCTTGGCAACTTCCTGCCAACAGGAGCCGAAGAAGAGTGAAGACACACGTAATGCACTCACGGTAGAAGTACTGAAAAACGTTTCTAACAACGTGATTATGGCTACCTATATTGATCTGGAAAAGCTTGCCAGCGAGCACCTGAAGGCGATTAAGACTTTTCGTGCTACCCCCAACGATGCCAATCTGAAGGCCGTTAAGGATACATGGCGTGCCGCTCGTGTGGCTTGGGAACAGAGCGAAGCTTTCCTCTTTGGTCCTACCGACCAACAGGGTTTGGACCCCGCTATGGACTCGTGGCCCGTTGATCAGGTTGAAATGGACGCTATGCTCAAGGGTACCGATCCTATTACCGCCGAAACAATTGCAGCCAACAACGATACGCGCGGCTTCCACCTGCTTGAGTATATCATTTGGGGTGAGAGTGGCAACAAAGCTATTGCGGACTTTACTCCCCGCGAATTGGAAATGCTGGTTGCTGCCGGTGAAGACCTGCACAACAATACCGCTACCCTGAAAACCGAGTGGAGCACTTTCGTATTCGGGCTTATCAATGCCGGTATGGAGGGCAATGGCAAGTATCCTTCTACACGTAGTGGTATTCAGGAGCTTGTGGAAGGTATGTCATCCATCTCTAACGAAGTGGCCAACGACAAGATTGACGAACCATTGAACGGTAAGGGCGATGGAAAGGATGGTCAGCCCCACCCCGATTTGGAAGAATCACGTTTCAGCCATAACTCAAAGACGGACTATGTCAACAACATTGAAAGTATCTATAACATCTATACCGGTAGTTACAAGAACCACTCCGGGAAGGGTGTTGCGGATATCCTCATTTCGCTCGGTCAAAAGGAGCTGAACGAAAAAACCATCAAGGCAATCAAAGCCTCACAAGCTGCCATCAACGCAATTCCGGGAACCTTTACAGATGCCATCAAGATCGATAATCCCGAAGGGCGTAAAGCTGTTGCCGCTGCGCGTGATGCTGCCGCTGAATTGAGCACAATCCTTGAAAAAGAAGTGCTCCCTGCTATTGTTAATGCGCCCGCCGACAAGATTTAAGGCGTTCGCATTGACCACACGATTACTATCCCGGAACGCATAGGTCGCTTCGGGGTAGACGTGCATATACGGCTCTCTGCCCGATAAGGGTACTTCAGACTTTGGCTATATGCCGTAAAGCGGAGTAGGAGAGCCGAACAGCGTTCTTTTCCTTTCTAATCCGACTGTTTGAAACCGGGGATATTTGACTGTAATCCTTTACTGCAAGTGACCCGATTACTCATGAGAAATCGAATTTTTCTTCGGCTTCAAACAGACGGTACTTCGGTATCAAATGAAATTTACCCTATAGGGTTTCTGTGAAAAGGCTATAGGGTTTTCGGAAAAAGGCTATAGGGTTTTTCCTATTTGGTTCTGAAGAAAAATCTCTTTGTATGGGACTAAGGATCGACTTGTATGGGACCAATGATTTGAGAGATCACTATTTAAAGTGAGTTAGGATGGGGAAGATAGTGTATTTGAAAGAGAACAATTGATGAAGTATAGAAAAGGAAATGAAACACAAGTTATTATTGCTTTTGGCAGTGGCAGGTCTGGTAACCGCCTGCTCGCCTGATAAGCCGCGTGAGGAGGATCCTTACGATATCGGTTTGCACAGCTATGCAGGAGGAAAGAATGGTACCACGCTTTATGTAGGTAGTCAGGCGTATGGACAGGCAATTGGTGGACTGACCGATGAGGAAGCACGCCTCTTTGACCACGGGGATAAGATATTTGAGCAGACATTTGTTCCCGAAGGTCCCGTCTTCTATGGCTTGGGGCCGCTTTACAACAATACAAGCTGCTCCGCTTGTCACCCTCGCGAAGGACGTGCTAAGTTCCCCGCCAACCTAAATGACATCAGCGGCTTCTTCCTTCGTACCAGCATTGGCAACGATCCTGTAACCGGACCTATTGCCACGCCTCAATTCAGCGGTCAGCTGCAGCAAATGGCGGTGCGTGGTCACCAAAAAGAGGTGCAATTTGCTGTTCGTTACGAAGAGCAAAAGGAGGTATTCCCCGATGGAACGGTAGTCGTTTTGCGTAAACCGATCTACTCCGTTTACGATACCTATCTTCCCTTCCCATCCAACGCAATGACATCACCACGCCTGGGGATGCCTGTGTATGGGTTGGGACTCTTGGAATGTATCCCCGACGAGCAAATCCTCGCCTATGCAGACCCCTATGACCGTGACGGCGACAAAATATCCGGACGGCCGAACTACTCGATAGAGCAGAAAACCGGTAAGCGACTCCTCGGGCGCTTCGGTTGGAAGGCTAATACCGCTACGCTGCTTGACCAGTGTGCTGATGCCTTTACCAATGATATGGGTATCACGCATTACATTCACCCGGTAGACTTATCCTACGGACAGCCTAACGGTGAAAAGGACAATACAAAGCCGGTCGAACTGAGCGATTACGATTTGGATGCCGTTGTCTTCTACGCACGTACGCTGGCAGTACCCGCTCCTCGCGGTCTTGAGCGTAAAGAGGTGAAGGAGGGTGCACGCCACTTTATTGACTTGGGGTGCTCTAAGTGTCACGTTCCATCAATGAAAACGGGTGAAAACAAGTACTGTAAAGCACTTTCTAACCAGACTATCTACGCATACACCGATATGTTGATCCATGATATGGGCGAAGGACTCGCTGATGACCGTCCCGACTTCCTTGCTAATGGTAACGAGTGGAAAACTCGTCCTTTGTGGGGAATTGGTCTCACGGAAACGGTGAACGGATACTTCAACTTCCTGCACGATGGTCGCGCCAAGAGCTATGAGGAAGCTATTCTCTGGCACGGAGGCGAAGCGGAGACCGTAAAGGAAAAGTATAAAGCCTTGCCAAAAGCTGAGCGCGATAAGGTAATTGCTTTCCTGAAGGCCCTTTAATGCGGCTTTACTTTTACAATATATTTATTCAATGTGGGGGATGTCCGCTTTGGGCATCCCTACACTTACTTATTTAGCCTTGAAACTATCTATTTCTAAAATCCGTCGCATCGGGCAGATAGCTACTTTTGTATTGCTCGCACTTTTAATGATCCTTATGGGTTATGCCACAGTTGTAGAGACTCGCTCCGGGCAACTCGTTGCGGCTACCTATGTATATGGCACGCCTTGGTTCGCCATTCTTTGGGCATTGTGTGCTGTAGGAATTATTTTTTCTTTCCTCCCTTTTAAGCGAAAGAGCCCGGCTACTATAATGCATGCCGCCATGGTATTGATCGCCATAGGCGCATTAGCTACCGCAATGACAGCACGAAGTGGTGGACTAACCCTCGAACGCGGTAAAACGTATTACTCTTGCACCGATAAATCCCACCGGCCGATGGAGTTGGGCTTTTCCATTCGCTTGGATAGTGCCTCGACGCGCTTTTATCCACTTAGTACAACTCCCATGGACTGGGTGGCACACATTACTACCCAACAGGCGGACGAGGCTCCGCATCAATCTGTGCTTTCAATGAATCAAATAGCGCATGTAAAGGGCGTCCGCATCTTTCTGCAGGGAACGGATCACGAAGGGCAACACATTTACGCTACCTTTTCTCGTGACAGAGTCGGCACACCGCTTGTCTATTCGGGCTTCGTGCTGTTCCTTTTGGCTATGATTGCCCTGCTGTGTGACAAACGAGGCGGCTTCCGTCGCCGAATCGCCCTCCTTGGGCGTACTGCTCCTATGCTGATGCTCTTTCTTATAGTATCGCCCTGTGCTTCCGCTGAAGGGATGGTTGCTCCGGTAGTTTCACAAAAAGAGGCAAAGGCACTCTGCGAATTGCCGATACATTACAAAGGGCGCATTGCTCCGGTTGCTGTGCTGGCAGGGGACTTTGCGCTACGCACAAGCGGCACACTCCGACCAGAAGGAATTGATTACCGCCAATATTTGTGGCAGTGGGTTTATCGTTTTGATCATATGAAATCGTTACCCGTAATCCGAGTTAAGGAGGCTCCGCTGAGAAAATACCTCGGACTTACCGGTAAGCGGGTTGCGCTGACCGACCTTTTCGATCGCTCCAAAGGATATCGCCTCCAGCCACTCCTTGAAGCCTACGACCACGGTGAACGAAACAAACTTCTCTCCGCAGCGGTTTCGCTGCACGAAGCGGTAGAAATGTGCTTCCACCTGCATACCGGTGAGCTGCTGACGCTATTCCCTTTTGAGGAAAGCCACGATAAATTCATTTGGCGTGCACCACGAGATGCTCGCCCCGAAGCAATGAGCGATTTGGATGCCGCCTTTACGGAGCAAGCACTGGAAATACTCCGTGAAAGTCTCGCTGATGAGCCGAAAGCACTTGATATTATTAGCAAAATAGGAGCATATCAGCGGCTCCAAACCGATAACCGGCTTCCCTCTGTCTCAAAGCTCCGTGCCGAAAGCCTTTACACAGGCTTCGACTTTCTACCCTGGGCAGCGCGTTGTGCCGTAATGCTTGGCTTCCTTGCCTCACTCTTTGCGGTAATTGCCCTCATCAAAGGAAAAAAGGTGCCATGGCTTGCTCCTGCTGCCCGCACGTTACTGGGGCTTTTTCTTGCCGTAATCCTCGTTGTAGTGCTGTGGCGCACCTATATTATAGGGCGCATTCCCATGGCAAGCGGATACGAAACGATGCTTTTGCTCGCCTTGCTGCTCACTGCCGTGGCTTTGATTTTTAGCTTTCGAGAGCCGCTTCTTGCGTCGTTCGGGTTGCTTATGGGAGGCTTTGCGGTAATGGTAGCCACATTTAGTCAGATGAATCCGCAGATTGCTTCGCTGATGCCCGTACTTCATTCGCCACTCTTGTCATTGCACGTTAGTTTGGCAATGGCTTCGTATGCTCTCTTTGCCCTTGCCGTCCTGCCTTCGCTTGCCATGCTTTTGGCAGCACCTTTTGCCCGCAAGCTACCGCATTACGAAAGTGTTTCGCTTCGAGCTCGCCTGCTTGCCGAGGTGATTCTTTATCCCGCTCTGCTACTCCTTGCTGCGGCTATTGCCATTGGCTCTGTATGGGCGAATGTAAGCTGGGGTGCCTATTGGAGCTGGGACCCCAAGGAGGTGTGGGCACTGATTGCTTTTGTGGTCTATGCGACACTATTGCATGCACCGATTGTTCGCTTCTTGAACCGTCCGTTAGGCTTTCACGCAGCGCAACTTTTTGCATTCCTCGTACTTCTCTTTACCTACTTGGGCGTAAATATGTGGCTCGGCGGAATGCATGCCTACGCCTAAAGCATGAGTCTTTGGGCGGTTATGGATTGGTAATATTAGGATTAAGCGAGAAGTAGGAAAAGCCTTTTTATCTTATTCGGGAAAGATATTCATACTCCCTTATTGACTTTGCCCTCGCTGCACATTGGGAAAATCTCATTTGATTGACTGGAAGCTTTGTTTCAAGAAAGATGAGTGAATCTCTTTGTGAGTTAGTGCAATATGATGTACCTTTACAGCAAAGCAATTTTCTGCCGTAGAGAAGGCACTTAAGAGGTAATGGAGAATAATTATCAAAAGCAATACCCCGACTTGATGCGGGGAAAGAAAATAATGTATGTGCATGGGTTCGGCTCATCAGCCGCCAGTGGCACTGTGGTACGTATGAGGGAGATGCTGCCTTCGGCACAAGTGATAGCGGAGGATATACCGGTTGATCCCGAAGAGGGGTTGAACATGCTGCGTGCAATGGCAGAGAGTGAGCACCCACACCTTATAATAGGCACTTCAATGGGGGGTATGTATGCGGAGCAGCTTTACGGCTTTGATCGTATTCTCATTAATCCTGCTTTTCGTATTGCAGACACTATGGGTGCACATGGTCTAACCGGTAAACAAACATTCCTCAATCCGCGTAAAGACGGGGTGCAGGAATTCTTGGTGACAAAGGCGATGGTAAAGAAATACCGCACCGTGCAAGAGGGTTGCTTTGCTCAAAGTACGGATGAAGAGGAGCAGAAACACGTTTGGGGACTTTTTGGTGATGAGGATCAGCTCGTACATACTTTCCCTCTCTTCTCTGAGCATTATCGTAAAGCTATATGGTTTCACGGTGAGCATCGTATGAATGATGAGGTATTCCTCAATAGTGTTATCCCGGTGATTCGTTGGATAGACGACCAGCAGGAGCAGCGCAAGCGCCAAGTAATCTACATTGATGTAGAAGCTCTTGGCGATGGGTCGGGTCAGGAACGCTCCTCTATGCGGAAGGCTTTCCGACGCTTGCTGGAGTCGTACGAGATATATTTTGTTGCCTCTTCTCCTAACTATGATACTGCGTTGTATGAGCATGTATTGTCGTGGCTTAAAATGCATATCGGGGTACCGGCCTATAATCATGTGATCTTTACCCCCCAACCACAACTCCTTTTGGGCGACTTCTTTATTACCCCACAAGAGAAGTCCCTCTTACCTGCTTTTATGGGTACAGTGGTAGCATTCGGAAGCCCTACCTTCAAAACGTGGGATGATATAGCTACCTACTTTGAGCGGATGGGTTCCTTCTAAGATACGCTTTGGCCTATGCAGATCAAAAGCCATGGTATAGTACTTACCGAGACCCCTTATAACGATCGTTTCTCTATTGTGCATATCCTTACACCGAAGGAGGGATGTGTATCGTACATGTTACCACTCTCCACGGCTAACAAGAGTGTAGCGCGTAATTTAAAGCGGATTCTGTATCCACTGAGTGAAGTACATATCGTAGCAGAGCATCGCAGCGGTCGTTCTTTGCAGCGACTCATAGAGGCGAGTCCGGCTCCCTTACGGCTTAGTATATTGATGCAGCCGGAGAAGCGTAGTATAGCCCTATTTCTGGCTGATTTACTGCACCTTGTATTGATGAAGCAAACAGATGAAGTGCTCTATGCTTTCCTGTCTAATGCTTTAGATGAGCTGGAGGGTGCAAGTAAAGGGGTAGAGAATTTTCACATCGCTTTTCTCGTATCGTTATTGCGAGTTGTCGGGATAGCTCCTGACCGGGAGTCGATGGGTGTTACGGATAGAGCGTGGTTTAGTCTTCAGGAAGCTGCTTTTGTTCCTCAGCAATGTAGCGATACCGACATTCCCTTTGAGGATGCTGGCCACATCGTTACGCTGCTTCGTATAAATTACCGCAATATGCATTTGTATCGCTATACCGCAATACAGCGAAGACGCATTATTGCTGCTTTACTTGATTTTATGCGCTTTCACTGGATCGCCTTTCCCTCTCTCAAGAGCACGGAGGTGTTGAGTGCACTGTACAGGTCGTAGGTAATGCTCCTCCCTCTCTACCTTTTTTGTCTTTAGAGGGAATGGAGCTATTAGCCCTCCATCCAAAAAGGTAATGCCGTCTTCTCTATCGGATAGCTTATACGCTCAGTGGTTCAACAAAAGTATCGCAGCATGAAAAGGGGGCATCTCTTCTAATAAAGAGTAAATATCTTTGCTTGGTAGAATATAAAGCAAGAGAGGGTATTAGAATGATGAATATTTGAATAAATAAGCGTATCTTTGCAGACGTAAGGTTTTTCTATATCCTTCATGGTGAGTTGCAGACACAACACAAGGGAATCCTTGGGAGCATTGCCACGGAAGGAGGTAGCAGGCTGAACGGACGGTGGAGGTGACCATGCGCAAGCGGTTTCCTCTTTTTTGTAGAAAAAGATAGGTTGCTATAGCAACGGGGTATTATTATGAAACCTACAGAGGAACAGATTAAGTCCATTGTAGCGTCTCTATTGACGGAGGGAGAGGAGTTCTTAGTCTCCGTCAAGGTGAGTCTGCGTAATGAGATTAAGGTACGTGTAGATGCTTATCATGGTCTATCTATAGATCGCTGTGTTGCGCTCTCTCGTGCGATAGAAGCTTCGTTAAATAGAGACGAGGAGGACTTTTCTCTTGAGGTGTCAAGTGCCGGTTTGGATATGCCTTATGTCGTACCGGAGCAGTATCGTAAGCATGTGGGTGATCCCATTACGGTATTGCTAAAAACAGGCGAGCGACTGGATGGCGTGTTGGTTCGTGTAGAGGATGAAGGTAAGTTTGTGGTAGGCCTCCCAACAAAAGGAAAGAAGGGTACGTCTAAGAAATGCACAGAAGCTACTGCCGAGCCATCTGCCGAGCGTATGATAAGCAACGAAGAGGTGAAAGAGGCGTGTTATCGCTTCTGAAAGAATATTAAGAAAAAGAACTATAAAGCCCTACAGATAAAAACAGAGTATATGGCGCAGAGTAAAAAGACGCATAAGGTAAGCATGGCTGATACGCTTACCGAGTTTAAGGAGCTGAAGAGTATAGATAAGGAGACGTTGATCACAGTCTTGCAAGATGCATTTAAAAGTGTATTGGGCAAGATGCTGGGTACGGATGAGAATTTGAGTGTGATCGTGAATCCGGAAACAGGCGACTTGGAGATATGGCGCACGCGTCATGTGGTAGCAGATGATGCTGTAAATGACCCCCTCTTGGAGATAGGGCTTAGTGAAGCAAAAAAAATAGATCCCTATGCAGAAGAAGAGGAGAACGTGACCGATTCGATTGACTTTTCTTCCTTCGGACGCCGAGCTATTTTAAACCTTCGTCAGACATTGAGTGGCAAGATATTAGATCTCCAAAAAGAGAGTCTGTACAATATGTTCAAGGAGCGTATTGGAGAGCTTGTATCTGCTGAAGTATATCAGGTGTGGAAGCGTGAAGTGCTTCTGGTAGACGATGAAGGAAATGAGCTTCTCATGCCTCGCAGTGAGCAGATACCCGGAGATTTCTTCCGTAAGGGCGACACTGTACATGCCGTAGTTGATCACGTGGATAATGAGAATAATGTGGTGAAGATATATGTATCTCGCACCAACCCTGAGTTTCTCAAGCGTCTCTTTGAACTTAATGTACCGGAGATTGGCGATGGTTTGATTACCATCAAGCGGGTTGCACGTATCCCGGGTGAGCGAGCTAAAATGGCAGTTGAGAGCTATGATGACCGTATCGATCCGGTAGGAGCTTGTGTGGGTATGAATGGAAGCCGTATCCGTGGTATTGTGCGTGAGCTAAGGGGTGAGAATATTGACGTTATTCCCTTTACAAAGAATCCCTCGTTATTGGTTCAACGCGCGTTGAATCCGGCAAAAATCACCTCTATAACGATTGTTCCCGAGGAGATGAGGGCAGAGGTAAGTGTACCGCCTGAAGAGGTCCCCATGGCTATAGGGCGTAATGCAGCCAATATTAAGTTGGCAAAGGCCTTGACGGGTTTTGAAATAGAAGTATTTAGGGATGTTCCTAATGTAGAAGAAGAGGATATTCTCTTGGAGGAATATGCTGATGAAATAGAGGACTGGGTGCTTGAAGAGCTTCGTAAAATAGGATGTAATACAGCAAAGAGTGTGCTCCGTATACCTCGTGAAGACTTGGAAAAACGTACTGATCTCGAGTTGTCTACCATTGACAATGTATTGGAGGTACTGGCTACCGAGTTTGATGAGGATGAATTGAGTGAACTGGGTTATATATCTCATAATCCTCGTACGCAGAGTATGCCGTCTCATTCAGATTATGAATCTCAGGCCCCACAAGAGGAAGAACAAAAGCCATTGCCGGGTGAAGAAGAGGAGGAATAAATAGAATAGATTAATTGTGTATCTATATCTTTGTTAAGAAGAAAGCAAGAGCAGACAGAAAAAGGAAGAAAAGCAAATATATATGGCGATAAAACTGATTGAATTGGCAAATGATCTCAACTTTGGGGTAGAGTCGTTGACCTCAGAGTTGACTAAAAATGGAATAGAGGTGCCTAATAACCCCAATACGCGTATTGATGAAGCTACTTTTCTTCTCATAATGAAGGTGTTCCATGATAGTTTGCCGAAAGAAAAGATCGATGCTATGATGCTCAAGTATGTGGCTCCTAAAACCAAGCCTTCATCACGGAGCACTACGACTCATCGCACTGCTACAAAGGGAACTGCTTCCGAAAAAAAGACGTCTGCAGAGAAAGATGACGCATCTACGCCTTCTAAGCCCGAAGTGATTGTAAAGGGGCATATATCTCTCCCTGATAAAAAGAAAGCGAAGCCAAATGCAATGCCTACCAAGGAGGTGGAGAGTGAAAAAAATACTGCTACTACTTCTACTATAACTGAAAAGTCTGAAGTAAAAACTCCGGAGAAGAAAGTGGAGCCTAAAGAGCAACCCAATATGCTTCCGGATGCTGAGGAAAAGAAAAGTGAGAAAGATCCTGTGACTCAGGCTGAAAAGACACAACCTGAGAAAGAGCATCCTGCCCCCGTAATTGAAAAGTTGGGCAGTATTTCACTTGAACCTACTCCTAAGAAAAAGTCTGCAAAAGCAGATAAACCTAAAGAGGAACCGAAGAAAGCAACAAAGGAAAAGAGTAAGGAAGTGAGCGAAAAGCCTTCTGCTAAGCCGGTTACGGCAACACCTCATAAGGAAGAAGAGGTTGCAAAGCCTGTTAGTAATGAAGAAAAAGAGGCTAAGCCTGCTAAGAAAACAGTCGCAGAACCGGAAAAGAAGGAAGCATTAACGGAGGAGAAGAAAGAGGACGCGCCTGCCGCTGCCCAGTCGGGAGATAATCAAGAGCCTGAGATATTTAGGTTCAATTCGGCATCAGATGCGCCTAAGTTTACCGTAGTAGGTAAGATAGACCTTGAAGAGGTTGCTCCCTCTCGAAAGAAAGGCGAGCGTGGAGGTAAGCGCAAGCGTATTAATAGCAGGGCAGTAGATATAAAGAAGGAGGCAGCTCGAGGGGTTGATCCTTCTACTTCCGCTGAGGCACGCAAACGTGCTCGTTCAGCTTCTGCCACACAGGCTCAAACGGGGAAGAATCAATCTAAACGCAATAAAAAAGGACGTAAAGAACAGCCAAAGGCTGAAATCAGCGAAGAGGAAGTTCAGCGTCAGGTAAAGGAGACATTAGCTCGTTTGACCCGAAAGCCCTCCGATGGACGTAGAGGAAGGAAGGAGCATGTTAGAACTCAAAGTGAGAGACCTGCTGAAGGCGAGCAGAAAACGATCAAGATAACCGAATTCGTAACGGTTAATGATCTTGCCAACATGATGGATAAGCCGGTGAATGAATTGATTACTATTTGCTGGAATATCGGCTTAATGGTCAATATCAACACGCGATTGGAAACGGAGTCCATAGAAATGTTGGCTGAGGAATTCGGCTTTAAGACAGAATTTGTCAGTGCCGATGTAGTAGAAGCTATTAAGGCAGAAGAGTATGAAGATAGCGAGGAAGATTTAGTTCCCAGACCTCCGGTAGTTACGATCATGGGACACGTTGACCATGGTAAAACCTCCCTTTTGGACTATATACGTAAGACGAATGTTATTACTGGTGAAGCCGGAGGTATAACTCAGCATATCGGTACCTATAACGTAACGCTTCCATCGGGTCGTAAGATCACCTTTTTAGATACTCCGGGTCACGAAGCATTTACCGCTATGCGTTCGCGTGGTGCCAAGGTAACGGATATTGTTATCATTATTGTGGATGCTACGCAGAAGGTAATGCCTCAGACAATTGAAGCTTTGAATCATGCAGCCGCAGCAGGAGTACCCATCGTTTTCGCTATTAATAAGATAGATCAACCCACGTCTAATCCAAACCGTATCAAAGAGGAGTTGGCTGGATTGAATTACCTCGTGGAAGAGTGGGGTGGAAAGTACCAATGTCAGGAAATCTCCGCTAAGTTTGGACAAGGTGTACCTGAACTTTTGGAAAAGGTACTATTGGAAGCAGATGTATTAGACCTAAAAGCGAATCCGGATCGTAATGCCAATGGTATGATTATCGAATCTGCTTTGGATAGAGGCCGTGGTTATGTGTCTCGCATTTTGGTGCAGAATGGTACACTTCGAACCGGTGATATCGTATTAGCAGGTAAATATTTCGGTCGTGTTAAGGCCTTAACCGATGAAGCCGGGAATAGACTTGAAGAGGCCGGTCCTTCCATTCCTGCCACTATGTTAGGTTTAGATGGAGCACCTTCTGCCGGAGATGCCTTTAATGTACTTAACAGTGAACAAGAAGCAAAAGATATAGCTCGAAGACGTCAACAGCTTGAGCGTGAACAAGGAATCCGAACACAGAAGATGCTTACCTTGGATGATATAGGCCATCGTATAGCAGTCGGAAACTTCAAGGAGCTCAATTTGATAATAAAGGGAGACGTGGATGGTTCTATAGAGGCCTTATCAGACTCTTTGATTAGATTGTCGACAGAAGAGATCGTAGTGAAGGTTATTCACAAGGCCGTAGGGCAAATCTCCGAATCAGATGTCGTACTGGCTGAGGCTTCAGAAGCAATTATCATTGGCTTCCAAGTACGTCCGGGGGTTCAAGCCAGAAGGCTGGCAGAGCAGGATGGGGTAGAGATACGTACCTATTCGGTGATCTATGATGCTATTGATGACGTAAAGAGCGCCATGGAAGGTATGCTGTCACCTGAGATTCGTGAAACTGTTACGGCACAGCTTGAAGTTCTTCAAACCTTTGATATTACCAAAGTGGGTACTGTTGCAGGTTGTATGGTTAAAGAAGGGAAGATCAAACGCTCCGATAAGGTGCGCATCATAAGGGATGGTATTGTGATTTATACCGGAGAGATAGCTTCCCTTAAGCGATTTAAGGATGATGCTAAGGAGGTGCCCACAGGCTTAGAGTGCGGGCTTCAGGTTGTTAATTATAATGATCTTAAGCAGGGCGATAGCATAGAGTCCTTCATGGAGACGGAAGTAAAGAAGAAACTATAACGGAAAAGTATCGCTTGATGTAGAGGAGCCATGTGCTGGCTAGACATTGCGATTGGCATTGCATTGATTTATTCTTTGTGGATAGGCTATAAGAAAGGCTTTGTCAATAGGGCTATGGCATTGGTTGCAGTGGTAGTCGCTGCCATGCTTTCCGGAAGTGTCTCTAAGCTCCTTGAAAATATTTTCACGCAGATATCCGGCTTCCCTCCGGTTGCCGTTCGTTTTGCTACGTTAGCTCTTGGCTATGTGCTGGTATACAGAGTAATCATTTTCATTGGGAAAAGGATAGATCGAGGGGTGCGTATCTTGCATCTCTCGCTTGTCAATCGTTTGATAGGGATGGTTTTCTCACTACTTATAGCTCTTCTTGTCATGAGCTACTCTTTCGTAGTACTAGATCGCTTCATTCCGAGAAAAAATGGGATTGAAAAGGTCGATATTCGTAATATATCGCACTATTATGACCAAATAAAGCCTTTTGCTACAACTTTTTTGCCCTCCCGGCTGTTGCCTAACAAAATGGTAGAGAAAAAAGAACAGGCTCCTGAGAGACAAATTTCAGTATAAAGATGAATCAAGATATAAATAACCATATACCCGAAGAACCACATCCTGATGATATTCTCTTTGAGGTCACTGAGAATGAATACAAGTATGGGTTCACAACTGATATTGAGACGGATACTATTGCCAAAGGACTTTCGGAGAATACTATCCGACTAATTAGTGCTAAGAAAGGTGAACCTGAGTGGTTGTTGGATTTTAGACTAAAAGCTTATCAGAGGTGGCTCAACATGAAGCAACCTAATTGGGCGCATCTATATATACCGCCTATCGACTATCAGGACATTGTTTATTATGCAGCTCCTCGCAAGCATGTCAACGAGAAAAAGGATTTGGATCCTGAGTTGGTGAAAACCTTTGATAAGTTGGGTATTCCTCTTCATGAAAGAGAGATACTTGCCGGAAACACTGCTGTGGATGCTGTTATGGATAGTGTGTCTGTTACAACGACATTTAAAAAACAACTATCTGAGTTAGGGATAATTTTTTGCTCTTTCAGTGAAGCAGTAAAAAATCACCCCGATTTGGTAAAAAAATACTTGGGTAAGGTCGTACCTGCTTCAGATAACTACTTTGCTGCTCTGAACTCGGCTGTCTTTAGCGATGGTTCTTTTGTATATATCCCTAAAGGAGTACGTTGCCCTATGGAGTTGTCGACTTATTTTAGAATAAATGCGCGCAACACAGGGCAATTTGAGCGTACTTTGATTGTTGCCGATGAGGGGGCTTATGTGAGCTATTTGGAGGGTTGTACAGCTCCTATGCGCGATGAAAATCAGCTCCACGCGGCTATTGTAGAGATTATTGCTGAAACGGATGCTGAAGTAAAGTATTCCACTGTTCAAAATTGGTACCCAGGAGATGCTGATGGCAAAGGAGGTATCTACAACTTTGTGACGAAGAGAGGACTTTGTCGAGGTGATAGGAGTAAGATCAGCTGGACACAAGTAGAAACGGGCTCTTCGATCACTTGGAAGTATCCCAGTTGTATGCTTGTGGGTAATGATTCCATTGGCGAGTTTTATTCTGTGGCTGTGACCAATAATTACCAACAAGCCGATACAGGAACCAAAATGATCCACTTGGGAAAGCGTACTCGTAGTACTATTGTATCAAAAGGCATTTCGGCAGGTAGCAGTCAGAATAGCTTTAGAGGTTTGGTAAAAATTGCAAAGGGAGCTGAGGATAGCAGAAATCACTCCCAGTGCGATAGTCTGCTTCTGACTGATCATTGTGGAGCGCATACTTATCCTTATGCAGAAGTGATGAATCAGAGTGCTGTCATTGAGCACGAGGCAACTACCTCTAAGATTAGTGACGATTTGCTCTTCTATTGTAACCAAAGAGGAATCCCTACGGAGAATGCGGTTGCCTTGATTGTAAACGGCTATGCACGAGAAGTAATGAATAAGCTACCTATGGAGTTCGCTGTGGAAGCTCAAAAGCTACTGAGCGTTACACTAGAGGGGTCTGTAGGATGAAAATATATAAACAACCTAACAAACGATACTTAATAAATGAATCATAAACTATTAGAAATAATAGATCTGCACGCCTCGGTGCAGGGAAAAGAAATATTAAAGGGAGTAAACCTTAGCATCGGTTGCGGAGAGGTGCATGCTATCATGGGCCCAAATGGAAGTGGTAAGAGTACACTCTCGAGTGTGATAGCAGGTGACCCTGCATTTGAGGTCACGAAAGGGGATATACTATTTAAAGGCGAGAGCTTGATAGGGATGGCCCCTGAAGAAAGAGCGCATCGAGGTATATTTTTAAGCTTCCAGTATCCGGTAGAGATCCCGGGAGTGAGTATGACAAACTTTATGCGTACAGCTATAAATGAGCGTCGCAAAGCTCAGGGACAAGAGCCAATGCCGGCTGCCGACTTCCTAAAGTTGATGAAGCAGAAGCAGGAGCTTGTACAGCTGAGTGCACAGCTTTCTAAGCGAGCTGTTAACGAAGGGTTCTCCGGTGGGGAGAAAAAGCGAAATGAAATCTTTCAAATGGCTATGTTGGATCCCACACTCTCTATTCTGGATGAAACGGATAGTGGGTTGGATATAGATGCGCTTCGTATAGTTGCTGAAGGAGTCAATCGGCTTCATACCCCTGAGAAAAGCACCGTGGTGATCACACACTATCAGAGACTGCTAAACTATATCAAGCCTCAGTTTGTGCACATCTTAATCAATGGTTCAATCGTAAAAAGTGGAGACGCCTCTCTTGCCCTCAAGTTGGAGGAAGAGGGCTACGAATGGCTAAGAGAGGAGATCTAATCCATGGAAGGGATACGAACATTGAAGCCGGAAGTAAAGTATTTCATAGATACTTACTTGGCACATCAGAAAGATTTAGACTGTGCCACTTGTCGATTGACATCAGAGGCTAAGGCTGAAGCTTTACATTATTTGGAAGATTATGGCTTCCCCTCCCTTCATTCTGAGGATTATCGGCACATTGATATGGTTTCGCTGCTCGGAAAACAGTGGAATATATCTTCTGAAGGGGAGCTTAAAACGGAGACTAAGAATCGCTTTGCAACCCTTGATGGCTATCAAATAGCGAGAATTAATGGACATTGTCCGGATGACGCTCAACTGGAAAGCTTATGTGAGTCGCTTCCTTCCGGGTGCTACGTAGGCTCGTTAAATAGCTTCCTTTCTTCTGATGCTCCCGAGAAACAGAAAAAACGCGTAGCGGATGTTTATGCTAAGCATGCAGCACCAGATAATGATGCAATGGTTGCATTAAATACGCTGTTTGCAATTGATGCACTTCTTGTCTTTGTTCCTGAAGGAACTTGTATTGATAAGATTCTTCATCTTGAGCACATCATTGCAGCAAATAGCTTGCAAATGATTGTGGATAGAGTAGTAATTGTAGTTGAAAAAAATGCTCAATTGGAGATTCTTTTGAGCGACACGAACCCTTCAAGTTGGGACAATGAGAGCTTGTATCTCTCGGTCGTGGAAGTGGATTTAGGCCCCTCTGCCTTAGCCACGATATACCTTAGTGAGGAGACCTCCAAGAAACACAACAAATTAGCTTCTTATTTCATTCGCCAGCAGGCTTATAGTAAGGCGGCTATGCACACCGTGGTACTTCACAATGGAGTTACGCGCAATAACGTGTGGAGTAGATTTTTAGGTGAGCATGCGTCTCTTACACTTAACGGAATGGCTATTGTAGATGAGGAGCGGCTAATTGATACATTCACCCGTGTAGAGCACGTCAAACCACATTGCTATACCAATGAACGTTATAAGCATGTTGCCTTGGGACGTTCCACAGCCTCTTTCACCGGCCGAATATTTGTAGCACAAGGTGCTGTAAAAACAGAGGCCTATCAGCAGGATCGTAATCTTTTGCTCTCACCGGACGCCTATATCTATGCCAAACCGCACCTTGAAATATATGCCGATGATGTACAGTGCTCACACGGTATGACTACGGGTCAGCTGGATGCGGAAGTGCTTTTCTATATGCAGCAGCGGGGTATTCCGCTTGAAGTAGCGGAGAAGATCCTCTCAATGGCCTTTACGGAAGATATTATTGCTGCTATTCCTAATGAACCGCTTAGAAGACTTTTTTCTGAAGCAGTTGCAAGCTATTACTTTAGGGACATGTAGCCGGCTTCGGGTAATTTAGCACTTACTGTGTTCCTCAGCCCAGAAAAGGGTCCGAGTGATATTGTAACCATGAACAAGGGCTGTGGAGTTTTTATGCTCCTCAGTCCTTTTTTTGGGTATGACGGGCATGTCATACATCTGTGGTGAAAGTCCACCCGGGGCGTAGTTGCCAACGAACC
>CAMYPM010000019.1 GCA_947290775.1 uncultured Bacteroidales bacterium | reverse complement strand
CGGTATAGCCCCTTCATTTGTATGACAGGCATGTTATACATCTGTGGTGAAAGTCCACTCGGGGCGTAGTTGCCAACGAACCCCATAGCGGCTTGCATGTTTCAAGGGGCGACCCTTGTGAGAGAAGAAGCAATAGCAAATTCGTGGTCTGACGAACAGAAACCTAATACTAAGGCGTATCAAGCGTGCAAGCTGGCCAAAGGCAGTGAAGCTCCAAAAGGCAACCCTAACCTTGATACGTAGATTAGGCAGGTAAACGATGAAAAAAGTATGTCCCACCTGTGAGGCCTTGGCAAGTCCTCAAGTATAGTAACAACGAATGCCGAGGAGTCAGCAGAGGTCAAAGTAGCCGTTCTCGTGCAGAACAAGGCGAAGAACCGAATAATTCACAACGACAATCATGAATGTATGTTCCGATGTCTTTGCTGACAAGTGGCAACGGTCAAAACGTCAGAGCAATTGACCACATAGAGCTAAGCACGCGAGTATTGGAAGCGGAAATTAAGAAAGAGGGAAGATGAAACTAATCGAACATGATTAGAGACTATTTGAAAGCGGATTAAACCGCCGTATACCGAATGGCACGTACGATGGTGTGAGAGGAAAGGAAACGAAAGTAGGTCAGAAAACTTCGTTTCCCGACCTACTTGATTTTTTTCTTATTTGACCATTCCTCACCAAGCTCTTTTCTTTAGGAGCTTGTCTTGCTTTCGTATTTAGGATTCCCTTCCTTTTATCTCGCCTCGTGTCGTACATAGAACAATTTGTTTGAAGGAAAATATTGCTTTAAGTATTTAAAATCTGTACTAAGATGAAAATTTGATGAGTCATTTTGAAAAAAATGACCGGATTTCTTTTGTGAAGTGAACAAAATCTGAGATATATTATTATCTTTGTGTATAAGAAAAGCATTTTTTTGTAATGAGTAATTTCGGAATTATAAAAAGAGACTTATTTTCTACCTCAGTAAGGAATGCTTACTTTCATCAGGGTAAAGAGTCAATGGTTAATACTTTTTTGGGGGGCATTCCAAATGAGATCTTTACTTTTTAAAGCAATAGTTCCTAATTTGATATGTTTTCATTGCTAACATAGTTAAAAGCAAACTTTAATAATAACCCATTATGAAAAAAACAACTACATTGTTTGTTCTTCTCCTCTTGTTGTGTGGAGCTCCACTATTGGGACAAAGCAGGCAAGAGATGACTCACGTAAACAATCTCGTATCTCCACAGGTAAAGTCTGCGGTGACGACAAACCCTTCTGTTTTGAAAAAGCAAGCGAAGTCTACCCGAGCTGCCGAAACTGTTGACCCTTCTAAGTTTAATACACTCTTTGAAGGACTTTACGAAAATGCTTTTCTCAAGGCAGTGAAGCTGGAAGAGATAATCCTCCCCAAAAATACCAAGCAAATAAGAGATTTTGCCTTTACGGATTGTAGTGCTCTTAAATCTGTCACGTTGCCGGAAACTGTGGAAGAGAGTGCTCCAACTGCTTTTCCTGACCAGGAAGGACTTGTGATTTACGTTCCTACAGAAGCCCTCAAAAGCAAGCTTGATGCAATCTATTCCTTTGAAAAAACTAAAATTGTATGCCGCAAGTCCAGCGCTTCACAAGAGATTTCCTCTGCAGACCTTCAAATAGCTTGTTCGGGCAATCTATTAAAGCTAAAAACAGAGAATCCTTCGATAAGTGCATTTGCTCTTTACTCTATTGAGGGAAGAATCATAGCTCAAGGAGAGTTGTCTCCTACTCATGAAGCTATACTCTCTTTGCCTTCCCGAGGCACATTCATTCTCTATACCAACAACGCTGTAGCACAAACAATCATCCTTTAATACAATTACTTCTATGGTACGTAAATATATATATAGCCTACTACTTACTTTTGTAGCATATACTTTTTCCTATGCACAAAGCGGGACAACCACAAAGGAGATCAATCTTGAAAAAGCGGGAACTCTTGAGTCTGTTCTTACGGAATCAGAGCGGGCATCTATAGAATCGATCCAGATCACGGGAGTCGTTAATGAAGCCGATATCGCTGTCTTGCAAAAGATGGCTACAGAAAATAAACTTAAAAAAATTGACCTTGGAAAGGCCTCTTTTGGTGAGACAATAAGTGAATTGCTTGCCGATGCATCTCAGTACTTTTTGCCAATGATTGAGGCTTTGGGTACCGACAATATAGCTGGTGTGGAAGCCTTTGAGGCCGCTCAAGGACATGAAAAAGATTCACGCTCACTACCTGGTTTTTGGATTTTCTCTACAGGAAAAGAGCTCTTTTTTATGACCGGCTATATGAATGGATGGGATGGAAAGATGAATGAAGTCGTACTAAAATCTAAAAGCGATAAACTACTAAGAAGTCCGCAGATACGTGCGTGGATCGACTCAATGGGGTATAAGTATGTAAGGTGTCGTACAGATGGAGATGTTATCTTCCACAACGAAAAGACAAATATTTGGTGTCTTCTTCACTTCACTCCGTATAGCAAGAGCGACTACCCAGGTGTACAATTCTCGTCTGAAGAGTATGCGCATTGGTGATGTCTCGTATCCACGTATAATGACTTTAGTACAAATAGGTTTTAGCTATGCATAAACGACAATATATCCTCATGAGCACTATATTGCTGCTTTTTGTAGTGGGTATGGTGGCGTGTAAAAAAACTCCTAATGAGCCTCAGCAAAAAGCTGAGATTATGGTTACCCCCTCTTCAATATCGCTTGCTGTAGGAGAAGAGAGCAAGCCTTTGGAGGTAGTTGTTTCTCCTAAAGAGCGAACAAAAGAAATTCTATGGACCTCTAGTAACAAGGCTGTTGCGGAAATAAACCCCGCTACGCTAAAGATAACAGCACATTGTGTTGGCTCTACGACTATTGTGGCAAGACTACTGAATAAGTCTGGAAAAGAAGAGGCTACTTGCGGAATAGAAGTGACTGTTCATAAAGAAAAGGATGACCGCTATGTGGTTGATCTCTATTTCCCGGAGTTTTCTAGAATTAAGGAGTATGAAACGAAGATTAATGATGCAATGTCTCTCTTTTATGAGCCTTATAAGACAGGAAAACCTCATCTAGACGACTCTTCGTGGCTGTACAGAAAAAAGGAAGGAAGTAAGGCTTTCTTTGAAGATGTGCACTATCTTCATACGCCCCCTATGGGTCCTCCGCTTGTTACCTGTGTAGCTAAAGTGGAGTCTGTATACACCACAGAAATGGCTAAAGAGAGGATTGCAGTTTATGGGTTTACAAAAGGAGTAAAAGAGGGCGTTCTCGGAGCAAAAGACGCGCACGATAGGGATATTCCTACAATAGAGGCCTATAATACGCAGCTCGGACTAAAAGGATTTGTATTCTTGGAAAAGATATATGAGAAGGAATCTGAAACTGTAGACCATGTAATGATGGTGCTAATGGTAGAAGATGGTGCTCCAAAACAATAAATTCTGGGCAGACTTCCCTCCAACTTGCTTTCTGGTGATCCAAGGAGTGAACCTATAGAACGGGAAGTTTTGATACTTAGGGAGTGAATTAAAAGCTGGGAAAGTTTTCAATTCACTCCTTTTGTATGACATGCCCGTCATAATGAAAAGGGCTGGTATATCCGTAAGGAAACACCAGCCCTATTTCATACTAACACAGAGTTTTATCGGACACCAAAGGAATAAAACGCCAAAGACCTGTGCACAACAAGTCTAAAGGTGGCACAACTAACTAGAATAAGATGCACCACCTACACTTTATACGTGCCATACTTTGACAAGTACGCATGCAAAGGACTTCGCACGTGAAAAGAAATCAACGCCCTGCAATCAGAGCAAATGTGGTGACCATATAAAAACCCACATTATAAAGCAGAATTAGTACTGCCGCTTTCCATATAATAGGTTCAGAAGCCCCTTAAGCAACCTAATCCATAATTTATCGTTATTCTCCAGGAATGAATTGTCCGCGGCAGTTCTTTTTCTTTTCCCTGTAATTAGGTCCTTGGTCCACTTACCATCAAATTTAGCGCTTGGCATAATTTATCGTTAGTTACACTTCAGAGATACTGAAACAAGTTAAACGCACATTCCAGTATCAAGTGCAACATGGTTACAAATGTAGAAAAAACTTCATAGGCAATAGCGTCCTAAACGTTTTTTTGCGGGGAATGGGCTAATTCCTATTTTGAGGTGCTGGGGGAGAAGCCGCACTCAATGTCATCCCTACTAAAATCGAGTAGGTCAGAAAACTCTCGTTCCCCGACCTACTTGATTTGAAGACAATTGGAAGAATCAACCTAATCAGCTGATAAGTCATCTATTGTCGAGGGTATTGATGAGTCTCCTTAGATTGTACTCGAGTAGCTTTGTTAAAAAAGTATTACCTTTGCGCTACAATTATACATATGTAATAGACAACAAGCAAAAGCTTATGAAGCATCACACTATGATGATTATGAGGCTCCTACTTGCCGTGACACTCTTGGTGTCGCTCTCGTGGTCGAGCTTTGCACAGAGCAGTACACCTCCGGAGGGTATCGACTTTTCAGTCCTCACGGAGGAGAGTCCGCAGTCGGCTATCTCCCTAAAGAGTGGCTACAAGGCTGCACTGGAGACGACGTGGCACTCGCTATATAGCAATAGTGCCGTCAAGTGGGCGGGGGTATATAGTGACCAGTGGTTTGCCTGCTCGGCATCAAGCATTTCGGTCAAAGCGCCTTACTGCAGTTACCTGATCACCTGTCCGCTAGCTCTAGATGCTATCGGAGGTAAGAGCTTGACCTTTGATCTAAAGGTGGCTTTAGTCAAGGGTAGCTCGCCTTTTCGCATTCTGCTCATCAACAAGAGTGGTAAGACCCTTCAGACGCTCTATGAGCATCAGTATGCTAAGCAGGACTTTACACCAACCTCTGTGTCAATTCCTACAGGGTTAACGGGCGTGGGCTTCATAGCCTTTGTCAATGAAGGCTCGCAGGGTAACTTCGCAGGTTACAACTTGAAAAATATTGAGCTAAAGGCTCCCTCGACAGAGGTGGCAATCAGCTACAACCCAGCTGATGGGCTGACCTTCTCCGAGGTGGCTGCTGGTGAGGTAGGTGCTACCAAGGAGCTAGAGATCTTTATTCAGAACTTCTCAGGAACACCCGAGGCGACCCTCACGGGGATCAACAAGGAGGACTTCCTCTTGAAGCCTCTCTCTGGTGGACTCACCGCTACAGGTGGTAGGCTGAGCATTACGTTTGTTCCTAAGAATGGTAACCCCAATATTACCGCCTCTGTCACCGTGGTGGCAGGCAAGACAAAGGTTAACATACCGCTCAAGGCTTCAGCCACAGGTGCTAGTGCTAGGATTAAAGTATCGGCCATGCCTGAGAGTCTAGACTTCGGCTCTGTAGCTGTCGGGGAGACTTCGGTAGAAAAAGCGACCAGCATCACCGTACAGAATGCGATAGAGACTCCTACGGTCACCCTAACGGGTACACACAAGGGGGACTTTGCTATCAAGACTGGAAACACCTTTGACAATCATGGTGGTGGCATCTCCGTAACCTTCACTCCTACAACTGAGGGGGTACGCAAGGCCTCTATCGAGGTGAATGCCTCGGGCACAATTCTACAGATACCGCTCCAAGGTACCGCAACAAGTGGTGGCGTGACTCCTCCTCCAGGTAAACCGGAACCTAAGGAGGATCAAGAGCTACTGGTAGATCAGTTCTTCTACAACTTTGATGAGGCTGAGCGTCCTACCTCTTGGAGCTACAAGGGGAATGTGATGAAGGAGACTAAGGGGTACAACGGCAGTACTGGCTTTGCTGTCCGACTTGACCAAACATCCTCCACTGAGACCGCTCAGCTCTACCAGGAGATAGACATAGATGCTAAGGAGTTTTCTATGGCTCCAGGGAGTGTCCTCGAGGGTATGATACATTACTCGGTGCAGGAGCCTTTTGCAGATAATCATGGTATGCGTCTAGCCTGCCAATGGTTGGACGCAGAGCGCAAGCCTATTGCGACATCTGATGACGCTTTTATCGCAAGTGATAGATACGTCGAGTGGCGCAAGGCATGGGATGAGATCCGCTTTAGGACGGTTATTCCCGAGGGCGCTCGCTACTTCCGCTTTGGGGTAGAGGTTTCAGCTGGTAGTCTCGTCAAGGTGGATGACTGCTCTCTGCTACGTCTGACCAAGCTACACGCACAGGATCGCTTTCTCTCCGTATTGCCACACGCCATCTATCGCGAGGGTAAGACGACAGAGCCGATCGAGGGTACCATGCTGGTACAGTCTATGAGCAGTGGTAAGGTACAGCCTAACGTGACAACGCCTTCAGGCACCTTCACCCTTACGCCTACCGAACTTCCTGCGGGCAATAAGGTCACGGAGGTCGCCTACGCTATCCAAGCGAGCGAGCCTGGTGCTTACATCAGCGGTACTTATGGTACGAAGCCCTACTCGGTTCAGTACGATGGCATGAATGGGTGGGCTACAATCCGTATCAATAGCTATATCATCGACCCTGCTACGCCTCCTATGGTCAAGCTCTCAGACAAGACTCCTAACAAGCGCCTCGTCTGCACAGTAGGTGAGACGGATGAGATGGAGCTAGAGTTCGACGTGACCGGCGTAATCCAAGATGTCAAGGTACAGACCGCCTCTGAGAGTGGTTACTTTAAAAGTAGTACCAGTAGCTTCTACTATTCTCTATCTCAGAAGAAGGTCCTCAGCCATAAGGTAAAAGTGACCTTCTCACCACGAGAGGTTGGTACTTACAAGGCTACCCTAACCCTGACGACAGCTTGCATGGAGCCGGTCCTCGTAGAGATCGTTGGCGAGGCTAAGGCTGAGACAGCTGAGTGGATGGAGACTTTTGTTGAAGATAAGCCTTTAGACAACCGCTTCAAGGGAGACAACTGGAAGGGGTATCACCGCTTTGACAAGGGGTACTACTACCTCAGTGGCTCATGGGTAGAGGCTGGCAAGGTCTCTATCAGTAAGAATGGCCGACTGGAGAGTGATGAGCTACTAGTCAATGGTATCGATCAGATAAAGTTCCTCCCCGCTACGGACGCTCTAGAGCTATACTATACGATAGATGGTGGCGGTCACTGGACCAAGGCAACCCTGGAGGGTGGTGCCTACAAGGTCGGGACGCATCGTCCTACACGCTTTAAGGTGGTCAACGGCTCCTCTGCTGAGGCTACGCTAAACAAGATCCTGCTCACGCAGTCTGCTCCTGAGGATCGTCAGAGCATCAAGCAGATTGCTCAGGCAATGATGCTTGTGGATACTAAGGAGGCTCAGAGTAGCCTAGAGGAATACTTCGATAGTCAGCGTCACACACGTGGCATTAACCTTGAGGGGTGGCAGAGCTTTGCATCGCTGGCTGATCGTCCCTTCAAGGGCTGGGAGCAGAAGAATAAGAGTACTCAAGCTGTCGAGGAGACTTGCGCTCAGATTAGCTTCTTCAACTCTCTGGACAAGGATGATGCTCGTGAGCAGGAGGCGTGGCTAATCTCTCCGCTGCTCTCTAAGGCTAAGGCTCAGAGTACGTATCTGACCTTCCGTCTGCGCTATGAGTTGCCGACGCAAGATGGTCAGGAGCAGTTTGGCGTTTACATCCTTACACCTGATGGTGCGGGTAGTGTAGAGCCCCAGTTCCTAGACATTACGAAGCTTCTGCTTGTGCCTCAGATGGAGCCTGAGCGGTGGTATGACTACTGTGTGGACCTCACTAAGGTGAAGGGGCTACAGATTGACGACTACTTCTACGTAGCCTTTACGATGTATAGTCCTAAGGGTGGTACGAGCACTTCGCTCTCCTTTATGGTAGATGATGTTACCTTTGGTCGTACAGATCTGCCGGTGGTCCAGGCTAATCCCGAGATGATTAACTTCATCTTTAAGCCCAATGTCCCCTGCCCACCACAGACGATACAGGTCTCTGTAGATAATCCTGACAAGGAGGTGACAGTGTCTCTAGAGCCGAGCAAGCTGATGGAGGAGTTCAAACTCTCTACTATGAAGCTCCCCGCTAAGGGTGGCGACCTCGCTGTCGGCTTTAGTACCAAGCAAGAGCGTGACCGTGCTGCTGCACTCCTCATCCAGACCAGAGGTGGGGTATCTAAGCTGGTTCGCCTGCTAGCACAAAAGACCACTGCAGTAGAGAGCCTAGAGCCCCTGCGCCCTGTCTATCTTTATCCGACAGTCGCTACGACCGAGCTACACCTCTCACTCCCATGTCAGAGCTATTGGATCTACACGACAGAGGGGTTCCTCGTCATGAGCGGTGAGGCTTGCAGTACGATTGATGTATCGGCACTGGCATCGTCTCGCTACTATGTCCGCCTACAGATGGCCGACGGAGGAGTGGCTACGCTACCCTTTGACAAGCAGTAAGACATACTAGCCTAGAGCGTCTGGCATATGAGCCTCACGCTATAAATAAAAACACGCCCCAGCTTTAATCTTAAAGCTGGGGCGTGTTTCTTTGGTATGACAGGCATGTCATACATCTGCGGTGAAAGTTCACCTGGGGCGTAGTTGCCAACGAACCCTATAGCGACTTGCAAGTTTCAAGGGGTGACCCTTGGGAGAGAAGAAGCAATAGCGAATTCGCGGCCTGACGAACAGAACCCTAATACTAAGGCGTATCAAATGGACAAGCTGGCCAAAGGCAGTGAAATTCCTAAAGGCAACCGTAACCTTGATGCGTATATTCGGTAGGTAAACGATGAAAGATGTATGGCTTATCCCGTGAGGCCTCGACAGTCCACGAGGATAGTAACAACGAATGCCGAGGAGTCCGCAGAGGTCGAAGTAGCCCTTCTCGAGCAGAACAAGGCGAAGTATCAAATAATTCGCAACGACAATCAAGAATGTATGTTCCGATGTCTTTGCTGACGAGTGGCAACGGTCAAAATGTTAATGCGATCGACTACATAGAGCTAAGCATGCGAGCATCGGAAGCGGAAATTAAGAAAGAGGGAAGAAGAAGCTAATCGAACATGATTATCCACTCTTTGAGCACGAATTAAACTGCCGTATGCCGAACGGCACGTACAGTGGTGTGAGAGGGAAGGAAACGAAAGTAGGTCAGAAAACCTCGTTTCCGACCTACTCGATTTTAGCCGATACAGTGGGCAAGATGAGCCTTAAACTATTGGGTTTTTTATTTAGTGAGAGCTCCCTTTAGTTGCCCGGCAGCAAGCCGTGCGGCATCTTGCTCTGCGTCTTTCTTTGTGCGTCCGAAGCCTTTTGCAATGGCTTTAGACTCAATGTAAAGGACACTGGTAAAGCCCTTATGCGCTTTTTCTGTAGTGTAGTGAAGCGTTAAGTTGCGTCGATCTGCCCAGATCTGTACTTCTCCCTTGTAGTTTACCACAATGGCACTATTTTCATTTGCTATGCGGTTGTAGATAGGGAGAACCTTTTTCAGTATGAATCGCTCTACATAGCTACCGCCTCGATCTAAATAAATGGCACCGATAAGAGCCTCCAAGGCGTTCCCGGCACTATCCTTATTGAGGGGCGAATTGGGTTTACAAAGCAACAGCGAGTCGATACCTAATTCCTTTGCTACAATATTGCTGACCGTACGCGATACGATAGAGGACTTTTCGGCGGCAAGTTTGCCCACGCTGAGGTTAGGATATTGATGGTAGAGCCAATTGGCTACAACCGTGCCGAGTAGGCTGTCGCCCAAAAACTCTAGGCGATCGTTGGTATGGATACGCTCCGGGTCATTGGCATCATGTAAAGCTGGGTCAATGAATGCCAAGCAATAGATCCCTACATTCCTTGGAGCAAAGCCTAAAATACGCGTGAGCTGCTTTCTGTCAGGAACAACCGTACGAGGAGGAGTATCCTTTTTCTTGAAGGTGAACAGTTTCATGGATAATTACCAAAAAAGAGCGATGAAAAGCGGACAAGTCGCACTAATCATCGCACTAAATTTGTTACTAATAAACACCCTTAGGTTGCTTATGCTACTTAGCTCTACTCAACGTATTTCTTGAATAGTACACTGGCATTATGTCCTCCGAAGCCAAACGTATTGGATATAGCCACGCGAACTGGTCGCTTTTGTGCAGTGCCAAACGTAAAGTTCAGACGAGGATCTATCTCGGGATCTTCATCTCCCTCCTCATGATTGATGGTAGGGGGTACAATATCCTCTTCCACAGCCTTCACGGCAACCAATGCCTCTAAAGCACCGGTAGCACCGAGTAGGTGTCCGGTCATAGACTTCGTAGAGCTTATATTTAGCTTATAGGCATGTTCACCAAATACAGCCTTAATAGCTTTAGCTTCACTAGCATCACCTACAGGCGTACTCGTACCATGTACATTGATATAATCCACATCCTCCGGCTTCATATCAGCATCTTCCAGTACTCTCTTCATGACCAGATTAGCTCCTAAGCCTTCGGGGTGGCTGGCTGTGAGATGATAGGCATCGGCAGAAAGCCCAAATCCACCAAACTCCGCATAGATACGAGCACCTCTTGCTTTGGCGTGCTCAAGATCTTCCAAGATGAGGATAGCCGATCCTTCTGCTAGTACAAAGCCATCGCGGCTTTTACTGAAAGGACGACTGGCTTTCTCAGGCTCTTCATTGCGTGTGGAGAGAGCCCTCATAGCATTAAAGCCACCGATACCGGCAGCTGTGACGGCCGCTTCGCTCCCACCGGCTACCATCATAGAGGCTTTGCCCAAGCGAATCATCAGCGCAGCATCTATTATAGCATTGCTAGACGAAGCACACGCTGAAGCCGTTGAGTAGTTAGGACCGTGGAACCCATACGTAATGGATACGAGACCGGCTGCTATATCACTAATCATCTTGGGGATGAAGAAGGGATTGAAGCGAGGTCCACGCTCCGGATTGTATAGCATGATTTCCTCTTCGAATGTATTCAACCCGCCTATACCGGCAGAGATGATCACACCCACATTCTCTTTGTCCAGCTTATCAAGATCCACCTTGGCATCTTCTAAGGCCTCTTTTGCTGCAACCAATGCAAATTGGGTATACCGGTCATAACGCCGTGCCTCTTTGCGGTCAAAGTGGTCACCCGGATTAAAGCCCTTTACCTCACATGCAAAACGAGTGGGAAACTTTGAGGCATCAAAGAGGGTAATGGGAGCAGCTCCACTCTTGCCTTGCAAAAGGTTTTGCCACGTCTCGGGAGCTGTATTGCCTATAGGCGTAAGAGCTCCCAAGCCGGTTACTACTACTCGCTTGAGCTCCATAGTGTTTTATTTCTGGTTCTTCTGAATGTATGCGACAGCGTCTCCTACTGTCTTGATATTACGTGCTTCTTCATCAGGAATAGTCATATCGAACTGCTTTTCAAAAGCCATCATCAGCTCTACCGTGTCCAGTGAATCAGCACCTAAATCAGTGGTGAAGTTTGCTTCCATGGTTACTTCGCTCTCAGCTACATTAAGCTTATCAGCTACAAGTTCGACAACTTTGCTTTGAATTTCTTGCTCTGTCATGGTTTTATTCGTTTATGGTTTTTATTATTTCCCTTTAAAGAAGTGCCGTTGTAATGAACATCTTCATAGGGTATTTTCCTCTATCTTTGTACAAAGGTAATGAATAATTTCTTGGCAGAGTACTCTTTTCATCCACTTTATGCGGAAAAACTGCACAAGAATATTTGAGATGTGCGTATAAGATGAGTGTAAAAGTAAAAAGAATTGCAGTCTTTGTCTCCGGACATGGTACCAATATGGCTAATATAGTACACTACTTTGACTCCACTGAGATAGAAGTAGCTGTTGTGGTGTCTGATAACGCCCAATGTGGAGCTATAAGCAAAGCCAATGAACTGGGCATAGAGAGCCATGTGTTTACTAAGCGAGAGATAAAGGAGGAAACCAATGTAGTAACCTTTTTGCAGAATAAGCAGATAGACTTCATTGTACTGGCCGGCTTTTTGGGACAAATCGGATCACCTTTGATTGCCGCCTATCCCGAGCGCATTGTAAACATACACCCGGCTTTACTGCCTAAGTACGGTGGAAAGGGTATGTATGGCGATCATGTACACGAAGCGGTGCTTGCTGCAAAAGAGAGGCGAAGTGGAATTACCATTCATCTTGTGGATGAAGCGTATGACCATGGTACGATCATTTGCCAAACTCAGTGTGCTGTGCTGCCTACAGATACACCCGAGAGTCTGGCGCAGCGTATTCATCGACTGGAATATCTCTACTATCCTCTTGTGATAAAGGATCTACTGGGTCGAATAGATGAATAGTCAAGCAACTGACAAAGTAGATAAAATATTATTGCCACAGGGAGAGGCATTGCGGAGACTGGTTAGACTGCTGCTATGCGCCCTTACCGGCTATGCGATAGCACTTATACTCTCGCACTTTCTTTTGCCATCACTACATGGTGAGGCAATCCATGCGCTACTATTTTCAACAATCTTTACGCTGCTGGTCTTCGGTTCGGCAATGGTGTACGGGTATTGGATAGCCCCTAATGAACCCATTCAATTCTTGGGCCTCTCCGCTCCCTCTTTTCCTAAAAAAATATGTGGCATACCCATTGGGTATGTGCTACTTATAGGGCTCGGCTTTTTGTGCCTTTTATTATGGGCTACCGCAGCGCTCAATACTTATCTTATAGAGCAGATGGGAGGCGCTTTGGGCGATAGACTCCGCAACATGAGTGAAGTGGCACGCAAAGAACAGCAACTTATTTTTTCTGATCAAAGCTTAGCTGCCGTACTGCTCCGTTTTTTTGCTTTGGTACTATTAGCAGCCCTGTGCGAAGAGCTCTTTATGCGGGGAGCACTACAGCCTATCCTAATTGGAATGGTAGGGAATAAGCATATCGGTATTCTACTTACTGCCTTACTCTTTGCGATTCTTCACATGTTTCCGGAGCACTTAATGCCTATTTTTGTATGGGCAGTGGCATTTGGCTATTTAAGAGAATATTCCGGCAGTATATGGCCCGGCATTATACTGCACTTTTCTAATAATCTACTCACCGTAATGATGTACCAATGATTCAATCTGTGCATAGTTCAGAACAAGGTTTTTTAGACTTGCTGGCAGATGAGGCCTGCAAAAAGTCACAGGAAGAGTTTGTAAAGACTTGCTATGTATTTGCCTCTAAACGAGCCGGTACATTCTTTCGCTATGCACTGGCCAAGCGACTGAAGCAGACCTGTTTTTCGCCTACAGTTATTACGATAGAAGATTTTGCTCAGGTACAGAGCGACCTCATAAAAGCGGATAACATGACGCTTCTCGGCATATTATACGCTAAGAAGCGCGAATATTCCTTAGCGCATAATTTGCCTTTTGATGAGCAAGAAGCTCCTCTTTACTTAGACCAATGCGAGGAAATGCTCTCCGACTTTAATGATATTGATAGTGCCATGGCTCCGGAAGGGCAACTATTCCATAACATAAAGGGTATCGAGGAGCTGACCGGCCTTGACTATCTTACAGAAGAGCAATGTCAGGCAATAGTGAACTTTTGGGGAGGATTTGTACGTGAAAACAACGGCCGCCCTACACGCGATTATTTAGCACTGTTGGAACAGATGGAGGCGCTTTTCCCTCTCTTCAAGAAGACGCTTTTAGAAAAGAAAATAGGCTATGATGGCATGGTCTGTAGATGTGCTGCTGAGTCCTCCGCACATGACATCAGGAGTCGATTTGCCACTCGCTTTCCACACGTAAATACTTACATTTTTGCCGGGTTGTATGCAATGCCCCGTGCGCAACAAAAAATGCTTTTACGCTTTAGAGAAGCACTACCTAAAGATCAAACAGTTAGCTTTTATTGGGAGCAGGCCCCTGATCCCTTTCCGGAGCAGCAAAAGTCTACACTTCTCTCTTTTGTGGGGAGTGAAATAAAGCAGGTGTTAGAAGAGAATAAGGCACTCTTTGGCGGAGAGGTATTGACGAGTAAATCATCTTCAATGCCACGTGTAGAGGTACGAGCCATCAGCTCATCTACTGCCCGATACGTGCACATTTCCTCTCTCTTGGAGCGGATTGCAGAAAGTGATACTGATGCTTTTAACCAACTAAAAACGGCTGTTATTTGCACCGATGAGAATGAGCTACTACCCATGCTGAGTGCTCTTGCTAAGCAAGGACGTAAACTAAACGTAACGATGGGGATCCCCCTCTCTGAATCAAATATATCCGCTTGGATTTATTGCTATTTAGTCTTATTGGTGTATAGTCGAAAGAAGGACAAAAACACTATTTACTTGGCGGAGCAGCTTCGTAGCCTACTTCTTCATCCACTCTCCCGCATTCTTTTGGGGGAAACAGCATGCCAACATTTGCTGAAGCGCTATCAATATCCCTATGAGCTTATCGCTCCATCCTCAATCTTAGAAAATATAGGAGACGCTGTCACTGTAGAAAAACCCCTTGAGTTGCTTACCTCCGTGCCGAGTAGTGCAGCGGCTCTTTTAGATGCCTTGACCGGTGTAGTTGAATGGTATAGCAAAACCTTACGTGAAGAGGCTCATTCGGCAGCCGACGAAGCGTCCCAAGAAGAAGCAAAAGAGGCTGCCCAGAGTCATCAAATTGAGCAGGAGTTTGCTTATCAGTATAGGAAGGTACTTCAGCAACTTACAGGAGTACTCAAGTTGCTGGGAGAGGACCTACCCCTCTCTACTGCTGCTAAACTAATTCTTAAACTGGTAGACTCGGTAAAACTTAGCTTTGAGGGCGAACCATTAGAGGGATTGCAGGTAATGGGCCCACTGGAAGCAAGACTACTGCGTTTCCCCTATTTGATCATTGCCAATGCCAATGAGGGCGTTTTATCATCGCGAGCCAAACGCAACAATAGCTACATCCCCTATACACTCCGGCAAGCATATGGACTAGCAACCTACCGAACACGAGAAATCATCGAAGCCCATCGTTTTTATTCCTTACTAATGGGCGCACAACGCTGCTACTTATTAGTGAATGACAATCCCGATTCGGAGCCTTCACGATATATCAAGCAGTTAAAGTATCTAACCGATATACAGCTTGAAGAAAAGTTGGTTTCACTACCCATAATAGGTATCCCCAACAAATCTATCGTGATAGAGCGTACCCCGGAAATAAAAGAGAAACTGAGTGCTTACTTGAACCAAGGAAAAAACAATAAAAAGCTTTCGGCAAGTGCACTCAATACGTGGGTAAGCTGCCCGATGCGATTTTATTTGCGCTATTTAGAGGGTATTGCAGAGGATTATCGCAGTGACGACATTGTCAAGCCCACAGACTTCGGACAGGTTGTGCACGCGACCATGTGCGAGCTGTATGGCAAGTCTGAAACAGTAGATTTTGCTAATTTGAAGGAGGCACATGATCCTAAAGCTCTTCGCGAAAAAGTAGATAAAATATATCGTCAGCTAGTCCTTCCTTTTAGTAATGAGAGCAAAGACTTAAAGGGCATACACCGCATTTATGCCGATGTGGCCTGTAAATATGTACAAGCTATCTTAGATCACGATCAAACATACCGTGGGGGTATATACATAGAGGGATTAGAAAAGGAGTTTACCTGCGAATATACATTTGGCGAGAGCAAGACAAACGTTAGCTTTAAGTTAATTATTGACCGTGTAGATCGTCTGGGAGGAAAGGATGGGTTGCTTCGAATCGTTGATTATAAAACGGGCTCCGATAAAAGGTCCTTTACCGATTGGGGCCAGATTTTTTCAGATCCAAAGTTAAAAGGCGTGTCCCAGCTATTCCTTTATAGTCTTCTCATTTCCCAAAGCAAACAATACGGCAATAAGGAAAAAATCCAACCGGCACTCTATGTACTTCCTGAGATAATGAAAAATCGGGGAGAATATTCTCCTCTCATTACAATAGGTCGCAGAGGAAGTAAGAGTGAGAAGACAGTAGAAGACTTCACCATCGCTGAAAATATAAAGCCATATACTGAACGGTTAGATGCAGTCTTAAAAGAAATATTCCGTTCCGAAGAACCTATTGTACAGACTGATGACCAAATGATGACGTGCAGTTACTGCTCATTTGCAGCTTATTGTGGTAGGAATATATAAAATCGGCTCTTCTGTAGTATCAATATTTCTTTGCAGGAAGTAGTTCTGCAACCTTGTTGCAAAAGAAAGGGGTAATTTCGCAACAAGATGAAAGATCCTATTTCTGCAATAACTCGGTATGTGGGTGCGTCTATCCTGCTCGTTGCTATACTCTGCAGTATAGGGCTACCTCATCATCATCACGAGAGCACAATATGTCTTCTTATTCAAGAGCAGCTTGCGAATGAGCCGGATGCTCGTAGTGCTTCGCATAGCCGTGAGCACGATAAGGAGAGTGATCAGGATAGCTGTATTAGCAAAAAAGCTTTCTTCCAAACGAGCTCCCGCTCAAAGCAAAGTCATGGACGAGCCATTTCGCTTTTGCACGATGCCGAGCTCTGTGCTCCTCTTATTCTTTTATCTCCTTTCCAACAGGAAAAAATCCTACTGGAGCAAGTTCTTTGCGCCAAGGGTTTAACAGCCCCATCCTCCCTACGAGGACGACGTGCTCCTCCCTTTTCTTTTCTCTGATTTTTTATTTTGAGACGCATCAACTAATAAAGGTGCGCTACACCCATTCTGCCTCAGATTGTGCAGGCTTTAAAGTAGACTTATTAAGAGAAAAAACTTATGAAACATTGCTACGCGGCTATCATTTTATGCTGCACACTAATATATTTAACCGCTTGTCATAGGCATAACGACAATCATTCCCATCCAGATGAGGATTACCACGATTCCTACATATTAGATGACGAGACGCCATGCGACACAGCTGTCCATCGCAAAGCTGTTGAGCTACGCGAGTTGACTCAAAAACAATTTGCTCATAGTATAATCAAGACGGAGCGAGTCGCTTTACGTCCCTTTGCTTCAGTAATCAAGACCTCCGGGCGCCTATCCATACCTGCCGGTGGCTCCTATATAGTGGCTGCTACTGCAAGTGGAGTTATACACTATGGCACACAGCTGCCCCGTGAAGGCTCTTACTTTGCCGCCGGGGCACACGTAGCTACCCTCTCTACACAAGGGCTACCCGAGGGGGATCCACAGAGCAAAGCAAAGCATGAGTACTCTGTAGCAAAGAGTAACTTTGAGCGTGCAGAAGCCCTTTTAGCCGATCAGCTTATCTCACATCAGGAGTATGAAGAGGCTCGACTACGCTATGAGAATAGCAAAACTGCCTATCTCTCACAAGCGAAAAGCGCAACCGGCAGCGGTATTGTGCTTAACGCATCTAAAGGCGGCTACGTTAAGCAATGCCTTGCAGCCGAAGGAAGCTATGTGAACATAGGAGACCCCATTATTGAACTTACCCAAAGTAACCGTTTAGAGCTGCGGGCTGAACTGAGCGAGCGCCATTATCACGCATTGCCGCGTATTCAATCTGCACGCTTCCGCACTATAGCCGATGGGCAGCTGTTCGACTTGGAGGAGCTTTCGGGAAAACTTGTTTCCTATGGTAGAAGTGCCGGTGAAGGGGATTTTTTTATTCCCATCATCTTTGAGTTTGATAATCGGGGAAACTTTATGCCGGGCGCTTATGCAGAAGTCTACCTTATCAGTAGTGAGAAGCGCCAAACCATCAGTCTACCTATTTCTGCTCTTACGGAGAATCAGGGACATTACTTTGTATTCATTCGCTTGGATGATCGCCACTACGATCGTAGGGAAGTAAAAGTTGGAGATAGTGACGGATATCGCGTTGAGATTCTCTCCGGACTTCAGATTGGAGAAGAGGTGGTCACCGAGGGGACCTATCGCATTAAGTCAGCAAATGCTACACAATCCATACCGCACGGACACAGCCATTAATTATGTTAGATCGTATAATACACTTTTCATTGACAAACCGTCTTGCGGTGGTGCTTATCGCTGCTCTACTAATGGTATCGGGATGGCTCACCACCAAACACATGGAGGTAGATGTATTCCCGGATTTGAATGCCCCCACGGTTGCGGTAATGACCGAAGCGCAAGGCATGGCTGCGGAGGAAGTAGAGAAGTTGGTTACTTTTCCTATAGAGACCGCACTCAACGGAGCAGTCGGAGTTAGGCGTGTTCGCTCCTCTTCAACTACGGGCTTCTCTGTGGTATGGATAGAATTTGAGTGGGGTACAGACATCTACAAAGCGAGGCAGATAGTAAATGAACGCCTTGCCGTAGTAGCAACAGAACTACCCGAAGGCGTCTCTGCTCCTACACCCGGTCCCATCTCCTCTATTTTAGGTGAAATGCTTATTGTCGGACTCACGGCAGATAGTACCTCTTTAGAAGAATTACGTACCATAGCAGATTGGGTTATACGTCCGCGTCTTATCAGCGAAAAAGGTGTGGCACAAGTAGCCGTAATCGGTGGAGATGAAAAAGAGTATGTAGTTGCTCTTGATGCAGCCCGCATGAAGCATTATGGTATCTCTATTAGCGAGGTAGAGGCAGCTTGTAGTGGTATGACTGCAAATCAAGCAGCCGGCCAAATATACCAATATGGGAATGAATATATAGTACGCACGATGCTCTCTTCCAACGATCCGGAAGAGCTCGCTTCCATTACAGTGAAAGAGGTAAGTGGCAATCCGGTGCGACTTGCTGACATTGCAGACGTACATATAGGAGCTAAAGAGCCTAAGATTGGGGTAGCGAGTGTAAAAGCACACCCTGCTGTATTACTCACTATCAGCAAGCAGCCCGGAGCTGCTACGATTGATCTGACGAAAGAAATAGATAAGGTACTCGCAGATATTCAATCCGAGCTTCCGGAGGATCTTACAGTTCATACGGATATTTTCCGTCAAGAGCAATTTATTAATAGTGCTATCAATAATGTAAAGAAGTCCATTCTTGAGGGCGGTATATTTGTGGTGATCATTCTATTCCTATTTCTCATGAATGGGCGTACCACCCTTATTTCGCTCGTTTCCATTCCCCTCTCATTTGTAGTTTCCTTACTGGTTCTCAATGCGCTGGGCTTGAACATCAATACTATGAGCTTAGGCGGCTTTGCTATTGCGATAGGCTCCTTGGTGGATGATGCTATTGTGGATGTAGAAAATGTACACAAGCGTCTACGAGAGAACCGCGCCCTACCGGAGGGAGAGCGCAAAAGTACACTACAAGTAACGTATGAGGCTTCTCGTGAAGTGCGAATGCCCATCATTAATTCAACGCTTATTATTATCGTTACGTTTATTCCACTCTTCTTCCTCTCCGGAGTAGAGGGACGTATGCTCATTCCCTTAGGTATAGCATTTATTTCATCTTTGGTAGCTTCTACTATAGTAGCACTCACGGTCACTCCGGCCCTATCCAGCTACCTCTTAGGCGGTAAGCATCATGGTAAGCGTGCAGACAAAGAGACTGCCTTTGTACAAGGATTGAAGCGTTTTTACACGCGATCACTACGCTCTGTCATAAATCACAGAAAAGTACTAATTGGCATTACATTAGCTCTATTCGTCCTTTCCGTCTGCTTAATCTTCACGTTTAAAAGGAGCTTCTTACCCCCTTTCAACGAAGGGTCGTTTACCATCAATATAGCATCTATGCCGGGTATCTCATTGGAGGAATCGGACGCCATAGGCCGTGAAGCGGAATTGCAGCTGCTGCAAATCCCTGAGATCATTACTACCGGGCGAAAAACAGGTAGAGCCGAGCTGGACGAGCACGCATTAGGAATCAATATGAGCGAAATAGAGGCTCCCTACCAACTGAAAGGCCGCTCCAAAGAGGCAATTGAAGAAGATGTTCGAGAGCGACTCTCTGCTATAGCCGGGATCAACGTAGAGGTAGGACAACCCATCTCTCACCGAATTGATGCCATTCTCTCCGGTACACGCGCCAATATAGCCATCAAACTCTTTGGTAATGACATAGAAAAACTCTATTCCTATGCCAATCAAATCAAAGAGGTTATCGAGACTGTACCCAATGTAGTGGACCTTAATGTGGAACAGTTGGTTTCTCGTCCTGAAACACGAATAATACCCAATAATACTTTGCTCGCTGAGTTTGGTATTACTCCGGCAGAGTTTGCCAAACAAGTAAGGATACTACTCTCCGGAGAGGTTGTCTCGCACATCTACGAGGAAAACAGGGTATTTAATCTTGTGGTGCGCGCTTCCGGAGCTGCCACACGCACTATGGATGAAATTAGGGAACTGCTCATTGATGCAGGTGCGGGAAAAATACCGCTTTACTATGTGGCAGACGTTCGCTCCGAAGTAGGACCCAGCACAATTCAGAGAGAAAATGCTGCGCGGCGTATTGTGATTAGTACCAATGTAAAGGGAGGCGACCTTACCGGTACAGTTGAACAGATTAGAAAACGGATTAATGAGAATATTCACCTACCCGAAGGGTACTACATCACTTATGGAGGGCAATTTGAAAGTGCTACCCGTGCTTCACAAGTGCTATTAGTGGCCTCCTTGGTGGCTCTACTCATCGTTTTCTTGCTTCTTTTCGGGCAATTCAAAAGCTTTACCCAAGCAGCTATTATACTGCTCAATCTACCTTTAGCCCTCATTGGAGGTATCCTTATCATATTCTTCACGGATAGAACCATAAGCATACCATCGGTAATTGGCTTCATCTCGCTCTTTGGCATTGCTACGCGTAACGGCATGCTACTGGTGTCACATTACAATACGCTTCGTAGCAAAGGGCATACAGCATTAGAGTGTGTGATGATAGGTTCCGCCGAACGTATCAATCCTATTCTCATGACTGCGCTAACCTCTGCACTGGCTCTTATCCCCTTAGTTATTGCAGGTGCTATGCCCGGGAATGAGATACAGAGTCCCATGGCACGTGTAATCCTTGGTGGGCTTATTACCAGTACACTACTCAATGCCTACCTAGTACCCATCGTCTATTTACTCTCTGAACGACGGGTATATAAAGAACAAACAAGAAAACACTCCCTAACTGAATAGTATTATCCATGAAAATAAAATATATTTTCCCCCTCCTTCTATGCTTCTCGTGCAGTGTACTCAATGCGCAAGTGTCCATAAGCGAGGCCCTCTCCTTAGTAGAAGCACATAATCCTCAGCTTCTTTTGCTACAAAGCGAGATGCATGCCACGCATCTGGAAACGGCCAGTGCCTATGCACTCCCCGACATGGATTTCGAAATGGAGCAATCCTGGGGAGCACAGCGTGAGAGTGGCCAACGTACGGAGCTACGCATCGCTCAAGAGTTTGATGCTACTACGCTGTTAGGTGGTGCACGCAGGGCAATCCGAAGCAATCAAAAAGCCTTGGAAGCTGAATACCGCCAAACACGTATGGAAGTACTCTGCAATACCAAAGCCCTCTGCATGGACATCATATACTACCGACAGCTCCTTCAGCTACGTAGTGAAAGGGCAGAAAATGCCCGTCAGCTTGTCTCCGCATTAGAAAAGAAATTGACCCTGGGCAGTGCCGATCTACTGCAAGTAAACCGAGCTAAACTACGCTATGCGCAAGCTATTGCAGACTCCTCCTCCACAGTGGTCGATTTACAGAGAGCCAAGGGAACTTTGTTGCAGCTCAGCAGTGGTAAGGTCAACGATATTATCGAAAGGGACTTCGCTCCTATCCTCCTTCCCAAGAACTTTGAGTCGTGGTTTGCAAGCGAAGAAGGCACTTTTCCTACACTTCAAGCTCTCGATGCTCAGGTAGAGGAAAAGAAGCAATTACTGAGTGCAGAGCGACTTGCGCTTCTTCCCTCCTTTAGTGTAGGCTATCTTTTTGAGAAGTCTCCGGGAGAAAAAATGAATGGATTCACCGTAGGACTCTCTCTCCCCTTTTGGAGAAGCGGAGGAAAGGTTAGAGCCGCAAAAGCAAAACTACAGAATGCCGAACTAAGTCATGCCAAAGGAAAAGAATCGCTTCGAATCACTTTGCGCAACCTTTTCTACGAGGCATCATCGGAAGCACTACATGCAGCTACGCTCCAAAGAGCACTCAGTGAAGCAGGGGATAAGAGACTGCCGGATAAAGCCTTTGCCTTGGGAAAACTTTCTTTGGAGAATTACTTGAATGAGATAGCCGAACGCTACGAACTCGAAGACAAAGCGCTTGAAGCTACCTACAAAGCGGCTCGCCTTTATGTAGCACTTACAGGGCATCGTCTCTAATTCTTCCCAAAAAATACACTTAAAAAGTACCCCATAGGCGTAGCATACTGAAGCCGCGTCTATGGGGCATAACGACATATTGGAGCCGTATGGAGCAACGAAAGTGCTGCTCGGAAGCCTATTCCCAATACATCTCTAAAAAACTGCGATACGGTTGGATCACTTATGCCGTACAATCAGATTAATCATGCCGTACAATCAGATTTATTGTGCGGTGCAACTAATCAACGAAAATGAAGAAATATCAAAGTTGGTGTAAACTAACTAATAATGGGCAGGAAACGGAATGATTTGCATAGAAGTGCTCTTTTCAAAAAGAGTTATAATGTCCAGATTTAGGCAGAAGTTCAGTTACCAGAGCGTTACCCGAAATTGCCATAGGTAACGATGGAGTAATGTTCGGTAATTGAATTATTTTTATTCGTGTGGCTGTTGCTGCGGTCGGCAATTTTCTGCATAAGTGAGGAACGCTTTGAAATCGGAAATTTTGTCACAAAACATCAAAGCGTATGAAAATAGAAAAAATGAAGTTGTTGCTCTACCTCAAAAGAGCGGTCTGGATAAGTCGGGCAAGGCTCTGATTATGGGACGCATTACCATCGGGCATTCTATCGCACAGTTCAGTTTCAAGCTCTCCTGCAATCCTGACTTGTGGAATCCCCGTGAGAGCAGTATGCATGGCAAGAGCCATGAAGCAGTAGAAGTGAATGGCAGGTTGGAGAACTTGCTGCTGTCCATTCAGTCAGCCTATCAGTCTTTGCTTGCAAGAGGTTGCCCATTTGACGCAACCGATGTGAAGGAACAATTTCAAGAAAGTGTGCAGACACGGTGCATGCTCATCGAGAGGCTTGATATGCTCATCAAGGAAAAAGCGCAGCCATTAGCACAGGCGAAGAGTGTAAGCCCTCTGAATGGAACGCCAAACAGGGCTTGATGCCAGACAGGAAAATCAATCAAAGACTCCAAGAGTTCAGTGAGTTTGTGGAAGATAAAAGATTGTTGGATATACCCATTTCCACCATTACAGAGGAATTGTTTGAAGAATACCGTTTCTTTCTCAAAAAGCGTGGATTGAAAGGGACAACTATAAATAACTATCTCTGCTGGCTAAGCTAACTGATGTTCCGTGCGGTCAATCAAAGAATTATCCGATGCAATCCCTTTGAGCATGCCAAGTATGAGACAGAAGAAAAGAAAATAAGCTTTCTGCAGAAGAGCGATGTCGCCAAACTCATGTCAATGACGATGAATGATAAGGAAGCGGAACAGGCACGGCTGATGTTCATTTTCTCCTGTTTCACAGGGTTGGCTATCGCTGATATAGAAACTCTGTAATATGGGCATATCCAAACGACAGCGGACAGGAAGAAGTATATCTGCAAGGAACGTCAAAAGACAAAGGTGGAGTTCATTGTGCTGCTGCACCAAATAGCAGAGGCCATTATCCTCCATTGCAGGGAAGAACAGAATGAGAACGAAGAACAGCAGACACTGAAAGAAAAAGGTGAACCCCTTATCTTTCCCCGTGAGTGCAGCAGGAGTGTTATAGACAGCAGACTGAGCATTGTAGGCAAGGCTTGTGGCATTAAGGAACGACTGTCGTTCCACATGGCAAGGCACACTTTCTGCACCATGACACTCAATGTGGGAATCCCTATTGAGAGCATAGCCAAGATGATGGGACACGCTTCCATATCAAGCATGCAGATTTATGCTCAGGTGACGGACAAGAGAATTTCGGAGGATATGGACAGGCTAATTGCCAAACAATTGGTAATAAAGGGAACAAATACAGAGAGAGAGGCTTGTGAACTTTCGGATACACCAATCTATAAAATGGAGGAAACGGCATGAATACGAGCAATAAACCAAAAACAATGACTGGCACGGGCAATCATCGCAGTTACTTTGATTTGGGCAGTAATATGCAGGTGGTCCGCAAGGGAAACGGGGAGGTAGCCATGACGGAGTGCGAACTTACGAGGTTCTTCGGGGTGACGTGGAGAAAACTCAATCACGGGCTTCAAACGATAGTGAAATCTTCCAACCTGCATCCCGATGAAAGGAGTGCAGGTCAAAAAGAAGTTATCAAGAAAGGAGAGACAGTAGGCTATTCACCACTTTATCCCCTTCCTATTATCTTCGCCCTGTCCTTTCTGTTGGACAGCATGGAAGCGTATTTGTTCAGAAAGTACATCAGTAGAAGATTGCAGACAGAGGCTGCCATTGTACCGTCAATCTTCCTGTTGGGCAATACCAAGAACTGATGAATATATTTCCTTTTTCTTTCACCGAGTTTTTTCGATAAGAAGATAAATCTAAAATATGCCCCTGTAAATCAAAGTTGAAATCCGTGGTATAAGAACACTATATCACGGATTTTATGTATTCATCCTTGTTATTTAATTCAATTATTCAAATTTATTCTTGCAATACTTTTGAGAATATTTCATCGAATTTCTATAGGAATTGGGTCGTAGCGCTCATGAGTTGTTTTATGTAAAACCATCTCAATATCAAAAGATTCACCGTTTACATGTGAAAATTCTGCTATAACAGGAAAATTTGGTAATGTACCGCGTGATACGCCCCTGAATAGTATATTGGTCACATAGCCGTTTTCAAATTTTGCTGCTTTTTGAACACCGGTAATCTCATAGACATCTGACACTATTATCGCTTGAATTAAATCTGGATTTGACTGAGTGCAGAAGGCAAATTCTGATATTGGTTCTAAATAATATTTTGCAACGCACTCAACACGAATTTTATTTCCAACTCTTTGTTTGACAGCAACAAGATTATGGAAAGTACTTGCTGGAATATGATAAGTATTTGTTCCATTGATTACATCAACTATTTGTCTTATAGCCACATCTAAACCATTTGAGAATAAATCTATATAAAGGTTTTGGGTGAGAAGAAATGGCATATTACAACTATCCATTCTTATTGGAATAAACTTAATGGTATTCCGCGCAGCCTTAAAAATAGCATTTTGCCATTCCATTTTGACCATATTAGACTGCAAGCTATTGACTGACACAAAGAAGAAAAAGAATTTACAATTTGTAAGCCCCTCTTCCATTTTGTCTATTATACCATCACCAGGTTGAATAGACCAACTATCATAGAAAACGTTTTGCTGACCATAAATAGCTCTTAATTTAAGGGCAACCTGTTCAATTACAGGTTTATCTTTATAATTATGGGATAGGAATATCATAAGGGTTGTTTATGAGTTATTAAAAGAAATGTATTATATTATCTTTTTACATAACCATTTATATCATTTTGCTCTTGTAGCGAAAGTAAACTTACGCATTGCTTATTACTTAGTACAGGTGTTCCCGCTCCTTTTACATAGTTCTTTGCGTAAGAGAAGAACAAGGTGGCATAGGTCTTGGCGGTGTGTTACATATCTTTCTTACACAAATGAACCTCTCAATAGTGCTTCGTCTGGGTTATACCATGTGGCATCGATGAAATTCTGCATCTCACTCACAAAACGCAGAACGACATCTGCATCTATCGGATAATTTTGATGTTGGGCATGCACTTCCTCGTAAACACTTCGTTTTTCGTATGGAAGTCTTTTAACTTTGCGAAGAAGAAATACATTGTCAATGCTTGTCAGACGAGTATCTTCTGGTTGCATATCCAAATATTCAACCAAAGCATAGTATTTTGAAATAGGACAACCCTGCTTCAAACGTGCTGCAGTTCCCGCACATTCTTGAAACATTGTTTTGTCATAATTTACCTTGCATTCGACAGCAAGCACAGCTAAGAACAATTTGCCTACAACTGTTTTGTCAATATTGAAATTGTTATCAGAAGAAAACTTATAATATAATGACTTTCCGATGGTGAAATCTTGGTCTTTCTCTTTAATGACCACTTGTGGTTTATCCAATTCCTGTATGCTTGTGGGGCAGAATGCGAGCGACATAAAACTTGTCTGTGAACCTGTCTCCAAGTCAAAATCTGTTGGAAGATTTCGCAATATTCTATTGTCAACCAGATAGGGCAAAAATTCCTCAATTACACTGTTATCAAGTTTCATCTGTCCTTTTTGCCTTTTCAAGAAATCGCTACCTTGCTTTGCAATCAATTCAACTTCAAGATAATCCTTGTATTGATTAAGCAATTCAACCAAACGTCTCACTTTTACTTCGCCTGTTTCCGTTAGAGATTGCATTGCAGCTGTCCATTGTTCATAGGCTCTGTATGCTTCTTGCAAGAGTTCTACATCGTCAGCAGCCTTTCTATTTCCAATAGCTGCAAGCAATTTTTCTTTGTGTGGATATACTATCATATAGTTTTTAATATTGGTGATTCATGAACTATGTCTTTCTTTTCAAGAATGGCGTAAATATCAGCCTTGTTCTCCTCTGGCGAATATGGAATGGCTTTTTCTAAGTGCTTAAATCCTACTGTTTCAAAGTAGGATTTAAGTTGTTCCGCATCTGGAGAACAAGTCTCTTTTTCTATTTCCAACAAGTCTTCTTGAATAGTTTTTCCAAAACGATTCATATAATAGCGGTGGTGAACATCTACAACATTAAGACCAGGAATGCAATCAACAAGGTCGCTTATTATTTGTGAATTGTAGAATGGTGTTTTCTTTATATTTGATTCCTTACCAACAATATAGATCATCTTACCACCGATTTTCAGCGCTTTTGTATTTTCACATAGAACCCGTCCCATATCTTCTGCATACTGTACCACCGTCTTGTATCTGTTAGAACGATGTTTGCGGTTTGAGCCTATTTCACTGCTTGCAATTTCACAAATATTATATTGGAAACATTCTACAATGCCTCGGAAATTTTGGTGGTAATTGAAAACATTCACATAAGGAGGACTTGTCAGAATTAGGTCAATCGATGAATTACAATAAGAGTTAAGTTTTCTTGCATCTTCATTCTTCACTGAAATTGTAGAGGTTGTGAGGGGTAGTTCAAAAAGATAATTCCTAATTTTGTTTAGGTTTACAATCAAAGACTTCTTCAAGGGCAGTTTCTTGTCCTTTTCGCAAAGGAAAAGAACGTTTATGAGAAACGGCCATAAGTTCCTTGGAGTATTGTTAGCAATCCATATTGAAAAGTCAAGCAGATTTGAATAAGCTTTTCTATAATCCTTGTCATCAACATAAACAGGCACAGTGTCTGCGATAGACATAACAGAATTGCCAATCAATTTACGAATAGTTTGCATCAATTCCTCTCGTTTATCAGCCGAAAGACCTGAGTATTCATAGAATTTCGACATATAGTAAGCACTTGGGTTAATATCCAATCCTATACAGGAATAACCACGTTTGGCAGATTCAAGCAGTACTGTTCCACTTCCTGAAAAAGGATCTGCAATTACGCAACCTTCCTTTGCGAAAGTATCCAGCAAATACGCCACCAAATCCGGAGTGAACTGTCCTCTCCAGTTAAATGGATTTGTCTGTGTTTTGCTAATTACATTTAATTTACATTTATCCAATATCATATTAAGCTACTTTATATTCTTAACATACAGAGGGAACTTACCACGAATGCTCTAACATCTTCAATCTTTGCCATATTCTTCCATTTCTTCTGCTACCATATAGAGGATTCCGTTTGCATCTTTCTCTTCCTCAACAAGACTGTAACCCTTCTCTGCAAGCCAATAAAGACGTAACTTTTCGTATGGAATACCATAGAAAATAGCCAACAGGCGCACCTGTTCCTCCCAAGCTTGCCTGTAACCATTTTCAAATTTGCAATATACAGCAGTATCAATGTCGATTCCTACCGCTACTTGCCGCTGCAACAGATTGTGCGATTCCCACAGTTCTTTCAGTTTGTCTTGGAAAAGCATAGTGAAATAAATTTGAGTACAAAAATACAATAAATATATTTCTCAACCAAGGATTATTGACAAAATCCGTCAAGACACTGTATTTTCTTGACATATTTATTCATTTATACCATTCACAACTTGTTTTATTAATAGCTTATAGACTCATACGGGCCTGTTAGATGGTTCTTGATTTTAATAGCAATAATTCTCCTCCAACAACCTTTCTAAATCTGATGCCTTGTAGAGTATCTTCCCTGCAAACTGCGTGTAGGGAATAATCCTCCTGTTCCGATAGTCCTGCAAGGTGCAGGGGCTGATATACAGCCGCTCGCACACCTCCTTGCCTGTAAGGAAATGCTCACTGCCAAACAGCGGTTTCTGTGTCTGTGCCACTTCCTTTATCCGTCTGTTTACTCCTTCAAGTGCGGACAGCACCACCTGCATATCATCCGCCTCCATGTTCAAATCTCTTACCTGTT
>CAMYPM010000018.1 GCA_947290775.1 uncultured Bacteroidales bacterium | reverse complement strand
ACGGTCATTCCGTAGGAGAGCCGTATTTTGTGATCTTTGGCTACATCGTAGCTCATGTTTACGCTCGGATAGAGGCCGCTATCGTCATGATTGCTGGTTTCGGTACCCTCTTCGCGCAAATAGGCATTACTAATGAGCTGCATGCGGTTAAATTCGTAGCGCACGCCGGCATAGGCGTTAAACGCACCCACGGCAATATTGTAGCCGGCGTAAGCGGCTGTTTGCCAGCTTCGTCCCTTGTAACTGTTGCGTTGGTCCACTTCCTCGTGGATATAGAGCTTTTCGGCATCGTAATTGGCATCCAACAATACGCCCTCCACAGGATCTCTGTACTCAAAATCGGCCGGTACATTGTCGTTATTCCACCGGTAGTAAAAAATGCGGTTTGTATAGCTACGACGGCGATGTTCCCCGTAAAGCCCCACTTTGAGGCTGTTTTCCGTAGAGCCGAGCGTAAACTTATACTGATAATCTGCCTTGGCGGAAAAGATATGTTCGCCGAGGTAGCTAAAATCGCGGCTAATTTCGTTTTGATCAATGCGGAACTGACCGTAATGAGGATCTACCTCGTTGTCGTTCTGCTCGCGATTGATGCGCCTCCGGTCCGGACGATCGTTATTGGCAAAGGAGTATCCGATGCACGCTTTCAGCTGCGACGGCTCGGAAAGCGTCCACGAGCCGTTGAGCTGCCCCGAATAGGTAAGCCGGCTGTTGTAGAGGTATTCCTGCTGCTGTTGGAGGTATTTTTGGCTCAAATTCTGGTATCCGTCGCGAAAGGTATAGCGGTTTAGCCCGATAACGTTAACCGTATTCTTGAGCGCGTAGTTGGAGGTGGCGTTTGGTGTAAAGGCGATATTGCATAAACCGCCCAAAATGCTCGTAATGCCGTATTGATCGTCCTTATACTCATTATCGAACGATGGTTCGTCGGCAATCCAATTGCGCAATCCGTAGCGGTTGTTGATCATATCCACTACACGCTGATACTTATGCTCGTAGTTGAGCGCGGCGATAAGCCCCAACTTTTCGCCGTTGCCGAAGCGAAACGTATGATTTACGGAAGTGAGCAGTTTAACGTCGGCGACCGGCTTTTGCTGCGATAAAGCCCAGCGGTTGTTGAATCCGCTCTGCGTGAGCCGCGTAATCAGTGCGGGATCGTTGTCATCCACAATAGCGGGAAAGTTACCTCTCAGGGCGCGAAATCCGCCGTCAAAGCCGAGAAAATCGGTATTTCCCCCTTTGTAGTAGGTGAACGGACGGAAGTGCGTTTGATCGTTCAGGGTACCGCCCACCGAGATGCTAAAATCGTTTTGTTCGGGAATATCCTTTGTGGCGATATGGATGAACCCGCCCGAGAAGTCCGCCGGATACTCGGGTGCGGGGCTTTTTACGATCATCAGGTTATCAATCTGGCCGGAAGGAATCAAATCGAAGGAAAAAGCGCGGCTATCCGGTTCGCTCCCCGGCACGGAGGCTCCGTTCATCCATACATTATTGTAGCGTTGCGACAGCCCGCGTACCATTACGTACTTGCTGTCCATCAGAGTGATACCGGGGATTCGCTTGATCACTTCAGAGGCATTATTATCCACCGAGCGTTTAATCTGTTGCGCAGAAATACCGCTCGTAACCATCGTATTGGCGCGTACTTGGCGGATAAGTGCCAAATCGCTGTTCTTGCGCACGGTGGAAACTACCGTTACATCGTCCAATACCTCCGTTTCGCTGTACAGTTTCACGGTCAGGTTACCGTTAAAGTCCGCCGGATTGATTTGCAATTGGAGCGTTTTGTACCCCACGTAGCGCACTTCTGCCTGATAGGTTCCTACCTCTAAGCTGAAACTGAAGTTCCCGTCGATGTCCGTAACGGTACCCTGATCAATGGAAGCTATGTAAATGGATGCTCCGATAAGTGTACTGCCATCAGCGGCATCTACAATAGTTCCCTTGAGTGGTTGTTTTTGTGCAGAGAGACCTATATAGGTCAGTAGTGTAATCGCTGTAGTGAGGGCTATACGTATAAGCCCGTCGGTGTGGTGTTTCATCTAAATGCTTCTCTTCTATAATGTAGCCTTTCGACGGCAAAGGTCTCACTATAGTGTTACAAGAGAGCATCCATTTTGTTACGATATGTCGTTACTTTTATGACGTACTTGTTACATATACAGAGAGGGGAAACGGATTGTCGCTGCAGTATAAATAGAAAGGAGTTGCCGCAGAGCTGTTATGCTCCGAGCAACTCCTTGTGGAATGTAGTGTTTAGAAAGCCTCTCCCTTTTATTCCACGATCAGTATTTCACTCATGCCATCCGACTTAAGTAGATAATTACCCTTTGAAACTCCCGATAAGTTTATCTCAGCAACTCCATTGGCATCTGTGTGGGATGTTTGGATAAGGGTGCCTTTCATCGAGTAAAGGTATATAGATGCATTGGGCTTAGAGCCGCTGATGCATACATAACCCGATGCCGGGTTGGGGCTTATTCTAACGTGTAGTGCAGCAACAGACTGATTGGCGGTTTCGCCTTCGTATGGACGGCTGGTCGCATAGTTACCATTGTAGTCCCACACTACCCAGTTCTTGGCTTTGGCAGCTTTCACGTTAGTTGTGGAGCAGTGGTTCTTCTCTTTTGGGTTCTTGCTGTCTATTACATACAAATTGCCTTTTTCCTTCCCTTGCTGGTTAGGCATGCTTTTGATAAAGGCTTCCATTTGCTGTAAATTGATAAAGTTTCCATTGCAGCTTATCGCTGTTAGTTCGGGGTTGTTGGATACATCCAGCGAGGTAAGCTTATTTTCGCTACAGTCCAACTCTTTCAAAGCAGGGTTCTTGCTTATATCTATCTGCGACAAGTCATTGAGGAAGAAGAGAAGGTGCTCTAAGGCTGTGTTTTGCGTTATATCCAAGCTGGAGAGGTGCAGGGAGGGACACCAAAGGTATAGAAGCTTTTTGTTCTGCGTTACATCCAGTGTATTGAATGAGTTATACCCACAATAGAGCGTTTCGAGATCTGCGCATTGTCTTACATCTATACCGTTGATGGTATTTCTGTAACAATTGATATAAACAAGGTTTTTGTTCTTTGTGATGTCCAACTCCGGTAGTTTATTGTCGGAGCAGTAGAGCTTTTTCAGATCGGTACAAGCTGTGAGGTTTAGGCTACTAATCTTATTGCGTGATAGCTTTAGTTCATTCAGTGAGGTTAGTGCGCTGACATCAAGCTCAGAGATAGCATTATCCTCGCAGCTCAATTCCTTTAGAGTAGTGGGAGGTACCAATTCTTTAAGCGCACACTTATTGCAGCGGAGCACTTCCAATGCCTTGTTGGCAGACAGATCCAATGTGCCTATGGGGTTCCCACTGCACTCCAGTAGTTTGAGCGAGGGGGCTTTGGAGACATCCAGCGCTGTGATTTCATTGGTTGAGCACTGAAACTCGGTAATTTTACCATGTAGTACAACGTGATTATTTTTTACATTCAGAAAAACGAAACCTCCGTTTGCCTCTATCTCACCCTCTACGCCTTCTCCGGTTACCTTTCCTTCGGCGGATATGATCAGTATGATTGTGGTAGCCTCACCACCCAAATCAAACGAGATGCTCTCTTCAGTCTCCCTCAGCGAGGGGGTAGTTGCGTGGAGTTGGCCCATGTTCGTGGCGAATAGGGGCAAGCTCAATAGAGTTAGTGTGACATAATAAAGTAGTTTTCTTTTCATAATTGTATATTTCCTTTCTATTTTATGAATTTCCTTCTCGCTTTCGGAGGTGTGCGCAGGCTTATAATGAAATACGCCTTCTTGCATCTCTTTGATTAAATAGGATTGCATGCGAATTTGCCCGACAAATATAGAAAATAATATTCTCTTTGTCACTTGTAAAAAGAACGTATGGCCTGGGGTAAAAAAAGGTTCTGATATTTCGAATGAAAGTTACAGATGTTTCATTTGAAAGGTATAGATGTTTCAAATGAAAGATACTGATCTATTGAGAGGGGAAGAAAAAGTTTATGCTTGGGAATCATTATCTTTGCGCACGATAGAAAGCAAATGAGATGAGAGCAGTCAGAGTAGGAGAGCGAATACGCTTCTTAAATTCATCCGGAGGCGGTGTGATTAAGCGAATAGTAGGCAAAGTGGCTTGGGTAGAGGGCGAGGATGGCTTCGAGTTACCTACACCACTCAATGAATGTGTGCCTATAGGTGATGAGTTGGAGGGGGCACCTTTCTACACACCGCCGGTAAGTAAGCCGAGTCAGTCACAGCCGGCCACTCCTGCCCCCATTGAAGAGGCACCTGCTCCGCACCTTCTTTTGCCCGAGCGTGAAGGCGGTGACAAACTATCTGTCTATATGGCTTTTTTGCCCGTAGATGAGAAGGCTGTTAGTCGTACGCCTATAGAAATGTACCTGATTAATGACTGCAACTACATGTTGTATTATGTACTTTCTAATCGCTTGGCTAACGGTACTTACAAGAAGATTGCTTCCGGTACAATAGAGCGTGATACGCGTATTTTTCTTGAGGAGATCCCCTTGGAAACAATTCCGGAGCGGGAGCACATGTCGCTCATGATACTGCCTTACAAAGAGGAAAAAGCTTTCGACTTAAAGACTCCCTATTCATTTACTATACGTGTGGATGGGGTACGCTTTCTCAAGCGTCATGCATTTCGAGAAAATGATTTCTTTGACGATGATGCCATTATTTATCCTCTCATAGAGGAGGACGAAGTGCGCGCCAAGGCGGTGCCTCTCGCGATTTCCGAAGAGACTCTACTGGAGGAAAAAGTCCAAGCGGAGGAAGAGCAGCGTCGTCGGAGGCGGAGTAGGCAAATGCCCCGACACCGTAAACCTGCCGAAGAGCCGCCTGTAGAGGTTGACCTACATGCGACTGCGCTCCTGACAACGACGGCAGGTATGAGTAATTCAGAGATAATGGAGACCCAGCTCGCCGAGTTTAGACGCGTGATGGAGAGCATAAAGGCACAGCCCGGTAGCCGGGTAGTTTTTGTGCATGGGCGCGGAGAAGGGATATTGCGTAAGGCTATTTTAGATGAACTGAAGAAAAAGTATCCCAAGGCCTCTGCCCAAGATGCCTCATTCAAAGAGTATGGGTTTGGTGCTACCTTAGTCGTTATTCACTAAATGGCGTTAGAGATAGAGCGCAAGTACTTAGTACTAAATAATGCCTATGAAGCAGCGGCCGAGCGAGTATATCGTATCGAGCAGGGCTTTCTTGTGGCAAAGGAAGAGCTGGTGATACGCGTGCGTATTAGAGATGAGGAGGCCTTTCTTACCATCAAAGATGCTACCAACGACAATGGGTTGAGTAGGCATGAGTGGGAGTATGCCATTCCACTACGTGATGCCGAGGAGCTACTGAGTCAGTGTGGCTCTGCAGTGATCCGTAAGGAGCGGTTCCTGATTCCCGAGGGAAAGTATTATTGGGAGGTAGATCGCTTTCATGGTGCTTTGGAGGGCTTGGTGGTAGCAGAGATAGAGTTGGATGACGCTACTGTAGAGCCTCCCTTACCTTCGTGGATCGGAAAGGAGGTAACCGGTTGCAGAGCCTATTACAACGCTGTGTTGGCCGTGGAGGGAATGCCCCAAGCAACGCACACCTAAAAGATAGAAGAGATAATTATTCGTGAGAACATTATATAATGCTCCCTCGTCGTTAATACAATCAGTATTTGGACTGAGTTACGCACACAAGTGTGCAGCTCAACTTTTTGACCCTAGCTCATGGTCCCTAAAGTCTCTGTATAGACGGACTTTACCATTTCTAATCCTGCCCTTTGCAAAGGGCTTGTTATATAAAAGAGAAAAACATTCTACCCGCCTTAATGCAATGGAATAGGGCGGGGAGGTTTATTTAATCCCGATTTGGGAAGATAGCAATTAACCAGTTAATAATTTTTTTATGCTAAAAAGAATCTTTTTTGTTTATGCGGTGACAACGCTGCTATGCCTCGCTCCGACCGTTCTTCGGGCGCAAGTGGAGTGGGATGTCATAAGTGTGTCAAGTACATCGCTTTTACCCAGTGCTACCGTTTATGCCGTTGCCTCTGTGGAGGATAATGCGGACGGCAGCTTTACAGTATTGATAGGCACCCCCAAAGGGGCTTGTATGCTAAGTGACGGAAAGCGTTACGAGGTGCCCGGATTGGAGAAGGAGAAGGTGGTTAAGATCCTTATTGACAGTAAGGAAAAGGTTTGGTTTTGTACGGAAGACAATGGTTTGATCAAGGTGGATCCAGGCCACGACAATGTACACTATACTGACGCAGAGGGGCAGCTGGTGGATTTACTTGTACAAGATATTGTAGAGGATGAAAAGGGTGGCTTTTATATAGCAAACGGCAATGCCGTCTCCTACTTAGACAACAAAGGAAAGTTTGTAACCTATCAGCTTACTGCTAATCCAATGTCGCTGATGTTTTGCCTTACCTATGATAAGGGGACTCAAACCGTATATGTGGGCTCCGAAGCCGGTATATATAGTCTAAAGGATGGTAAAGCTCAAGCCATAGAAAGCACTGCCGCATACGGCTCTGTTCATCAGATGCTGTTTCATGACGGTAAGCTTTGGGCAGCTACTGCAACAGGTGTGGCTTGCTACGATGGCACAACTTGGAAGATGATAGAGGGGCTCCCCTACGAATACTTTACGACAATAGCTGTATCCAAAGAGGGTGATATATGGGTAGGAAGTGACGATGGTGCTATTGTGGTCCTTAATGCAGCAGATGGTCTGGTCAAGCAAACCTATAAAACCGAGCATGGCCTACCGGCATCTTCTCTCTATTCATTGACATTTGGCTCTGCAGGTCATGCCTTTGTCGGCACGCAAGGAGCAGGCTTCCTATATTATAAGGATGGCAAATGGACACAAATTTCTCCTGAAGGATTATTAAGCGACAACGTGCGCTCTGTATATCTTGATGAGGTGGAAAATGTTGCCTGGATAGGCACAGCGGAAGGTGTGTCATCAGCTCAGTTAACGGAGCAAGCGGACTCGGAAGATAGCTTCAAGTGGCAAAATTATACGCCTGAGAATAGCAATGTGGCAGGGCGTAATGCACGAAGAGTATGCAGCGATATGTTGGGAGATACCTGGGTGGCATTCTTCGATGGCGGTATATCGTTTTTCAACCCCGCAACCAAGAAATGGACCTCTTATACTCCCGATAAGAATACCTTCCCACACAAGATGGCTACAGATATACTTATCTCTTCCCAAGGCGAGACGATTGCTACTACCTTTGGAGGTGGCTATGCGAAGTTTATTGGCGGAAAATGGGTGCCCTACACAGAAAAAGAGGGCGTACCCACAAATTCAATTTTCGGAGTTACCGAGAGTGCTGACAAAACGCTTTGGTTCGCTTCCGTAAAGGGGGCTTTCTCACTCAAGAATGGTGTGTACACCTCTTACACAAAGGCTTCTCACGCTCTGCCAGATGATAACGTACGCGTTGTCTTTTGCGCCCCCAATGGGAATATATACTTTGGTACTAATGCCGGGTTAGCCATTGCGCCTGAAGGGAATTTGAGTGCTCCTTTTGTTTGTCCTAAGGCACTACAAGGTAAAATGGTTAACCATATTGCCATGGACAAAAATGGCAACCTGCTCCTCTCCTGCTTGAACGACGGACTATATATCTACGCTGCTAACGGTGTAATTGCCAAGGTGGATGCTTCAGTTGGTTTTGAGGCAAATGAAGCTCGTATGTGCTACATAGACAATGATGGTGTATTGACCGTCTGCACCGAAAAGGGACTTTACATTACGGGTTTAGAAGATATAATAAAGGTGCTGGAAACGCCTGTCATTGAAAAAGAGAGTGTGGTGGTCTATCCCAATCCGGCATCCAACTTATTCTCTTTCGGTAAGTGTGTAAAACGTGTATCACTCTGCACTCTTCGCGGAGAGACGCTTCGTACAGCTACAAACGTATCGCAACTCTATGTGGGCGATATAGCGGAGGGTATGTATATCCTTACTCTTGACGGAGAGAATGCGAAAGTGACTATCCGCCGATAGAGCGCTTTTTGGAAATCCGTTAGGTAGCGTCTGTAATCACAGACTGCTGCACGATATTTATAGGGTGGGCGACTCGTAAGAGTTGTCCACTCTGCTTTTTTGAACCTTTTCTCTACGTTAGCTGTTTACGTTTTGGTGTGTTTTCACCTTGCACTCTTCTATTCGTAGAGCAAGAGTAAGGTGTGGAATATTACCACCCCTTTTACAATAGGATTACTCGGGGAAGCCCGCTGTGATAAGTCAATAAGAAACAACAATATATAATACAATGAAGCGACTACTTTTGATTCCCTTGCTAAGTCTCCTCGTGGTGACCAGTGCATGGGCAGATGGTGGTATGTGGCCACTCTGGATGCTCTCTACACAGGAGGCACAAATGAAGCAAATGGGGCTTAACCTTGATGAAATAGATATTTATAATCCTAACGGCAGCTCGCTGAAAGATGCGGTAGTGCTCTTCGATGGCGGATGCTCGGGCGTACTCGTATCAGATCAAGGGCTTTTGCTCACCAACCATCATTGTGGATACGACCAAATACAAGCGCACAGCTCGGTAGGCGCTAACTGGCTTGAAAAAGGATTCATGAGTCTCACTATGGCAGAGGAACTGCCCAATCCCAGTTTGGAAGTGGAAATTGTGGATGAAATCCGCGATGTTACCGCTGAAGTGAATAAGCTACTCGCCAAACGGAAGCTTGTAACTGGTATGGAGTTCCTATCGGCCGGCTACCTGACCAATACATTAGCTTCGGAAATTGTAGGTAAGAAAGCGGCTGCCCGTCCCGGATACAAATACGAAATCAAAGCGTTCTACGGTGGCAATAAATATTACATGTTTACCAAAAAGGTGTTCCGCGATGTGCGTTTGGTAGCTGCTCCGCCCAGCTCCATAGGTAAGTTCGGTGCCGATACGGATAACTGGATGTGGCCGCGCCATACGGGCGATTTCTCCATTTTCCGCATCTATGCGGATCGGGAGGGTAATCCGGTTCCCTACAGCAAAACGAATGTACCCTACAAACCGAAGCGTTGGGTGCAGGTAACCGCTCAGGGCGTAGCGCCGGAAGGATTCGTCTTTATTATGGGATACCCCGGTACCACGTACCAATACTTTACGCCGGACGAAGTGACCGAATGGGGCGAAATTGATAATAATATCCGTATTGAGATGCGTGGCATTCGTCAGGAAGTGATGCTGGGCGAGATGCTTCGCGACGAAGCTACCAACATTAAGTACGCTGCTAAGTATGCTTCTTCGCAAAATGGGTATAAGCGTGCGCAGGGAGCTAATTGGGCGATCAAAAATCGCAAGCTTGCTGATCTGAAGCGTGCCCAGCACGAAGAGATGCTCCGCTTGGAAGCGGCTAAGGGCGATGCGCAGGGAAAGAACGCGGCGGAAGTGATCAGTCGCTCCATTGCAGCGCGTAAATCGTTGCAAATTCGCAAACAATATCTGCTGGAAGGTATCCTTTACGGCATCGAATGCAGCCTTGCTCCGCTGCCCAAAGCGGAACTATTGGATAATTGGGATAATGCCGCTAAGCGAAGCGAAGGATTGGAAGATCTGCGCAAGCAGTTTGAATTGTTCTTTGATAAGGATTACGATCCGGAAGTGGACCGCAAAATAGCCAAAGCTCTACTAACGCGTTACGCGGAACGAATTGCCCCTAACGAGCAACCGCAGGCGGTGCGCGACGGAATTGCGCAGTATGGTTCGGCCGAAGCTTATATAGATAAGCTGTTCGATACCTCCATTTTTGCCTCCAAAGAACGCTTCGAAGCGTTTATAAAAGCGCCGGAACGCGACCTTTTGGCAAATGATCCGATGGTGCAGTTTGGACGTTCTTGCCGTATAGAGTTCCGTACGCTCAACGAAACACTGCAGGCTTACGACGCACCTCTGGCTAAGGCTCGCAAGGAATATATAGCGGCTCGGATGGCTAATCCGCCTTTCGGCAAACAGCCGTGGCCCGATGCCAACCTAACGCTCCGCTTTACTTATGGACAAATTAAGGGCTATAAGCCGCACGATGCCGTACTTTACGGGGAAAGAACCACCTTGGACGGCGTGATGGAAAAGGAAGATCCGCACAATTGGGAATATGTGGTGGACGAACGCCTCAAGAAGGTTTACCAAGCAAAGGACTATGCGCCCTACGCGCTTTCGGACGGATGTATGCCGGTAGACTTCTGCGCAACCACGCATACTACCGGAGGAAACTCGGGCAGCCCCGTATTCAACGGCAAGGGCGAATTGGTCGGTTTGAACTTTGACCGTAATTGGGAAGGCGTAGGCGGTGATATCGAATATCTGCCCGATTACCAGCGGAGCATTATTCTCGATATTCGTTATCTGCTACTGGTAGTGGACAAAGTACTTGGCGGCGAGCGGCTTATCCGCGAAATGAACCCGATTCATTGAGCAAAAGGTATATGGAAAAGGGAAACGATTTGCTCCGTATGGAGGAAGATATCGTTAAGATGCTCCGCACCGTATACGATCCGGAAATACCGGTCAACGTATATGATTTGGGCTTAATCTATGACGTGGATATAAGCGATAAGGGGGTAGTAACCATCACGATGACACTTACCGCACCCAACTGCCCCGCTGCAGACTTTATCGTGGAGGATGTCCGCCTCAAGACAGAGAGTGTAAAGGGAGTAGTGCGTGCTGATGTAGTACTTACCTTTACGCCCACGTGGGATCATTCTATGATGAGTGAGGAGGCTAAGTTGGAACTGGGCTTTATGTAATATAACGCGGTTGCATGAATCCCATTTTCTTTACTTCGGATGCACATCTCGGAGCGGCTGTTCATAAGGATAGCCGCTCCGTAGAGCTTCGATTGGTTCGTTGGATGGAGTCAATAGCGGATACTGTCGGAGCAATCTATTTCTTAGGAGATATGTTTGACTACTGGCATGAGTGGCGCTATACCATTCCAAAGGGCTACACACGTTTTCTGGGCACTGTGGCACGATTGGTGGATAGTGGAGTGGAGGTGCATATCTTCACGGGTAACCATGATGTATGGATGAAGGGCTACTTTGAAGAAGAATTAGGAACTCAAGTGCATCATCATGCCATACAAGTTAACTTGGGAGGAAAGACTTTTCGCTTAGCTCATGGTGATGAAGAGTGTAAAGAACGCTCTTTTAGAGAATCCCTTTTGTATAATACATTCCGTTCCCCTACCCTGCAAACTTTATATGCCTCTATACATCCTCGTTGGTCTACGCCGATAGCCCGGGTTTCCTCAAACACGAGTCGACAGCAGCATGGGGATCGGGACGTGCCGGAGGTAATGCCTCCAATAGAAGAGGAGTGGTTAATCCAATGGGCAGCTCGTGATGCAGTGAAGCATCCGGAGGTTGACTACTGGCTTTTTGGGCACCGACACAGGTTAGCAGATTACTCTTTGGGCAATGGTAGACGAGTGCTTCTGTTAGGTGATTGGATACGGTATAATTCTTATGCCGAGTGGGATGGAGAAGAGTTGTCGCTTAATACCTTTTCCGACTAAGTTACTTGAATCAGCACTCTTTATATTATGGGAAAGAGTGCCCCGGCACTTGATAGCGAACAAAGAGCGAATGCAACAAAAGCAGGGGACACTTCGTTATAATCACTGAAGGAGATAGAGACTATTTCATAAGATGATAGCTTTTATAGAGGGAGAAATAGCCCGTCTGACTCCTACCGGAGTAATTCTGATGGCGGGAGGAGTGGGGTATGATATCAGTATTACCTTGCCTGACTATACAGCACTGCGGGACGAAGCCAGGTGTAGGTTGTGGATTACGGAGATCATACGTGAGGATGCCCACCAACTATATGGTTTCCTTAGTGAGGAGGCACAGTTCTTTTTCGAGCGTTTGCGAAGTGTTTCCGGGGTAGGACCTGCCACGGCACGATTGATCCTAAGTTCCTTTGCTCCTATGGAGCTTGCTGCGGCTATTGATAGTGGAGCTGTGGAGACTTTACAAAGCGTAAAAGGAATAGGACTTAAAACGGCACAACGAATTGTAGTAGATCTAAAGGGAAAGATCGTACTTACAACCGGCACAACGACCTCCGATAAGATGCCCTTCGACAAAGCATCTCAGGTATTTGAGGAGGCTTCTAATGCACTCAAGACGCTTGGTTTTGTCGATACAGCCGTTCGCAAGGCAGTAAAGAAGGTTATAGAGGAGAATCCTGATCAGCCCGTAGAAGTGGTTATCAAAAACGCTTTGAGGCATCTTGCTTAAGAAGGAAATCTATATGCCGATTGGGAGTGGGTTGTCTGTAGGAGTGAAGCAAGTTGCCGAGGTACTCATAGCTCTTTTGATATTGTGCCAGCACGCTTTTGCACAGACCGATTCTGTCGCAGGTCGCATAGTGCCTCCTCGCAATAAAGAGGAGGTGGAGGCTACCCCAATCCTTGACTTGAAGCTTCCTTCACAAATCAAAAGTGAATTCATATTTGATCCCAAAACAGGTAACTACCTTTATGTTACTACTCTAAATGGTAAGCGCATAGGTACCCCTATTGCTTATACACCGGAAGAGTACCTCGCCTACCTAAAGCGCAATGAAAATATCACTTACTTCCACAATAAGGAGCGGGAAGAGGCTTCCGAAGAGGGTAAAAAACGCTTCAATCCCTTTGACTTTGGCTTCGAATTAGGACCGGCAGAGCGTCTGTTTGGTCCCGGAGGAGTGAGAGTACGCACACAGGGTTCTGCAGAGCTCCTCTTTGGAGTGAAGACCAGCGCTACCAATAATCCCTCCTTGCCGGCACATGCAAGAAAACATACCTATTTCGATTTTGATGAAAAGATTCAGGCTAACATGCAGGCTTCAGTAGGAAGTAAGCTGAATTTTAATCTAAATTACAATACAGAGACTACATTTGATTTTGATGCTCGTAAGCTGAAGCTTGCTTATGAGGGAGAAGAGGATGATATAGTAAAGCTGGTAGAAGCCGGTAGTGTGTCGTTACATCCGCAGAACTCTCTTATTCAGGGTGGTGCTTCCCTTTTCGGCATTCATACTAAGTTGCAGTTTGGTAAGCTGGATGTAAGTTTAGTAGTAAGTCAGCAGGAGGCAGAGACTAAGCGGGTATCTTCGCAGGGCGGGGTACAGACTACCCCATTTGAGTTCTCTGCCAATAAGTACGATGAGGGGCGACACTTCTTTCTTTCTAAGTGGTTTTATGATCATTATGACGAGGCTCTTAAGACACTTCCCTTTATATCCAGCGGCGTAGTCATTAATCGCATAGAAGTGTGGGTGACCAATAAGCGCGGACGCTTCGATGATGCCCGTAATATAGTGGCGTTTAGTGATCTTGCGGAGCCGGGCAATACTTACAACTCACGGTGGAGTGGTAATGGAGGTATGCCTGCCAATGATGCAAACTCACTCTACCAAACTATGCTCGGACTACCGGATTTGAGGCATATAGAGCAGGTTACCCCTATCCTCTCTTCCATGCTCCAGGGAGGAGTAGAGTATGAAAAGCTCGAGAGTGCTCGTCTTCTTACTACATCTGAATATACGCTGAATACGACTTTAGGATACATTTCGCTCAATACTAAGTTGGCAGATGATGAGGTACTTGCCGTAGCTTTTGAATATACTTACCGAGGGCAGGTGTATCAGGTTGGTGAGTTTAGTACAGACAGAAGTGATGATGGCAATGGAAACCTTTTCGTCAAACTAATCAAAGGAACGAGGATGACTCCTTCCTCCCCTTATTGGCGTTTAATGATGCGTAATGTATATGCATTGGGTGCTAATGTACAGGGGCTCACGAGTGAACGCTTCAAATTGAATATCCTTTATCGGAGTGATACTACAGGCATAGCGATACCATATATTACGGAAAGTAACATCAAGGGCCAACTTCTGGTAAAAGCTCTTGATATGGATCGCTTGGATAGCCGTAACGAGCCTCATCCGGATGGTGTGTTTGATTATGTAGAGGGTTATACGGTCAATAGTAGCCGTGGGTGGATCTATTTCTCTACGGTGGAGCCTTTTGGGAAAACTTTAGCAGAGAAAATAGGAGATCCTGCAATTGCGCAGAAGTATGTGTATCGTGAAATATACGACACAACTGCTGTAGCTGCCGCCCAAGTGGCAGAAAAGGATAAGTTTATCCTTAAGGGCGAGTATAAAGCCTCCCAAAGTGGGCAAATCTCTTTGGGAGCAATGGGTGTAACACCCGGTTCGGTGCGCGTAACAGCCGGGGGTGCGCTCCTAACAGAAAATGTGGATTATACGGTTAACTATGCAATGGGCACAGTAACCATTATCAATGAATCTATCCTCTCCAGTGGTACACGCGTAGAAGTATCTTTAGAGAATAAGGGCTTCCTCAACCTGCAACGTAAAACGATGCTTGGGGCGGACTTTAACTATCATTTTACCAAAGATTTCACCCTTGGAGCTACCGCCATGTATCTTAGCGAAATGCCCCTTACTACTAAAACGGCGGTAGGCGATGAGTCAATGCGCAATTTCCTTTGGGGGGCCAACCTAAGCTATCGAACCAAATCGCAAAGTCTCACAAACCTACTGGATAAGATACCTTTTCTTAATCTAACTGCACCGAGTGAAATATCCGTGAACGCAGAGTTTGCACACCTCATTCCGGGGCATTACGAGGGCCGTTATGCCAAGGGGTATAGTTACATTGACGACTTTGAAACATCACAAGGGCAGATAGATCTGAAAAATCCCTATGCTTGGACTTTGGCTTCCACTCCCTTTCAGGATACCCCCTCGCCTCTCTTTCCTGAAGCCTCTTTGACCAATGATGTGCGTTATGGTGCACACAGAGCGCAATTGGCTTGGTTCTATATAGATCCTATCCTCAATAGAAGTCGCTCCTCAATGCTTCCCTCGTATATACGAAACAACCCTGACTACCTAAGCAATCACTACTCGAGAGAGGTGAGTATGCTGGAGTTGTACCCCTACAAAGATTATAATCAGGCGCAGCTCAGTTACTTGCAAACGCTTAATCTGAGCTATTATCCATCGGAGCGCGGCCCCTATAATCTTAATCATGAGGATATGCTCCCTGATGGTACATTGGCTCATCCGGAGCGTAACTGGGGGGGGATTATGCGCAAGGTTGATCAGAGCAATTTTGAAGCCGCCAATATAGAGTACATCGAGTTTTGGCTCATGGATCCCTTTATATACAATAGAGAGTCGGCAGGTGGAGGCGATCTGTATATCAACTTAGGTGAGATAAGTGAAGATATCCTTAAGGATGGTCTCAAGTTCTTTGAGAATGGTATGCCGCTCAATGATGATCCTCAAGCCACGCGCAGTACCGTATGGGGTAAAGTGCCGATTCGTCAAGCCGCAGGCTATGCATTTGACAATTCTCCCGGTTCGCGTGAAAAACAGGATGTGGGACTTAATGGGCTGAATGACGAAGAAGAGGCTAATTGGCCGGCTTATATCACCTATCTGAATGGAGTGCGCAGTAAGCTTTCTGCAGAGACGGCCGAGGCTTGGAAAAATGATCCTCTTAGCCCTTTCAACGATCCGGCAGGGGATAATTTTAAGCACTATAGAAATAGGGACTGGGATGAACTCCGAGCCCCGATATTGGATCGCTACCATTATTACAATGGCGTGCAAGGAAACAGTGCCGAAGCAGATAACGCAGCAGATGCGTATAGTGTAGCTTCGCGTGTGATGCCCGATGTGGAAGATATTAATCAGGACAATACCTTGAGCGAAAATGAAAGTTACTTCCAGTATCGCATTGAGCTGAAGCCGGATCGCTTGGCTGTCGGACAAAACTATATCACCGATGTCCGCTCTACTAATGTGACGCTGACCAATGGTAAGCGTGAGGAAATAAAGTGGTACCAATTCAAAATTCCCATTGCTCAATATGAGGCTTCCATAGGTGGAATTGCGGACTTCAAAAACATTCGTTTCATGCGTCTTTACCTTACCGGATTTAAGGAGGTAACCTACTTGCGCTTTGGCTCCTTTAAGCTGGTACGCGGTGAGTGGAAGGCTTATACACGTGCCTTGCATGATCTGAATGTAGCACCTATCTCTGATGGCTCTTTGGAAGTGAGTACCGTTAATATAGAGGAGAATGGGGATCGCCAACCCATCAATTATGTACTGCCTCCTACAGTCACGCGTAGCTTAGATCCTGTGCAAACGCAGGCTACCCAACAGAATGAACAGGCTTTGAGTCTTAAAATACGCAACTTATCGCCTGCTGATGCAAGAGCAGTATATCGCAATACAGCATTGGACTTGCGACGCTATAAGCGAATAGAGCTTTTTGTACATGGTGAGGCTCTTTTGGATGACGATACGCGCCTTAGCAATGGGGATCTCTCTGTGTTCATTCGTGTAGGAAGCGACTATGTGAATAATTACTACGAATACGCTGTACCGCTCTCCCTTACCCCTTATGGCGTGTACAGTAGCGATGTGGCGCAGGATCGTGCTGCCGTATGGCCTAAGTCGAATAAAATGGAATTTCCGCTAAGCCTCTTTACCGATCTTAAACTCGCCCGCAATGCAGCGGCAGCATCCGGCAGTGCAATGGCTGATTTCTACCACCGTTTCTCTCGCCCGGATGAGGAAAATCCTGCTAATTCGGTTACCGTGGTGGGAAATCCCTCTCTCTCTAACGTGAAGACGATTATGATAGGGGTGCGTAATGCTTCGGGACGGGTAAAGAGTGCGGAAGTATGGGTAAATGAGTTGCGCTTAAGTGATTATCAAGAGCATGGCGGATGGGCAGCCAATGCCGATGTGCAGGTGCAGCTCAGTGATTGGGGGAGCTTCAGTGCCCGAGGTATCATGCAGACTGCCGGATTTGGCGCATTGGATCAAACCCTTTCGCAACGGCGTTTGGAGGATATGCGTCAAGTGAACCTATCCACACGCTTAGAGCTGGGACGCTTCTTCCCTGAGAAGGCGTCTGTAAGCATACCTTTCTATTATGCCTACAACGATGAGCGTATCACACCCCAGTATAATCCTTTAGATGAAGACTTAATCCTAAAGGATGCGCTTAAGGCTGCTCCTACCAAGCAACAGCGCGACTCTCTCCTTAGTCACTCCGTTACGGAGACCCGTTCGCACAGTGTGTCGCTTTCCAATATGAGAGTGGGTATCAAGAGTAAGACTCCGATGCCGTACGACCCTGCCAACTTTATCTTCTCCTATGCCTATAACCAAACGGATCATAATACACCCGACTTGGTCTACGACAGACGTCGGGATTGGCAGTTCTCCGCTATTTATGACTACCAACCTGTAGTGCCACCGCTCAAGCCGTTTGGCTGGGTGAAGAGTAACAATACGCAATTGAAGTCACTCAAAGAGTATCGAATCAACTGGCTCCCCTCTAAGATAAGCCTTGCCAGCTCCATTATACGAAATTATAATGAGCAGCAAGTACGTAACTTTATCCCCGGTATAGGTGATGCAGAGCCTCTTCCTGCTACATTTATTCGGGACTTTGTGTGGACGCGTGCGCTTACACTTAATTGGAATGTGACGGACGATATCCAGTTCTCTTTCCAGAGCGGTACGAATGCGCGGATTGAAGAACCCAATGTGCAGGTTAATAGGCATCTGAATCCTGATGCGTGGGCTATTTGGCGTGATTCGGTGCGACAAAGTATTCGTGAGCTTGGACTCCCGATGAAGTACGACCAGCAAGCTACCCTCAATTGGAAGCTTCCTATCTCCCTAATCCCTTACATGAGTTGGGTTACCGCTAATGTAAACTATACGGGCACCTACAATTGGGATCGAGGTGCTATGCTGCCGGAGGGTTTTACAATGGGGAATATTATTCGCAATGAGCTTCGCTTAGAGGGAAGTACCTCGCTCAATTTTTCTGCTCTCTATAAGCTTATACCCTATCTGAGTGAGGTGGAGAAGCGTATTTCTGCGGTGGGTAATACGCTACAGAGTACTACTCGAAATCGCAATCGTAGAGATCCCTCAGGGCAGGCGGATAGAAATGATAGAAAAGCGGTGACTCCCAAGAGACCCCGACGTTTTGAACAGACTGTAACCCTCTCTCCCGATAGTGCTACAATTGTCCGACATGGACTGAACAGTAAGAAACTCCACGTAATGGCAACCGATACCCTGGGGAAGCGCTTTGCACTTAAGTATAGGGTAAAGGATGCGCAAACAATACAGATTACCAACCGCGATTCCTCGGTTGTAAAGCTCTCCGTAGCTGATGTTACAAAGCGCACGGCAGATGGTCGGGCCACCGCTGTATTTACCGATTATTTGGTTTACTCATTAATGCTGGTTAAGGATCTACAAATCAGCTACCGACGTAACCAAGGTTTCAACATTCCGGGGTTCTTGCCTGATGTACGGGCTGCCGGAGGACAGGCTTCGCAGGACGGCATCTTGTCGCCCGGATTGGACTTCGCTTTTGGCTTTGTAGATCATAATTGGATAGAGAAAGCCGCTGAGCGCAATTGGCTTACCTACCGTGAGGATAATGTCACCCCCTCCGCTTATACACAAGGCGAGGATCTCTCTATACGTCTAACCCTTGAGCCGGTGAAGGATCTGCGGATTACGCTCTCCGCCCTGCGTAACGATACACGGCGGGAAGAAACGCAGTATATGTTTGCAGGTATGCCCCGGACCTTCGGTGGAAGCTTCTCTATGTCTACTATAGGCCTTAAGAGCTTCTTCTTCAATGCAAAAGGCGAGAATGGCTATGCGTCTCCCAACTTCGACAAATTGCGCGCTTACCGAGAGATAGTGCGCAATCGTGTGATGGATGCCTATCATCAGGCCGGTGCTGAAGATATTCCTATGATAGGTGAGAATAGGGCAGATGTACTGATTCCTGCCTTTCTTGCTGCCTATACAGCAACTGATCCTGAGCATGTGGCGCTCTCCCCATTCCCCTCCCTGGGTGCGCTCTTACCTAACTGGACCATTAACTACACCGGATTGAGCAAATTACCCGGAATCAATAAGTTGTTCCGCAACTTTTCTCTGAGTCACAATTATTCGGCTGTGTATTCGGTGGGTGGCTATAACTCTTTCTTGGGGTGGATGCCACTCGATGGCGACAATGCCGACTTGGGTTTTGTGCGTCGTGTAGACGCCAATGATCCGAACGCCTCGGGTGATCTTGAGAGGATGCCGGCTATGGCTTATGATATTCCCTCTGTGACTTTTCAAGAGGGCTTTAATCCGCTTTTGGGTGTGGAAATAACGCTAATTAACGGCATTACTACCTCCTTACGTTGGAATCGCCGCAGAGCCATGACGCTCAATCTAACCGCTGTACAGGTAATGGAGAATACAGCCAATGAAATTACTGCCTCTTTGAGCTATAAGGTAGACGATATCGCTAAGTTGCTGGGGATAAAAAAGCGTCGTCGCCCGGCACGCTCCGCAGGAAATACCGCTAAGGGCAGTGAGGCTAAAACGCAGCAGCTCTTTACCTCCGGTGGAGCAATGACACTTCGCTTGGACTACTCCTACAACCGGAGCAGTATGCTAATCCGTAAGATACAGGACAACTTTACGCAGGCTACCAATGGCAACATAGCCCAAAGCCTCAAGGTGAGTGCCGACTATGCGCTTAGCCGTATGCTTACGCTACGTGCTTTCTTCGATTGGAATATCAATCGCCCTCTTGTCAGTAGTGCCTCTTTCCCTACCCGCAATACCAACTTCGGGATATCCCTTCGCATCAACCTAACTCAGTAGCCGGATTTCTTTATCCTCATAAAGAAAAAACTTAGCAAGATGAAAATTTCTTTGCTAATGTGGCTATGTATTTTGTTTTTTTTATCTTTGCGATGTTAACACTATGACAAAGTAAACTTATGAAAAAGAATCATTACATCTATCAAGTGCTTTCTCTCTTTGCATTCTGTGCGTTAGTTGGATGCGCAAATCACAAGGAGGTACGTTTTGAGACACCACAAAACGAAACAAAGGAAGCTGAACAACGAGCATTAGAAGTTTTTTGCAAACTGGCTAAGCGACAAGTATCAAGTGCACTTAGGTCATCCGATATTGAGAAGCTAGGAGAGTCTGATGTGTATATTTCAAATTTTGCTGGTGGTGGATTCTTGCTTTATGGGGTTGATCCTACTGAGGAAGTACATGTATATGGTTTCTCAGATTCGGGAAAGCTAAATAGCTCTGATACTATCGCCACTCCAATCTTAAAGACTGTTTTAGATAACAGTATAGCCATTCAGAATAACACAAACATCATTATCAATGATTCACTTGGTCTCATAGGAGGCGGTGGATATAACCCCACTTATCCCCCTTTAGAACCAGTCGAGTATCCCATAAGAATAGTAAGACGTATTGAGCACGAGGCGATATATCCGTATAGCCCCTCAACTTTACCATATGGTCAAAAAAGCCCATTTAATGACTATGTAAACTATAAAAATTTAGGTTGCGCTAATACAGCGCTAGCAGCATTCTTGTCACATTATCGTGTGCCAAACAAGGTTACCGTAGGTGCTAATGTAACACCCATTGATTGGACAAAATTGTGGAGTGGTAATTCTTACGAGCTAAATGGTTGGAGGAGTTCTCTAACAGAAGATCTTGCACATCAAGTCGCAGAGATGTGTAAGTATATATTTTTCTCTAATCCACGTGTTTGGATTATTCCAGAAGATGAAGGTACGGCTGTTTTTCCTAAAAGAGTTAGAGAGTTTCTTGAAAAAATAAACTTTGAGGTTGATTATAGAACTTATAAAGAAAATGAGTTGTTGTCATACTTGCGAAAGAATAATAGACCTGTATTAATGTATGGAGAAGCTAGTTTTTTTAATAGGCACTATTGGGTTATTGACGGCTACCTCGAATTCCATGTAGACAAAGAACATAAAGTTAAGTGGAGTGAAGAGTCGGATTGGGAAATTGAACGTTATGAAAAAGATGTGGAAATAACTAGGTTAGTCCATTGCAATTGGGGGTGGAATGCCTATTGTAATGGCTATTTCTTCTCAACAATATTTGATTCAGAAAGAGGTACATACCCCGACTCTGATTATCATCCTATGTCATCAAATAAAGGTGGCGATTATAGAAAAAATGCAAAAGCTTTTTATGTAAATCCAGATGGTAGACAGCTACTCATGGAGTGGTACATGGAGAAATAATTGATAAAAAAACGATAAAAGAAGATTTCTATGAAGAAGATAATCCTATGCGTAGTGACGGTTGTTGTGGTAGTGCTGTCGCTTTTTGGCTGCCGACGTCATCCGGAATTACCTGTATACAAGCATTATTTGACAGATCTGGTTCGTGTTGATACCATTGTAATGAAACCCGCTACACTAAAGAATAACGAGTCGGTTGCCCAAAGTGCCGGTGTAGAGCAGGCGATATATATCTTATATGCCAGATTGTGTGAAAAAAAGAGACAACCCGGCGGCCCCGGTGGCTTCAGTTATATCGGTATCCGGGAGGATATCTTGATTCGAAACCCCGATCCGGAGCGTATCGCCTACATTATTTCCATAGGGGATAATCACTATCATGATCGCAGCAACGACCCTTACTGGCGTGAGGCAGGTATTTGGTATCCTATTACCTCCTTTTCAGTCAAGTGTAATAAAGATCTCAACGAACACTTCAAAGCCGGAGATGAATTGAATTCTATCATCTTACTCCGTTTTACTGATAACTATACATATATCAAAAAAAGATACAGGGGAGGAAACAATCCCCCATCGAAAACTCTATTTGCCAATGATAATGAACGCTTACAGCGTACTTTGGTCCCTGGGGAAATGTTTCATATTTATCTTACGGAGATTCCCACTGATGCGGCAGGAGAGGAGGTAGAGTTCTCCATTGAAGTGAGTTTTACCAACGGAAATGTGGTAAGGCAAAAAACCACTTTGCAGGTGCCACAAAACTTTATATAAGACTTTCGCAAAAGGTCTGCCTATAAGGAAATAGCATCCTTTACAGAGACGCTTGATTTGCGCTGCTGATAAGCGGCACGGATCAAGCGTTTCTTTATGTCTACAGCGAACTGTATTTGTAGACCGACCAAAAGCAGAATAAATATTTACGAAGCCTTCGTAGGAGTAAGTGACTCGGGTGGGATTCAAACCCACGACCTTCAGAACCGGAATCTGACGCTCTATTCAGCTAAGCTACCGAGCCATTTTCGTAAGGCTGCAGAGCGCCTTACGGGTGCAAAGGTACGCTTTTTTCTTCTTTCCGCTTATGTCTTTGAAATAGAATGAGCTGACCTTGTCGAGGCACTGCGTTGAAGAAGCTTGCAGCATGTTGCACATACAAAGAAGCGGATGAGGGGTTAGATAATCCTCTTAAAAATGGGTTGCGCAAAAGATCGGTATCTTTACTGCAAAAGGTACAGATGTTTTGTTTGAAAGGTTCTGATCTATTCAACGAAAGATACAGATCTTTTTTTGCCCCTTTTCAGGGTGAAAAGTATCCCTCCGGAGTGTTGTAACCATATCTTCACATTTGCGTAACATGAGGGTAATTCCTATGTGTTAATATTGCATCGTAATACTACGCAAGGGGCTCGGAAAGCGGGTGTGCTAAAGGGTATTGCTGCAAAGAATAGCGATAACAAACTAAGTAAGAATAAGATATGAAAGGAATTAAGTGCAGTGCATTTTGTCGGACAGCTACTGTGTTGGCTGCGTCACTGATATTTGGAGCTGCTTTTTTTACCTCATGTAGCGGTGGAAAGAAAGGAAATGTAAGGGGATTGGATGCAGCCGGAGCTACTTTTCCCCTCCCTTTTTACAATGTAATATTCAAAAATTATCAAGAGCAAAGAGGAGTTCAAATCAATTATGGAGCCTTAGGTAGTGGAGGCGGGATTCGTAGTTTGAATGACAAAGTGGTGGATTTTGCTGCTACGGATGCATTCCTTACGGACGACGAAATGGCAGAAATGCCCCCCATCGTACATGTGCCTACTTGTATGGGTGCCGTTGTGGTTGCATACAATTTGCCCGAAATAAAAGACTTGAAGCTTACCGGTACTATAATAGCCGATATTTACTTAGGGCGAATTACGCGGTGGAATGATCCCGCTATTGCAGCCGTAAATGAAGGAACTAAACTTCCCGATAAGAGCATTTCACCGATTTACCGTGCCGATGGCAGCGGTACAACGAATGTATTTAGCGATTATCTGTGCAAGGTAAGTGAGGAGTGGGCTGCCTCTGTGGGTAGCGGTAAGTCGCTTAAGTGGCCTGTCGGCTTAGCTGCCAAGGGAAACCCCGGTGTGGCAGGTGTGATTAAGCAGACGGATGGTGCCATTGGTTATATAGGTAGCGAGTACAGTTTTGCTTTAGGTGTTCCTACTGCTGCGATACAAAATAGAGCAGGTAACTTCGTATCTCCCTCTTTAGAAGCTATATCGGCAGCTGCTGCCGGGGAGCTTCCTACGGATACCCGGACAATGATTACAGATGCCGAGGGAGCTACAGCTTATCCGATTAGTTGCCTTACGTGGCTCATTCTCTACAAAGAGCAGAACTACGACAAGCGTACGTTAGAAAGGGCGCAGGCTACCGTGGACTTTATGCACTGGGTGTTGAGTGATGAGGCACAGAATGAAACGATCAATGTGCACTTTGCGCCTATCCCTGCGAAATTGCGAGAAAATGCTCTTGCAGCTCTTCATACTATTACTTACGATGGTAAACCCATTGAGAAGTCAGACAACGGAGATAGGGCTGATCAATAGCAATGCACAATAGTACTTATTGATTCTTTCGTGTACGACCAAAACCTTACTTTTTCTATTCCTCAGTAGTATGTGTACGAAGTGTCACTCCGGAGTAAGCGTCCATTGTGGCTCCCCTATTCCCGAATGCACTTCTTACACTTACTTTTCCCACTACTACGACAGAATGCGGTAAGTACTATTTATCTACCATTTCCTATGGAGCGAACTCTTTCCACTGCGAAGCAAAACTCTGCACGCTTAGATCATCTATTCCGAGGCGCCCTGAAAGTAGCGGGTGTATTGGTGCTTGTGATAGCTGTGGCACTCATTGTTACGCTACTGGTAAATAGCCGTGAGGCCTTTGGCAAGTTTGGCTTTTTGGGGTTTCTGGTTTCCTCCGAGTGGAACCCGACAGCAGGTAGTGAGCAGTACGGGGCTTTGACGTTTATCATCGGTACCGTAGTAACCTCCCTTTTGGCACTGCTCTTCTGTATTCCTTTCTCACTTCCGGTCGCTCTTTTTACCGGTGAGTATTTCAAAGGAAGGCCTATAGCGCGCATTATATCCTCTCTTACCGATCTATTGGCAGGTATCCCCTCTATCGTGTATGGGTTGTGGGGCTTCTATACATTGCGCCCACTCATAGATGCTGTTGATGGAGCAATTTACAATGGGTACGGTATCCTGACCTCATCACTCATATTGGCCATCATGATCATTCCTTATGCAGCCTCCTTGAGTAGTGAGTTCATCCGAATGACGCCCAAAGGACTCAAAGAGGCGGCTTATAGCTTGGGCTGTACGCGTACGGAGGTTATTTGGCGCGTCGTGTTGCCTACCTCACGAAGTGGCATAGTCGCCGCCTATATCCTTGCTTTAGGACGTGCTTTGGGTGAAACCATGGCAGTTACTATGCTGATAGGAAATACGGACCAAATACCTAACTCTATATTGAGTACCGGACAGAGTATGGCCAGCTTGATCGCTAACCAATTTGGGGAAGCTCAGGGACTCAAGCTCAGTAGTTTAATGGGGATCGCCTTCTCGCTTTTCCTCATCACGGCGATCATCAATGCGATTGCCAAAGTAGTCTTGAGAGAAAAAAAGTAGCAGAATGAAACTATATGAGTAGCCGTCGTTTGAAGCACCAGACCACACGTAGGCAAGGCGATAGAGCCTTCTTCTCTACCTGTGTGGCGTTAACTTGGATCTCTGTACTGCCTCTTTTTCTTATTCTGGGTACCATTATATTTAAGGGCGTCGGGCAGATCAATGGGAGCTTCTTTGTAGAGCCCTCTCCTACGGCAGTGGATGCCATGATGGCAAAGATGCAAGTTGATAGTGTAGCAGGCGAGCGAGTGATCCTACCCGGGGGTATCGCTAATGGTATAGTAGGTACCCTTATTATGGTTGTAGTAGCCTCTCTAATCGCTATCCCTATTGGGGTGCTGGGCGGTATCTATCTCTCCGAGGAAAGAGGTACACGCTTAGCCTCGGTGGTGCGTTTTATTACAGACCTTTTGCAAGGTACACCCTCTATTGTATTGGGCATCATTGTCTATATATGGGTGGTAGTCCCTTTGGGTAACTACTCCGCTTTGGCCGGTGCCGTATCGCTGGCTATAATGATGCTCCCCCTTATCATACGCTCAACCGAAGAGACCTTGCTTCGGCTGCCCAAGTCAATGAAAGAGTCGGCTTTGGCATTGGGCACAAGTTATCGCTCAACCGTACTTAAAGTATTGCTACCTTCTGCTTCCGGAGGGCTCCTGACGGGTATTCTGCTTGCCGTGAGTCGTATCATAGGCGAAACGGCACCCCTGATGATGACTGCTCTCGGCAGTAATCATATTAACTGGGATCTCATGACCCCCTCATCGGCTGTGCCGCTGCTGATATGGGAGTTCTACAACGATCCCAATTTGATAGAAATGATTTGGAGTAGCTCCCTCTTTTTACTTGTATTGGTGCTTACTCTCAATATTATCGCGAAGCGTATTGCTGCAAAGCAAGCTATTTAGTTATTTTGTGCGTAATGGAAACTAATCCCTCCCTAAATACTCAGGAATATAAGCCTCTTGACTCCGATGTGGCATCACACGAGCATTTGGATAATAACGACCTGATCGTGCGTATTGAAGATCTCTCCGTATCTTATCAACAGGGAAAGAAGGCTATTGACTCGGTCTCTGCAGGTATATACGACCATGAGATAACCGCCATTATGGGTCCCAGTGGATGTGGTAAGAGCACGCTCTTGCGAGCGATCAATCGGATGCACTCTCTCTATAAAGAGATCACGGTAACAGGGAAAATATTTATTCGAAATGAAGATATCACCACCAAAGAACCGATGGAGGTGCGTCGAATGGCGGGAATGGTCTTTCAGCAACCTAACCCTTTTCCCACAATGAGCATTGCCGACAATGTAATGGCCGGGTACAAGCTTAACGGCATTCGGGTGTCAAAGCATGAAAGGGAACAGATACTTGAAGAGAGTCTCCGTAGTGTAGCACTATGGGATGAAGTAAAAGATACCTTGGATAAGAAGGGCTCATTCCTCTCCGGAGGACAGCAGCAGCGACTCTGTATAGCTCGGGCTATGGCTCTACGTCCTGATGTGTTGCTGATGGATGAGCCTACCAGTGCGTTGGATCCAATTGCCACAAAGCGTATCGAAGAACTTATTTTGGAGTTGAAGAAAGAGATCGCTATTGTTATTGTTACCCACAATATGGGCCAAGCAGCGCGGATCTCCGATAGGTCCATGTTCATGTACCTTGGTAAGCTTATTGAGTATGACTATACCGATAAGATGTTTACTAATCCTGCGGACAAGCGGACGGAGCAGTACCTCTCGGGGCAATTCGGTTAATTTGTACATTTGTAATGATGATAAGCAACAGTATTCCTTTACTTAGAACTATTTAGCAGAACGAAAAGAATTATCATGGCAGGCTTGCAATCCAATTTAGAGCGTCAGCATCTGTTGATTAGAGAGAATTTCAATGTACTTTCTAAGATCATCAGTCAACAGGCGCAATTAGTGTACACGCTTTTCAATCGTGAGGCTTCCTATGAAGATAAGGAAGCTGAGATGGAAACCAATGAGACCGTGGTGGATAGTTTGGAAGTGAAGATTCGCACGGAGGTGATCAATGGGATTGTACTCTATACTCCTCGTGCGGCTGAGAGTAGACGTATGTTTGCCTATATTGATGCCACGGGCTTTCTGGAGCGTATCGCAGATCTTTTGCTTAATATAGGTATGGTGAGCCCACAAATATCCTACGATACAGAGTTGGCGGACCAAATAGCCCCTCGCTTGTCTCGGCAGTTGATGCTTGCTGTTAAGATGGTAGAGGATGCCATCGTAGCTTTTACTGTGGGAGATACAGCCTTGGCAAGAGATGTAATAGTGCGCGACCTCGATATTGATACAGAGCATAGGAGTATATGCGACGATATCCCTGTACTGATTGAGGGTGGGGACAAAGGCCCCACGGCAATTCGTACTGCACTTATCTTTAATACAATCTCCTATAATATTGAGCGTATCGGTGATAATGCCACTAACATAGCTGAATCAGCCATCTATCACGCCGAGGGTAAGAATGCCCGCCACGTGAGTATAGCTTCGGCTGCTAATGATGAAATGTAAATATTATGTCTGTGAAGAATAACGAGAAAGAACTCTATAGCATCCTAATCGTGGATGATGAAGAGGATTTACTGGAAATCCTAACCTTCAATTTAGAGAGCCAAGGGTATAAAATAGATCGGGCTTCATCTGCAGAAGAGGCTTTGGCTAAGGATCTTACCCAATATAATCTCCTCCTACTGGACGTTATGATGCCCGGAATGAACGGATTTAAGTTGGCTGAGGTAATACGTAAGGAACGCAAACTGGATATGCCGATTATCTTCCTTACGGCAAAGGATACCGAGAATGACCTACTTACCGGATTTAGCCTTGGAGCAGATGACTATATTTCTAAGCCCTTTAGCGTAAAAGAGTTGCAAGCAAGAGTACATGCAGTGCTTCATCGTAGTAGGGATATAGCGCCTGTAGACACGAATAGCTCCGGCAGTAAAATATGTGTGGGAAACCTTGAGATAGATCTCATGGCGAAGCGTACACTACTCAATGGAGAAGAGGTAATACTCACCAAAAAAGAGCTGGAGATTCTGATTCTTCTCGCCTCGCAGCCTGATAGAGTGTATTCGCGTAGCGAAATACTCGACAAGGTATGGCGTGACGAGAGCTACGTAATGGAGCGTACAGTGGATGTGCATATAACGCGACTTCGCAAAAAACTGAAAAACGCTTCTCTTGCTATTATCAATCGAAGCGGTTTCGGATATTGTCTCTCGGAGACAGAGGGTGGCAACTAACCTTAAATGCTCATACTGTAATGCTGCACTTTAATTATCGTACACAAGCGACGCTTTTCTCCGCAGTCTTGTTCATTGCGTTTGGTGCTGCTATCATCATTTTTCAGCACAACGAAGAAAAACGCTTTCGTACCGAAGCACTCTTCGGTAAAATGGAGGACTATACCGATTTGATCAATGCTTCCATAAGCTCCTGGCAGGAAGCGGCACATACGGATTCAACCCTCTTACGAGAGAAAATGCCTCCAATAGAGCACTTTGAGTCAATTGGTCGCTTGCTGCCCGATTCGCTTCGGATTACCGTTATTTACAACGATGGAGAGGTAATCTTCGATAATGAAAAGAGCCAGGGTAGTATGGAAAACCACTTTGAGCGTCCGGAGATTGTACAAGCGCGCATTAAGGGTGTGGGTTTCAGTAGTCGTCATAGTGCCTCTATCGACAAGGAGCTATTTTACTTTGCTAAAGCATACCCCGACTACTTTGTACGCACTGCCCTTCCTTATGAGATTAAGTATAAGGGTATTGCAGCCTCAAGTGGCCTCTTCCTCTATTTTATCCTCGCACTCTCGATCCTGGCTTTCTTAGCGGTCTACTTTTTTACAGATCGCTTGACTAAGTCTATACGTGTGCTGCAAGGCTTTGTGGAGAGTGCAAATGAAAAGGGTAGCTTTGACTACAGCGTGCAGTTTCCAGACACTGAGATAGGGGAGCTGGGAGAGCAGATCAAAACGACTTTCCGCAAAATAGATCAGTACAACAAAGAGGCAAAAGAGGAACGCGAGAAACTATTGAGCCACTTCTCCCATAGTGGGGAGGGAATAGCTTTCTTCAGCGAAAAGAACGAATATACTTATGCGAATAGCCACTTTGTACAGTTACTTAATAGTATGCTGGATGAGCCTACTTTTATTATTGATGAGCGCATACTCGATACTCCCGAGCTGACTCCGATCAAACGCTTTATTTCTAAGCGTGAGGGATCACTCCTTAAATACAAGGTGACAAAAGAAAATCGACACTTTGAGGTGCGTGGACAGTGCTTCCCGGATGGTTCCTTTGAAATAGTGCTGACAAATATCACGCAGATAGAGCAGAATAGACGCCTTAAGTATGAGATGACTAATAGTATTGCGCATGAATTGCGTACTCCGGTTAGTTGTATTCGCGGCTTTATAGAGACTCTTCTTTCAGGTGTAGACCTTTCTGAGGAGAAACGAACCTATTTTTTGGAGCGTAGCTATTCGCAGCTCTTGCGCCTCTCTGAGTTGATCAGTGATGTATCTACAATCAATAAGTTGGAAGATGCCGGTGAACTGTATGACAAAGACAATGTGTGTATGAGCGAGGTCGTTTCGGAGGTCTCTCGGGATCTGGAAGACCCACTGAAGGCTTCGCAAATGACACTGGAGAATGCGATACCCGATGATCTAATGGTTTATGGCAATCGCTCACTCCTTTATACCATATTTCGCAATTTGGTGGAGAATAGTATCAAGTATGCAGGGATGGGGAGCCACATTGAGGTTCGACAAACCATGGAAGACAATGACTTTCATTACTTCCTTTTTGCGGACAATGGTGTGGGAGTAAAGGATAAGAAAAACATTGGCAAAATATTTGATCGCTTTTACCGTATGAGCGAAGGACGTAGTCGCTCCGATGGAGGTAGTGGATTGGGATTGTCCATAGTGAAGAATGCCGTACTCTTTCACGGAGGCGAAATTCAAGCGAAGGATCGCCCTGCCGGTGGTTTAGAGATTTTCTTTTCTATTGCTAAGGAGTCGCACTTTATATCTGTCAATGGGAAGCAGAGCACTACGGAGACTTTGAGCGCAGAGGATGAAGCCTTGTAGCGCACTCCTTTTATAAATACGCTTTAGCTCTACATTCGAAAAAGAGTCCACTGAGAGGGACGGAAAACACACCTCCTGATGCGCTAAATGGGCATTGGGAGGTGTGAAGCATGTTTATAGTCTCGGACGAATCTCTTTCTTCAATGCTTTTTTGTATCTAATATTCCTTTGATCGTATGTCGCTTTGCTTTGTTTGTGCATATTTTATAGGTCAATTGTGTAATATAGGACAAAGGATGTGTTTCTTTTAGGAAAAATAGTAACTTTACGTTAGAGAAAGGTCAAACAAAAATAGGTGACGTAGAAAACAAGATTAATTTAAGTGATATGAAACAGAATTTGACTATCGCCGCCCTTGCTTTGGCGGCATCCTTGCTCCTCTTTGGATGCAAAGGAAGTGAACCCGACCCGACCCCTCCTGTGGTTCCACCGACCCCTCCTGTAGAACAGGTGGTAACATTTGCTAATCCCTTAGAAAATCTGGGAGCACTGGCCAACGATTTGATAAGTGCCGAGAAAGCTCGAGGTAACGCAGCTACCTACGATGAAGCCAAACGGCAGATTAGCGTACAGGTAAAAGCCACTAAAGTGGCACAAACAATTGATTATTACCTCGATGAAGCAGGTAACTACAGATATGCCGCTACTAACGTGACGATGAAGAGCGAAGCCGATCTGCTGAAAGCTTTGGAAGCTATGAAGTACAAGGCTGAAGCAAGCTTATCCGTAAATCCGGATGTGGTTGTATATCTAAATGCCTCTACGGGCTTCTCCTATTCGCTTAATAAGAAAGCAAGTGAGAAAGGAGTTTATCGTCTTATCTATTTAAAGAGTGACCAAGATGCTTTCTCTTGGGGGCGAATGACGATGCTTGATAAAGAACCATTCGGTATTCCACTACTGGCGAAAGGCGTTACAGTGGAACTGATGGAGTTCTTTGAAGCGCGTTTGGGACATACGCTGGATACGGATCGCTCCAAACCTGACAAGGGCGTTTATGTATATAAAACAGGAGACGCTAAGCGTCCGGCTGTGCGCTACTGGTTTGATGTGAAAACCAAAATGTTCCTTGAAGAAGCTTCAGTGGAATTTACGCCTGAAGCCTTCCCCGAACAAGCCGTATGCACCGAATACCTCAAAAAGTTTGGCTTTGCACCGACTATAGCTGTGGATCAACAGCTTAACCACATTCTGTATAATAAGGAGCGTACGCTCTGTGTAGGTCTATACATTAAGCCTGAAAAGGGTAAAGAGGCCGACTTTATTCCCGAAGTACACTTCTATTACGCTCCTTTAAAAGAGGATCTTATTATTCCAGAGAAAGTGGATTTCCCCTTCCCGATAGATGATTGGCAGTTGACGGGAACCGAAGTGATTGCACAGTACAAAAAGAAACCCTATTTCGTGAGTATGATGACTGATCCGCAAATGGGTATACCGGTGATTACTACTAATTCAAAGGACTTTGAGAAGATCACTCTTCTTATTTTTGATGAGGATTATATAGGTGTCACAATGGTTGCAAAGAGTCTGGCTACAGTTTACTCTCCCTCTATTGTGAAAGCATTGGAAGATGCCGGCTATGTGTATTCAAAAGAAAAGAGTGTCTCACTGCCTTCGTACGTTAACGAGGCAAAGCATAGTCTTTGTCAGTTAGACGTAATGGCAGTCGGTGGCTTCTTCGGTGTGGCGTTCAGCGATTTGAATGCGGAATAAAAGTTAGCTACAAAGCAGCAAAGCCTCCATTGTATGAGCAATGGGGGCTTGCTTATACTTGGCTTGATCTTTGCCTCAATGGCGCAGAGAGTATGAGCTTCATAAGGGGATCTGTACCTGTTAATAGAAGGGGTTGTGGAGCAATTCGCACAAATGAGGGTGAAGGTATTCTCTGGTGAGAATGCGCATATCCGCTAATGCGTAGGTAAAGTTGTACAGCAGCGTGCACCCTTCTCTTACAGACGAAGAAGATGTGGCACCGTCACCCTTGTAGTAATCTCAGAGTTTTTTGTCCTGTCCTTTTACAGCGACAAAGCATACGAAAGAGAGAAAAAGGTCTAAGCTATATGTATTGCTTAGTTAGGTACATCACAATGAAAAAAGGGGAGTGCCCTGAGGCTCTCCCCTTAATTTATTCGCTCTCGCAAAGGGTGTTGCAAGGAGAACGTAACGCTCTATCGGAGCAACAGACGAATAGTTTTGCCGTTCGCATTCAAAAGACAATATCCGCGTGGCACTCGCGCCACATCAATAGTGACATTACCTTCGGCATCGCTCTGTGCTTCGTAGAATAAATTTCCGTTCAAATCCCTTAAGGTAACTGTAGAACAGGGGTTTAGCCCACGCATTTGAACGCTTGCTGTAGCGGGGTTGGGGAAAGCAACTATTTCCTGAGTGGAAATTTCGCTTATATCCGTAGTTCCTGTGTACTCCTTATAAGTATCTTCCGCAATCCGGTAGTAAGGTGTCCAGTTCTTAGCCTTTGTTGCCGATACATTTTCCTTGCTGAAAACATTTTCGTCAACGGTGGATCCATCACTCTTAAGTTTCATACTGTCAAGAACGATCAGTTTAACATCAACCTTACTTCCGGAATAGTTGGGTAGTGTAGAAACTATCTTTTTCATTCCATCTTCCTTTAGCTTATTGAGGTAAATCGCTACCGTTTTTAGCGTTATGGAGTTGGGAAGCTCCATAGTGTTAAGCATATTTTGATGGACATCGAGCATTTCCAGCTTATTGCAGCCCGATACGTTGAGCGATGTAAGCTTATTATCGTAGCAAGATGCATTTATAAGCTCAGGGTTATTTGAAAGATCCAGGGAAGCTAGTTTGTTTTCGGGACAGAAAAGTGTAACCAATTTCGTACACTTGCTAACATCTAGCACATCAATCCCAACGTTATCACAACCTAAAAGAGACAGAGCTGTGCAGCCTGATACATCCAAAGAAGAAAGCGTATTGCCACCGCAGTATATGGTAGCAAGCTTATCGTTGTTCTTGAGGTTGAGGGCTTGCAGTTTATTGCTATAGCAATAAATAAGCTCCAAGTTCTTGCATTGTGTTAGATCGAGAGTTGTGATTTTGTTTTTCTGACAACGAAGTTCTTTGAGTGACGTGTTTTTGGTTAAGTCTAATGCCTCCAATTCGTTATCACTACAATCAACGCTTTCCAAAAGAGTATTTCCAGAAATATCCAACCCAGTCAACTTGGCCTCCCAAACGGTCAGTCCCGTTACGTCTCCGGTAATGGTAAGATCCTGTTTCTGAATCGTGTAGGAATGATAACCGGCTTGAGCATTTTCCTTTACACCGTCAATGGAAAGAGCTCCTTTGGCAGTGATTTCTATCTCAATCTTTTTTCCTACGCTAATCCCTGTGGTCAGTTTTATTACATTCTGTCCACAAAGAGAGGTTGCAGGCACTAAAGCTAACACCGCAAAGGCGGTCAGTAAATGCGTAATGTTCTTTCTCATAACTATATATCTATATATCTATATTTGTCGTTCTATCTATGCATGTTATATTTCTATTATCTATCACTTTATTGAGCATTAACCTAACAAAGATAAAGATAAATGTTTGAAATGGTCTCCAATCAATGAGCTTGTCAATTAGCTCTAGAAACTCATTGCCTGTTCCGGACCTTCTTGACTCGGCAAAGCCTCAGTAAATAGGGGTGAAATGTTGCTTGTCTACTTAATTTTCATACTCCTTTTGGTTATGCAAATAACGTTCTAATAAAATGAGCTATGAAATATTTGAGGTCAGTTTTTCGTGCACAATAGTCTTTTAAACGAAACATCTATACCTATATGCGATAACATCCACCTCTTCCCATTGAGCACGCATATCTTTGGAATGGAAAATCAATCTTTATGGAAATGTACGTTAGTCTTGAGTAACGGAAAATTGATTTGCTGTGCTAAGAAAAGGGAAATGCATTAGTACTATTATTTACATATTGTTGTATTTTCAATAATTAATTTGATTTGCGTAATGGGTTGATTAACAGGGAGAAAAGGGAGATATAAAGGGAAAAGAGGTTGCTGAAGAGGGCAGAGGGTATTGTTTATAAAGAGAAAAGTATTACCTTTGCATCCGCAACTGAGACATAG
>CAMYPM010000017.1 GCA_947290775.1 uncultured Bacteroidales bacterium | reverse complement strand
AAATGAGTTGGATTACAAGGCGTTTACAGAGGAAGGCTTCTTTCAACGTCGCTAAGGTGGGGAGCGAGGTAGCCGGGCAGCGTATGTCGCTGCTCGGGTAGGCACCCTATATTAAAAAGATTTGCGCCCCTGTGTGGCAGTTAGTTGCCACGCAAGGGCGCAATACTTTATATACACTGTTTATTGGGCAAAGCCTTGGCGCGGGTAGCGCTTACTCCGCTTGCCCATAGCGGTAGTGGTAGTCGATGCCCATGAGTGCCCCCACAAAGGCCATTACCTCGCCAAAAGCCCCGAGTACGGAGCCGTCAATCTCTCCCTGAGGAGGCACTATAAAGGCGGCTATGAGTAGCCCTATACCGCAGAGCGTGAGCAGGTACGCCAGCAGAAGCTGACACCATGCCATGCGCTTCATAGCGAGGTGTACTCCTTAGCGGCATCGAAGCAGGGGCATGCTTTGAGCCACTCGTCGGGACTTATCTTGCCGTCACCGTTTCGGTCGGGGCTGAGATCGCGGTGCCCCACAATAGAGGCATACGCAAAGCGTAGATGGAGCGTGCGCAGCAAACGGATGAGCACCCTCTTCTGCGAAGCGGTGCGCGTGTCGGTGGGTATGCCTGCCGGAGAGAGTCCGCCTTCGTAGCATACGCCTATGGAGCAGCCGTTGTACCCCTTTACATGTGCGCCTTTCATGTTGAGCGGCCGCAGCGCCACTATTTCGCCGTTGCGCCTTACGTAGTAGTGATAGCCGGCCTGTCGGTAGCCGCGCTTGATATGGTCGCTCTCTAAGAGCCAGGCGGGATAGCTCATATTACTTCGTGTGGCTGAGCAGTGGACCACAATGTATCGTACATTTTCGGGATTCATATTCGCATTCACATTATACAAAGGTTGGGTTCATGTACGGATACCCCCTCTTTGCGAGGGAGTATCACAGAGTGGGCGTGCCGATTAATTGCCACCGCCCGGGTTAGAGGTCGGATCGCCCTCTTGGCTGCTTCCGCCTGTAGAGGGATCGCTTGTAGAGGGATTCTTAGCTAAGTTATTCCGCTGCGCATCGTAAAGCATATAGGCGGTGCGCTTCGCTGCCTGCTTGATCTGCTTGCCCGGTACATAGATGGTTCGGGGTACTTGGAGCATGGTGCGGTTGAAGTCGTCCGCTTTCTCACACGCTTTACTCCTTGCGCTCAAGCGAAAGCGACCCAAGTCACCTAAGTCTACGATACGTCCGGCGGCGAGCTGCCGTGCCATTACATCGCTTAAGGTATCTAATACGCTCTTTACATCACCGCTCGATATAGCGGAGATCTTCTCTACCAATGCGATAGTCTCTTCGAGTGCACATACATTCTGCTTGGTAGCTAAGGCGTAGGAGAGCATCTTTTCCTCGCCTTTGAGTTTTGCTTTGCGGGTTACAATTTTGTAGGTTAATGCCATAATACAATTATTAATTCTATTAATTCAACTTGTTTTGTTTGTTCCTTGGAGCTTGGCGCCTTCTTATTTCTCACAAGCAACGATGCAAAGGTAGTATGCCGCGCACCGCCCGTTTGTGCTAAAGTGAAGTAAGCTGTACTGAAGTGTATCGCAAAGCACCCTATTGTATCGTCCATAGGGCAGGGCAAAGTGCGCTGCACGCTACTTGTCGCTATCCCTTTAATGCGGTGTAACTTACTCTGTATGAGCGGATAGCGTGCCGGTCGACTGCCTCCCTGAGGCTTAGAAAAAGAGGGCATGCCGCGCTTCGCTACCAATGAAAAAAGCATTACCTTTGCCTACGGAGTCCCATAAGAAAATAGATATTGTGGAAAGGCGCACGCGCTCTTTCGCCAGGGTCTCCGTACAGCGTCGCTCCGGTGAGATAAGTAGGAGGCAGACGCAAGTTGTATTGTTAATTTATTGTATTACAGACGTTATGAATGAATCCTCACGGTCCTCCGGGCGGACCTCATCGGCTTCGCAGAGAATGCTGCCCGAGTTTGACTTCCGTATGTATCGCGTAAAGGAGTTGGCGATGCTCTATTTCCCCTCCGTAGTGAATGCAACACGCTCCCTATCGGCCCTTATACGGCGCGATCCGTTGCTTCTCGGTGAGCTGGAGCGCATAGGGTACCGACAGGGTATTCGCTATCTGAGCCCCGAGATGGTGCGCATTATCGTTATGTACTTAGGTACTCCGCACGAGTTTCTGGCCATTATGCAGCCGGAGGATTAAGCCCCCTCTGATACGTAGTACCCATCACTTATTACTATGCGTAGGCGTGTGTAAAGTGGTGGGTACTCCGCAAGAGCCTTTGCCCGGCGTTAGGCCACAAAGAGGCGCACTAAGAGGTAGCCGCCCAGCGTAAGCCATATAAAGAGAGCCAAGGCAAGGAGGAAAGGCTTCGCACCTGCCGCCTTGAACTTAGCAAAAGTGGCATCCATACCGAGAGCAACCATAGCCATAGTAAGCGCAAAGTCGTCGATCTGCTTGATAGCGTGTGTGACGGAAGTATAGGCATCGCCTATTCCCCACGCCTCGGCAACTTGGGTAAAGAGGGTATTGACGAAGATAAGCGCCAGAAACCAGATGGCAAACCAAGGAATGGGGATTCGCTGCTTGGCACCGTCCGTTTCACTTTTTCTCCTGCCCGTAAAGAGCCCTACGATAACAAGGAAGGGAGCAAGGAGCACCACGCGCAGCATCTTCGTAATGGTAGCCGTAGCCGCTATTTCGGCACCCATAGCCCCTCCGGCACCGGCTACATGGGCCACCTCGTGTACCGTACTACCGGTATAGATAGCCATTTGATGGGGCGTAAGCCCCAGAATGCCCGTACTATAGATGAGCGGATAGAGAAACATGCTCAGCGTACCAAAGAGTACTACCGTAGCTACAGCCACCACGGTTCTCTCCGGCTTGGCTTTAATTACGGACTCAGTGCCCAATACGGCAGCCGCTCCGCAGATAGCACTCCCCGAAGCCACCAAGAGGGATGTTTGTCGATCCAATTTGAGCAGACGCCCCAAGCCTATACCCAGTAGTGCCGTTACGGTCACAATGGTGACGTCGATAAGGAAAGCCGCCCAACCGGCTTCTACAAAGTTGGTGATGGAGAGACGGAAGGCGTAGAAGACAATGGCTAAGCGCAGAATACGCTTGGCGCAGAACTTAAGCCCGGATTCCCATTCAGCAGGGAAGCTACTCCGCAAGGTATTCGCATAGATCATCCCCATCAGTACGCCTATGATAAGCGGTGAGAGCCGCAGCGTTTCACTAAAGAGAGGCATTTTCCCAATCAGTAGAGCAGCACAAGAAAAGAAGGCTACATAAAGCACTCCCTGTAGGAGTGTCTGTCGTTCGAAGTGTGGCATATAAGGTTTAAATAAAGTTTTGTTGCGGTTTATCCGTGATCGGGTGGCTGTCTCCTACTTTTGCGCTCATATAGCTCCGGACTTCTGCCCAAGGGGTGTAGGGGCTCTATGCATACTGCTTGCCCACTCTACACACCCCACTCGCTACATATCCATAGGGGCATTTGCTCCGGTGGAAACGGCACGGCAAAAACAGATCCGCCGCCCGTGTCGCTTATTTCGTTATTGTTTCGTCATTGTATTGATCTTTTCTGCCGTCTCTTTTATCGCTTTATTGATTCGTTTGCCCTGTGCCGAGGCTTCGTAATCGGTAGTTACTCTCGGTGTAGCCGTAGAGCCGGGTACATAGTCGTACCGAAACATATTGAGGAAGAGGATCAGCAGCGACAGAAGCAGCGGCCCAAAGATAACGCCCCAGAAGCCAAAGAGCGGTATCCCAAAGATTACCCCAAAGATGGTAATAAGCGGATGTATGTCGGCAAGCTTTTTTTGCAGCAATAAGCGGGCAATGTTGTCTACGCCCCCAATGACCAATAGGCCGTATATCCACAGTCCAATGGCGCCGGTCCAATTGCCGGAGAGGGCAAAGAAGAGCCCCAGCGGAATCCATACGATCATAGTACCCACGACCGGGATAATAGTCGAAAAGGCAGTGAGCACGGCATAGAAGAGTGCCGTAGGAACACCGAATATAAGGTACCCAAAGTAGGCAAACAGCCCTTGAATGATCGCTAAGAGCGGAATACCGATGGCATTCGCTACAATAATGCTTTGCGACTCGTCGATGAGTATGCGTCGGTTGCTCCGCGAGAAGGGAAGTAGCTCCTCAATGGCGCGTTCGAAGGCTTCACGCTCATACAGCATGTAGAAGAGTACAAAAAGCATCATGATGCCATTGAGTACCAGCGAATAGGTGCCACTGACTAAGGAACTCACTACCCGTTGCCCAAAGGAACTTACATAGCCGAGATTGTCTAAAGAGAGAATTGTAAAGCCAAACCGCTCCTCTACATAGCTATTCCACTCATTGATCTGATCCATGATCGCCTTATAGTCAATCGTCGTATTGCTAAATACGTCGATGAGCATGGAGACAATCGCACCTAAAGGAATGAGAAAGAATACAATCGCTTCACCCACTAAGAGTAACGCAGCGCCTCCCCGCTTCCAATGATACTTATAAGTTAGCTTTTGCATCTGTTTGCGGAGTAGGGCGAAGATGGTAGTTGCGCCCAAAAAACAGCTCATGTACCCCCATGCCGGCTTGCCGAAGAGAAAGACCAAGATGAAAATGAGGAGTAAAAGAGAGATTAGAAAGAAGTTATGATTGGCCTTGGAAGAGAGCCCTTTAAGTCCATCCGGGGTCTTTTCTGCATCGTGTGGGCAAGTGTCCGGTTCTGTCATATCAGATCAAAAACTTACTATATCTACTTAATTTGTTTCGGCAAGCTGCACGCAGTGGATCAATAAGCACAACTTACGGTACTTCAAAGGTACTTTATTTATTGTGAATAATGGTGCTGTTCCACCGCTGTCGTTGTACACTTTATAGTGCAGAGGAGGGGAGTGACTACCTTTACGCCTACTCCTGAAAATGGGCGAACGAATGTGCCGGTAGGGTGATTATCTTGCGGACGGATCTTCCAGTACATCCCTATACTCGGGCGTCTTGCTTATGACCGCTTGGGCAAAAGAGCAGTGGGCAATCACCTTCAGCTCTTTTTGCCGTGCATACTCCACAGTGGCTTTGACCAACTGTTTGCCGTACCCCAGTCCTCCGTATGAAGAGGGTACTCCTGTATGATCAATGATTATTACCCCTTTGCCGGCATGGTGATAAGTGAGCTCGCCTGCCGGTTGACCGCTTGCCAGTAGAGAGAAAACTCCCTTATTATCCTTCTCGGTATGTCTGATTTCTATCATCGTTGCGCTTTGTTCTATTGACTGACGCTAAGTTATCAACTTATTTACAGATGAAGTGCCTATTGATAGCTGCCTCTCTCTACCGGACGTGCTAAGCGAAAATATGGTGTGGGCTTGCGACCTCGTTAAAGTAGAGCAAGCACTTCAATCTATACGCCTAAGGGCTTGACGATCTCCACCCTTAGTCCGAGGGCTGAGATGATGCGGTAAAAAAGCCCTACACTCGGCTCTACCGATCCGGTCTCTATCTTGGATATATACGACTTAGAGGTGCCGACACGCTTTGCAAGCTCAGCCTGCGTGAGTCCTACCTCTTTTCTCGCCTTAAGGAGTATCTGAGAGGCATAGAAGGCTCGTGCCTCCTCCTCGAAAGCGTTGCGGCTGTCCGTGCCTTCAGCTCCATAGCGGCTGTCCAGTATGGCATCATAGTCCTCGATCTTGTGATTGTTTGTCTGCATAGTACATCGCTTTAATCTTTAGTGCCTTGTCAATCTCCTTGCGAGGGGTCTTCTGCGTCTTCTTCTGAAAGCCATTGAGCAGTATCACGATATCTCCCTCGTCAAAGATAAAGAACAGTCGATAGATATTTCCCTTGACGCTAATCCTAAGCTCAAAAAGCCCCTCACTTACCATCTTGACAAATCGAGCGGACAGTCGCTCCTCGCTCTTGAGGAGCTGAAGCAGGTAGTCTATTTTACGCAATACGTCATCGTCTAACGTTTGGGCAAAAGCTTGGAAGTAGCCCCCATAGGTTCTAATCCGCCTGTTCATAGAACAAAGATATACAAAGTTTCTATATATGGAAACTTTTTCTTTGTGACTTTTTGAGGTTCGCTTCAAGCTGCAAGAGGTGTTGCCCGGTGTACTGTGCGGTGTGGTTCATGGTGGATGGTTGTGGCGATGAGTGGGTACATTTGGTTTTGCTAAAAAATATTACCTTTGCAGCACGTGATACGATGCGTGTCATGCGATGCGGCAATAGCTCAGTTGGTAGAGCATCAGCTTCCCAAGCTGAGGGTCGCGAGTTCGAGCCTCGTTTGCCGCTCAAGGTTTTACATTCATAGATTGGACGGAGTGACTTCGGTCACTCTGTCTGTGTTTAAGTGGCCCCCGGCCACAAAGGATCTACAAAAGGGGGTTTCTCACAAAAAAGGATTGAGCATTGAGGGTTTTGCTTAGCGTAAAAGGAAGTGAAGCCCTGCACTAAAGCGAGCCTCTACAGGGGAAAATAGGGCGGAGGGGAGCCATCCGTTGTCGAAAATGCAAGAAAAGTTGAGGAAGTAGTCGGATAAAAGTAGGTGGTTAGCAAAAAAGTTATTACCTTTGCAGCCACTATGGGTGAGTCCTCGACGACTAGCTCCCTATGAATCCCCCAGGGCTTGACCGCAGCAAGGGTAGTGGGTTGTAGCAGTGCGATCGAGACCGCTCACCCACCCGCCTCTTTAGCTCAGTTGGCCAGAGCACGTGATTTGTAATCTCGGGGTCGTTGGTTCGAATCCGACAAGAGGCTCGAAAGAGGGGATTGGAGAGTGCTCCGGTCTCCTCTTTTATTTTTAGGGATATGATCCCAAGAGCGTCTCCTCAACCTATGAGCAAGGGATTCCGCAGCAAAAAACAAAACCTTTCCCCCAAGCTGCCAAACAATGTATGCACAGCGCAGAAAGCAGTATCTTTGCAGACGAGAATATGAATGATAAGCAGAAAACAGGTGGGCGCATTGTGGTGACGCGCTACCACGATATCAGCATGGGACACCGCGTAGTAGGACACGAGGGTAAGTGTAGGCATTTGCATGGGCATAACTATCGTATCCACTTCGTGTGCAGTGCTCCGGAGGTGGATGGCTTAGGACGTATCATTGACTTTAGTGAGATTAAGACGCGTCTTTGTGCTTGGCTGGAGCTTCATTGGGATCATCGCACGCTGATTTGGGAAGCGGATCCTTGGTTGCCTGCCCTTCAGGCCGTGGAGGAGGAGAGCATAGTAGTAGTGCCGTTTAATCCGACGGCAGAGGCTATTGCCCACTATTTGGTTGAGCAGGTCGCTCCTTGCGCACTTTCAGGCAGTGGCGTTACGCTGGTAGCTTGCAAAGTAGAGGAGACGGCCAAGTGTAGTGCCACCTATTCGCTGGAGCCCGTGCAGTGGGTGTAGAAGCTATGAAGCGGTTGCCGGTAAACGAGATCTTCTACTCGCTGCAGGGAGAGGGCGGACAGAGCGGTATGGCGATGTGCTTCGTGCGTCTGTCGCATTGCAATCTTTCTTGTCCCTATTGCGATACTGACTTTGCTGCTTTTCAGGAGCTTTCCGAGGAAACAATTCTTCAAGCACTACGGGCCTATCCGACGCACAATCTTCTTTGGACGGGGGGTGAGCCTACGCTTAGTATCGATGAGGAGGTAATTGACTTCTTCCGGCGGCATGGCTACCGGCAAAGTATTGAAACGAACGGCACACGCCCTGTGCCGCCCGGCTTGGATTGGGTTACGGTGAGTCCGAAGCCGGAGGCCTTTCCCCTACTAAAGACCAACTTTCCCTCCGGGGTGAATGAGTGGCGTTTCCCATTTGGAGCGGGCGCACCTCTTCCCCCATCTATCTCTGCACTGCCTCCTGCGCAATGCTATTGCCTCAGCCCGATTATAGAGGCCGACGAGGTAATAAATAGCACGCATCAGACGTTACAAGCATGTATGGACTATATTATGCAGCATCCGGAATGGCGACTCAGCATACAATTACACAAGCTCTTAGGGTTTCGCTGACCCTGCTGCTTCTCTGTGCGTTTGCCTTCTGCTCCGCAGGTTGTCGGGCACGGCGGATCAAGGAGGCAGAGCGGGCCGATGGAGCCGCACGCTACGCAGAGGCTGCAGAACTATATCAGAAGCTATATCGCTCCACGCCTCGTAAGGAACCGGAGCAAAAGGGATACTTTGCCTATAAAGCTGCGGAAAACTATCGTATGATGCGCAATCCGATGCGTGCCTTGAGCTATTACCGTATCGCTCATCATCTATTGCCGTCGGATAGTGCATCTTGGCTTGTGGAGGCACGCCTCTACGAGATGTTGGGGCGGTATGAGGAGGCACGGAAGCTTGCAGAAGCCCATCTGATGCAGCAGCCCGATGATGCCGAAGCAACGGCAATGATGCAGCTCTTGAGTATGAAGGATAGCTTGGCAGAGAATAGGCTTCGCTATCATGTAAGGGAGATGAAGGCATTTAATTCGGCAAGGAGTGACTTTGCCGGTGTCTTTGCAGCCGATGGAGGCGAGTTTATCTTCTCTTCAGCACGCAGTAGGGATGAGGCACTTGCCGATCAGCCGGCTACAGGCGAGAAGAATAATCAGCTCTTTTCAAGTAAAAAGAATCTGCGCAACGAGTGGTCGCGACCCGATAGTATCAGCGGAGGGATCAATAACGGCAACGACAATGCAGCCCCTGCGCTTACGCCCGATGGCAGTACACTCTATTATACTTGCGTGGCGCAGAGCGACCTATATGACCGAACAGCTAAAATCTATCGTGCTGCACGAAGTGGCGAAGGCGGCTATGCAGCCGGTACGGAGGTACCCCTTTGGGATGATTCAACTCGTATGGCAGCCCATCCGGCACTCTCGCCTGACGGCTCTAAGCTGGTATTTGTAAGCACAGGCGGCTATGGGGGAAAGGATCTCTATTCCATTGCAGTGAGTCAGATTGGTGTCATGCCGCCTACCAACTTGGGTAGTAGTATCAATACATCAGGCGACGAAATGTATCCCTCTTTCTACAACGATAGTACCCTCTACTTCGCTTCGGACGGACATCCGGGTTTGGGAGGTTTAGATATATACTGCGCACGGCTTAACGAAGAGGGCGAATGGGAGGTAAGCCACCCCGGCAGTCCTATTAACTCCTCATTCGATGACTATGGAATGGCCTTTAACCCGACTCCCGACGAAGCGCATTTGGAAGAGGGTTATTTTGCCTCCTCCCGTAATGATCGACGCGGTTATCCCCATCTGTTTTCTTTCTATCGGAATGCCGTTACGGTTACCTTAGAGGGATATGTATCGGATCGTGAGGGATATCCCATTGAGGGGGCTGTGGTGCGCTTGGTGAGCGATAGCGATCCCTTGGAGTATCGTACGGCTACTTCGCGTGTGGATGGCTTCTTTACGCTGCAATTGGATACGCAAACCTCTTACCTGCTGCTTGCTTCTCATGCCGATTTCCTCAATCAGTACCTCGCTTTCGCTACCGATAGTGTTACGGAGAGTGAAACTTATGAGATAGAGTTCTTTCTTGCCTCCCGTAAGCAACCCGAGGTTTTTAGTAATATTTATTACGATTTTGACAAAGCGACCCTTCGGCCGGAGAGTGAAACCGCCCTGCAAGAGATGGCTAAAATACTTAAAGAGAATCCCGAAATACGGGTTTTGCTCTCTTCGCATGCCGACCGTCATGGACCTGATGCCTACAATCAGACCCTTTCGGAGCAGCGTGCCCACAGCGTGGTTGCCTACTTGATTACTCTGGGGATAGAGGAAGAGCGACTGGAGTGGCAGGGTTTTGGAAAGACTCGCCCCCGTACGATCACAGAGTCTATTCGTAAGCAGCTGCCCCTACCCGAGGAGGCTACCCAACTCACAGACGAGCTTATCGCTACGCTAAGTGAGGAGCAGCAGGCCATTGCGGATCAGTTGAACCGACGCACCGAGTTTGTGGTTATAGGAGAGCTGCAGCCCAATGAGCTTCCCGCTGAGGATGCTCAGGCCGGCACGGCAGACGCTCAGCAGTAAATGTAAAGCACAATGAAGGTATATACCGCATTATTCACAGAAGAAAGCGAAGAGGCACCGCTGCTCTATTATAAAGGTGAGAGCGTGCTGCGGAGCGGCTTTCCTTTTTTTCTGCCGGATCGAGAGCCTTGTTACGAAGCTGTGCCTGTATTAGCCCTCATGATAGCAAAAACCGGTAAAGAGGTGGCCACGAAGTTTGCCCTTCGTTATGTGAAAGCACTGGGCGTAGGCTTTGACCTCATGGCTCCCCGGCGGCTGGCACACCTCTCCGAATGCGGCTATCCATGGGATGCGGCTGTAGCGTTTCAGGATAGTGCAGTAGCACATTTCTCGGAGCCTTATGTGCAGCCCGGAGTGGTTGAAGAGGGCAACCTACTGCACTATGCGGCAGAGCAACTGACCCTCTCTGTGACTATGCCCGATGGCTCACACCGCTCGGAGTCTTTTGCTTCCTATATGCCGGAGTGTGCCGTAGCCGCCTTTTCGCAACTTAATGTAATCCATCAAGGGGATATACTACTGCTGCGAAAATCTTCTACCGAACCCATACCCCTCTCCATAGAGAGCCACATCGATATAGCGCTTGGCGGAGGTGAAGAGGCACCTTTTCGCTTAAGGATTAAGTGAAGGCAAGGCATATAAAAGAGAGGCTTTTTTTATATCTTTGGATTGTTAAAAGAAGATAAAGTGGATACTGTCGTATGATTGAGCTAAGTCCGGAGTCGAAGAAAAAGCAGCAGGAGTATCAGGAGCTGGGACGTTATTTCAGCGAACTCTTTATGTTGCTTAAAGAGATGGAGGAGCACACGGGGCCCAAGCTTACGGCAACCTATCAGAGCCTCTTCGGTAAGCTTGAGTATGAGGATCTATCGCTCTTCTTGAGTGTGCGAATCCTTTCCGAGCGCAAGCGCCTTCTGCAGCAGTATGTGAACCGCGATGAGACGCCTGATCTGACTGACATTGAGGAGAAGATAGAAAAGTTCACCACCCTTCACCAAAAGCTATTGGACGATAAAGCCGAGGAAATAAAGAGAGCCAAGGAGCTGCTCAGCTTACCCAAGCTCACTTTAGAGGAGACTAAGCAGATGCGAAAGCTCTATCAGACGATTGTAAAGGCTACCCACCCGGATTTGAATCCGGAGGCCGGTGAATCTGCAATTAAAGTATTTCATATCGTCACAGAAGCGTATCAAACCGGTGATTTAGAGAAACTCACTACACTGTATCAGGTGTTGGCTTCAAAGGGGCTGCTTGATAATGTGATACTCGATGGTATGTATGCCAATTGGGACGAAAAAATAGAAGGCTTAAGAAAGCGGATCGATAAATTAGCCGAACAAATAGCGAAGCTTAGGCTCATGTTCCCCTTTAGTCACGAAGAGAAGCTTGCAGATCCTGAATGGGTGAAACAGAGAGAGCTACAGCTACAAGAAAGCATTCAAGAGCGAATGAAGGAAAAAGAAAAACTACAGGAGGTTATTTCCTTGCTCGAAGAGTATCGCTCGCAATACTTAGGTCGGCGGATTATAGATTGAGGGAATCATGGCAAACGAACTGAGTAGGTTAGATGATAATCTGGTGGCGCTACTGGCTACCGGTGGGGTCAATAGCTTAGGGCTACCCAAGCAGAAGATATATCTACTGAGCGTAGTCGTAGCCGGCACGTCGTATGTACCAAATATAGAGGAGATCGCTTCTCATATAGATAAAGGCTCTCTCTTGAGAATGGTGCGTCAGCCTAAAAATGAATACGACGAATATGCCATCGCTTTCTTCTACGAGCAGGATCGCATTGGGTATATCCCTGAGATGATGAACCTCGTGGTCTCCCGATTAATGGATGCCGGTAAGGAGTTCTATGCGGAGGTAACGGGTAAGGCCAAATACAATAATTGGATTAAGATAAAGGCGGATGTCTTCATGGTGGAGTAAATAATCCGCCCTGCTGCTTCTATTAAGCGAGGCTGCCGTGGCGTATCGGTGCAGCCCCATTCCCTCATATTGATTACTTCCTTTTTCTTTCTATTCGTAAACTAAATCATAATAAGAAGCGTCGGAGGTGCTTTTGCTTTCCTTCTCTTCTACGTATCGCAAGCTCAATCTGATTAAAATCTCCCTCTTCTCACGAATCTTAGCCAGCTGATCCCTACCCCTGCTCGGAGAGGACGAGCGCAAGGAGCTCTATTTCCACAGCCTCTCCGCTATTTATGTGGCATTCACGGCGGAGCAGATAGGCTGCAAGGTAACATGCCTCCGGAACATCGGGGTATCGCACGGCAACCCCTACGAGGGGAGGCGGTGCAGAATAACGAAAGAGCCGATTTTAAGGAAAAGGCGTTTTAAGCCCGCGTATGCCGTTATAATTCTTTTGGCGAACTTATACCAAAAACAAACTCAAAGCCAGCAAAGCATAAACAAACAGCAATTTTGGGTATTTATTCGTTGAGGTGCGAAAAAGAAAAAACTATTTTGCCGTTTTTAGGGTGATAACAACTAATTTTGGAAACAGGAATATGAAAGATTATAACGAAATAGCGAAAAAGTATGCCAAGCAGCAAGGATATGATTCTGTCCGGGCTGCTGGCGTGCGTAATGGATATAAGTATTTCCACATATACTCGGAAGCTTCTGTCGGGCACAAAACAGGCATGCCACAATTCGTAAAAATCTCCGAATATGGTATACCTTATCCTGTGAATGACTTATCAGAAAGGATGTGGGCAACCAAACAAGAGGTGTCACTGAACGATCTCTGACACGCCCATAAGAAATTCCTTATTTATCAGCAATTTATCAACTTTCAAAAGTTCGATATAATCAACTGCGGCGAGTTCTGTTATGTTCGGGAATTCGCCGCTTTGTGCATCGTAGAATAATATACGCCCATCGGGGAGGCACTCGTCTTATCAGAGCGCAAATACGTTGTTATACCTGATGAGGCCGGATCATAGCCGATAGTGCGCGCTACTTGCCGATGCAGAAGTTGGCGAAGATATGCTCCAAGAGGTTGTTGTCGCTGATGGTTTCGCCGGTTATCTCTCCGATTGCCTCAATGGCACTGCGTAGCTCAATAGCGAGCAGAGCACCTTCCATATCCTTTTTTATTCCCTCGATAGAGGCATTTAGGCTGTGGGCAGCCACCTTGAGTAACTTCACGTGGCGTAGGTTAGTTACTACATGAGACGGCTCCGCTACATCTCCCTTGGCGGTGTGTAGTAGCTGTTGCCGAAGTGGCTCCAAACCCTTTTTCTCTTTTGCCGAGATGGGCAGTATGGGAAAAGGTACTTTTTCTTTTAGTTGCACAGTCAGAGCCTCTACTGCGGCCGCCTTCAATAGGTCAATCTTATTGAGAACGCAAAGTGCCGGTACTTTGATGCTGCCGATAGGGGCGAGTTGCTTCGCTATATGCTCCGGTTTATCGCATCGTACTGCATCAATCAGCAGTAGGACAATGTCGGCTTCTTCAATGGCTTCCATTGTGCGCGCTACGCCCATTTGCTCAATGGGGTCTTCAGAATGCCTCAATCCGGCTGTATCGATGATTCTAAAGGGATGCCCTTCGATAAGTATTGTCTCACTGATTGTATCGCGTGTAGTCCCCTCTATATCGCTTACAATAGCCCTATTTTCCTGCAAGAGCGCATTGAGGAGCGCACTTTTACCTGCATTGGGAATACCGGCTATGGCGGTGGCTACTCCGTTGCGAATCTTTCGTCCGGTTTGGTAGCTGTCGATAAGCGCCTGTATCATGGAGCGCACCCCTTCAGCAAGGCTTAGCAGTCTATCTCGATCTGCAAAGGTGACATCCTCCTCAGAGAAATCAAGTTCCAATTCGATCAGCGAAGCAAACTCAATTAATTTACTTCGTACCTCTCGAAGGTGTTCACTATAGGCGCCTTTGAGTTGCGCCATAGCCAGGCGATGCTGTGCCTCTCCCTCAGCATGAATCAGGTCGGCCACAGCCTCTGCTTCTGCTAAATCTCGTTTCCCATTGAGAAAGCTCCGAAGCGTAAACTCCCCCGGTTCTGCCAGACGTGCTCCACTCGCCACAAAGAGTGCCACTATGCGCTCCACTATGTAGCGAGAGGCATGGCAGCTAATCTCGGCGGTGTCCTCCCCTGTATAGCTCTTGGGGGCTTGGAAGTAAGTAACGAGTACTTCATCGATCACCTCTTCGCCCTCTACGATGTGCCCATAGGTTGCATGTGCGTGGCTGGTAGGTAGAGAAGAGCGGAAGCACTTTGCCAGTAGGGTAGTAACCGCTTTCCCGGAGAGCCGGATCAATGTAACCGCCCCTCCTTGCCCTGTGGCGGGAGCTATGATGGTGTCTTGCAGTGTATTAGTGTCGTTCATTCTCTAAAAGCACCTGAATACTTTTCTTTAGAATGGGATGCTCCATAGTAGGGGCTATGCAACAGAGCGGTGCAAGTACAAAGGATCTGAGGTGCATGAGGGGATGCGGCAAGGTAAGCCTATCGGTATGCATAATACAATCCTCCAGGAGCAGCAAGTCAATGTCGATCGTTCTATCGGAATAGCCTGTGGAGGGAGTACTCTTTTTGGTGCGTCCGAGGCGTTGCTCTATGCGTTGCGTCCTTTCCAAAAGCTCTTCGGGAGAGTGTGTAGTCTGTATAAGTGCAGCCGCATTGAGGAAGGTATGCTCACTTTCGAAGCCTTCCGCTTTACTCTCTACGAAGGGGGATATAGCCCCTAAAGCGCCCACTTCCTCCTCCAATGCCGCTAAGGCACGGCAGAGGAAGTCGCTTCTGTTGCCTAAGTTACTGCCTAATGCAATAGCCAGTAGAGCCATTAGTCGATAATCAGCATAGCATCTCCGTAGATGCCGAATCTGTATCCCTCCTTAACGGCTACTTTGTATGCCTTCATTACCTCTTGATAGCCACCCATTCCGCAGGTCATAAAGAGAGCTTGCGAGTAACTCATGTGGAAGCCTGTTACCAATGCAGTAGCCAAGCGCGCCTCAAAGGGCTTTTCCTCGTTTACGGGCGTTATGTATAGGTTGGTCCATCCATCAAAAGGTTTCAGGAGTCCATCGGTGCTGACTGCTGTCTCCAATGCGCGTAGGGTAGAGCATCCCACAGCTACTACCTGCTTGCCGGCCTCTACTGAGAGCTTTGTTTTTTCGCAGCACTCGTTGGGAACGATCATACGCTCATTATTCTTCTTGTGCTTGGAGAGGTCTTCCACCTTTTTATCCTCCATGTTTTCCAACCCACAGTGTACAGTAAGGAATGCCTTGCGAATATCTGCCAGCTCAAGACGGATCATAAGCTCACGGCTGAAGTGCAGTCCGGCCCCCGGGGCTATTACGGAGCCTTCTCGCTTGGCATAAACGGTTTGGAATCGCTCAAAGTCATCCTCTACGGCAGGGCGCTTGATATAATCCGGCAGTGGGGGCACTCCTAAGGCATATATATAGCTTTTGAATTCCTCGTGCTGTCCATCGTACTGAAATTTGAGCGCGCGGCCTCCATTTACGGTATTGCCCACCACTTCTGCAATGAGTGATCGGTCGGGGCCAAAGCATATCTTATTGCCAATACGGATCTTACGCGCCGGATCGACGAGCACATCCCACAGCTTATTATTTTCGTCCAACTCACGTAGGAGGAATACCTCAATGCGTGCATCGGTCTTCTCCTTTACTCCGTAGAGGCGAGCCGGGATTACTTTCGTATCATTGAAAACAAAGGTGTCGCCCGCAGAAAAATATTCTATGATGTCTTTGAACTGTCGGTGCTCAATTTCATTGCTCTTGCGGTGCAATACCATCAATCTCGACTCGTCGCGGTGAGGCGCAGGCTCAGTGGCAATTAAATGCTTGGGTACATCTACCTTAAATGATGATAACTTCATGCTCTATCTAATCCTCTTTCTTTTTCACTCTCCCTATATAGTTTATCGTTTATGGTAACAATCGAAAAAACAAATTGTTCACCGCTAAATTGGGTAAATGTATTGTAGGTTACAAAAAATGTATTACCTTTGCACTCGGCTTCGCCAAAGAAGTACTCTGTGCGGGATACTTCCAAAGAAGCTCAAAAGAGGAGGTGCCATAGCTCAGTTGGTAGAGCAAAGGACTGAAAATCCTTGTGTCCCCGGTTCGATTCCTGGTGGCACCACTCCACAAGACTCCGAGAGGCTTATCAAATAAGCACCTTGGAGTTTTTTTATTGGCTTAACTGCTCACCGAGCTGCATTCTCTTGCGATGCTTTCCCCCATTCGGAGTATTATCCAAATAGGTATAAACAAAAGAGTGCCTCCCCGCGGAAGCACTCCTCAAATAGTTTTTTTCTTTGCGATGCTCGGATGAAAAGCAGCAGCACCCAACCCCTATTCGGGTAAAGAGGGAGCCGGCACCCCATGCCGTAAGCGTACTGCTGTTACTTCACGATCAATTGTATCGTACAGACCGCTGTCGAGAAAGCTTTGCAGCGTGCAAGCACCTCCCTCTACCAAAACAGAGTGAATGCCCCTCTCGTAGAACTCGTGTAGTAGGGAATGCAAGTCGTTGGGCCGGGAGTCGCTTCTCCTTAGTAGGGATACGTGAGAGGGTAGTTCGCACAATAAGGGGGCTTTTTCGCTACATACGATCAGCACAGGAGCGGAAGCGTCGTGCATGAGTCGCACATGGGGTGCGACAGAGCGTAAGCCGCTATCAAGCACTATCCGAATGGGACTCCGACCCCACCACAGACGATTGGTAAGAAGCGGATTGTCGGATGCAACGGTATGGCTACCCACGAGTATAGCGTCGTGCAAATGCCGTAGGCGATGCACATGTTTATCGCGCAAGGCATCACTAAAATGGAATGGCTTGTCGCACTCCTTCGTTCGTATTGAATCGATAAAGCCATCTGCACTCTCCGACCATTTAAGCGTAATATAGGGCCGTTGCTCTCGGACTGCGGTCAGGAAAAAGCAGTTGAGTGCACGTGCCTCCTTTGCCAATACGCCCACCTTGACTATTATACCGGCATCTTCCAACCGTTTAATGCCTCGCCCTGCTACTTGAGGAAAAGGATCTTCCATGGCGATCACCGCACGCTTAAAGTGCTTTTCAACAAGCAAATCTGCACACGGTGGTGTTTTTCCTACATGAGCGCAAGGCTCTAAGGAAACATATATAGTAGACTCACTGAGCAAAGCCCGATCTTCAGGCTTCACGGAGGCAACCGCATTGACCTCTGCGTGGGGTTGGCCTGCACAATGATGATATCCCTCGCCTATTATTCGGTCGTTATACACGATCACCGCCCCAACCATAGGGTTAGGACTTGTGAATCCTTCTGCTACACGTGCCAAATCGAGCGCACGCTGCATGTACTGCTCATCCCGGTTTTGCATCATAGTTTAGGGATTGTAAGCACTATTTCTTCTCCTGTGGAGATATTATATCCCTGACGGTAGTAGACAACCCGTCCGAAGGAGTCGGCTACCAATATGATGGGCCATTCTGTTCCCTTGGCTGCAACTGCCGCACGTAGCATATCGGCAACCGAGTTATCGGCATCTAATCCGTAACAGATATTGGCTGGAAGACGAGGATAATCGGCACTACGGAAAGCATCGGCATCTTGCTCTGATGGGAAGAGGAAGAGGAAGGGTCTGCCCCAAGCATCCAACTGTGCCTTAACCTTCTCCAAATCGTGCAAAAGATGCCGTGTGGGCTCCGTACCGGTCTTCAGAATCGCCAGAACAAAATAGCCTCTTCCCGTGGTACTAAGAATAGAGCGCTTCTCTCCGTTAGGCCTGTAGTAAAGCTGCTCACAATCGATATTACCGATCACGCTCACGTCGTTTTCATCGTAGGGTAGGAGGAGCGTCATTTTATTATCTACACCGGCCACCATATTAAACGGAGTAATGCGCACAAGCACAGAGCCATTCGCCATGCGTGTACCGGCAGTAAGCAGCCACAGCCCGGCATCTAACGGCTGCTTGCGACCATTCCCAAAGAGAGTTGGCAAACTCGATTTTTCCTCATCATAGTATTGTGTGGCAGGAAATGGATGGGCAGGGGTAAGCTGCGCAATAGAAAAGCGCGTGTAGTAGTTGATGCTCTGAGCAGGCTCTTTGCCCTCATAGGCAAGGGAGAGGAACCCTTTGAGAGAAGCGTTTTCTGCTTCAAGCAATTCAAACGGAGCCGCCCGAAAATCAGTTTCTTTCGGAAGCACTATTTCAGCTCGACGATTTTGCGGATTGATACGTGCCAAAAGGCCGGCACTACGTGCTATCGCTACGAAAGCAAGCTTCATACTATACTGATCCGTCTTGCCATATTGAATAACACTTAGCGGAGAAATAAGCGTTCCATTCGTATTCGTATCATCTATTCTTTCCCAAGAGGTGACCAATTGAGAGATCGCCTCGGGCTGTTCGTGGAAGTGCGCCAGGGTATTTTCGTCTATTAGCTCCCTCACGGCAGCATACCAATCACTCAAATGCTCATTTTCGATGCGTGGGTTGTACTGATAACGGAGCTGCCTGTCATCAATCTGCTGGGGCATACGCTCTACCCAAGTAGAGAGAAACGCTGTATCAATGTCCGTAGCGTCCTTATCGCTCATCACACACAATAAGCGAAGCGCTCTGTCCCTCAGCGAAGGATTCGCCTTACACCAGGCGAGCAAATCGCGACTGTTGCCTCTCGCTTTGAGTAAAATGTGGGACAAAAGGTCCCCATCGCATCCCATCTGTAAAGCCGCCTCTACAGCCTCTTTAGGCGAAACAAAAGTAGCCTCATAGGCAGTACGCACACTATCGTCGTAGGCCATACGCAACGCATGCTCCCTTGCCATAGCGGGCGTGACCTCCTTCAAAGCTACAAAATTACTCTCCATAGGGGGAGTCAGTTTCAGAGATTCGGGGAAGTGCAGCTTGTCCAATGGTTCAAGGTCTATTTGCAGCGGCTCCAAAGCATCTGCTCTTGCAACCGCATAGCCGCAACTATCTCCAAGCCAAGCCCAAACGAGCATATCTCCCTTACCGGTCGTAAGGGCACATTTGCCAGCTGCATCCGTACTCAGCTTAGCAGCAGGGTAAAACTCTGCATAGTTGTATATGGTAAACGCCACAGAGGCATCCGCAGCCGGCAAACCGGCAGCCTTAACCTTCACTTCCACACGTTGTGTAGGCGCATAGGTAGTAATACAATTAACCTCCGTGTAGTTAGCCGTCTCTTTGATTACCTCCTCATCGGGATTGGCATAATGACCAAAAGCCTTTGTATGCACCAGCATGGCCCGACTCGAAGCACTATTGAACCAAGCCCTATCCAAAGTAGACTCCGGCTCACTACCTCCCATAAAGTGCCATTTACCATCTATCCATACTTCTACCCAAGCATGGTTATCATCGGTATGTGCCCAACGGGGGGTATAAACCTGTCGTGCAGGTATGCCAACAGCCCTAAGCGCAGCTACAGTAAAAGTAGATTGCTCTCCACATCGGCCTAAGGCATTCTTAAGCGTTTCCAAGGGAGAGTGAGTGCGCGCATCGCTCGGAGCATAAGTAACATTCTGACGGCACCAATGATTCACTTCAAGGGCGGCCTGCTCCATAGTCATACCGGCCACGCGCTCTTTTAATACCTCGTAAAAGAGGATTCTGCTACTATCTAAATGCTCATTATTGACTCTTACCGGCAAGACGAAATGCAGAAAAGCCTCCTCGGGTACTTTCTTACCCCACGGCATCGCTTCACGTGCCGCCAGAGCACTGCGCACATTACTCAAATGAAAAGCCAAAGAATAGTCTAATACATCACAAGCCGGCATATAGGCGTATAGGAAGCGAATTGCCTCTTTTTCAGCTTCGGTAAGCGACCCCACTTCCTCAAGCTGTGCATTCATCCGCTCCATGCCAAGGTGCCCGGCTATGCGCGATACACTATCTAACGCAGCGAGCGTTGACCGGTTTTGTATCAATGCCTGACGATTACAGGCCAAAAGCGCGGGCAGCAGAATAGTAGCCCACAATAGAGCTTTTAGTTTTCTCATTAGCGTAAGTTTTTCCCCCATAATAGTTTGTTGCGAATAGTTTCCGAAAAGGAGCGACTGCTTAATCTTATCAGCTTTAGAGTATCGTTATGCTTCCTTATTACAAGCGAAGTTTCCGTAGGAAAAACAGAAGCCTCCCCATCGGCTGCCACCATATAAGTAGAACTCCGCGACTTCACTTTAAGCTCAATAGAGATGTTGTCGGGTACTGCAAGTGGACGCATATTAAGGCTATGCGGAGCAATCGGAGTCAGCAAGATAACCGGGCAGGAGGGATAGGTAATAGGTCCCCCCAAACTAAGTGAATAGGCAGTAGAGCCACTCGGAGTAGCTATCACTAAGCCATCGGCTGCATAGTCGGCTAAATAGTGTCCATCGATATAGGTTTCAATACTGATCATAGAGGCGGTCTCTCGCTTCAGGATAGCTATTTCGTTAAGCGCAGTAGTAAAGAAAGATGCCCCATCGGTCACTTCCAAAAGACTTCGCTCCTCGACACAGGGGTTTTCTTCAAACAATCGCTCAATATAGTGGAGTGCTTCCTCACAATCTATATCCGTAAGAAAACCCAAATGCCCACTATTGATCGCCAAGATAGGTATAGAGAGTGACGGCATCCTGTGTACACTCCTCAGCAGAGTGCCATCTCCACCAAAGCAGACCACACAATCAGTTTCCTCGGGTACTCTGTCCTCAAAAACAGTAATTGCCTCCATTTCTTTCCCCTCAGCACGCAACGCAGCACGCAACCCACTATCCAAGCTGATTTGCGTCTCTCTTTTGGCCAGCTCATGAATGAAATGAACTACCTTTTGTACATGTCCTGGCGAAGGAACTCTGCCCAGCAATGCAATTCTAACCATATATCCGTTGTTCAATACGTCTTTTTAACGTACATTTGTTACAAACAAAGATACGAATAAAGCAATGACAAAACTAAGTGTAAACATTAATAAGATAGCGACGCTGCGAAATGCACGCGGAGGCAATCTGCCGAATGTAGTAAAAGCAGCACTTGACTGCGAGCGGTATGGAGCACAGGGAATAACCGTACATCCGCGCCCTGATGAGCGACACATTACCTATAAGGACGTAAGAGACCTCAAGCAGGTAGTGACTACAGAATTCAATATTGAGGGCAATCCCATACCACGCTTCGTAGATTTAGTCACTGAAGTAAAGCCCACGCAGGTAACCCTCGTGCCGGATGCAGAGGATGCCCTTACGAGCGATGCAGGATGGGATGTAAAAGCCAATATGGCTTTTCTAAAGGATGTTGTAGCCCGCTTCCGAGAAGCGAATATACGTGTCTCTATCTTCGTAGGAACGGATCTCGACAACATAGCTTATGCCGCAGAGACAGGCTGCCAGCGTGTGGAGCTCTACACAGAGCCTTATGCACGAGCCTATGAGGCCGGACGGCAAGAAGTGGTAGTGAAAGACTTCCTCAAAGCCGCTGAAAAAGCCCGAGAAGTGGGGCTGGAAGTAAATGCCGGTCACGACCTTAATTTGCTTAACCTATCCTATTTCTCCGCTACGATACCATTCCTCAGTGAGGTCTCTATCGGTCATGCTTTGATATGCGATGCACTCTACTTGGGATTGGAGGATACCATACGTCGCTATCGGCACTGCCTACTACACGAGTAAGTAAGTATAATCAATGGGTTGATAATTAGATAACTATAGAAGGAATTTATTATGAGTAAAAAAGTTTGGGTTCTCTTAGCCGAAGGATTTGAAGAAGTTGAAGCACTTGCACCTGTAGATATATTACGTCGTGGAGGAATTGAGGTACTAACCATCTCCATTACCGATAAAAAAGAGGTCAAGGGAGCGCACGGCGTTACCATAACGGCAGATTATAGCAGGGACAAGTTGGGCGACACAGCCGCTCTACCTGATGCTGTTGTACTACCAGGTGGACTGCCCGGAGCGACCAACCTACACGAGTCAAAGGAGGTGAATACGTTATTACAGCATATGCGTACCGACAACCGCTATATAGCGGCTATTTGCGCCTCCCCGGCCTTTGTACTTGCTCCCGAAGGATTGCTCAAGGGGCATAAAGCTACCGGCTATCCGATGCCCGAAGAGCGTTTAATCACAGAGCACGGTGCTGAGCTCCTCTCCGATGGAGTTGTAGTGGACCGAAAGATAATTACCGGTAGAGGTCCTGCTTATGCCATGGCGTTTGGCTTTGCTATCCTCAAGGAATTAGTAGGTGCTGCACAAGCCAAAGAGGTAGCTGACGGATTCCTCTTTACGCTCAAGTCGCAGAGGGGGTAATCCCGAAACCTTTTGCGGAAGTTATAGGGAAATGCGCTGCGTCAGATAGTGGCGCAGGAGGTACAAGCAAGCGGTGTATGGGGTGCAAAGTCCCCTATGCCGCTTCTTGTTTTTTACCGATTACCCGGTCTTATTACCTGAGTGCTTTCCACACAATAAAAGATCCTATTATTCTCATACTAAAAACATCAGAATCTATCGATCAAAAGATCCGTATCTTTCAATTAAAACATCAGAACCTTTCAAACAAAACATCTATACCTTTTTGCAAATAGCACGGTTGGAATGATCTATCTCTTCCCCCAAAAAGATTTGTTTGTATAGAATGAAGGCATCGCTTCGTACTACCCTGCATACTGATACAGCGGTAGGGGTGGTGTGCTGCTCGGTAAGATAGTGTGCAGCTCTAATCTATCCGAAGTCAAAGGCGGGCAGAGGAATCAGTCACCTTATTACGGCAGAAGAGAAAGATGGTCATAAGGCTTCATTCGTTACATAGAGCATGATTTTGGTAAAAAGAGCTGCCGAAAAGAACGGATTGTGCGGTGCTGTTTTTCCAAAATCGGTATATTTCGCATATTTCAAGGTTAATTCTTTTGTGAATAGGAAATGCTTTTGCCCACTTAGAAATACAATTTTCTCTGGTTATTTTGATTTGTTTTCTGTATCTTTGTGATTGGAACAGAACGAATCCGTAATGAGAAAATTATCAATGCACAGAAAATATGCCCTACTTGCTTGCTTGTTGATGGCAATGACAGCGGTAGGATGCCGTCCCTTCTTTGATGATCTGAGCAAGTGTAGCGAAACGACTTTGGAGTATCGCTATATACGCGCAGAGGGAGATGAGTACAGCACGGAAGTACAGCAGATGCGTCACTTCTTGTTCAACGCTGCAGGGGAATATATTCGTGAACTGAAGCAAAACGAAGTTACCCCACAGGAACTTCGAATTTCCGGATTGACACCGGGTAGCTATACGGTAGTGACCGTTGGAAATAGTACTCAGGAGGGCACGATGCTTACCGATTTGGAAGCAGGAAAGAGCCATATGAGTGACTTTACATTGCGACTGAAAGCACGTTACAACGAACAGGCATACTCCGGAGCGGAGCAGCTTTTTTGGAATAGCAAGACCTTTGAGGTGAAGGAGGTAGAGAAGCAACGCTACATATGTGACCTTGCCAATATACACTGCCACCTTTTCTATGAGGTGACTTGGCAGTCAGCACCACCCGAAGCGGGTAAATACCGCATTGAGCTCACAGGGTTGACCGAGCAATACTCGCTTGATCCGGCACAGAGCAACCTCTCGATAGAGGTAAATCCGAGGAAAGAGGTTGTGCACCAATTCCCCCTTCACGCAGATGGAATTACTAAGCTGTGTCAGGATGTGACACTCTTCAATCATACGCTTGAGGGCGAAATCATCTCTCTCCGTTATCGCAACGACCGAATACCTACATTCCAAGTAATGTATGGCGATAAGGAAATTACAAAGAAGATGGATTTATCCCAAGCCTTTAAAGCCTTCGGATGGATTCCCGACCGACGTGCCGAACAGATTTATCGCCTCCAGTTGCGCATAAATGACGATGGAAGCGTGGGAGTGCGTCCTTGGATAGAAGGAACTGTAGAGGACTGGCAACCGGGTGGAGTAATCCTCCGATAAAGGAGCAGAGAGAAGACTCAGCTAAAAGAAAAAAACAAGGAAAATATAAATTACGAACAATCGCTTAAGAAAGAAATAAAAGACCTATGACAAAGAATGTATGGAAAGGGTTGCTTCTTATAGCTTCGGCTGCGCTACTGCTTATGGTAGGCGGCTGTAAGGAAAAGGATGAGCCTAAAAATAAAACCGATAACGAAAAGCCCATTGCGGTGACCTTTCGTTTAGCATTGCCTTTGGGTGATGCCTTTACCTATCGTGCTGCCATTCACGATGAACCGGAGTGGACCGTGAAGAAGCTTACCATGTATACGTTCAGTGACAACGGAGGTAAGCTCCTTGCGATAGAGCCCATTGAAATGAATAAACTGACACCTGATGGTGAAGCGGCTTACTCTTTTACGAAGGAGTTTAAGAATGACGAAGTGGGCGTATTCCGTTTCCTCTTTGTGGCAAATGACGAAGTGGCAGGCGCAACGGTAGGAATGTCGCAAGCAGACTTTGAAAAGCTGCCTATGACAAAGGTGCTCTCCGCTGATGGTACTTCTAAAGAGTTACTGACCAAGCAGGATGGCGTGGACGTAATTCCGATGACCGGAGTAGCACGTCAGGGAACCAGCATGGATATCGCTGTAACAGCTACCACGGCACCCATTCAGGTTACGCTTACTCGTGTAGTGGCACGTGTTGATATATCTAATCATATCCCTAACCTAACGATTACAAAGCTCTACCTGAAAAATACATACGACCGTACGTCTGTGCTTCCCGCAAAGGATGCAAGCGGTGTGGTTACTTATGCAGCACCGACAAACGCTCAAAAGGTAAATATGAGTGCAGGCTTTGCTGATCTGCCTGCTAACTTTAAGGGTATTGCAGGCGATGAGGGTAATGTGCTGAATAAGGCATTCTACCTATATGAAGGCGAGCAGCCCGAAGCTGCAAAGAAGGCTGAGGCTACTGCGCTCGTTGTAGAAGGAACAGTTGAAAGCGGTGCTTCGGTGAAGTTTTCAATTCCTTTCGTAAAGTCCTCCGACGGTTATGTGCCTGTCACAGTACGACGCAATTACCTCTACCATATCGTATTGGGTGATGATAAACCATTAGAACCCGGTAGTGATTTGGTATTCTCTATTGAAGATACTCCGTGGAATTCAATTATTCTCAATCACGAAATGCCGATTATTTCGGTTGAATTCTTTGAGATAGAAAGTGACAAACAGCATTACGATAAGGAAAATAGTACTTTCTATGTCGATAAAGTGGATAGGGATGGATACCGTGTATCGCTAAGTACAAGGCTCAAAGGTCATACCAAGTTTACCGTAAAAGAGGTGAATCCGGTTGCCGGTCACGAAGCTACTATTAAATATAAAAAGGCGGACGACCTTTTCTACATCGTTCTACCAGAATCGCCGGAAGTGAGAGACCAGTTTGTTTTTGAAGTGTATAGCGATGCTGCACCGGAAATTAAAAAGCGGTTCTCAATTGTAGTCATCAAGGATTATGTTAACCCGAACTGGAAATAAGGAGATAATATGAAGAGAATAATGAAATATATACCCGTATTGCTACTGATGCCGCTACTGTTGGCATCTTGTACGGGCGAAAAGATACGTACTAAGGAGGCTAATGGTAAGCCGGGGGTGGTTAGCTTTTCCTTAACTTCCCAACTACGTGCTTCGGGAGATGAAAATATTGTACACCCCACTCCTGCATTAGATAGGGAAAAGAAGGTGGAAAAGCTTTATGCAGTTGTGTTCAATACCTCTTCAGGTCTGTATCACAAAACGGTAGAGTGTACAAAAGCCGCAGGGGACAATTACCAGTTTGACAATGAACAGAGTGGCGACTTCTACTTCTTCCTCATTGCTAACCCTGATGCGGATCTGGTAAATTCTATGAAGTCGGGCCTCTCTACTCCCGAAGATTTAGGTCTGTTGATAGCAAAGCAAACTCCGGGAGAAGATGCTAATGCTACAAACTTCCTAATGACTTCCGATCGGGTGAATGTAACAGTTCAATCTAAGCAAGCTACTACGATTGCGAATCCCATTAAGTTGATTAGAGTAGCTGCACGCTTTGACTTTTACAATAAGATTGAAGGATTAGTAATCAACAAGATTACGTTTAACAAAAGGTACACGTCGACCCATCTTTTTGCACAAGTAAAGCACATGGACGACCTTACCTCTACCACAGATAAGACTTACGACGGAAGCCTTTTCCAAGGCAGTGCGCTTACCGGTGCCATCTATGGCTACGAAACGGATACGCGTGGTGAAACCTACTTCACCATTGAAGCTACCTACAAGGGCAAGCCGCTAAAGCCCGAAGAAGTTCGCTTAGAAAACTTTGTCATCAAGCGTAATCACCTCTACAACATCATTCTTCACGACGTGGGTGGTGCTGTTGATCCCAATACCCCCGGAAGTGAATTTGGTAAATTGAAGTACGAAATCAAAGTTGCCGACTGGGAGCCTTCCGACAGATTGGGCGTCACTGAGGGCGAGTTATTTAACACCTATATGTACTATTCAGGAGCCTTACCTAAGGCTCCTTATTTAAATCCCTTTCTGATCAATTCTCCTAAGACCATATACACCACTACAAAGGAAGCTACTGAGGTAGTTCTCTCTTTAGAAACCTACGTGAAAGAGGGTAGTCTGAAATTGAAGGATGGGCAAACATTACCTGCCGGTGTAACGTTAACGGAGTTTGGGGCATCAGAGAAAAATCCTCAAACAGGTAAAATTACCAAGAAGTATAAGCTGACCTTGCCTCAGATGGATGACTTCCTGGCGCTTGATTTAAAGAATGGCGGTGAGCTTATTCCCCCTGAATTCGTGACTATATTGCTTGAAGCCAGCAACTATTCCGGAGAAACGGTTAAAGAGTTTAGCGTGCGACACGGACGCTTCAAACTCCCTTTGGAGTATTTTAGCGAGAAGCCATTGAATAAAACGTTCAATGGATTTGCCGCAGATCCGAGTGATACCAATGAGGTAGGGTATGCTGATGTGGATGCAGATACAGGAATCGTTCCCCGGTTATTGAAGATGAAGATAGATGGTGTGGATTACCATCTACCGACAAGCTCGCTCGAATTGCTGAGTATCGTTCCTAAAAACTATAATACAACACGTGCTCTCGTAGGTCAGGGAAAGAATGTATTGCCTCGCATTGATAACGTTGAAGAGATCATGACTCTGCCTAACTGGGCAGCCCTTCCGCTTTCTACACCGGCAAAGATCCAAACCTATGCAGATTACCAAACCGACAAAAGCAAGAGAGTGACCTATGCCATTCGTTACAAGAAGGGCTCATTAGGTTCTTTGCTGCAAACCGCTTTTAAGTATGAGTGGATTGGAGAATTCAGAGAAATTGACACCGAAGGGAAAATACCCTCCTACTTTAAGATAACGTGTCGTTATTTAGGTCCTAATTGGGATGGTAGTGTATCCAATATTGCCAACGATGATTTCTGGAATAATAATAACGAGCAGGATGTAGTGCGTATCCTCTATGCCTTGGGTCGTCTTAACGGATACAAAGCGAATGCAGGTAAAAACCCAAGAGAGTATGGAGCATCTGTATTTACGCCGACACCGGAACGAGGCGGATACAAAAATTGGTACCTGACCAATCTCTATTTGCAGCCTCAAAAGTGGGTGTGCAACGAACAGCACATTTGTATAAACAAAATTCCTGTTTTCCTCTTTAGCAATAAATAGGAACCTTCTGGAGGTACTGATCCGGAGATTGCGTTGTGCGTACTCCGGCTACCTTTATCCCCAAATAAATAAAGTCAATAGTAAAGCTCCGAGGCGTCCACACGGATTCCTCGGAGCTTTCGGTTATAGGGGTTGCTCCACTTTGCCGAATGCCCCCATCCCCCTAATAATGAACAGGCTATAAGTAGGGAGTGGTTGCGAATGGTGATGAACGAGCGAATGCGAGCTGTATAGTTGGGAGTGCGATCGGGATAGATTGAAGAGCATAAAATAAACACCTAACGGAATAGCAAATTTGAGTAAAGCGTAGCGAACAGACTGAAAAAGCGTTCGTTACGCTATATTTTTCTCTTGTTCAAAAGCCAAGAAGAGACAGAATATGGACAAACGCAGCAAAAGTTCAGTTACTTTATCATTACCCGTGCGATGATGCAAATTTCTTGCGAAACCTAAATTTTGCATCGTTTGGCGTTATGTGTCGTATCTGTCGGTAACTCACTATGAATTAATTTTGTAACCAAAAAAAAGTGAGTTATGAGAAGTACATTTAAGGTATTGTTCTACGTGAAGAAAGGCAGTGAGAAACCCAACGGCAACCTGCCTTTGATGTGTCGCATTACGGTGGACGGAGAGATTAAGCAGTTCAGTTGCAAGATGGATGTTCCCTTGCGCCTGTGGGACGTGAAGAACAACCGTGCTTCGGGTAAGAGTGCCGAAGCGCAAAGAATCAACCGTGCCGTTGACAAAATCAGAGTGGAGATAAACCGCCGTTATCAAGAGTTGATGCAGACGGACGGTTATGTCACTGCTGCCAAGTTGAAAGATGCCTATCTCGGCATCGGTATCAAACAGGAAACCTTGCTAAAACTGTTTGAACAACACAACAGCGAATTTGCCAAGAAAGTGGGACACAGCAGGGCAAAAGGAACATTCCGACGTTATGTTACCGTCTGCAAGCACATCCGTGAGTTCCTACCCCATACCTACAAGCGTGAAGATATTCCGTTAAAAGAGTTGAACCTCTCGTTCATCAACGACTTCGAGTATTTCCTGCGTACTGAGAAAAAATGCCGCACCAATACCATTTGGGGCTACATGATTGTGCTGAAACACATTATTTCCATAGCGAGGAATGACGGTCGTCTGCCGTTCAATCCCTTTGCAGGGTACATCAACTCTCCCGAAAGCGTGGACAGAGGGTATATTACGAGAGAGGAGATACACACAATGATGAACACCGATATGCCCGACAAGACACACGAGCTTGTCAGGGATTTATTTCTGTTCTCCACCTTTACAGGTTTGGCATATTCCGATGTCAAGAACCTTACGGAAGACAACCTGCAAACATTCTTTGACGGAAATCTGTGGATTATCACCCGAAGAAAGAAAACTAACACGGAATCCAATATCCGATTGTTGGATGTTCCCCGAAAGATAATAGAGAAGTACAGGGGTATGACAAGAGATAATAAAGTATTCCCCATGCCGAGTAACACGACTTGCAACAAGAAGCTGAAAGCCATTGCCAAGTTGTGCGGTATAAAAGTCCACTTGACCTATCATGTAGCAAGACATTCGGCAGCGACCACTGTGCTGTTATCCAACGGAGTACCCATTGAAACCGTCAGCCGACTTTTGGGACATACCAACATAAAAACGACCCAAATTTACGCAAAAATCACAGCCCAAAAGATTAGTCAGGATATGGAAACATTGTCGCACAAACTGGAGGATATGGAAAAGAACATTTGCAATGCCATTCAGTAACCCTTAAATCAAACGATAATGAAAGAGGAAAGAAACATCATAACAATGAACGAGTTCGGCAATGTAGTTATGCCGAAAGATATACAGGCAACCGCCATGAGTGAGTGGGAGCTTTGCGAGTTGTTCAATGTAACCGCCCCGACTATCAGGGCAGGGATAAAGACACTCTGCAAGAACGGCATTCTGAATGAGTGTGAGATAAGGCATACCATCCGACTGTCCGACAAGTGCAGCATGGAGGTTTACAGCCTTGAAACGATAATCGCCCTTGCGTTCCGTATCGGCACATACAGTGCGAAGCAGGTGCGCAATGCCGTTCTTGAAAGACTGTACTTGCGAAAAGAGAAAACAAGCATCTTCTTTTCGCTGAACACCAACGGCATAGCCAAAGCCGAATACTTCTCGTAGCTGAATTGGTTGCACGACTGACGGAATCCATTCATTCAGTCACGAATAGAGTAATCAAGCCAGCGTGTCAGCATATAATCTGACCGACATATCAACAGGAACTCCAATTTTTTCTCCCGAAAAGCGTAATCCCCACATTCGTTTTTTGGGAGTTTTTTCGTCTGTCCTGCCCGACTTCCGTTCCAAACCATTGAAAGTTTTTTCTTCGGGGGCTATTTGTCACCGTTCTGCCGCGTTTTGCGTAACAACTTATCCGATAAATGCTTATACTTTTGTAGCTGGTATTTTTCAAACTTAAAACCATTTGATTATGTCAGCTAACAAACAACAAGACAGCCACAGACCGCCATCGGATGGTGGCATGGCAAAGGAGGAATTCATCCGAGTGGGGACTACGCTTTACAAGATTGTGGAGCAGCCCAAACTGAACGGAGGGTATGTAAGGAAACGCATAGCATGGAACAACGAAACCCTGCGCCAAGACTACGGCAAGGACTACATCGGCAGCGTTCCCAAGTATGACGGCTTCTGCACCGTACCCGAACACATCGGCTACCATCCCGTGGTCGGCAAGTTCCTTAACCTCTATGAACCGATAGACCACCAACCTAAAGAGGGCGATTTCTCGCATATCCAATCTTTGGTAGGTCACATCTTCGGGGAGCAATACGAGTTGGGCATGGACTACCTACAACTGCTCTACTTGTACCCCATTCAAAAGCTGCCTATCCTGCTGTTGGTATCAGAGGAACGCAACACAGGCAAAAGCACATTTCTGAATTTTCTAAAACTCCTATTTCAGAACAATGTAACCTTTAACACCAACGAGGATTTCCGTAGCCAATTCAATTCCGACTGGGCCGGCAAACTGCTTATCGTGGTGGACGAGGTGCTGCTCAACCGTAGGGAGGACAGCGAGCGGTTGAAGAACCTAAGCACCACACTTTCCTACAAGGTGGAAGCCAAAGGCAAAGACCGTGACGAGATAGCGTTTTTCGCCAAGTTCGTGCTATGCTCCAACAACGAGTACTTGCCTGTAATCATTGATGCAGGGGAAACACGCTATTGGGTACGCAAGATAGACCGCTTGCAGTCTGATGATACCGACTTCCTGCAAAAGCTGAAAGCGGAGATACCCGCCTTTCTTCATTTCCTGCAACACAGAACACTATCCACCGAAAAGGAAAGCCGTATGTGGTTTGCTCCATCGCTGTTGCATACCGAAGCCTTGCAGAAGATAATCCGCAGCAACCGTAACCGACTGGAGATAGAGATGCACGAGCTGATACTTGACATCATGGATAGTGTCGGCACGGACACATTCTCGTTCTGCTACAACGACATTCTTCTGTTGCTGGTACACTCGCAGGTAAAAGTGGAGAAGCACCAAGTCCGAAAGGTGTTGCAGGAGTGTTGGAAACTTACGCCTGCACCCAACGGACTGACCTATACCACCTACCAATTCAACTACAATCGGGAGTGTCGGTATGAGCCTGTAAAACGGGTCGGTCGTTTCTATTCTGTCACGAGGGAACAACTTGAATCCCTGTAATATCATTCTTTTTTTTGTTGAATTGATGAATAAGGATATAACTATGCTGACAATAAACAATATACACTCTCAACAAAATCTCAACAATCGAAAAGAGAAGTTGAGAGAGGAACAGCACCCGATTGTTGATTTCTCTTTTGGCGAGTGGTTTGTTGAGAAGATGTTGAGCAAATATCTTTCTGTAAATAAATGTGTTATATAAGCCATTCAACAAATCAACGTTTTTACAATCATCATCAAATCTATAGAATATCATGAACATACAAGAAGTTAAACAAATCAGAATCGCAGACTATCTGCAAAGTTTGGGTTACACGCCCGTCAAGCAACAGGGCAGCAGCTTTTGGTACAAATCACCGCTGAGAGAGGAAACGGACGCATCTTTCAAGGTAAACACAGAACTCAACAAATGGTACGATTTTGGACTTGGCAAGGGCGGTAACATCATCGCATTGGCAGCGGAACTCTACCATACGGAAGATGTAACCTGCCTGTTGAAGCGCATAGAGGAACGGACACCATACATCCGCCCTGCATCGTTTTCTTTTGGCAAGCAGCAATCCGACAACCGCACTTATCGGGTATTAAGAGTTGGCGAGCTGTCATCACCTGCGCTCATTGCCTATCTGCAAGAAAGGGGGATAGACATTGAACTCGCCAAAAGGGAGTGTAAGGAACTGCGGTTTGAGAATGCCGACAAACCCTATTTCGCCATCGGCTTCCCGAATATGGCAAGAGGGTATGAAGTGCGTAATAGATACTTCAAGGGATGTGTCGCCCCGAAGGACATCACCCATATCCGACAGCAAAAAGAGCCACGAACCGTCTGTTATCTTTTCGAGGGCTTCATGGATTATCTCTCGTTCCTGACCATCCGAGTAAAGAACAATCCGCAACACCCACGATTGAATGCACAGGATTACGTCATTCTCAACTCCGTTTCCAACCTCTCGAAAGCGGAAAGCATATTGGCAACCTATACCCGAATCGGCTGTTTCCTTGACAATGACACAGCAGGACGGAACGCATACGCCAACCTGCAACGGATGTTGGGTGACCGCTTGCAGGATATGTCGGTTCACTATGCAGGGTATAATGACTTGAACGAGTACCTGTGCAAAAAACTCTTGTCCCAATCGACAGAGCCGATAAAGGAGGAGAAGCAAGTACAATCCGCAAGGCGGATGATGCAGCCACCGAAAAAGAAAGGGCTGAAAATATAGAGGGGAACAGGTTCGCTTTCCCAAGGGTATTTAGACAGAAATACCATAGCTCAATAGGGCGTTTTCTTCACGCATTACACGGTAATGCTAAAAACTCCCTATCGAGCCAAAGGGAAATCCCTTTGGAAACCCTGAGAGCCAATGCCACAGGCAGAGAATACACTCATAACAATAACCGTAAAAATCAAACTACATGGGATATTTTTCATTGGACATAAAGAAAGCAAAAGGTTCATCGGACACCGTACAATCCGACCATATAGAGAGAAGAATCATACCTAAAAACGCAGACCCGACAAGAACGCATCTGAACAGGGTACTTATAGAATACCCCGATGGCGTTCATGGCAGGGATGAAGCGATTGCCCACAGGCTGAACACGGCAGGCATCAAGCGGAAGATTACACATGACCAAGTCCGTGTAGTCCGAGTGGTTCTGTCGGGAACACATGAGGACATGATGGACATACAGGAAAACGGAAGACTTGACGAATGGTGCAGCGACAGCATCCAATGGCTGCAAGCCACATTCGGCAGGGAGAACGTGGTTGCCGCCCATCTTCACATGGACGAGAAGACACCGCATATCCATGCAGCCATTGTTCCCATCGTGACAGGTGAAAGGCGCAAAGCCAAGAAAGAGCAGGAAGACGGCAAACGGAAGTATCACAAGAAAGCAAATACCGTCCGTTTGTGTGCCGATGACCTGTTCAACCGTCAGACCTTGATTGCGTACCACGACAATTATGCAAGGGTTATGGCTAAATACGGATTACAGCGAGGTGTGCGAGGTTCCGAAGCACGGCACACCACCACGACACAGTATTATCGGGACATACAGAAAAAGAACGCTGCCCTTGATGCAGAAAACAAGCGGTTACAGGAGCAGAAAACCGAAACCGAACAGGAACTCAGACAAGCCAAGAAAGAGGTACAGACCGAGAAACTGAAAGGTGCAGCCACCACCGCAGCGACCAACATAGCTGAAAGTGTCGGTTCTCTTTTCGGGAGCAACAAGGTCAAGACTTTGGAAAGGGAGAACACCGCCCTGTATCGGGAAGTTGCCACCCATGAGGAAACCATTGAGATACTGCAAAACCGCATACACACGATGCAAACCGAGCACAACCGCCAGTTGTTGGAAATACAGCAGAATCACCGTAAGGAGATGGCGGAAAAAAGTGTCAGACACAAAGATGAAGTATCAGGTTTGAAACGCATTATCGAAAAGCTGTGTGCATGGTTTCCTATGGCAAAGGAAATTATGAGAATAGAGAGCCTGTGCCGCCTTGTCGGGTTCAATGAAAGGCAGACCACGACATTGACTTATGGTAAGCCTTTGATATACGAGGGCAAACTTTATTCGGAGGAACATAATCGGAGTTTTACGACAGAAAGAGCAGGCTTTCAAGTGGTGAAAGACCCTGCGGACAAGTCTAAACTGACACTCGTAATCAACCGCCAGCCCATAGGCGAATGGTTCAGGGAACAGTTCGACAGGCTACGGCAGAGCATACGACAGCCAATTCAACCACAAAGGAAAAGTAGAGGAATTACATAAGTAGTTAAAACAGATTGCAATAAGCCTCCGATAATCGTATTTCCCTATCAGAGGCTTATTGCTGTTTAGATTTAGTTACGTTTCATAAATCATGATTTTTGTTTTTGATTGTCGACCTTTCTAAGTTGTGGAAGACATAAGGCTATTATAGCGAGAAGCAGAATAGCCATACCTGAGAACAAAAACCAACGGTTTACCCCGATTTGGTCTGCAAATGCACCCGACACTACCAACCCAAGCGGCATGGCAAACGACATGATGCTGCCAAGAAGTCCGAAAACACGCCCTAAATACTCGGGTTGTATCTGTTCTTGAAATAGCGCGGTCTGTACTCCATTATAGAATGGGGCAGAAAAGCCCATCAACGTACAACATATCGCAAATATCATAAAACCATTGGTTGGTAGCAAGCCGGAAACAGTCAATGACACTCCCATAAGAAAGATAGAGCCGATGATATTTGCCATGCGCTTTTTGAAACCTCCCCATGCGCCCAATAGAAGTCCGCCCAACAACATACCAACTGCAAAAACAATTTCCACCACGGAAGCATGCAAGGTACTTCCCTCGAAATAATTCATACTCATCAGCGGAAATAGCGCATTGATTGGCATATAAATGAACATATTGATTGCTCCTATCCAAAGCAATGTGAAAAGAGCTTTATTTTGTCGTATTGCGTTATAGCCAATGCGCAGTTCGGTGAAAAAGTTTTCTTGCTGCAGCGCTTCAATCGGTTGTTTTGGGATGTGAACCATTGCAACAGTGATACAGGCAATTATTGCTCCGAATACGTCAAGGGCAACCGCAGAATTCAACCCCCATTTTGCATAGAGAAAAGCGGCAATTGCCGGACTTAGGATGAAACTTGCCGATTGGATGGACTGGGTGTAGCCGGCACATTTGACTAACTGTTCTTCAGGCACTAAAAGAGGTGTTACCGCACTTAACGCAGGGGAATGGAATGCAGTGCCAACGCTTCTAATGAAGAGGATGAGCATTACTATCCATACAGGTAGTTCCGCTGACAGGGAAATTACGGTAAGTACCAGTCCAGCACAAGCTATGATGACATCTGCACCAATCATGACCATTTTCCGGTTCCAGCGGTCAACAAGTACTCCGATTGCAGAACCTAAAACCGCTTGAGGTAGAAACCCAACCAAGGTCGCCATTGACAACACCATCGCAGACCCTGTTGTATTTGTCAGATGCCAGATGATGGCCATTTGAAGAACCCCACTTGTTATCAGGGACACAGCTTGCCCCGCCCATATTGTATAGAAATCTTGTTTCCAATTTCTGATTTTTTCCATTTGAATTTTTCCTTTTATCTTTTGAATGTTTCTTGATTTTATAGCACAAAAAATCTCTCGACAAGCCTGAAATAGCATGCCGGATTACAAAGACAATGACATTCAAATCGAATTAATTAGATTTGAATGTGGAAAAATTACCAAGGTTTATGATATGCAATATTAACGGTGTTTTTACCTGTTAATATTGTACAATTGTTCATAATCATATTGAAAACCACTATATATGTTGCGACTTATCTTAATTGGGATGGTATTATATGCACACCGAATCCGCTGCAAAGTTACAATAAATTATTCGATTTTTGCACTAACTAAAGTAAAGAATTTCAATGCTTCCTGAATTTTGCCTTTCCTTTTTTATCCAAATCTGCAAAAAATAACGGCATAAGCAAATAGGTATATATCGAAAGGCAAAAAATGGCGAATACTGTTTGTATTGGATACTATATCAAAGATTTGTCGTATCTTTGCACCTGAAAGAGTTATTTGATAGTAAAACACCGCAAAACGCTGAAAATCGCACGGTTTCCTAGTCGTTACCATTACTTTTCAGATACTCCGTTAAATGTTTATTCATCAAACGGTTAGACGAAACCGTTCAGAATTTAAAATAGAAAAAGCGGATGCAGCCGAAGCCGTATCCGCTTTTCTTATGGGTGCC
>CAMYPM010000016.1 GCA_947290775.1 uncultured Bacteroidales bacterium | reverse complement strand
ACTCGCTCTTTGGGAACTCCGAGCTTGACAAGGCGGAACAGCGCATCGAAGAGTTGGAGCAAGAAGTCGAACGGCAACAACATCTTTCGGAAAAGGAGAAAGCCGAAATCCGCAAGGAGGTCATTATCCTTCAGGACACCATTAGAGATAAGGACAAGACTATCTCTGAACAACACCGAGAAATCAAGGTGTACGAGGAGGAGCGGAGTTTTATCAAACGCTTCTTCCACAGCTTCTACCTCTTACTCAATATCCGTCTGATGCTCCGCAAAATGGGCTTTGATGATGATACGGTGGTCAAGATGCACAAAGATCAAGAGATAGTTCGTGGTACGGCTACCGCATATTCGGGAATGTACAAGAGAGAGTTCACAGAAGAAGACAGTGAAATCCGCATCGCCAAGGACGAGAAGAAGCGGCCACTCCTCATTATTAACGGACTCCCTATAACTGATTGGTGTGAACAGAAATGGGAACAGTTTATCAACCGTAACCGCTCGCAACGATTATAATGGCTTTTTTCTTTCACCGACAAGAAGAAAAACAAGAAAAGACGCTCACTTTCCATCGCAAAAATGTACCTTTGCAAGTGAAATAGTGAGCTTGTCTTTGATAATAGACAAATTTAAGTATCAAGCTTTTAGGATTATTTATAATTAGAAGATGGATGATTTTGACGGTTTTGTGATTTACTCAAAAAAAGATGAGAGTTTCGTTCCTTATGGAGTTACTTCTAGCAATAGTGAATGCCATGCTATATCAAATTATATTCCATCCTCAGTAAAAGAAGTTCTTGTAGAGATTGAAGATATTCGCTTTTTTAAACATAAGGGTATTGATATCAAAGCTATTTTAAGAGCTTTAATTGTCAATATAATTGTTGGACGTATTGTTCAAGGGGGTAGTACTATTACACAACAGCTTGCGAGAAATTTACTTAAAGATAACAGTAAAACCATCGTCAGAAAACTCAAAGAGTCTACTTTAGCTCTCAAATTAGAAAGAAAGTATTCGAAAGAAGAGATTTTAAATCTGTATTTTAACAATATTTACTTTGGAAAAAATCTTCGTGGTATAAGAACTGCTGGGCTTTATTACTTTCAAAAGGAAGTCAATCAACTATCACACGCTCAGCTTCTTTTCTTAATCACAATCTTAAGAGGACCAAATTTTTATTCTCAGAATCTTGAACAAGCAAAGAGGAGATATTTGTTTATAAGTAAAAAAATGATGTTCATGGATGTCATTTCAACCGGCAGTTATAATAAATTAATAAAAAGTTATCCGCAAATACTCTATAATCAATTAGTTGTTGTTAGACCAGCATCACTTCCTTTTATTGTGGAAAGGGTAGACAATAAAACTAAAACGTTATTCTCCAGCATAAATACAGAAATTCAAGCTCTTGTTGCAAAAAATGTAAGGGAATCAAAATACCCGATGTCAATTATTGCTATTAGAAATAAAAAAGTAGTAGCATTCTCAAGTTCTTATGGAACTGATTATGTTTTTACAAACAAAACAAATGTAGGCTCCACATTAAAGCCATTTATATATTGTTTCTTGAGAGAGCAAGGTATTAATAAGTATGAAGTATTTCCATCTACATATAATAATCAGAATTGGAATGTTAGAGAAGCATCTTCCTTTAAAGACAATCTCTCTATAGATGATGCCTTATATTTCTCTAATAACAATGTGTTTATTAACGCTTCAGAAAAAGTTGGTATAGAAAAGGTACTTGAATATCTATCAAAACTTTTGAATAAACCTCTTTCTTCATTTACATTGTCAAGTTTATTAGGAGCTACAGAAGATGGAATCTCATTATATGAACTCTGCTCTGTATACTCTACCTTTTTTTCTCAAGATATAAAAGACGATATAAAATCTGATTGTTTCCAAATTCTTAATGGTATCTTCAGAAACAAGTTGGATTTAGATATTAATAATGTTTTCTTAAAGACAGGAACAACCAATAATAATACTGAAAGATTCGCTGTCTTTGGTAATGCGGAACTTACATTTGCAGTTCTAAGGAATGAAAATCCTATTAATGATTACTCTAAAGAGGGAGGATTTATTTATGAAATTAAGAAAATATTCTCCGATATGTTTAATCGGCAGAAAAAATGCACAAGAGAATGGATGTAGTTACTAAAATACAAGAATTAAATCCAGAATTAACCACTCTGGTATTTTCTTCCATTATTGTATTTATTACATGGCTAATAAAGACACTTATAGAAAAACCTATAGAAAATTCTAGAAGCACATTCGTAAAATACTTTGAAAAAAGGATTCAGATTCTTTCTGAGCTTAATGCAAATCTTCATTTCATTGCCTATTTCCCCAAAAACACAGAATTCAAAGAAAATCTGCAGAGGATATTACTTGATGGACTTAAATCTGCCTATATAAGCAAAGAAATATTTGAGAATACAACAAGAATCGCAGTTGATGAAACAACTGACGAGGATCTAACATTAAAAACAATTAAAAAGATTGAAGAGGAGCTTGAGGCGTTAGTTTCTAAGATTAGGGAAGAAAATAAATTTTATTACAAATACACAGACATAAGACCTGTCAATAGAATACTTAAAGTGCTTATGCTGTTTCTGATGTATCTGGTTGCTGCAACAATAATTTTTTCTTTATTTTTAATATCGGGCTATCTGGTACGGAAAATAATACTGTAAACAATTAAGCTAATGAGCATTAAGAATGCTTATTTCACAATAAAAATCACATGATTCTGAGAGTGAATAGAATTCAAAAGAAATCCTTCTCTTGCAAGATACAGTAAAAGAAAAATAGGAGTTAGATAAAACTCTTTTTCAATGGACTTATATCTACCTTTATCTCCATCTCATACATAAAAATGAATTTTCTGACAACAGAAATGCGGAGATGTATCGCACGGAAGTTACCTAATGAAATACAGCAAAGGTTATTTGAAACTATACAAAAGATAATTTATGGAAGATGTTTATGAAATTCGCATAACCAAGGATGAAAAACGACCATAAAGCATTTCTTTCATCATTGGATTTCTTTTTTTATAAAACTTTTAAGAAGAAAGTTACACAAGAATACTCACTTTTCCACACAGAACATTACCTTTGCAAGTGAAATAGTGAGCGTTCTTTGGCTATTCAAATATTGTATATTAGTGCACCTCGCTCATTTCTAAATCGTTACCTATACGATCTGTATTTTATCGCAGAACCTTGTAATGTAGGCACTTAACTCGAAAATCATATTTTAAGGGAGGGTTTTCTCTGATTACAGCGCACAAAAAAAACGTTTCCTCACGATAGAAATTTTGTTTCCTTGCGATCATTTTTCTGTATGCTCCGGATCTACAATTTGGTTATTCATGACTTGCGTACCTGTAACTGCGAATAGAGGATTCATTAACCACGGATTAACTGCTCTTTAATGCCGTTTAAGAAGCGGCAAATCAGCGGTAAACGGCAGAATAGATACAAAAAAAGTGGCATCCCGATAAGGGGATGCCACAAAGGATTGCTCTCATAGAGAGCCGTTTGTGTATGTAGCGTTGCTTACAAGACAGTAACCCATCCGTAAGGATCGGCTTCGTCACCGTACTGAATAGCACGGAGCTTGTGATAAAGCTTTTCGCAAACGGGACCGGGCTTGCCGTCCTTAGCGATTTCGTACGTCTTATGTTCGTCCAAGTCGTCGATGCGAAGGATAGGACTGATCACGGCAGCTGTACCGCAAGCACCGGCTTCTTCAAATTCGGCGAGTTCTTCTTCGGGAACGTGACGGCGCTCTACCTTCATACCCATATCTTCAGCCAACTGCATCAAGCTCATATTGGTGATAGAGGGCAGAATGGAAGTGGACTTCGGTGTGATATAGGTATTGTTCTTAATTCCGAAGAAGTTAGCGGGGCCGCATTCATCGATATACTTCTTTTCCTTTGCATCGAGGAAGAGGCATGCGGAATAGCCTTTTTCGTGACAGAGAACTGTGGGCACCATACCGGCTGCATAGTTACCGCCTACCTTGATCGTACCGGTACCTAAGGGCGCTGCTCGGTCGTATCCGCGCATAATAGCCATAGGAGTGGGCTTGAAGCCTTCTTTGAAGTAAGGGCCTACAGGCGTTACGAATACAACGAAGAGATACTCGGGAGCAGGTTTAACCCCAACCTGTTCGCCCAATCCGATGAGCAAAGGACGAATATAGAGCGAAGCACCGCTTTCGTAAGGAGGAACAAAGCGTTCGTTGAGCTTAACTGCCTTCAAGCAAGCCTCAACAAAGAGTTCTTCGGGCACGGGCTGCATTACGACCCCTTCAGCGGAACGAATCATACGCTTAGCATTGTCATGGATACGGAAGATGCGAATCTTTCCATCCTTGCCGCGGAACGCCTTCTGACCTTCAAAGGCTTCCTGTCCGTAGTGCAGACAGGTAGCTCCCATGTGAAGGGTAATAGTTTCGTCCTGAGTTACTTCCAACTCGCCCCACTTACCATTGCGGTAGTAGCAGCGTACGTTGTAATCTGTTTTGTGATAACCAAAGCCTAAGGAGGCCCAATCAGTTTTTTCCATACTTTAATACGTTTATCTTTACTTTAGTGTTTTTAATTTTCTATCTATCAATGTCTAAAGAGGAGGGCTTTTGCAGCCGGGCGTTCTTCACATAAGTTACCTTTATAATATACCCGCTCCCCATTCAAGTAGGTAGCTTCCACCGAATGTTTGAAAGTCATCCCTTCAAAAGGCGACCAACCACACTTAGAGAGAATTTTATCCTTCGTCACCATCGTTTGCTGATTGGGGTCTATTACGACGATATCGGCATAATACCCCTCTCTCAAAAAGCCTCGTTTGGCCACTGCAAAGCGCATGGCCGGATAGTGTGCCGTTTTAGTAGGGATCGACTCCAAAGGCAGCTCGCCCCGATCTACCAAGGCCAAAAGAACCAGCAAGCTATACTGAATTAGAGGACCTCCTGAAGCAGCTTTAAGAGCGCCCCCCTGCTTTTCTTCTAATAAGTGAGGAGCATGATCCGTAGCAATAACAGAGATACGCCCCTTCCGTACGCCTTCGAGGAGCCCTTCCCGGTCGTGTTCTGTTTTAATAGCAGGATTCCACTTGATGAGCGTACCCTTTTCAGCATAATCACCATCATTAAACCAAAGATGATGCACGCACACCTCTGCACTAATTGCCCGCGGCTCCATAGCGTCCAAGGGATCAAAAAGTGCCACTTCTTTAGCAGTGGATAAATGCAATACATGTAGCTGTGTTCCATACTTAGTAGCACGCTCCAAAGCATCGGCAGTACAGCGGTAGCATGCCTCCTCACTTCTTATCAGAGGGTGATACGACACAGGGGGATCTTCTCCCCATCGGGCAATGGCTTGCTCCCTATTTTCCCTTATGATCGCTTCCGACTCAGAGTGAATGGCAATGGGGAGAGGGAATTCCGCAAAAAAGCAATCCAATGCACGCTCATTATCCACCAGCATATTACCCGTAGAAGCCCCTAAGAAAAGTTTTAAGCCGGGGATCAAGTGCGTGGGGATCTTTAGAGCTTCAGCGCAATTGGTATTAGTTCCTCCAAAGAAAAAGCCATAATTGGCCCAAGAGTGTGCGGCTGCATAGTCACGCTTCCACATAAGCGCATCGTAATCAATGGTTGCCGGCTTAGTATTAGGCATATCCATATAGGAGGTTACTCCTCCAGCCAAGGCAGCACGACTCTCTGTCTCTATATCGCCCTTATGCTCCATTCCCGGAGTACGGAAGTGCACTTGATCATCAATCAATCCGGGCAAAATAATTTTTCCTTGGCAATCTATACAGATATACTCCCGAAAGCGTTGAGATGCTTCTTCTAAAGATAGGCTTCCCTCATGCACAACGGCAATCAACTCACCCTCTATGCCTATAGAGCCGGTGTAGCAACGCCCCTCATTCACAATGGTTCCATTGAGCAATAAAGTTTTCATCGCCATACCCTCCAATTACTTTCGTGTGACCGGAAAAGAACCCTTACAGGCTCTGCGACTTAACTTAATCACACCATGGAAAGCCTCTCCAAAGATAGAGCTACTCATCTTAGAAGTTCCTAGCTTACGGTCAGTAAAGGTAATGGGCACCTCCTTAATCTTATAGCCCAAGCGATAGGCTGCATATTTCATTTCTATTTGAAAGCCATACCCCTTGAACTCAATTGCATCCAGATCCAAACGCTCTAAAATAGCGCGCTTATAGCACACAAAGCCGGCCGTTGGGTCCTTTACAGGCATCCAAGTTACTGTACGAACATAAAGAGAAGCACCATAGCTAATAGTTCGGCGTAGAAAGGGCCAATCCTTTATACCTCCTCCTTTTACATACCGGGAGCCTATCGCCATATCATAGCCCTCATGAGCTACTGCACTATACAACAGAGGCAAGGCTGATACGGGATGACTAAAATCACAATCCATCTCAAAAATAAAATCATACCCGTGCTCTAACGCCCACTTGAAGCCTGTAATATAGGCTGTACCAAGTCCGAGTTTACCACTTCGCTCGATCAGATGAATCCGATTAGGATAGTCTGGCATCATAGCTTTGATCACCCCTGCGGTGGCATCGGGTGAGGCATCATCTACAAAAAGGAGATCAAATCCCTCTTCAAATGCCATCACTTGACGAATCATCTCCGCTACATTTTCGCGCTCATTATAAGTAGGAATTATGATTAAGCTATGAGCCATATTGTGTTATTCAGTGCTGCAGTATCAGTTCTATTCACTCTATCTTTCGTGCAAAGGTAACGATTATAGCATATCAATAGCACGGATCCACATCGTACCTACCGCATCACTCGGCATGCGCCACTCCCCTCGCGGAGAAAGACTCAACTTTCCTACCTTAGGCCCGTCCGGCATACAGTTACGTTTATACTGCTGGCTAAAGAACCTTTTAACAAACTGCTTCATCGTACTCTTTATCAAAGCCTCATCATACTTACCGGCAAAAGCCACACTCGCCAGATAAAATACCTTTTCGGGGCTTGACTTACTGTAAATCATATGATAAAGAAAGAAGTCATGCAGTTCATAGGGGCCAATCAACTCTTCGGTTACTTGACTCATCTCTGACTCATCGTCTTTTACCGGGAGCAACTCAGGACTATATGGGGTATTTACAATGTCGGCGAGTACTGCAGCCAAATGCTCGCTCTGTGCTATATGGTTAGCGTACCAATTGGTAATAAGAGATACACAGGTCTTCGTAACAGTAGAATTAACACTATACATAGACATATGATCTCCATTAAACGTACACCATCCAAGAGCTATTTCCGACAAGTCTCCGGTACCAATCACAAGCCCTTTATGCTTATTTGCAAGGTTCATAAGCAACTCTGTACGCTCACGCGCCTGAACATTTTCAAAGGTTGTATCGTGCTGGGTAGGATCTTGTCCGATTGCTTGAAAATGCTTCAAGCAAGCCTCCTTAATGTCTATCTCCATAAAGGAGACACCAAGTTCCTTGCACATGGTCACCGCATTATCATGAGTACGCGAGGAGGTACCAAAGCCCGGCATGGTCACCGCAAAAATTCCCTTTCGAGAAAGTCCTAATTTATCGAAAGCTGAGGCTGTAACTAATAGAGCCAACGTAGAGTCCAATCCTCCGGAGATGCCAATCACGGCATGCTCGGCCTTTATATGACGCAAACGTTGCACTAAGCCACAGACCTGTATTTCAAACATTTCTGCACAGCTTTCATTTTCGGGTATTTCTTCCGGTATGAAGGGGTTGCAGCGAATAGGCCGGTTCACAGGATAGGAGTCTTCAGCAGAGCGCAATTTAAATGGGATCTCTCTTACATCCTCTTGAGCAAAATGCGACACAGCACTCTTAAAACTACTATTAGTCAACCGCTCGTTTTGTATCTGTGTTACATCTATATCGCTCACAATCATTCGTTCGGAATAGTCAAAGCGCTGCATTTCCTCCACTATCTTGCCTATTTCCGCAATGAATGCCTTACCGGTATAGACCAAATCGGTAGAGCTCTCTCCGTATCCGCTGGAGGCATATACATACCCATACAGCCCTTGCGAAGAAAGACCGCTAATTAAGGAACGGAGATAGTTATGCTTTCCTACATTCTCATTGCTGGCACTCAAGTTAAAGATAATATGAGCTCCATACAATCCCAGTCGCGTACCCGGTGTATAGGGCGTCCACATATCCTCACATATTTCTATACCTATACCTACCTTACCGCTTCTGAATAGAATATTTTTTCCGATGGGTACCGTCTCATCCCCTATGGCTACCTCCTTGTATTGCAGTACTTCACTAGGAGAGAACCAACGCTTTTCCTGAAATTCTCTATAATTAGGAAGATAGGTTTTGGGAATAGCACCTAATATATGGCCGCTTTGGAAAACTACTGCACTATTAAAGAGCTTTTCTTCCACTCGAATGGGGATTCCTACAATTGCAAGCAGCTCACAATCTGCTGTTTCTTTAACTAACTGCAAAAGGGCGTTGTAAGCCTCTTCTATCAGAAAAGGATGGAGTAGTAAATCTCCGGCTGTATAACCCGTAATGGACAACTCCGGGAATAGGATTATCTCTACGCCCTCTTTATCTGCCTGTCGGATCATACTTGCAATGCGATCCACATTATAGTAGCAATCTGCTACTTTTACATAAGGTACTGCTGCAGCGACCTTGACAAATCCATGTTTCATATATGCATTCCCTATCTATCAGCAACCCATTTCTTTCTATCGCTGAGTAAATCTTCTGTAAAGTTACTTATTCACGACATAATAATGATTGATAAAGCGAATTGCCTCCTCAATCAATGTATCCTTATCTGCGGCTACATCCTCATCTTTCAGCATCACGACTTTATCCGGAGCTATACCAAACTCAATATGCTTATCTTGTAGATCCGTTGTTACACTAGATGAATAGCGTACAGCCCATCCATTGGGAAGCTCGCTCGAACGTGGCAACCCGCCACCTCCTCCTGTGGTATCTCCCAGCAACGTAGCATAAGGCATTTCTTTCATATAGAGAGCGAAATCATTTGCGGCACTATACATTCCGCGATTGGTTAGTACCACAACAGGGCGTAACCATCGAATGCTTGTATGAAGGGTATCTATCGCCAACTCATGGCGTTCAGAGAAATCATGATGTCCCTTTCCTGACTTATAGCGCATATACCCTACCGGAGTGCGCTTCTCAGCAAAATGAGCAGCCAAAAGCTCTGCATAGCTCACACTACCGCCTCCATTATCACGCACATCCAAGATAATACCTTTACAATCCTTGAAGTGTAAAAACAGATAACCTATGTTGCCGGCTCCTATAGGGGAAGCAAAGCTATCATATACCATCAAGCCTATTCTATCTTTCGCATGACCATTGTAAGAGATCTTGTTGTATGCAATACCTGCTGCGGTACGATAATCCTCTCCCAAATATAAATTTCTTACACGGTTGTCTATATTAGAAGGATAATTCTTGTACCAACCCTTATAGCGACTTATATCGAAAGGGGTCAAAAGATTGACATGACCATCTTTTAATTCATTTACCAATAGCGCCATCGCATCAAACAGCTCATCACTATTCTTTGCAGCTCGTACAGCGGGCAGGTATTTATCATACATATCTTCCCAAGTACTATCCGAAGGGAGCTTTTCATCAAAGTAACAATAGCCCTCATCCAATATAGTCCACAGCGCACGATAGTTCGTCACAGCGTCTTGCGTGTACTCTCTCTCTGTAGAGCAGGAGGCACAGCACAATAAAACCGAAGCAACTAGTACAAATTCTCCCAGTTTTCTCATAATTCAAAAGGCTTGAATAAATATGGTGCCGCTTTATCTGAAGATGCGGCACGACGCCCACGGAACCATAAAGTCTCAAAACTAATACCCACCATTCCCATATGGGTAATGCCACTTCTCTTCCGATCGCTTATTCGCGCTATATCAGCATTCATTTTGTAGCCTAATTGAAGAGTAAGTACGTTCCATAAAGGCACATCCACTGTAAAAGCGAGTATAGACTGCAACTGATTACCCCAATGCGTAAAAAGCGCAGAATGAATAAACCCTTTATCCACAAACTCTTGCTCAAAATAGCTCTCCGCATAGCCAATTTTATTGCCTACTCCTATCGTATTGATATTTGCATAAAGCCTAAAAGCTATGGGCCATTTGTAGGAGGGCACACGCCAACCGACTAATACAGCAGCAGTCAAATTAGCTTTTGCATCTACCGAGACGGGATTGTTGCCGTTACGAGAATGCGACCTTGTTCCTCCCGAAATGCAAATTCCCGGGCCCACAGCTAAACTAAAGCCGTGAGGCAAAAACAAACGATACATTACCTCCGGAATAAGCTCTGTACGAAAATAGTCAATTGAAGCATTCCCTGCAGGATTCAATACATGAGCATACTGCAGATCTGTAGCCAAGCGAAGCATCCACGGAGAGTCTTTCATAAGAGGGAACTCTCCCTCGCCTGTTAAGGAATAGCTTGTACCTCCATATCGTAGAGGACTCAACCACTCATCTGTAATCAATACTCCCCCTACTCCACCCTTAAAAGAAAGGTAAGTGGTTGTACTCTTAGGCGCCTCTTGTGAAAAGAGACCGAAAGCACTACTGAGTAAAAGAATCAAAAAAATGAAAGTTTGTTTCATATTCCATCGTCTTCAGTCACATCCTCAGAAGCCTGGGCTATTAATTCAATATCTGCCACTTCATAAGTAGAGAGACGCTTTCCCTTAGCTGCAACCCCTTTAACACCAACGAAGTCAACGACATCTATACTTTCTTGAGGTCTATGTTCATCCTTACCTCCATAACGTAGCTGCAATATAGGCTCCGCTGCATCACTCATACATACGAATACATTTTCTTCACCCTGCAGTGCAAATGGCTTTGCCCGATCGGTCAATTGGAAGCGTTTGAGGTAGGGGTACTGAGTCGGGCCCATTCTATACACTACACTCCATACTTTATTAGGATCAAAACGCTCTACTCTAAGCGGTTCGGAGGGGAAATGAACACTTTCGTCTACCTCTGTTGTATAGTAGAGTCCATCATTACGAACTACTAAAATCTTATCTCCAGCTTCAAACTCGCCTAAGTAGGTACCCTGTCCATCAAAGTTGATCCGTAATACATCCTTATCAAACCAAACCTTTCGTCCGCCAAGAGTTGAGGCCCCTTTTTCCTTCAGTGTAATTCGTTGAATTGATGCCCGCGTAACTAAATTACCACGGCTTTGACGCCCCTTGATAAGTATCTCGCTAAAGTCCTTCTCAAATACCAAATTTCGCATTCTCAGCTGCTGCTTCAATGTAATACGCACTGTCTCAGCCTCCCCATTAGGATTCGCTGAAAAGTAAAGAACTCTCGACCCCTTCTCTGCGGTTGTCAGATCGTACTCTTTGTCGCGTACCATCCCCGTTACACAAAACCGCTTAATAAAGGAGGATCCTTGCGCACCACTCCGGTAAATCACATTGTATATAGTACGCTTATCATTACGCACATAGCGATCTATGTGGATTACTTCCTTTCCGCCAAGGAACTTTTTTTCCTCTATTTTAGTAATCAAGTAAGTGCCGTCTCTAAAGAAAATAATCATATCATCCAAGAGAGAGCATTCAGCTACGAACTCTCCATTCTTAATCTGAGTGCCGGCAAAACCGCCTTCACGATCGAAGTAGAGTTTTTCGGTCGCTTCTATCACCTTCGTTGCCTCTATATTAGAGAAGCGTGTTATCTCTGTTTTACGCTGACAATCAGAAAAATACTCTTCTATAAGACGATGGTAATAAGCGATTGTATAATCTGTAATGTGTGTGATATCATACTCCACTTGCTCCAGCTCTTTTTCAATGCGCAGGATCTTCTTGTCATGGGCAAGGCGATTGAAGCGCAAGATACGAGCCATTTTAATCTCTAAGAGTCGTTTCAGGTCCTCGCGTTTGATTGGCCTTACAAAGACTAAGTCCGGCATGGCCAAAATACGCTCTTTTATATAATCCAAAGCCTCCGTTTCGTTAGCAGCATCTTCAAACGGCTTCTCTTTATAAATACGCTCCTCAATAAATATACGCTCCAAAGAAGCGGCTACATGTCCCTCTTGCAGCACCTCACGGCGATGCTCCAGCTCCTCCTTAAGAAGAGAAACAGTGCGATCGGCACTATACTTAAGCAAGTCCGATATACCCAAGAAACAGGGTTTTCCGTCGCGTATGACACATGCATTGGGAGAAAGAGGCACCTCACAATCCGTAAAAGCATATAGACCATCTATCGTCTTGTCGGTAGAGACTCCTTGTGGCAGTTGAATGCGGATATCGGCTTCCTGAGCCGTCATGTCATCGATGTGCTTTACTTTAATCTGCCCTTTGTCGTTGGCACGTAGGATAGAGTCAATAAGTGTAGAAGTAGTCTTCCCATAAGGGAGGGAAGTAATGCTAAGCTGCCGCTCTCCAATCCGCTCTATTCGGGCACGGCTCTTTAGTTGCCCTCCGCGACGCCCATCGTTATAGCGATCTACATCAAGCAATCCACCGGTAGGAAAGTCAGGATAAAGCTCAAAACTTTTATTCTCCAGATAAGCAATAGAAGCCTCTAAAAGCTCTTTAGGGTTATGTGGATATATCTTAGAGGATAAGCCTACTGCTATTCCCTCCGCACCCTGAGCCAATAGCAAAGGGAAGCGCACAGGCAAGCAGACCGGCTCTTCAGCTGTAGCATCATAGGTAGGCTTCATCTCTGTTATATCGTCATCAAAAGCCACTTCCAGAGCAAATGGTGACAATTTAGCTTCGATATAACGTCCTGCCGCAGCCTCATCTCCGGTGAGAATATTTCCCCAGTTCCCTTGCGTATCAATCAGCAGACCTTTTTGTCCCAACTGCACTAACGCATCATTGATTGAAGCATCGCCGTGAGGGTGGTAAGCCATCGTCTGCCCCACTATTTTGGCAACCTTATGCAGGTGCCCATTTTCGAAGAGATGCATCGCATAGAGCACACGGCGCTGCACAGGCTTTAGCCCATCCTCAATATGAGGAATAGCTCGCTCTAAGATCACGTAGGAAGCATAATCCAAGAACCAAGTACGGTACATACCGGGCAACGTGCGAATATCCTCCTCGACCGGCAAGAGAGAGCCATCTGACGAAACGACATCATCGAGAGTATCATTTCCATCCTCGTCATCTATTCCTTCCACGTTCTCTGAGGGTTCTTTCAAGCTCTTTTCCTCATGAAGCGAATTATCCAACGAAGATTCGTCTTGTATTCCCTGATCCGAAGAGTTTTTTCCAAATAGTCCCGCGTCTTCTCTTTCTTCTTCTGTCATCTTATTATGTGATTCTCTATCCCCTTGCAAAATTACTGCTTTCTTGCGATTAGTAGGAACAGCACCGCTATCACTAACTGCACACTGTAGAAACTACCGCTTAGTATAGTCCGATGCCATACTAAATAAGAAGCTTACTCCCTACTGCAAAGCATTTTATAAGCCATAGCTAAAAAGCGACGTCCCAACTCATCATGGTTAGTAAGCGTCTCATAGGAAAGGTCCTCACTCAGCACACTCTGTGGCACATCTTCGGGGACTTCTCCTCGGCAGGAAGCTTGGTAATCCTTCTGCCATGCTCCGTAATAATATTGCTCTAAGAGCTTAAATTCCTCTTCTGCTTGCTCCACCTCTTCCACTAAAGCACTTGCACGAGCATATAGAGCGTCCAAAGCGTTCATACGCTCCGCCATTTCACGGATACGTTGCAGTCTTTTCTCATCTAACATACTATCTACTCTTTTCAATAATTTGTGCTACCTCCTTATTCAAGTAAAGTGTACTATTCTTGTCTACCCAAATAGCACTGTTAGGCTGAATGATCACTTTTTGTTTGCTTCGCTTAAAGTCTTTTGTGCTTCCCAATTCCATGCGGCGTGTATAGGGGTATATACGCACTTCTCGTTTGCCACTAAGGGTAAAGGTCAAATAATCAGGATGCTTTTGATCGCCCACAATGCGCAGCTTTTGATCGGGGAAAACTTCCTCAAAGGGTGCATAAGCCGTATGAGTCAGTTCATTGAGCCTTCCCTGCAGGCCCCACAAACCGCACAAGTAGCTGTTCACCTCTGTATTGAGCAGTACTCCTTGAGGTCGCTCTCCATAAGGGAGGTAGATACCCAAGAAAACCTCTTCGCCCGTATGCCCATGCGTAGTAAATCCAAAGTGCATTCTACTTCGATAAATAGCAGCTACTGCATCCGAAAGAGCCGTACCATACATACTACTGGTCACCGCTAACGAATCCAAGGGAGAATGCCTATAGTCGTGCGCTGTATAGAGAAGATGCAAATCATCCTCGTTCAATGTAATACCGGCAAAAGTGCGAAAGAGTTCTTCGGCACGATCCGAGTCTGCTGCATTAAGTTGCTGTGCCATTCCACTGGCTGTAAGACGAATAGAGGTAAGTAAACCGAAAAGCTCTTCCGCCTTGGCTTTGTCGTAATGCCTCAGCGTTGCTTCTCCGATGCTAAGGCCACTATTGCCATGATCCGGCACTACCAGCACCATGGTCTCTCCATTGCTTTTGGCAAATTCTATTGCTGTGCGCACCGCACGATCAAAAGCGAGCATTTCAGTTGCTATTCCTACAGGATCATTGGCATGAGCTGCCCAATCCACCTTACTTCCCTCTACCATAAGAAAGAAGCCCTTATCATTTTCCTCTGACAAGCAGGCCAATGCTTTTGCGGTCATCTCTGCCAAAGAGGGGACAGCTGTAGTATCTCGATCCAAATCGTAAGGCATTCCCATCGGACTATAAAGAGACCAAAGTCGCTTTCCCCGATAAGCCCGCATTGCCGGCAGATCATCTTCAATCAGATCTATTTGCTGCGAGGAGAGTAGACTTCGCATAGTACCATCCATCAGTGAAACGCCCCCACCGATTAACACATCCACCGGCAGAGAGGCCATTTGTGGAGCAATTACGTCGTACCTCTTGCGACTATAGGTATGTGCCACACAGTCGGCAGGTGTAGCATGAGGGAACTCGCAAGTCACAACCAAGCCGACACGCTTATTCAGCAACCACTTACCTGCCTCGGCAAGGGTTACGGCCGGGCGGTATGCCATTGTCTTATCCACCGGCACGATATCATGATCTGTTGCTACCGGATAAGTAGAAATAAAGCCCGTTTGACTCACCACACCGCTCATATAACAAGAGGTAGTAGGTGCCGAATCTCCAATCGGAGCATCGGAGGAATGGGTAATAACGGACCCACACATCAGCTCGTCTATGGCAAGATGCTGTTGGGAAGGTGCCAAATAGCGTTGATACCAACGAGCAAGGGAGAGCGTGGAAAGTGAGGTTCCATCCGGGATCATTACGATAATGTTCTTCACCGGTGCGATACTATCCGGCAGAGCAGCATTAAGCGGATGACAAGTAAGGGCAATCATAACGACTGCCACAGCAGGGGAAAGAAGTTTAAGGAGTGCTTTTCTATTCATAGCGTTCTTCAATATTTATTTTTCTCTCGCAAAGATAATGACTAATCCTTGCAGAATAAATAACAAGAGCCGATACCCCTCTGAGGTTGGAAAAACATGCGATGCGATATAGCTGAAGACAATCGGAGTTTGCCCTACTTGACAAGCGCACCGCTCCCGATTAGGGTTGCTGCTCAATGAGTCATCCGATAAACAAGATATTTTCTCCTTTCTCTCCTCCACTTATCATTTAATTCGGAAAAGGTATAGGTATTTACAAACATTCAATGCGAATTAACTACCTTTACCGAGCGGACGAGTAACATTCTTCGTACCTCTCCGACAATTAAGTAAGAGGCTATGAATATGAATACAGATCAAGACAACCAATGGAGTGCTTCCGACTTGGAGCAATTTGCTGAGGCAGGTATTAGCGAAAGCGAAGCCATGCGCCAATTGAAGCTACTCCGAGAGGGGGCTCCCTTTGCAGATGTAGTAGCTGCAGCAACTGCCGAGCATGGCATTATGTGCATCTCCAGAGATGAAGAGGTGGGCTATTTAGAGCTTTGGGAACAGTACCGGCAAAGCAGAAATGCATCAGTACTAAAGTTTGTGCCGGCAAGTGGTGCGGCGAGCCGTATGTTCAAGATGCTTTTCCCTATTCTGGAGAGCGATGAGAATACACCGCTAACGGAAGAACAGCAAACTTTCTTTGATCACATTGAGGACTTCGCCTTTGCACAAGGACTCAACGAGACGACGCTCCGCAAGGCATGGATGAGCGTAAGCAAACTAATGGAAACCGGCCGCTACAAAGAGCTGGTCGAATTGCTGCTCACCGACAAGGGCATGAACTATGGTGCCACACCCAAAGGGATGATTTATTTTCATCGCTATGACCATGAGCGACGCAGTGCCGCTGTAGAGCATTTGGTCGAGGGTGCTTATTATATCAAGGACCGCAATGGCAATGTAGCCATCCACTTTACTGTTTCACCTTCCGGGCTGGAGCAGTTTAAGTCGCACATTGAGCGTTATCGCCCCAAAGTAGAAGATGCGCTCGGCGTGCTGTTCGATATAAGCTATTCAACCCAGAGCCCCTCTACCGATACCATTGCCATTGATCTATCGGGGAAGCCCTTCCGTAATGAGGATGGCTCTCTGCTACTCCGTCCCGGTGGACACGGATCTCTCATAAAGAACCTCAATGAGCAGGAAGCGGAAGTAGTATTCATCAAGAATATCGACAACGTTACTCCCGACTACTTAAAGGGCAACACGATTCGCTACAAGAAGCTACTCGGCGGTATTCTCCTGGCTACCGTAAATCAGATCAAAGCCTATTTAGAGCTGTTAGATCGTCCACGTACCTCTCGTACCCAGTTGGAAGAAATGCAGCGCTTCCTAAAAGAAAAGCTTTGTATCGAACTCAACACCAATGAGGAGACCTCCGACAAAGATCTTGCTCATATGATTCGCGAAAAGCTCAATAGGCCGGTACGCGTGTGCGGCATGGTAAAGAACGAGGGAGAGCCGGGCGGAGGCCCTTATATTGTGAGAGATGCTGACGGCTCTACTTCACTCCAAATACTGGAAAGCTCTCAAATAGACAAAGGGAATGAACGAATTCGCTCCTTGTGGCAAACGAACGGGTTCTTCAATCCCGTTGATTTGGTCTGCTATACCCGCAATTACAAAAACGAGCACTTTGACCTACACTCTTTTGTAAATCACAAGAGTGCTTTTCTCTCGCAAAAGAGCAAGGAGGGGAGAGAGCTGATTGCCTTAGAGCATCCCGGCCTATGGAACGGAGCTATGTACTACTGGAATACGCTATTCGTAGAAGTACCGGCGGATACCTTTACACCGGTTAAAACCGTGTTGGATCTGCTGCGCCCCGAGCATCAACCCATCCCAATGGAAAGCTAATTACATCAAAATCTATTATACCCATGACAAAATCAAATAACCGTATCACTGAGCGCGTAGCGTCGTTACGCAGCGCCATGAAAGAGCAGGGCTTCGATGCCTATATCATACCCTCCGGTGATGGTCACTTAGGCGAGTACACACCCGAGCATTGGAAGGGGCGTGCTTGGATAAGCGGATTTACAGGAAGTGCCGGCAAGGTTGTGATCACAGCCGATAAGGCTATTCTTTGGACCGACTCGCGCTACTTCTTGCAAAGTGCAGAGCAAATCAAGGGCACTCCCTTTGAATTGTACAAAGAGGATGTACCCGGGGTGGCTACTTTGGAAGAGTTTCTCAGCACTCTGGGGAACGGCAAAGTAGTGGCTTGCGACGGCAACTGCTTTAGTCAGGCGCAAATCGAGCACCTTGCAGAGTACTTGAAGCCGTTTGGGGTTACCATCGCCACAGAGCGTGATCTCTTGGACACGATCTGGAGCGACCGACCCGAAATACCCAAGAATCCTTTCTATCTCTATCCCGACGAGTTCTCCGGAGAGGCTACCGGCGACCGCCTCAACCGCATTCGCAAAGAAATTAAAAAGCATGGAGCCGACTTCACCATCGTGACTATGCTGGATGAACTGGCTTGGCTATTTAACATCCGCAACAGCGATGTAGAGTGCAATCCCGTAGGTATCGGCTACGGCTACTTAGATCAGAAGCAGGCTATTCTCTTCACGTTTGCTGAAAAGCTTACAAAGGAAGTAGCCGATAAGCTACGCCGTGAAGGAGTTGCTATCAAGCCCTACGAAGAGATATTCTCCTTCTTGGCAAAAGTGTCTCCGACGCAAAAGCTGCTCATCGATAAGGGTCGCATCTCGCACAACGTATTTGCTGCGCTTCCCGAGCAGATCGCTACCGTAGAAGTGGTACCATCGGTGATCACCATTCAGAAGTCCTACAAAAATCCTACTGAGTGCGCCAATATTCACCGCGCCATGCTGCGCGATGGTGTAGCGCTTACGCGTTTCTTCATGTGGCTGGAGAATGCACTCAACCGAGGCGAAACATTTACCGAAGTAGCATTAGATAAGTATTTAGCCGACTTCCGTGCTGCCGACGACATGTATATCTGCGACAGCTTCGATACCATTTGCGGCTATCAGGACCACGGGGCTATCGTACACTATCGTGCCCAAGAGGATACTTGCTACACGGTACGCAACGAGGGCGTGCTTTTACTTGACAGCGGTGCACAGTACAAAGATGCCACTACCGACATTACCCGCACCATTGCATTAGGCGATAAGGCACCCGATAAGCAGCTCGTTGAAGACTATACGCTGGTACTCAAGGGGCACATCGCTATCGCTACGGCTCAGTTCCCCGAAGGCACACGCGGCAACCAACTGGATATACTCGCCCGCAAGCCCCTTTGGGATCGCGGACTAAGCTACGGACACGGTACAGGGCACGGAGTAGGTGTTGCGCTCAACGTACACGAAGGACCGCAAAACATTCGTACCGACAACAATCCCACCCCCATGGCAATCCATACCTTTACCAGCAATGAGCCGGGACTCTACCGAGCCGGTAAGTGGGGCATCCGCATTGAGAACTTGATCCTCACAGTTGAAAAGTGCCAAACCGACTTCGGCCGCTTCTTCGGCTTTGAGACCCAAACCCTCTGCTTCCTCGACAATCGTCTCGTAGATAAGTCCATGCTCTGCGACAAAGAGCGCACATGGTACAACGAGTATCAGGAGCAGGTATATCGGGAGCTCTCTCCCCTACTCACCAAAGAGGAGGCCGCTTGGCTTCGGTCCAAGACTTTACCGCTCTAAGCCGTTATGGGAAAGATTATTCCGGTAAGGGGCTTCACCCCTGTTACAGGCGCCAATCTATTCCTCGCAGAGGGAGCTTGTGTGGTGGGCGACGTAGTAATGGGCGATAATTGCAGTGTATGGTTTAATGCCGTGGTGCGCGGTGATGTCAATAGCATCCGCATTGGCAATAATGTCAATATACAGGATGGCAGTGTGCTGCACACCCTTTACCAAAAGTCTACCATTGAGATTGGCAACTATGTATCCATCGGGCATAATGTGGTGATACACGGTGCGAAGATAGAGGACTATGCGCTCATCGGTATGGGCAGTGTAGTTATGGACCACGCCGTAATAGGCGAAGGCGCCATCATAGCCGCAGGTGCTGTAGTACTCAAGGATACGGTCGTACCGCCACATACCCTTTGGGCCGGCTGCCCTGCCAAAATGATCAAGCAGGTATCCCCCGATCAGGCCGCTACCATGAATCAGCGCATTGCGCACAACTACTCCATTTATGCCTCTTGGTTCACCCGACCCGATGAACCGCAAAGAGAGCCGAAAGAAGAATAGTAACACAAAACAACAATATCAAAGAAATGAAGTTTTTCGTTGACACAGCTAATTTAGAGCAGATCAAGGAAGCCAACGCATTAGGCGTATTGGACGGGGTAACCACCAATCCGTCGCTGATGGCTAAGGAAGGAATTGCAGGTGACAAGGCGTGCCGCGAGCACTATCTGCGCATCTGCCAAATCGTGGATGGCGATGTAAGTGCCGAAGTGCTCTCCACTACCTACGAAGATATGGTAAAAGAGGGGCGCGAATTGGCTGCGCTACACAAAAATATCGTAGTAAAAGTACCCGCCACCGAGGATGGGATCAAGACGGTTCGCACGCTTTCGAGTGAGGGCATACGTACCAATTGCACGCTCATCTTCAATCTCGGGCAGGCGCTTCTTGCTGCCAAGGCAGGCGCCACCTATGTATCGCCTTTTGTCGGCCGGGTAGATGATATTAGCGGCGACGGAGTTGGACTGATCGGGCAGATCGTCAATGTATTCCGTTACTACGGATTCCGCACGGAGGTACTCGCTGCCAGCATACGGCACACGCGCCACATTATTGAGTGTCTGGAGGTCGGTGCTGACGTAGCTACCTGTCCGCTTGCTGCCATCAAGGGCTTACTCAAGCATCCACTTACCGACAGTGGATTAGCTGCATTTATTGCCGATCAGAAGCGCGTAGCGGAAGCACACAAATAGCCGCTGCGTCAACGCTACTCGGCGCCTGTTCTTATCTTAGGACAGGCGCTTTTTTTTGCCACGCTCCACACGGTAGGCCGTAAAATAAGCCCTATCCGGCACGCTACAAGATCCGAATCAACGGGCCGCCACTTGCGTCCTAACGAAGCGAGCAGGAGAAGCCCATCTCTGGCCCTACAGAGCAAAAAAGCGGAGTTACTCTTGCGAGCAACTCCGCGTAAAATCTAAGCTTGTTATATTAAATCGTGCCTTACGCAGCGATACCAACCCATCCGGGAACGGCACCGAAGATAAGAATGACAACCAGCAGCGCCAAAATAGCGTAAAGCTCGGGGAATACGGCCATCACCATAGTAGCACCGAATACGTTATCGCCATTACCAATCGTCTTGATACCATTAGCACAAACCTGAGCCTGGCGAATGGCAGATACAAGACCAACGACACCTAAAGCTAAGCAACCGCCAAAGATAGCCCACGCAGAAATAGCATTTACTGCGCCGTTTTGAATTAGAGTAGTTACTAAGTTGGTGGCTAAGAAGAAACCAACGAATCCATACAGACCTTGTGAGCTAGGCAATGCGGAGAGACCGATATATGAGCCTAAGCCTCCGGGGTTCTTCTTCATTGCCCCTACTGTGGTATTACCGCAAATTGTAACTCCAATAGCGGAACCGATGCCGGTGAGTGCTACCATAATAGCGATACCCACATAGATAAGAATTTCATTAATCATACTTTGTTTTGAGTTTGATTGGTTTAGTATTGTTTTATTATTTATTTACTTAAGAGGTTTGTACGGTAGACCACCGCCTTCAAATTCGCTGTTCTTGTAGAACTCCACGAAAGTAAGACGAAGCGGATGCACAAAGGAGCTGATCATACACAGCCCAAAGTTTAGTCCATGACCAAAGAGCAGGATAATCGCTGCCACAATAAAGTTCACTACCGGTGGCATGCCGGAAGAGACACTTACAGCCAAGTTATTGAATACACCACCCAAAATACCACCAGTAAGCCCGATAGCAAATAGACGAATGTACGAAAGCGTATCTCCTAAGAGTCCGGAAGCAACGTTATACGAAGTCCAAAGTCCGGAGCCCAAGTTGAGGAAAATATTCTTCCCCGGCATATTGTAGAAGAGAGCCACCAAAAGCGATAAGCCGGCTATGCCGTACATAGTATAGATCAGCCACTGGGGTATAGCTCCGGCTATCTTAGGTAGTCCCAACGATAAAATACCGACAAGGATGAATAAAGCCCATGCATAAGTAGAAAGCCCATATTTGAAGCCCTTCTGCTTTGATATTTTGTAACCTGCGACAAACTTACCAATGATAATCTGAATCAACCCCAATACAATGGAGAGCGTCATCATATTATTTTGGTTTAAGAAGTAATCGTCGCGCACCGAGCCCAGTAGACTATCTCCTGCCCAAGGCATAACCATACCAAATATAGTACCCATAAGCGAGCCCACCACAGCAGCTGTACCTCCCAACCACTGCAACAGGGCACAAACAGAGCGCTTGGCAGAGCCTTTTTTAGCACGATATTTAACGAATGTGGCCACAGAAAGAAGCAACAATCCATAGCCTCCATCCCCCAAACAGAGAGCGAAAAAGAGCATAAAGAACGGTGCAAAGAGCATCGTAATGTCTATTTCACTATAGTTGGGAAGCGAATACATTTTCGTAATAGGCTCAAAGAGCTTCGCATACGAGTTGTTATTCAGCTTCACGGGCACATTGTCATTTGCCTCTATATCCATGCGGGTATAGTAAGTGGGCGTATCGCTTAAAGCACGCTCCAAGGCTGCTGCCTGCTTTTCAGGAACCCAGCCTTCCACAACTTTAAGTGAAGCATCAGCCTCATCCTGCGCCTGTATCAAGGCATTAGAGAAGTCATACTCACGATCAAGGTATTGAATATAGCCCTCAAGCAAGTGAAGCTTATTGTCTGCAAAATCAGTAATAGCCTGATTCGTCTTTTCCAATTCAGCTTCAAGCAACTCAAGGTGCGACTGAAGCTCTGTCAAAGAGTACTTAGGTGCCTTTACCTCCTCAGCCTCTATATTGTGCTCTTGAGGCCCTCCTACCGTTACAAAGTAGGTATGGGCACGATATTCATTGATAGGTACGGCATTGTACTCCTTTTCCCAAGCCTGCTCGTACGCATTGGTAGGTACTGAGTAAAAACGAATGGGATATCCCTTTTCTGCAAGAGCCGACATAGTATCGATACTATAATCGCCCCATATAGACCAATAGCTGATATCACGCTTTTGTGCATCAACCTGCTGTTTAAGCAGCTCTGCACGAGCCGTAAGATCGTTAATCTCCTTAATGAGCGCCTCACCCTCAGCAGCGTTGGTAAGCATTTGGGCTTCCTTACTCTCTACCTCTTTAGATTGAAGCATCTTGGTGCGGCGAGCAAGAGTTTCGATCTCCTTACGCTTGGCCAAGAGAGACTGCAAGGTCTCTATCTCCTTCGTATTCTTATTCTCTTTGATCTGTACTACCCCTAAGGAGCGTAACTCACGGAGGAAAGCTTCATACTCTCTATGATAAGTCATAAAGAGGTATTTTCTCATTTTCTCTATCATAGATCTATCTCCTTAGCCTTTCGTTCTTTTAGTTCCAAGTTAGTACGCATGATCTTTTGCGAAGCCTTTGAAAGACTCTCTTCGTCTTCCAAGTAACGCTTGATCTTACGAATAGCATCCTTGTAACCGGGTATTTGTACTTTCTCAAAGAGATTAACCTTCTGGGTTGTCTTACGACGAGCAAACTCGAGGAACTCTAACTTTAGCTCAAGGAACTCAGCTTCTATACCCGTTGTCGCCAAAACCTTAAGCAAATCTAATCCCTCAGCAAACCAAGAGGGTGAGTTGAAAAGACTAAAAGGCTTTACCTCAAAGTCGATGCCGTCTAATACAGGCACCAACACACCGGCTACTTTCTTAGTAGAGAGACGTACATCCTCCACCGAGATCAGCGATGTATCGAACTCGTTCCACAAGCCTACCATATGCTGATAGCTTTGGATTCCCTCCTCCAGTTCTGCCTCCAGCTTTTCAACCTCTCGCTTAGTCTTCTTTACCTCAAGCCGCAACGCACTCTCTTTACTCTTGATCGTGGGCAAGGTACGCTCACGCATCTTAAGCTGCTTTTCCTGCTGTTGCAGTGAGGTCTTATTATATTGAAACTTAATAGCCATAGCAATTAACTACCTAAGCATAATAACTGATTATGCCTCTGCCTTGGCCTCTTTAGCTTCATTTTTGTCTCCCTTCCAATAGGTATCGACAAGGGATTGCCTGATATTAACTTCTGATGGAGTAAAATGCTTTGCAAAAAGCTCCCATGCAATATCTAACATTTCAGTAGTATCCACATTAACGTCGATAGCCAGCAACTGACGAGAGTAGTCTTCTGCAAAGGCCAGTGTACGGTTGTCATAGTCCGTAAGGTCGAAACCATTCTCCAGCTTTGTCTGTGCATTAGAAGCATCCGAGAAGAGACGTACAGCAGCATTCATCACCTGCGGGTGATCCTCACGAGTGCGCTTACCAATTACCTGTTGCTTCAAGCGTGACAAGGAGCGGAAGGGGTCTACAATAACCTTTCCGACATTGGTATCGCGGCGCAAGTATAACTGTCCTTCCGTAATATACCCCGTATTATCCGGTACGGCGTGCGTAATATCGCCTCCCGAGAGTGTGGTTACCGCAATGATGGTAATAGATCCTCCTGAAGGGAATTGAACAGCCTTTTCATAGATCTTAGCCAAATCCGAATAAAGAGAACCCGGCATAGAGTCCTTTGAGGGGATTTGATCCATACGGTTCGAGACGATGGCAAGGGCATCCGCATAGTTTGTCATGTCGGTCAAGAGGACCAACACCTTCTCGTTCTTTTCTACTGCAAAGTATTCAGCAGCGGTAAGAGCCATATCAGGGATTAACAAACGCTCTACAGATGGGTCTTCAGTCGTATTGATAAAACTCACGATTCTGTCGAGTGCTCCTGCATTGCTAAATGTATTCTTGAAGAATAAGTAGTCGTCATTGGTCATACCCATTCCCCCGAGAATAATCTTATCACTCTTAGCACGAAGAGCCACCATAGCCATTACCTCATTAAACGGCTGGTCGGGGTCTGCAAAGAATGGTATCTTCTGCCCTGTTACAAGCGTATTGTTCAAGTCAATACCTGCAATACCGGTAGCGATCAACTCACTGGGTTGCTCTCGACGCACCGGATTCACACTAGGACCACCGATCTCCATTTCCTTACCTTCAGGAGAGGGACCGCCATCAATAGGCTCTCCATAGGCATTAAAGAAGCGTCCGGAGAGCTGCTCACCTACTTTCAATGAGGGAGCCTTACCCAAGAAAACGACCTCTGCATTGGTCGGAATGCCATCCGTACCGGCAAAAACCTGTAGCGTAACCTCCTCTCCGATAATCTTTACCACCTGAGCCAAACGCCCATCAATGGTAGCCAACTCATCGTTACCAACACCTGTAGCATGCAGCATACAAGTAGCTTTGGTCACGTTCGATATTTTTGTATATACTTTTTTAAGAGCTAATTGTGCCATAATTTGTATCGCGTTCTCTCAGGATTTATTTCTCGGTTGTGTTTTCCTCTACCATAGCCTTCACTCGCTCTAAGTAGCTATTAAATTCAGCTCCCTTGAATTCGGTGAAGTTCATCTGCTTAAGAGCATTGATCAACTCGCGGAAGAAGTGCATTACCTCATTGAAGTCCTCAAAAGCAAAGTCTCTACGACATATATCCATTACGAGGTTAAGCATATATTCCTGACGCTCCAACGGACAATTTCGGTCAATTTCGTCAAACGCATCCTGCTGAAGAATCACAAAGTCAATAAGCTCACTCTTCCAATATATGGTATGATATTCAACAGGTACCCCGTCATCCCCAAGAATATTGATTTGCTCAGCGATTTCCTTACCTTGATGCAAGCGCATCTTGGCATCGTTCACCATACCCAACCAATCCGGAGAAATACGCTCACTCACGTAATTCTCAAATTCAGGATACTCAATATACTTTGAGTAGCTATCAATAGGGTTCACTGCAGGATAACGCTTTCTATCTGCACGAAGCTGCTCCAAGGCATAGAAGCAGCGAGCCACCTTTTTCGTATTCTCTGTTACAGGCTCCTTTAAGTTACCTCCGGCGGGGGATACTGTACCGATAAACGTAACACTACCCGGCTTACCGTTGTTGAGTATTACGTAACCGGCACGCGCATAGAAATTAGCTACGATAGCAGAAAGGTCCATCGGGAATGCATCAGGTCCCGGAAGCTCTTCCAAGCGGTTTGACATTTCACGCAAAGCCTGAGCCCAACGAGACGTTGAGTCAGCCATTAGCAATACGCGAAGCCCCATAGAACGATAGTACTCAGCAATCGTCATCGCTGTATACACAGAAGCCTCTCGAGCGGCCACCGGCATGTTTGATGTGTTAGCAATAATAATGGTACGCTCCATCAGCTTACGACCTGTGTGCGGGTCTTCAAGCTCTGGGAACTCCACAAATATTTCTACTACCTCATTCGCACGCTCTCCGCACGCTGCCATAATCACTATATCGGCTTCAGCCTGCTTTGAGATAGCATGCTGTAGCACTGTCTTACCGGTACCGAACGGGCCGGGGATAAATCCCGTACCCCCCTCTACAATAGGGTTCAAGGTATCCAAGGTACGCACCCCGGTCTCAAGTAACTTGAAGGGACGCGGTTTTTCTTTATAGCAGGGAATAGCACGCTTTACAGGCCAATGCTGTATCATCGTTACACTATGCTTATTGCCTTCAGCATCTTCCAATACAGCAATTTCATCTTTTGCCTTGTAGTCGCCTTCTGCCTTAAGGCTTACAACCTTATAGATTCCTTCAAATTTAAAAGGAACCATAATCTTATGAGGTTGGAAATTCTCCGTTACTTCTCCTAACCAACTGGCTGCCTCTACCTTATCACCCACTTTAGCAATAGGGGTAAAATGCCACACGCGCTCCTCATCAATTGGAGAGGTATAGTCTCCGCGCTTAAGGAATATACCCGTCATGGCGTCGAGGTCATTTTGCAGTCCATCGTAGTTTTTCGAAAGCATACCTGGACCCAAAGTCACTTCCAACATATGGTTGGTAAACTCAGCTGAGTCGCCTACTCGCATACCTCGAGTGCTCTCAAAGACTTGCACATAAACATTGCTGCCTGTAATCTTGATGACCTCGCTCATGAGGCGTGCCTCTCCAACTGTGATGTAGCAGATCTCATTCTGCGCCACTGGGCCGTCTACCTCTAAGGTCACAAGGTTAGATACGATCCCTTTAACAACACCTTTCGTCATGGGTTATATTACTTTTTTTGATTTCTTTTAAACTCTTCCAAAGAACGGTTACTCTCGCGCTTCAGTGTAGCCACTATAGAGCGGAAAGTCTCCTCTCCTATCTGTTCGTTCAGTCCTGTCCAACGCTCAATAATGCGTAACTGCAGATAGTAAGCCAGCAGTGCTTCTATATCAAAAACCTTATCAAAGGTCTTATCCTCCAGCCAACGCCATTTGATCAGATCGATCATGCGTTCGCGACGAGTTATATCTGTTTCGTTCTGCACTGAGGTCAATTCACTGAGATAGCTAATATCATCCTCAGTTAAGCCGAAGGACTGATTCGTACTTTTACGCAGTTTGTCTTCAACTTCTCCGTTTCCCACAATAAACTCTTTGGGATTCCAACCCAGTTTACGGCTGGTGAAGGCGGCAAATACATTCTTTATATTAAGATTAAGTTTGCTCCACTCCTCCACAAATTCATTGCCACACTCCATTGCGTAAGCATAATAGAAGTCCGACAGCTTATCCTCCAACCGCTCAGGCCATTCGCGCTTTTCCTCTTCATCCTGCTCTTCCTCTTCCCCTTTATCGAGAACGAACTCCTCAAAGAAAGGGACAAAATAGCGGGGCAAAGCATTCTTTTTCACCTTAGCACCCTTCTTGAGTAAAGACAAGGCCTCTTCCAACTCCTCATAGGAGAAGAGAGTTGGTTGCTCCTTAGCCTCTTTGGCCTTTTCGGCATCAGTCAGAAAATCAATAAGGAAATGCTGCTCTTCTTCCATACGCAGTATTGAGAGCAAGTGCCAGTCATGCGGAGTCAGTACACTCTTCAGTTCGCCCACAAAGTATTGTGAACCGAAAGGTAATTTACGATCGTCCACGCCGATATTGGGCAGCCCGGCGATCGTAGCATAATACTTAGCCATTACACCACCCTATGCTAGAAAAGCATTTCGACCAAACGAGGACGCAAGAAGCTCTTAAAAAGCTCTACAAGCTCACTTTCTCCAAAATCTATCTTATAGGAGCCGTTTTGGGGTTTAATTGTAAACTCGGTAGCTCTACCTGCAGCTTCCTTTATCACCAAGCCCTTATCCAAGAGATCTTTCGCCTCTTTTGCAAAATATGCCTCTAAAGCTTTTGCATCAGCTGTTTCGATCACGATCTCTTCTCCCGGAGTCCAGTTACTTACAATCTTTGCAATAAGCCCCTGAAGGAAAGAGGGATCACTAACCGATTTACTCACAGCTTCTGAAACCACCTTATCGGTAATCGTATCTGCTATAGAAGTACGTAAGGCTTGGATCGTTTGACCCGTGTAAAGCTTCAACTCTGATGTCGTATTGCTCTTCAACTCATCTCTCCCCTTCTCAGCGTTCTTGCGAATTGCCTCCGCCTCTCTCCGGGCATCTTCAAGCATTTCCATGCTCTTTTTCTGAGCTTCTGCTAATATTTTGTCAGCTTCTTCTCTACCCTTCTCAACGCCTTCGTTGAAAATTTTGTCTGTTAGTTCACGGATCTTTTGGTCCATCTTGTCTGTATATTTGTTACTGTTTTGCTTCAAACAAAAAAACCAGGTACCTCTGCATGCTACACACGAGTAGACAGGGCTACCTATATTTCACCGCAAAGATAGTAAATATTAAGCACAAATCCTCACTCTCAATGAGCGTTCTATCAATCAGTGCATTCATCACGTACTGCCTTAAAGAAGCAAAATTTATCAAAACAAAGAAGAACCGCACAATACGACGACCTTCTAAAACATAACACAACAAAGTGTATAATATAATATTCGTATTACAGAGAAAAAGATACCTTAAGGTACATTCATAACACGCTCTTATCTAAAGCCGATATTTTTCTCATCATTAAGTTAAGCGACTTACTTCAAAAGGTACAGATCTTTCAAACAAAAGATATAGATGTTTCCATTAAAAGGTACAGATGTTTCTCTTAATACATACAGATAAAAATGTCACCCACTCAAGAGCCTCACAAATCATAAGGAAGACCCTTCCTATAAATAGTATATTCAGAGTACTCTGATCATTACCTTTGAAATTTGACAAGGGCAGCATGCAACAAATCCCCTCTTTCTTCGTCTTATCAGTAGAGGGGCGAAAGAAAGGGCCCATAGTAAAGAAGAGAAAGAGCAAAGCAAGATGCAAACAACCAAGGACTACCCATCCTTATAAAGTGCTAATGGAAAGTGTAATGAACGGAGCCACCTTTACAAAAACATTTCTTCCATTACGCAGCTTGATCGAGCGAGTCTGTCTCTCCATGCTCAAAAATGATAGTGGAGCGGAAGATATGGTGCAAGATATATACCTAAAGCTCTGGGAGGAAAGGGAAAGACTTGATGAGGTACGTAGTCCCAAAGCATACGCGATACGTGTAGCGCGCAATCATTGCTTAGACAAACTAAAGAGCCCTGCTTCACAACTGAAGAGCGATCTTGACAGCACACAGGTAGAAGTGCTCGCCGATGCGTGGAGCGACCCGCATGAACAGTTGGTTGCACAAGAAAAAGAGGAGAAGCTCAAAAAGTGGGTTTCAGAATTAAAAGAACCCCAACGCAGTATATTTAGGATGCGCCAGTATGAGATGCTGAGTAACCAAGAAACAGCCGACCGCTTAGGTCTTGAAGAGAGCACTGTACGTAGTGCACTGAGCCGACTCAGAAAAGAAGCCCGCAGCCTACTGTTGGATGAAACAAACAAAGAAAAAGAGAATAAGAGATGAACGAAGCAAAGCAAGAAGTAAAGGTAGCACCCATAGAGTCTTTACAAGAGCTATTGGATCGCTATTGGGAGGGGGAGACTACTCCTGAGGAGGAGCTCCGTCTTCACTTACTCTTACTCGGTCAACCCAAAGAGAGTCGCTATCGACAGGAGCTCGCTGTAATTGAAGGCATGATGGCCGAAGCCGAACAGCTAAGGCCCAAAACATTAAAGTTTCACCTGCGACAATATCTAATAGTTGCAGCGTCTGCGATTATTCTTTTGGGAGGCAGTGGGTACTTGACACACTCTCTTCGCAAGATGAACCAAAGTACCATAAATGGCGTTCCTCTCTACCAAGCAGATGTAAACGATCAAGCCGAAAGAGCCTACCGAATGCTACACGACTGCTTTCAAGAAAGTATAACGCAACGAGAGGCTCTTTATCAGCACCTAAACGAAACGGACAATCTGATCAACGCTTCACTTGACCAACTCCAAGTATTCGCTGATCCGGCCGGATACACAGAAGTAAACGAATAACAACAACCGCTATATACAAAATGAGACAAATTACACATTTCATAAGTTTGGTTACCATGCTATGCCTTTTGTCTAGCGGAAACGCTAGTGCACAGCAAGAAATTAACGTAAAGGCACTGCAGAATATTAGTGGTGTTACCGTAGTGTATTTATCGCCCACTATGATAAAGAACAGCAACTTGGAATTTACCGGAGCAAATAGCGATATACCCGGATTGGCTCAGTTGATGAGAGAAGTTAGCTACATCTACATCTACTCATCCGACATATTGGAGCAAATGCGTGTTTTACGTAAAACATTTGCACCAGCACTCGAAGAGAGCAACAAGCTTTTTGAAAGGCTGTTTTCTTATAAAGATAGTGATACAAGCGTATACTTCGTAGGGCGAATGAAAGGCAATAAAGCGAAAAACCTTTACCTTATAGTGGATGAGCCGGATAACTTCGTAGCCATAGATCTGAATGGCAGTTTTACGCGTACTCAGATTGAAGAAGCTGTAAAGGGTACACAAGGCGGAAAAAGGCAATCGCAACGCAATAAGTCCAATAGAAAGTAAATTATTTCTTTGAGACAAAGACAAAATTCTTTTTCGTATTCTTCTATAAATGAGCTGTTTAAGTACGTGATGTATGCCATATAGCTCGACAATAAGTACTGTTTTTCAATACTGAAAGGGCCCCCTTTCCACTTGCTGGAAGGGGGCATCTTTTTTTTCTACATGATGACCTATTGAAAAATGATTGATCGTATATCAGGGCGCATTCCGCAAAAAAAACCTTGCCCGTAGAAGTTCCTTAAACACAAAGAAGGGTACTATAAATTGACAATAATGTCAGTAAAAAGAGTTAGTTTTGTAGTCAATGAAGGTCAATAGATATTATGTGTGCACGATTGCAAGTCTATTTTTATTACTACTTGGCACGTTTGGCACACTCTCAGCACAAGAGGTAACAAGACGCATCTACTCCGTAGACGTGAAGGAGAAAGGTATTACCTATTTTTTACCTAAAACACGTATCGTCATAACGCTCCATGCCGAGGAGGTGCTTTTCACCCCGGGTTGCTATGCCCGCTACGCAGAGCTACTCCTTGGGAGAAAGGCTACTGAGCAAGCATCAAAAGAGAATAAACTAACCTTAGCAGAAATAGCTACGGAAGGCATCGTAAACGAAGAGGAAATCTATACCGTTGAGTTTCGCCCTCAGACTGCTTCCAGCTATCTATCGCTCACACGTGAAGGCATATTAGCCGCCATCAATGCGACCCCGGCTATACTTCCCACCAAGAGTGAAACAGACTATACCCAAGAGCTGCAAACGAAAGAAACAAAGATTGACCCTGTTTTTCCTACTGAGTATGGGTTTGCTACTTCTGAAGCTAAGCGTGCCGAAATAGCGGCACAAACACTCTTTGACCTAAAAGAGAATCTACAGTTGCTGATTAGTGGCAAAGCAGAGAATGCCCCGCATGAGGGTGAAGCTTTCCGACTTATGGTAAGTACGCTACAATCTCAGATAGCCTCTATTGAAGCTCTTTTTTATGGAACGGAGAGCACACATAAATACATCAAGCGATTCAGGGTCTTACCTGATAAAGCCACTACTCCCCTAGCCCTTACCCGCTTCTCCAAAGAAAATGGGTTTATAGGTACAAAGATGCACAAAGGTGAGCTTATTACTTTGAGATACTCTTCCATTATGGAGGCTGCGTTGTCGCCTGAAGAAGAGAAAGACCTATCAAAACTCAAGGGAATCATATACAATGTGCCGGGACAAGCTCAAGTAAGCCTCTATCAATCGGATCTACTCATAGCGGAAAAAGAGCTCGTCTTAACACAATTTGGCACAAAGCGCTCTCTTTCAATGCGTATGGGACGCAGTCGGAATAGCAATCTGGCAGTGCAGTTTGACATAACTACCGGAGCTCTCATAGATATAAGAGAGGCAACGGAGCAATAGACAACAGATAGACAACAGCAAACACAATATTAACTGACTATAATATGTTTAAGAATCATCCAAAAGGATTAATTGTGTTGGCGTTAGCCAATATGGGTGAGCGTTTCGGCTATTATACTATGATAGCCATACTAACGCTCTATTTGCAGGCGAAGTTCGGCTTTTCGTCTGCCGTAACCAGTGTTATCTACGGGAGCTTCCTTGCACTCATCTATTTCTTGCCTGTTTTTGGCGGTATCATCGCTGACAAATGGCTTGGATATGGCAAGACTATTCTGATCGGGATAAGCATTATGTTCGCAGGTTACCTCATTTTGGGGCTACCTTTAGGCACAGCTGCTGCTGGATTGACGGTAATGTTTATCGCACTTATCCTCATTTCCTGCGGAACAGGACTCTTTAAGGGTAATTTGCAGGCACTTGTGGGTAAATTGTACGATAACCCCGCTTATTCCAAGAACAGAGATATGGCATTTTCCATATTCTATATGTTCATCAATATTGGTGCTTTCTTTGCGCCTAGCGTGGGTAATGCAATTACGAACTCAATCCTCGGTCGCGAACAGTTCTATTACGATGCGTCCATACCGAACAACTACGTCAAATTGAACGACAAAACAGTAGACGAAGCAACGTTTATCAGCGAATACGCTGCACAGCACCAAGGATTTGATGCTCTTTCTGCAGAAGAACAAGCACACAAGATTAAAGCTGCTAAAAAGAAAGAGGGCGTTATGTTCCCCGAGGACGAGGCCGAGGTGCTGCTGAATTTGAAGATCGCCGGCTTGCACCAGTATACGGAAAGCAAAGCTATTACCGATCCGGTACTGATGGTTACTAAAGAGGACTACAATCTTCTGCAAAGCAAGAATCCTGAAGATGCGCCTGCGCAGCAAGCTATTCGCGACAGAGTAGCACAAGCAGAAGTGCCGGTAAGTATTGTGGGGGCAGATGCTACCGGTGATTTCCCGAAGGCATTCGGTGAAAAGTATGTTACCGCTACACTGTCACACTCTTATAGCTTGGCATTCTTTGTTGCCTGTATCAGTTTGATTTTCTCCATCCTGATATTCATTATCTTCCGCAGCACGTGGAAAGCGGTAGATGTAACAGCGAAACAAGCTAAGGCGGCAGCTGAAGCGCAAGGTAAAACGGATGTTCCGGCTATGTCAAAGCAGGAAGTTCGCGAACGCCTTATCGCCTTAGGTCTGGTGTTCGTAGTGGTAATTTTCTTCTGGATGTCGTTCCATCAAAATGGATTAACCATGACATTCTTTGCACGAGACTATACGGTCAGCAAGGTTTCGAGTAGCCAATATATGGCATTCTCCCTCGCTATCCTTATACCGTTTATCGTCTTTATGTATGGGATCTACCTATCTACCTTTGGCCTGTTGGGCGGAAAGAAGAATGCAAAGACAGGTATTTGGCTGATAATAGCCGGTATAATACTATTAATTGCCGGATATTTTGTAGACATCAGAACGATTACCGAACCGCTCGTTAATATTACACCGCAGATCTTCCAGCAATTCAACCCGTTCTTTATCATCTTGCTTACTCCGGTTACGGTAGGTATATTCACAGCTTTGGCACGCAAAGGCAAAGAACCTTCGGCACCGCGCAAAATCGGTATCGGTATGTTACTGGCAGCCGTCGGCTTTTTGGTGCTGCTGTTCACTTCCGTTGGGCTGCCCGCACCGAGTACGTTGCAAGGAACCAGTAGCACACTCGTATCCCCGAATGCGCTTATCGGTACCTATTTCGTACTGACGCTTGCCGAACTGTTCTTGAGTCCGATGGGATTGTCATTTGTTTCCAAAGTAGCACCTCCACAGTATGCCGGCTTGATGCAGGGCGGATGGCTTGCCGCTACCGCTGTAGGTAACTTGCTCGTAGGTGTTATGGGCTCGCTTTGGGATAAGATGTCTTTGGTGGCCTTCTGGGGAATCCTGATTGCTTGCTGCCTGCTTTCAGCTGCATTCATCTTCTCCGTAATGAAACGATTAGAGAGAGTAACGCAATAATCGTTTCCACATTAACGGAAACCTAATAAAAAAAGAGCTGCATGAGTAATTCATGCAGCTCTTTTTCTTTTCCTTCACCCTTATACGAATGCAGTAGAAGTAGTTCTAATGACGAGTCATATACCTTCTGAAACTCAACTTGACTGCCCTATTAGAGCATTAGTCAACTTGAAGTTAATCTTCATGCCTTATGAGTAAAAGTGAAGATGCTTCCTCATTTATGGAGAAGAACTCTTGACTACAAATGCACTCCCCGGGATGAAGTCTTTCAGTGTGTTTATTTATTGTTCAAATGAATTCCGAAGTCGTCCTTGAACTGATTTAGGATGGGGCGCATAGTACCCTCGTCCCAATTAGTTTCTAGGCCTCGTTTGTAGATAGAGATAATGCGCTCTGCTGTCGCCCAATCTCCACCACTCACCAATGCTTTCTGATGAATACAGTGAGGAATATAGGTGTAGTATAGCCAATAGCTACTATTGCTGTCTTCCCCGGTGTAAGTAACTTCCTCTATTTGCGATACATCATTCAACAGAGTGCTATCCACATTCTCCGAAACATAACGTTCCTTCTCCTCCCAATAGCTTTCTCCTGTATATTCCTTGTGAATGACGCAGGCGACATACTCCACAAGCGCTTCGTTTAATGTGTATTTATCTACGGAGGACATCCAGGAGGCTTGATTAGGCTCCACAAAAGGGAGGAATAGATGGGTCATCTCATGCGTTAATACACGAGAATAATAATCATCAGGATCAACCAGTAGGACATTGTTTTCGGTATATGGGAAAGCTTTTCCATATACAAACCCCATGCCTTCCCAAGACTGGTTCATATTGGAGACAATTAAATCCACTTTTGTGGGGGAGGACTCCAATGGCTTCGTGAGCTTATCCAATGGAGGAACAATTTGCTGGAGTCGGCATATAGCACTGTCTATGGGTGCTGTGTCCTTAAGAGGGAGGAGTTCCAGCTCCAGCTTGATTCCACTTTCATTTGTGAGTTTGTGCAACTTATCGAGATGCTGGAAGAGGACGTCAATATCAATCCCCTCAATGGTCTTTTCTTTATGAAGAAAAGCAGGACGATATAAGAAAAAGATAGATGGAGCTGTAGATACGGTACAATCAATTCTTTTCAAGGCGGGATCTATTGTATCGGGAATCAGTGGTCTATCGGATCGAGTATAAAACAACGCATCGGAAACGTCCACTGTGATACGCAATGAATCCTGTGGCACACCTTTTCTGGAAAAGAAATAATTCAATTCTTCCGGCATTAGAAAGTACGTCGGACTATAGTAGTCGTCCATTCTTATTTGAAAAGGAGACAAATAGGTATATCTAAGAACTGCCCGATCGGAAAAGATCTTATTCTCTTTCCATCGAATGGCCGGAGCCACAAGGAACTTTTCGAGATTAAACTCTCGTACATATTCTGCTTGTATATAGGGCAAAAGTAATACTCCTGCTGCAGTTAGCGTCCAACCATAAGGGAGCATCTTAACAGGAGCCTGATCAATAAAGAAAGTGTCTGCTGGCGTAATAAGAGAGCTTGGGATAGTTTCAATAAATTGACAATGAAGATATCGGTTTGCACTCCATGTGTCGACCGGGATTTCATCCATCTTTGCGACATAGTCAGAATAGAAGGGCCTTATCGTTAGGGTTAGCCCATTGAAGTCCGTAGACATGTTTTGTTGTGCCTGCATACATAAGGAGGCCACAAGAGCAAGTACTAGGGTCGTATACGCTGTTCTCATATGTTTTAATCTACTCATAGAAAAACTTATTCACTGTAAATTACTTTTATTTTAGTTACGGCTCGTAAAGCAATACTGTTACTTCTCTCAGTCACTGTATCCACTCCAAAGAGATAATCAATGAGGGACATTTCACTCTTCCAAATTATCAAGATTAATTCTCATTTAGAACAAATTCTCATTTCTAAAGGATAAAGTATGATTGCAAATATCAGAAATACTTTTTGGGATGGTGTCGTGGGGGATATATAAAACAGCCCTGCTTGACAAGTATATTTTCAAGAAAGCAGTGGCATTTACTCATGCGCAGAGAGTAAGATAAACCCCTGTCGTATAAAGGAAAGTCAATGGGCTGGCAACAAGAGCAGTCAAGCAGAAAAGCTAATAGAAAGGATATTGAGAGAAGGGGAGGCAGGATTTAGAAGAAGACCTGATAAGATGGTAAAAAGGGGCATACAAAGTAAAAAGCTAAGCAACCCGAACAGCTAAGGGGAAAGAGTAGGTACCTGCAGTGGGGGCAGAGCATAGATACATGTAGACAATAGATTTGCCCAAAAGATAGTACGACCAGAGAATAGTACGCACATAGAATGAATGTGTGCAGAACATGAATGCTCGGGGAGAGCAGCTACGCAAGTACGCATAGAGAAGATACGATTGAGGAAAGGAGGGAAAGGATGAACGAGGGGAGAATAGATAAATGAAGGAGGCATAAATGCGTGCAACAAAAGATACTCATAGAGAATAGAGGCAGCGCAGCGGTGCAATAAAAAAGAAGAAGAGGCACTCAAGTAAGCTTTTGGCTACTCAAATGCCTCTTCAAAAGATGG
>CAMYPM010000015.1 GCA_947290775.1 uncultured Bacteroidales bacterium | reverse complement strand
TAAAATAGAAAAAGCGGATGCAGCCGAAGCCGTATCCGCTTTTCTTATGGGTGCCACACCTTGATTTGTAGAAACCCCGAATGTAAGGATTATGAGTCCTACAACGATTTCTGTAATCCGGCTACGAGACCGGCACGCCATTGACCGCTGTCAGTAACTCGAGGCATCGTAAATATTTGATGAGTTTCCCAAAAACCGGTGTGGCATATATTACGCACTTTAAGTGACGTTTTGTAGGGCGGAACCCCATCCGATGCTTTCAATCTGTTTTAAAGATCACTTTTCCTTGTGCAACAAAGATACATATTAAATATGATATAGCAACTATTGTATAGTGCACTATCCGAATATTTGCATTGTAAGAGGGTATAAAAAGCATCCTTGCGACCTCTAAGGATGCCTATCTCCCTTATCGCCTATTTTGCAGCACACGTGGCATCTACTGCTGCTTTGCCCTCATTCTAATAGTGATGGGTAGCGGGAGAGGGTAGGGAGTCGGATCTTTCTTTCTATACTATTCGACAGAAGGCTATAGGGTTTTTCTGAAAACCCTATAGCCTTTTCTTGGAAACCCTGTAGCCTTTTTGTGAAAACTCTATAGCCTTTTCTTACAAAGTTTCTATCCAATAAGCGGCAAGTATTGAACGCTCTCTTTCTCTCTATACGAGAGTCGCCGGAAAGGGATATAGTAAAGGATTCTCAAAGATAAAAGAGACAATAAAATCGCTTACCTTTGCACTGCAATGGAAGCAGATAAGGAGAAGGAAGTGAACGGGAAGGAAGCCCCGTCGCCCAAGAAAAAGCGAAGTACGCATCGTGTAGTACGTGTACTCCGTTGGGTGGTCTTAAGTCTCTTCCTCCTTATTATTCTTCTTTTTGTGCTACTCTATACGCCTCCCGTTCAGCGCATTATACTTCGCAAAGTACTTCAAGAGGTGAACGCTTCGGGAGATATGAAGATAGAGGTGGGGAAGTTTCGGTTAGGCTTTCCGCTCAGTCTGAAATTAGAAGAGGTATCCGTGGTCAAGCCTACAGGCGATACGCTCGTGGGGGTGGGCAGTCTCCAAACGACCTTATCCCCCTTTTCGCTGCTGAATAGTCGTATTGAGTCACATCAGTTACAGTTGGAGCGCGTGCGGGTATTTATCCCCTCAGAGGATAGCACTTCCGTCATATCGGCTTCATCTGAAGCACTGGCCCTTGGCCCACTGTCGGTAGATTTGCAGAAGCAGCGGGTTGATGTAGGGTCATTGAGTTATCGGGAGGGATTCTTCAAGTATTTTGCACGAGAGAGCAGCGATTCAACCCAATCGAATCCGGTAAAATGGAAGATTGACGTTAATCGAATACTTCTCGATTCGGTTCGTTTCGATCTTGAAATGCCGGATGGTGATCTCTATGTGCGTGCTGACATGCAGGAGGCTCAGGTAGAAGTGTTCTCTATTGATCTGGCTAATACGCTCATTACAAGCAAGCGCATTAAGGTCAATAGTGGAGAAACGTACTATAGCAACGATCTAACCGCAGCGCCTACTGATCGGGTGAACTTTAGTGACCTGCATGCTAAAAGCTTGCAGGTAGAGATTGCCGACTTTGAGCAGCAGGGTAGTAGGCTTTCGGGTGACTTTATCTCTTTAAGCATGGACGAACGGAGCGGCGCTTCGCTTGATCGCTTCAGAGGTCGCCTGAAAATGGAGGACGGAGTACTCGAAGTTAAGGATATTGCCTTGCGTACCCCCGGAAGTAACCTGGTGGGCAGGATAAAGCTCCCCTTTGCTCTTTTCTCCGGTGATACAACGCATGTGGCAGAGCTTTTGCTGGAGGGTACGCTCAGTGATGAAGATCTCTATTATTTTGCCGGGCAGCGAACGAGCGATTTACTTGGTCCTATTCCTAAGGGGCTCTTTAGTATAGATGTAGATGCCTTCGGAAACTTTGATTTGATGGAGATTAACCGCCTCAAATTGCAGCGAAAGGGACTTGTAAATCTCGACCTGAAGGGAAAGGCAAGTCAACTTACTTCCCCCCGCAAGCGAAATGCTCAGGTGAGCTTAGAGGCGCTCTTGCAGCCTCATGCAGCTCAAGTGATCAGCACCTATGTGCCGAGTTTGCAACAGCGTGTAGCCATCCCCGGCAATACGAAGTTAAAGGTAAAAGCAAACTTAGTAGGACAGGCTTACACGGCAGACGCCTCTTTGGCGGCACCGCATAGTGGGCAGCTCAATATCCGAGGGCACTATGCAGCGCACAGGCAACACTACAGTGCCTCCGTTCAAGCGCATCGCTTTAATGTGCTTGACTTTTTGCCACAAGATTCTATTGGAGTAGCCGATTTGTCTTTATCGGCAGAAGGGGCGGGCTTTGATTTTCTATCAGGGCGCAGTAAAGCCTCTATCAAAGGGGAGGTTACGGAGCTTTGGTACAAAGGCAACCGAATAGAAAAGATCAAACTCGATGGGCTAATGGATCATGAAGATCTCTCCTTGGCACTTCAAAGTGGCATGAACTGGGCCCAAGCCGATTTGCTATTGAGCGGTACGCTGCAGAATGGCTTACTAAAAGCTTCGCTAAGCGGGCAGATAGATTCGCTCTCCCTCTCTCAGTTGGGCGTTACTCAGGATACATTATCCCTGCGCACGGATCTTCATGTAGATGTAGAGTCAGACTTTAAACAACATCATGCATTAAGTTGGCAGAGCGATAGCTTGCAGTATTATATGCAAGGGCTTCCTCCCCGCAGTTTCCCCTTATCCCTTACCGCCGGATTGGACAGCACGTCAGGTAGGGTCGCTCTCTTCTCCGATGACTTAAAGCTCAATGCGCACATTGCTGAGCCTTTGGATAGCCTTATACAAAAAGTAAGTTCGGTGGGGCAAATCGCTGGTGGCCTTTTGAGTGATACGACAGGTAATAACCAAATGACCGCTATCGCACATGCTATGCCGTTTGCGGAAGTGCATTTCGAAATGGGAGAAAACAATCCTGTGACTCCCTTCCTGCGTGATGAACGCATGTATGTAGAGCGTGTGCAATTAGACTTTGTGAATCGCCCGCAGGAGCGTATGCACTTGAAGGCTACAGCACTTAACTTCCGTCAGGATACGACACGAATAGACTCGGTGGGCCTTCTGTTGGTATCCAAGGAGGTAACTCCGGAGGATCGTCTTACCGAAAGTGTGCAGCAAGCCGCTACTTATTTTAAGTGGCCGGGTACGAAGCCGCTCAGTCCTGCTTTTGAGCAAGCCGATAATGGCACGCCCATCTTGCTAAAGCTAAAGGCTTCCGTACAAAAGTCCTCTTACCGAGGGCAGCACCCCTTCAATATAGATGTTGAGGCCTCTACCGACCTTAACTCCGTTGACTTGGCTGCCCAATACAGGGAAAAGGGACAAACGAGCTATTCGCTTGCGGCATTGGCTTTCCGTAATGAGCAGGGATTTGGGCTTTCCTTTAAGCCGCAGCCGGTAATCGTGTCCGGTATTAAGTTACTTCCCAATGCACAAAATGCACTTTTCTATAACCCCAAGGAGCAAACGCTCAAGGCGGATCTGCAACTGACGGAGGAGAAGGGAGGACAATTGATCATGAAGAGCGAGGAGTCTACCGAAAGTGGTCATGATCAAATCAAGTTGATGATACAGAAGCTGCAACTCGGCATACTGGAGAATGCCTTAGGGCTGGAAGGTCTCGGTGGACTTTCCTTCGTGGATGTACGCTTAGAGCGTGACTCAAATACGCAGCTTCCTCGTGCGGTAGGGGATGTGTCGGTCAATGACTTGACCTATAATCATGAGCCTTTGGGTAACGTCAGTGTAGCGCTTTTCTATGAGCCGCACGATAAAACAAAGCATTATATCTCAGCCTATCTAAGCCACAATGGAGAGCCGGCTTTGGAGATAGAGGGACGCTACGACACAGCCGATGAACACTCTCCTATAAAGGCGAGTGCACACGTCAATAAATTTCCGCTTGATTTGGCGAATCCGTTCTTAGGAGCTGATTTAGCTTCGCTGTATGGCTCTATGGAGGGCGATATACAAGCGACAGGTACCCCTAAGTATATGCGACTCAATGGTGCACTCAACCTGAAGGATGCCGCAGTGCATTTGCCGCAAGTAGGCGAAACATTCTCTATCGATACAGAGCCGTTGCGCTTTGAAAACAGTAAGCTACACCTCAAAAATTTCTGTTTGCGGAATAGTGATAAGCATACACCAATTTCGGTCAATGGAGATTTTACGCTCTTCGGGCCGGAAGCTATGCAGGCTAATCTTCGAGTAGATGGGGATGAGGTAGAGTTGATTGATAGTAAGCAGAGCCGTGGACAGATGGTTTATGGCCGCTTGATTACCAGTCCTCATATTACGCTGCGAGGTAATGTATCAAAGCCGGTGATACGTGGCTCCTTGAATATATTGGGGGGAACAAACTTAACCTATGTATATGCCGGTAGTGCGCTTAAAGCAACAGATAATATGGCCGGGGTGGTCGTGTTTAAAGACTTCTCCGATACACTCTTTGTGGAAGAGCCTGCGGTCGATTTGCCTTCGCCGGGTAGTGCCGACATAGCACTTAATATACACATAGATCCTGCCGTTCAGTTGGGGGTAGATCTATCCGGTGGACATCAGGATTATGTGAAGGTTATAGGCGGAGGGGATCTGCGCTTCCAGTCACCGCCTTTCGGAGTTATGAACCTGACAGGACGCTATAACTTGAGTGGTGGAGGACAAGTGCGCTATAAGTTCCCGGTTGTAGGACGTAAAGATTTTGTAATTGATAAGGAGAGTTATGTGGCATGGAATGGACCAATTGACAATCCTTACATCAACTTCAAGGCGGTCAATAGGGTGCGTGCAGACGTAAATGAAGCGGGTACTTCGCGGAAGGTTGACTTTGATGTGCTTATTGTGGCTCGTGAAGATCTCTCTAAGATAGATTTGGCTTTTGATTTGGAAGCGCCGGATGACTTGGGCGTACAGAATACACTTGCTACCATGAGTAAGGAAGAGCGCGGAAAGCAGGCTATGGCGCTTATGGTGAGCGGTGCATTCCTGGCGACAGATCCGTCGGAGATGAGCATGCAGCGTATTCTTAGTGGCTTTGCAGTAAGTGAATTGAACAACCTGACCGGTAAGTTCCTCGAAGGGACAGACCTCAATGTGGGCATGGAACTGCATAATACCGGCTCCGGCTCCGTTTATACTGACTATACGTATAGCTTCAGCAGGCGATTCTTCAACGATCGGGTGCGCTTCGTAATAGGCGGAAAGGTTGCAGCAGGTAACCTACCTACCAATTATGAGCAAACATTTATCGACAACGTTACACTCGAGTATCGTATAGATAAGTCCGGAAGCCAGTATATGAGTCTATTCCATAAGCGAAACAACGATAATATTTTGGAAGGTTTGGTTACGGAAACAGGTGCGAGCTACATATTACGTCGCAGCTTGTATAAGTTGAGCGACTTATTCCGTCCTCAAAGGCGAAAGATTAAGTCAGCACCGATTGACAGCTTGTCCACTACACCGATCGCAGTACCTCCTGTTGATACACTCAACCGTGAGGAAACTCCTATCGATTCCCTTACCACAAAGATACCGAAATGAAGAAGCAGGTTCCTTTCTATATACTAATGGTTTTGCTGCTGTGTGGAGCAGTAGGATGCTCCACAACCAAGAATCTTCCGGAAGGAGAGCAGCTCTATGTGGGAATAGGTAAGACGAAAATTATCAATGAAGATGGTTCGTCTGCCGGGCAGCGTGCTCTATCTGCCGCTGAAAGCGCCATTAATGTAAAACCAAATAATTCTCTTTTTGGAAGTGCCCGTATGAGAATCCCCTTTCCTTTTGGTCTGTGGGTGTACAATCGCTATGTAAACGACTCTACGGCATTAGGTAAGCGCATTTATAAGATGTTTGCTTCCGAACCAGTTTTGCTTAGTAATGTGAATCCTGATCTTAGAAGTATCAATGCTAAAAATGCTTTGCGCGAGCATGGCTACTTTGCTGCCTCCGTTAGGGATAGCATAGCTACATTAAAAGACTCTCTGCAAGCCCGTGTTTTTTATACGATAGACATGGGAAAGCCTTACTTATACGACTCTATTGAGTTCCTTCCCCCTATCTCTTTGGTGGGAGGCGTGCAGTTTGATCATTCCCTTTTTTCTAAGCTCCAAGTAGGAGATCAGTTTAATCTGGGCCGTCTTTTGGAAGACCGACAGCTTATCAGTACGATGCTCCGCAATAGGGGCTTTTATTACTATACTCCGGATGTAATCTATTATGAAGCCGATACGCTGCACAGGGATAATGCAGTACACCTGAAAGCTCGTATCAAGCAGGGCACCCCCGAGTCTGTATTTACGCCTTGGACAATAGGGAACGTAGTTTTTACGATCAATGGCTTTCGCAGTGATACGATGAAGGATAGTACCCAATTTAATGATATTCTCATCCGCTATAACGGAAGACGCCCGCAGGTACGTAGTGGTGTAATAGGGCGTCGTATGCGACTGCGTCCCGGTGATATCTATTCGGAGCGTGCTGAGATGCGGAGCCGCGAGGCGTTGGCACGACTGGGCGTATTTGCTTATACGGAGTTTGTCTTTACTCCGATCGATACGGTGAATCATGTACTGGATCTATACGTAAACTCTACGTTGGATCGCCTTTGGGATACCTCATTGGAAACTGCTTTCAAGGTAAAGAGTAACAACTTCTTAGGTCCTGCGCTCACATTCTCCTTGGCACGACAAAATTTGCTCGGAGGTGGTGAAACGCTCTCCGGCAGTATTCATGGCTCCTATGAGTGGCAGTCGTGGAATAATGCGGAGGGTCGTGCCGCATTGATCAATAGTTACGAGTTTGGTATTGATATAGGCTTGCAGGCTCCTGCTATCTTTCTCCCCGGAGTGAAGGATAATGTGCTCCCATTTCCTACAGCTACCGACTTGACACTCTCTGCCAGTATTCTCAATCGTGCCGGGTATTTCCGCATGCTTTCCGCAGGTGCCTCTATATCCTATACCTTTGATGTAAATCAATCGAATAAGCATGTGGTTACTCCTTTCCGATTGCAGTTCAACCGCTTGTCCAATCGTTCGGACCTATTTAAGGAAATCGTGAAGGAGAATCCTGCCTTGGGGTTGAGTCTGAGGAGTCAGTTTATCCCCAGCTTAGGATATGTGTACACCTACAATAATGTATTTGAAGATCATGGATCTCATAAGATTTGGATGGAATATTCCATCTCTGAAGCGGGTAATCTATTGAATGGAATCTATGCGGCTGCCGGTAAACGCTACAACGATACGAAAACGCTACTTAGTGTTCCTTTTGCTCAGTTTGTGCGGTTTACCGCTGACTTCCGTTATACGTACACGATCAATCGTAATCAGACGGTAGCTGCGCGCTTGGCAACCGGAGTTATCTACAGCTTTGGTAATATGAAAGTGGCTCCATATAGTGAGCAGTTTTATGTGGGTGGCGCAAATAGTATTCGTGCTTTTACGGTACGTAGTGTAGGACCCGGGGCATATCGTCCTATGGAGGGTAAGTATGCATTTATTGATCAAACCGGTGAGTTCAAGTTGGAGATGAATGCCGAGTGGCGTATGCGTCTCGCCGGTAATCTGCATGGTGCTCTTTTCCTTGATGCCGGTAATATATGGCTGATCCATAAGGATCCCTATCGACCCTATGGATCGCTACGCGAGGTAGCCGACTTCAAGGATTTCCTTGATCAAATCGCTTTGGGTACAGGCTTAGGGCTGCGCTACGACTTGGGCTTCTTCGTGATTCGTTTGGATGCCGGTATCGGGCTTCACCTTCCTTACAAGACGAGCCGCAGGGGGTACTACAATATTCCCAAATTTAAGGATGCCCTTGGAATACATTTGGCTATTGGCTATCCATTCTAAGAAAGTGCCCATCCGGCCAGGTCGGATATAATGTGTGTTGTAATCGTAAGCATAGGTTATTTTGTCTGCCGGAGTGCTATCGGTCGGTGTATTGGTGTATCAATCGATAATTTATAGTATCTTCGCACTCAGAAGGGAGTCAGTAAAGCTCGCCCTTCTCAACAATATTAAGAAGTAGAACTTTAAAGTAACAATAAAGAATTATGAAAAAGTTATTTGCAGTAGCCGTTATTGCATTGGCTTGTGTAGCATGCAATGGCAATAAGAAGAGTGACACTTGTACCTGTGATGGTACACAATGTAAAGAAATGGGTTGTAAGGAGGGATGCACCTGCCAGTCTTGCCAGGACAAAACCCCAGCCACAACCTGTGCACAGTTACCTATGGGGGTTTGGAAAGGTACATTGCCCCAAGCTGATGCAGCAGCGGTAATTGAAGCTACCCTTACCGTTAAGGAGGGCAACAAAGTAGACTATACGACTACTGCAGGAGAGAATATTTTGGACGCTGACTATACATTCGCTGACGGCAAGCTCTCATTTGCCGATAAGAGCTTTGAGTTGGAAGAAAATAAGCTCTATATGCTTGACAGCGAAGGAAAGCGTGCTAATGTAGAAGGCGCTCAGGAGTATATCTTCACGCTTGCCGAGTGCGCTGAAAAGGCACCTGCAGCTGAATAATGAGACTCTTGGAGAAGAGATAGTTATACAAAGCTCTTAGGCGGGTAACGAAGTTACCGGTCACCGGCTTTGCCCAAGAAAAGGGGGCGGACTGATAAGTAGGTCCGCCCCTTTTTTCTTTCCCATTATTATAAAGCCCTACTTTCTTGAGAAAAAAGATCTATATCTTTCATTTAAAACATCAGAACCTATTGAATGAAACATCTATATCTTTTACGAAAAAGATCAGAATCTTTTTTCTATTCTTTCTAACTGCCTGATCAGTAGATGCTTGTCCTCTTCCTGGGTAAACGGGTGAGGGGCGTTTTGCGCTCTGCTCTTGATCGGACAGTAATAATACTTTTTGTCCTATTTGTCAGCAATTCTCTTTTGGCATAGTATTTGTATTATACTTGGTGTATGCTCGATTCGGGATGCCGAAGGGGGCATATAAGAGAAAAGATTAAAGCATAACCATTAGAAATAAAAGATATACGACACAATATGGGAAAGATCATTGGAATAGACTTAGGAACAACGAACAGCTGTGTAGCTGTGTTAGAGGGCAACGAGCCCATCGTTATATCCAACAGTGAGGGAAAGCGTACAACTCCCTCCATTGTAGCCTTCGTAGAAGGAGGTGAGCGTAAAGTGGGTGATCCTGCAAAGCGTCAGGCCATCACCAATCCGAAAAAGACGATTTATTCGATTAAGCGATTCATGGGTGAAACCTATGACCGCGTAAGTAAAGAGACGAGCCGTGTGCCGTTTGAAGTAGTTCGCGGTGACAATAATACAGCCCGCGTAAATGTGGACGGACGCCTCTACTCACCGCAGGAAATATCTGCTATGATCCTGCAAAAGATGAAAAAAACGGCTGAAGATTACCTGGGTGCTGAAGTTACAGATGCTGTAATTACTGTACCGGCATATTTTAGCGATGCACAGCGTCAGGCCACTAAGGAAGCCGGTGAAATAGCCGGACTTAAGGTACGCCGTATCGTAAATGAGCCTACGGCAGCTTCACTTGCCTATGGCTTGGATAAGGTAAATAAGGACATGAAGATCGCTGTCTTCGACCTTGGTGGGGGAACGTTTGATATTAGTATCCTCGAGTTGGGTGACGGAGTCTTTGAAGTGAAGTCCACCAATGGAGATACCCATTTGGGAGGTGATGACTTCGACCACGTTATTATAGACTGGATGGCAGAAGAGTTTAAAGCTCAGGAGGGAGTTGACCTTCGACAAGATCCTATGGCATTGCAGCGCTTGAAGGAGGCTGCTGAAAAAGCTAAGATAGAGCTCTCTTCAGCTAATAGTACAGATATTAACCTGCCCTATATTACCTCAATCAACAATGTGCCTAAGCACTTGGTAATGCCTCTTACTAAGGCTAAGTTTGAGCAGTTAAGCAGCAAGCTCATCCAGGCATTAGTGGCTCCTTGCGAGCAGGCAATGAAGGATTCGGGCTTCTCTAAGGATCAAATTGATGAGGTGATCCTTGTAGGTGGTTCTACACGAATCCCCGCCGTACAGGAAAAAGTACGCGAGATATTCGGTAAGGAACCCTCAAAGGGTGTGAACCCCGATGAAGTAGTAGCCATTGGTGCAGCTATTCAAGGTGGTGTGTTGACCGGAGAAGTAAAGGATGTATTGCTACTTGACGTGACGCCTCTATCTCTGGGTATTGAGACCCTCGGTGGTGTGATGACCAAGTTGATCGATGCCAATACAACCATTCCTGCCAAGAAGAGCGAAGTATTCTCCACGGCAAGCGATAATCAGCCGCAAGTTGAGATCAATGTACTGCAAGGGGAGCGTACAAAGGCGAGCGATAATAAGAGTATAGGTCGCTTTATATTAGATGGTATTACACCGGCACCTCGTGGTATTCCTCAGATTGAAGTAACCTTTGATATTGACGCTAACGGTATTCTTAACGTAAGTGCAATTGATAAGGCTACCGGCAAGGAGCAAAAGATCCGCATTGAGGCATCCAGCGGCTTGACAGATGATGAAATCAAGCGTATGAAGGCAGAAGCAGAAGCTAATGCAGAGGCTGATAAGAAGCTTAAGGAGCAGGTTGATAAGTTTAACCAAGCAGATAATCTGATTTTCAATAGCGAGAAGCAGGTTAAGGAGATAGCTGATAAGATTTCTCCCGACCATAAGAAGGCAATTGAGGATGCTATCGCACACCTCAAGGAGGCTAGACAAAAGGAGGACGTAGCTGCTATCGACAGTGCAATGGAAGCCTTAAACCAAGCTTTCCATGCGGCAAGCGAAGAGCTTTATAAGCAGAATGCTGCAAGCGGTCAGGCTCAGCCTAATCCAAATGACGGACCTCAGCCGGGAAATGCTCAGAATAAGGGCGGTGACGAAAAAATATCAGATGCCGACTTTGAAGAGCTTTAAAGAGGTGCTTCGCAAAGAAGAATAAACAGAATAGAGTAGGGTGCGCGTAATGCGTGCCCTATCTTTTTATCGGCATGTACAAAAGTACCCATTATCGGGTATACGAATAGGAGATTATTTATCAATTACTACCTTTGTGCCTTGAACGGCCATTTTGCTATTGAAGTATCTATTTATGAGTGAAGCGCGAAACCTTGTTATCGTAGAGTCGCCTGCAAAGGCAAAAACAATCGAGAAGATCTTAGGAGACCAGTATCATGTGCTCTCTTCCTACGGACATATTCGTGACCTTGCGAAAAGCGATTTGGGAGTAGATATAGCCCAAAACTTTACTCCTAAGTACATTATCTCAGAGGATAAGCGACAAGTAGTAAGCCGCCTTAAGGCAGCTGTTAAGGCCGCCGACACGGTATGGCTTGCAAGTGATGATGACCGTGAGGGGGAGGCTATAGCTTGGCATCTATACGAAGTGCTCGGGCTAAAGAATAAGCCCACCAAGCGCATCGTATTCCACGAAATTACTCCCTCCGCCATTAAAAAGGCGATACAAACGCCGCGCGAAATAAACATCAATCTGGTGGATGCGCAGCAGGCAAGACGTATTTTGGACCGAATTGTCGGTTTTGAGCTGTCTCCTCTTCTGTGGCGTAGGATTATGCCTTCCCTATCGGCGGGGCGTGTGCAGAGTGTGGCGGTAAGGCTTATCTGTGAACGAGAAGAGGAAATACGCAACTTTACACCAACCGTTACCTATCGGGCGCAAGCAGCGCTCTCTACCCAAACGGGCAAAATACGCTTTCGTGCCGATGCCAATAGCGAGTTTTCCTCCGCAAACAAGGCAATCGATTTCCTAAAAGCGAATGCGCCGGGGACTATGACGGTTATCGGTATTGAAAAGAAGAAAGCAAGGCGCAGTCCGGCGGCTCCGTTCACCACGAGCACACTTCAGCAGGAAGCGGCGCGCAAGCTCGGGTTCCCCGTATCCACAACTATGCGTGTGGCGCAAAAACTGTACGAGGAAGGGCTGATTACCTATATGCGTACCGACTCGGTTAACCTATCCCCCGTGGCATTAAAGATGGCGGAAGATATCAATACCCGTACTTGGGGCGCGGCAAACCACCAGAGGCGCATTTACAAAACAAAGAGCAAAGGCGCACAGGAAGCGCACGAAGCAATCCGCCCCACCAATCTTGCCGTGGAAAATATACCGGGCGACGAGCGCGAAGCACGCCTCTATCGCCTTATTCTCTCGCGTACGTTGGCCAGCCAGATGGCTGACGCTACATTTGAAAAAACAGAGGTTTTAATCGAGAATAGCGCTACCGGTGAACGATTTATCGCCTCCGGTGAGGTGCTTCTGTCCGAAGGATTCCTCGCTGCCTATAATTATAAGAGTACAGCGGAGGAAAAAGATGACGAAGAGGAAGGTAACGTCAAGCGATTGCCTAAGCTGGCAGTGGGCGATACGCTTAAAACATATACATATACCGCTACCGAGCATTACAGCAATCCACCGGCACGCTACACGGAAGCCTCTCTGGTTCGTCGCTTGGAGGAATTAGGCATCGGCAGACCTTCTACCTATGCACCCACGGTTCAGACTATTCTTAATCGCGAATATGTAACGAAGGGGCAGGATAATGGTACACTGAGAATTTACAAAGATTACCTGCTGGATACCGATCCCTATATAGCCGGCAATGAGCCGCAGCTCAAGGAACGGCGCGAACATACCGGTGCCACCAAGGGAAAGCTCCTACCTACCGATATAGGGATGGTGGTGAATGACTTCTTGGTAGCTAACTTCCCGAATATTCTAAGCTACGACTTTACAGCAAAAATAGAGGAACAATTCGATAAGATTGCCGATGGAAAGCTTGTTTGGACCGAACATCTCAATCAGTTCTACCACTACTTTCATCCTTTAGTAGAGAAAGTATTGAGCTCTGATAGCACAGATACGCGCGGAGAACGTGAGTTGGGCATTGATCCGAAGAGCGGCAAATTAGTGAAAGCTCGTATAGGACGCTATGGTCCTTTGGTACAGATCGGGGACTCAAATGATGAAGAAAAGCCGCGTTTTGCTTCTCTTCGCGATGGACAATCTATACAGACTATTACATTGGAGGAGGCGCTTAAGCTATTTGATTTCCCTCGTCATATCGGTAAATATGAGGGTAGCGAAGTAGAAGTAGCGGTAGGTCGCTTCGGACCTTATATAAAGCATGGGGGCGCAAATACAAGTATTCCCCGCGGCTACAATCCCTCCGAAATAACTCTTGAGGAGGCAATTGATCTCATTGAGGCTAAGCGCGAGGCTGAGCGCAAAGCAACTCTTCGTACCTATCCGGAGGATAGTGACTTGCGCATTAAGCTGTGGCGCAAGAAACCTGTTATTGAGAAAGGGAAAGACCGCTTCTATCTCCCGGCACGTATCAAGAAGCCTGAGGAGCTCTCTTACGAAGAAGCTGTAGCGCTATTGAACGAATTGAAAGGAAGTGGCAGCAGCAAGAAAACGGATACTGCAAAGAAAGCAACTAAGCGTAAAGCAACTTCAAAAACAACCTCCAAGAAGACCACCAAAAAGAAGTAGCTCTCGTCGTGCGTTTCTTCCTGGATATAGCCTTTCGAGGGGATGAGTTTGTGGGTTGGCAAAGACAACCTAACGGATACTCTGTGCAGCAGGCAGTAGAGGAGGCCTTGAGCATACTCTTTCATACTCCTCTTACCGTTGTAGGAGCAGGGCGAACGGATGCAGGCGTGAATGCCTTTTCGCTACCGGCACACGTTGACTTACCGGATACTCCCGAGCAGGCGGAGCGATGGAGACGTAGCTTGAACGGAATTCTTCCCAAGAGTGTGTTTGTACGTTCTATTAAAGCGGTCAATGCCACGGCTCACGCACGCTTTGATGCCGTGAGTCGTACTTATCACTACTATATCGCCTCCGAGCGGGACCCTTTTATGGGGCCTTATGTGCTGTCGGTTCGACCTCTGCCGGATATAGTGCGTATGAATGAAGCGGCTCAATTGCTTATAGGGGAGCATGACTTTACCTCTTTTTCCAAGTTGCATACCGACACGTATACGAATATTTGTACCGTAACAGAGGCACTTTGGACTGAAAGCTTTTATCCGGGTTGCTATCAATTTACTATCACTGCCAATCGTTTTCTGCGTAGTATGGTGCGCACGATTGTAGGTACACTGCTACAAGTAGGCAGGGGAGAGCTCAATTCCTTTGATATACAGAGCATATTAGAGCAAAAGGATCGTAGTTGTGCCGGAGTATCCGTCAAGCCATGGCCCCTCTTTCTGTACCGAGTAGCCTATCCCGATGCTATTTATCTGTAGACAGATAGAGCCGTGATATGTCGTAGTTGCATACGTTTCTCTTTCGGGCAAGTGCATCCCCTCCGCACTTAATGCATATCGGTTGCAAAATAGATATATATCTTTGCATCAAGAGGTATACAAGTAGGTATATAACTATGGAGAGAAAGGTATATAAGTTTCATCAGGCATTAAGAGGAGCTATGGGCAGGAGTATCCTATCGCGCACCGTTTGCCTACAAGTAATGGGACAAACTGAACGATGCTAACGGAACAAAGTTTCCCGGTAGTCGGGATGAGTTGTGCCACTTGTGTGGCTCATGTACAGAAGGCGCTTGCAAGGAGTAAGGGCGTGGAGCAGGTAAGCGTAAACTTAGCTACAGCCACGGCACGTGTAAGCTACGACCAGTCCGTTGTTACGCTCGAGGATCTTCAAAAGGCTGTTGCTGCTGCAGGGTATAAGTTGATTGTTTCTACTGATGCCTCCGATAGCAGAAAAGAAGCTGCCGCAGTCAAACAGAAAGCGTATCGCATACTGCGTCGCCGTACTTTTGTAGCACTTATTCTTACCATACCGGTGGTACTGTATGGGATGATATGGATGCATCGACCCGAGGCGCCTTGGGTGATGTGGCTCTTTGCTACGCCTGTAGTATTTGTGATGGGGAGAGACTTCTTCCGCAACGCATGGCAGCAGCTAATGCATCGCTCTTGCAATATGGATACATTGGTGGCACTAAGCACCGGAATAGCTTACCTGTATAGTCTTTTCAATCTGTTTGCTCCCTACTTCAGGTGGACACACTCTGTAGGACAGCCCATTTACTTTGAGTCCGCTGCCGTAATTATTACCTTCATTCTCTTGGGACGTTTATTAGAAGAGCGCGCTAAGCATAGGACATCAATGGCAATTGATCAGCTTATGGGCCTACAACCTTCTCGCGTGGTAAGAGTGAATGAGGATGGTAGCTTAGAGGAGGTAGCGATCAATGTGTTGCGCAAAGGGGATATTCTTTTGGCAAAACCGGGCGAGCGAATTGCAGTAGATGGCACGGTCACTGAGGGCAGCAGTTATGTAGAAGAGAGTATGCTCACGGGAGAGCCGGAAGCCAAGCTGAAGCAAGTAGAAGCCAAGCTTTTTGCCGGCACGATCAATCGAACCAATACGCTTACTTATCGTGCCGATGAAGTGGGGGAGGAGACACTGCTCGCCGGTATTATTCGTTTGGTGGAGCAGGCGCAAGGGAGCAAAGCCCCCATTCAGCGTACAGTGGATAAAATAGCTTCCGTGTTTGTACCGGTGATTCTCTCCATTGCGGTGGTTACCCTCTTGCTTTGGTTGCTGTTAGATGCCGATCAGAGGGTTGTGCATGGCCTACAGGCTTGCGTGTCGGTACTAGTTATTGCTTGTCCTTGTGCTTTGGGATTGGCTACCCCCACCGCTATTATGGTAGGAGTTGGGGTAGGGGCTAAGCATGGTATTCTTATTAAGGATGCAGAAAGCCTTGAAGTAGCGAGAGGTATCGATACGCTTCTCGTGGATAAAACCGGTACACTAACCCACGGACAGCCACAAGTAACCGACTTTCACTCTCTGCCGCAAACCGATATGTCGGTATTTGCTGCTATGGAGGCACGAAGTGAGCATCCTTTGGCGGCTGCCGTAGCTGCCTACTTATCCACGGATCACCTACCTGAGCTCACCAACTTGCAAACCCATCCCGGTAAAGGAGTTTCGGCCTACTCAGGGGCATGCCGCTACTTGATAGGAAATGAGGCTTTATTTAAGGAGTTTGAGATCCCCATTCCCGACCTATTTCGTCCGGAGGTAGAGCGTCTTCTTGCGGAAGGCAGGACGCTCGTTCTTTTTGCCCAAGAGCACACGATGGTTGCCGTGGCAGGTATAGCGGATAGCATCAAAGAAAGCTCTCGTGAAGCGGTTGATGCTTTGCAGCGGAAAGGCATCGAGGTATGTATGCTTACGGGGGATAATCGTGCTGCGGCAGAGAGGGTGGCTGCGGCTGTCGGTATAGAGGGTTACTATTCGGAAGTACTCCCTCATGAAAAGGCGGCTATTGTGAAGGCGCTGCAAGCAAAGGGTAAAAAGGTGGCTATGGTGGGCGATGGAATAAACGACACGGCTGCCTTAGCTCAAGCCGACTTAAGTATTGCCATGGGGTGCGGGAGTGATATAGCTATGGAAGTAGCCGGAATTACTATCATAGGAGATGATTTGCGACGTATTGCGGAGGCCATTCGCTTATCGCACCTTACGGTCACGACCATTCGTCAAAACCTCTTTTGGGCTTTCTTCTACAATCTTCTCGCGGTGCCTATTGCCGCCGGTGTATTGTATCCGATAAACGGCTTCTTACTCAACCCTATGATTGCCGGTGCGGCTATGGCTTTGAGCAGTGTAAGCGTGGTAACTAATAGTCTTCGGCTGGGCCGGCGTAAGCTAAGTACGCCAACGACCAGTAGCCGACGAGTAAAATTTTCTAAACAGATTCAGATTAAAGATATGAACGAAAAAATCTATCGCATTGAAGGAATGATGTGCATGCATTGTCGTAAGCATGTGGAGGACGCACTTAATAGTTTGGAGGGGGTGCAGGCTTTTGTTTCCCTGTATCCTCCCTTAGCTACGATACGCTTCTTGGGCAAGGAGATTCCTTTGGAAACCTTGCAGAAAGCGATTAAAGAGCGAGCCGGAGTGGATTATCGCATCTATCCCAATTAATCCTATTCGCTGCTTCCCTTTGCTTGTGGAAGCAGCTCTTGCAGCCTCTTTACTTATCGGTAGGAAAAGGCGATAGGTGCTTTCAGTAGTCGCCCTCTTTCGTTGAGCGAGAGAGGCTTATATGCCCTGAAAAATAGATCAGAACCTTTTTTCTCGTTCAAACACATCTTTTGCGGTCGTTGGGTGCATGCGGATATTCTTCATTTTCGTTCGGACCAAACGATTTTTTCATTCGGATGAATTTTTACTCCCTTACCAAGTTCAATCCGCTTTAGTTTATTACAGCTGAATCTTTTGGCAATGTGGCTTTGTCTGATTGGGTATTGCGCGCATGCGAGAGCCCCTCTTTCTGATCAAATGAGTACCTTTGGAGCAGTCAAGGGAAGGAAATGGAGAAAAAGGATAAGTATAGTGAATCGGATTTTGAGCTGATGGCACCTGTCGGCTCGTATGAGTCTCTTCAAGCGGCTATACATGCCGGTGCGGATAGTGTTTACTTTGGTATATCTAAGTTGAATATGCGTTCCGGTTCAGCAGCCAACTTTGGCTGGGACGATCTGTTGCAGATTACCTCTATTTGTAGGGAAGCCGGAGTAAAGAGCTATCTAACCCTTAATACAATCCTCTACGACGATGATCTTGCTCTGATGCGCGAAATCATTGATCGGGCGAAGGAGTCGGAGGTATCCGCTATCATAGCCTCGGATGTGGCAGCCATGACCTATGCGGCAGAGAGGGGAGTGGCGGTTCATCTTTCTACTCAACTCAATATTACCAATGCGGAGGCTCTTAGCTTTTATGCCCGTTTTGCCGATGTGGTCGTATTAGCGCGCGAGCTTAACCTTGATCAGGTGAGTGCTATTCATCGAGCTATAGAAGAGCAGCCTATTCAGGGGCCGAACGGTCGACCGGTGCGTATCGAAATGTTTGCCCACGGTGCGCTCTGCATGGCTGTGTCGGGCAAGTGTTACCTAAGCCTGCATGAACTTGGACGCTCCGCCAATAGAGGAGCTTGTGGGCAGGTATGCCGTCGCAGCTATCGTGTGTTTGATGAAACCAGTGATATAGAGCTGAAGGTAGAGAATAGCAATATCATGTCTCCCAAGGACTTGAAAACGGTTCATTTTATCAATAAGATGATGGATGCCGGAGTGCGGGTCTTTAAGATAGAGGGGCGTGCACGCGGTCCTGAGTATGTGCATACAGTAGTCTCTGTGTATAAGGAGGCTATACGAGCCGTTTGTAATGGTACCTATAGTCCGGAGAAGATTGCCGAGTGGGATGAGCGTTTAGCCACTGTATTCAATAGAGGCTTTTGGAATGGTTACTACCTCGGACAGCGCCTTGGCGAGTGGACGCCTATTTATGGCTCTGCAGCCACAAGAGAAAAAGTATTTGTAGGAAAGATAACCAATTACTTCTCTAAGCTTGGAGTCGCTGAAGTGCTTTTAGAAGCGGGTTCCTTAGCGCAGGGAGATAGAATAATCATAACAGGTCCCACTACCGGACTGGTAGAAGAGGATCTCGCAGAGATAAGGCTTGACCTAAAGCCCGTGGCGGAGGCTCCGAAGGGCAGTGTGATTTCTATTCCCGTACCCGAAAAAGTGCGCCCGAATGATCGGGTCTATCTATTTAATGAGCGACAAAACACGCAGCAATCGTTTAATCAATAGATAATACATAGGTGTCCAAATAGTCTAAAGCAAATACTGAATAGTCATCATAACAATATTACTTCATCATGCAGCGTAAACAAACCATCGTATCACCTTCATTACTGAGTGCGGACTTTCTACACCTACAGGATAGTGTGGAAATGATCAATCAAAGTGATGCAGACTGGCTTCACATAGATGTGATGGATGGGGTCTTTGTCCCTAATCTATCGTTTGGATTTCCTATTTTAGAGGCTATTCGCCCTGTAGTAAAGAAACCATTGGATGTGCATTTGATGGTAGTCAATCCTATGGATTACTTGGATCGCTTGGCAGCACTTCAGACCGAGGTAATGACCATCCACTATGAAGTATCGCAGCACTTGCATCGCTCGATGACCGCAATACGTGCAAAAGGAGTGAAAGCGGGAGTGTCGCTTAACCCACATACCCCGGTGAGTATGCTCGAAGATGTACTGGAGGTGTGTGATGTGGTACTATTGATGAGTGTAAATCCTGGCTTTGGTGGGCAGTCCTTTATTCAGCGAACCCTACATAAGGTGGAGACGCTTCGCGCCATGATAGACCGGCAGGGCTTGAATACACTTATTGAGGTGGACGGCGGTGTCAATGAAGCGACTGGCCAAGCTTTAGTTAATGCGGGGGCTGATGCCTTAGTAGCGGGTAGTTACGTATTTAAGCATCGCTCCCCACAGGAGGCTATTCGCATACTGAAGCATCGTGTATAGCAGCCTAAGGAGTAGGCCTGCGTTAGGAGCCCTTCTGGTATTCCTCGTCGGGCTTGCGCTTGGCTTCACGACCCTTAGCGCATATGCGCTCCAAATAGCTATTGGCGCACTGCTTGTAGTAGCTGTGTCGCTTTGGGGAGGAAGATACTATGCGCCCCTCAGGATGGTTGTTTTTCTGCTTGCTGCTTCGGCTTTTGGCTTCTTTGTAGCAGCTAATTTCAAAGAGCATTTATCTATCGGGGCAACAGCGTATGAGGGCACCTGTAGGGCGGTTACACTCTCCGAAGCAAATCGCACTAAGCACTATCAGCGAGTACTTACCCGCTTTTCGGATGGTAAGAAGGTAATGCTCTATTTGCCCTTGAGTGGAGAATGCCCTCAGATAGGGGATACCTTACAGCTCCCTCGGGCTACCATAGTGCCTACTGAGCGGCAGTCGCAAGCTTCGTACCGTCATTTCCTTATGTCCAAAGGGGCTTGTGGAGTTTGCTATCCCTATACCTACCGGCTTTACAAGGCGCAACACAGTACTTCGGTTCGGCGTTTCGCTCTCTCTGTAAGAGACAGACTGCTCCGGCGAGTGGACAGCCTGATAGAGAGCGAGCAGAGTAGAGCGATCATTTACTCTGTATGCTTTGGCTATCGGAATGAATCGAGAGAAGTGGCAGATAAATTTCGCACAGTGGGAGCAGCACATATTATGGCGGTAAGTGGACTCCACTTGGGCATTGTGGTTTACTTTGTATGGTTACTCTTGGCTCCCCTGATAAGCTCGGCTCGTCAGCGTCGATGGCTCTCAATAGTCGTAATTGCGGTAGCTTGGATTTTTGCTCTGCTCACGGGCCTTTCCACGCCTACTATACGCGCTGCCTTCATGCTTACACTTTATGAAATAGCGGATGTATGGGGAGTGAGTAGAGATAGAATCAATGTACTTGCCTTTTCAGCATTTGTATTATTAGCGATCCATCCCGGTTTTCTATTTGATATAGGTTTTCAGCTCTCTTATATGGCCATTTTGTCCATTGCGCTTTTTTATCCTCTCTTTTATAAGACCGGTAGAGCTCGGCTTCGCAAAAACCCATTGATTAGCTATCTGTATGGACTTGTGGCCTTGTCTATTTCGGCTCAAGTACTTACTATACCGCTTATACTATACCACTTTGGCTCTACATCGCTTTGGGCCCTGTGGAGTAACATCCCCTTGGTGATACTGAGCGGTGCGCTAATTCCGTTGGTGTTGATTACTGTTTTATTTATACCCTCGGGAGTGCTTTTCTCTACTCTTGGCGCAGTAATTGCATGGTTGTGTAATGTGATCCTTGAAGTGATAGAAAGTTTTTTGCAAATGGGCGGAGGTATGCTCCGGGTGCATATTACCCTAGATGGTATGATGGCGCTGTACCTAATGATAGCAGCACTTTATCAAGCTATCTTAATCCTGCACCACCGTGTAGATGGGTACGAAGCCCTTTATGGGAGCGAAAAGAGATTGAAAGAATCAATCCGTGTGCCCCGTAAATTTATGAAACCTGCCTATTTAGATGGTTTGACAAGCGGCTCACAACCCCCTCTTTCCATAAAATAGGGTTACATTTGTAGAAACTTGGTACAGAGCGAGTGCACTCTATCCTGATGCGAGGAGAGGTTACCAAAGGAAAGGGAGAAATAGAATGAGAAAAAGAGAGATAGAAGAGCTAATATATAACGGACGGCTATATGATGCTATTAAGGGGATACGTGCATACAGCGAAGAATTGCCCTATCCCTTTCATCTTGAAAAAATAGCAGATATAGAGACTACCTATCGCCAAATGCTCTCCTATGCGGTACAGGGAGTGAAAGATGACAAGCGGGACGAAATAGTTACGTTTCTAAAGCGCTCTTTACTCGAGGAAATGGATGAACTAAGGCGAGAGCAGGGAATACGTATATCCGGTGAGCAGTATTATGTGACGATGAAGATATTGGCAGCTAATGTGGACTCGGCTCTGCGTCTTCGTGAACCATTGCTTCAGGATCCGGCTTCCCTTGTGGGGGCACAGCGCAAAGTGTTTGACAATTGTTTGGAAGAACTCTTTGATACTATATGGGTCTCTCATGGTATTGATGACGATATACTCAGTGAATACAGCCAAGCAAGTGACTATGTGAGACAGTCTATTGCCTCAGCTATGACAATGGCACTGATGTATCTATGGGACGAAACGAAAGTAAAATGGATTTTAAGCGAGCTGACACGTGAAGACCTCTCCGAGGGCTACTTGGTGAGACTCGCTTTTGCCTTTGTGGTGGCAGCCACGCTCTATGATAAGCGTCTTTCTCTCTACGATAAGGAGTTCGGCCCCCTATTGAAGAAAGTAAGTGATATGGTCTATGCCTCAGATGATGAGGGGGTGATTTCTTTCTCTGAATTGCTTGAGATGCTCTACAGCGACTACCTAATTGCGACTGAGACGAGCGACTTGACGCATATGTTGGAGAAGAAGATGCCCGGTATTCAGGCGCAGAGTATAGATGTCATGCGCCAATCCATGGAAGAGGGGTTGGAGAGTGGCTTAGAAGGAATTATGGCTGACGAGGACCTCCGTAGTGAAATGGAGCGGATAGCACGCTTGGAGCAAGAAGGGTACGATACACGTTATGCACTCTTTCGTAACTTTAAGCGGTTCCCCTTCTTTCGCTCTGTAGGTAATTGGTTGATCCCCTTTGATATCAAGCATAGTGCTATTGTAGCCCGATTTGAAGAAACGGGAGGTGATGCCGTGAGAACCCTTACCGAGCTCTTTCACAATGTGGTGTGTGACTCGGATTTGTATAGCGCGCTATTGGGCTATCACTCATTTAATATTACTTATAACGGCAGTGCGGAGGATCTCAATCGTGCTTTGGACGAAAAGCGAGAGATGGAGGGAGAAGCAAAGCACAACGATAGAAAAAGGATTCATCAAGCTATCCACAGCTATTTCCAATGCTTCTACCGATTAGTGAAGCTATATCCATTCTCCGGCAGGCGTCTATTCAACTTTTTCGACAATTTACTGGTGCCGGATATGATAGTGCTCCGTCCCTATCTACCCAATTATAACCATTTGGCGGTACAGGCGATTGATCTGCTTATGAATAAGAAGAAGTATAAGCAAGTTATTCAGATTGTAGAGCAATTACATAAGAGCGGTACAACGGATAGAAATTTACTTATTCGCTCAGGGCATGCTCATTACCAACTCAATGAGTATATCGATGCGATTAAAAGCTATGAGCACGCAGATTTAATTGGTGATCTGGACGCTGATAGTATCATCGAATTAGCGCTATCCTATCGCTCTGTAGGCTTGTACAAGAAGGCAACCGAGCTACTTAGCGAGTTGCGTGAGAAGGATAAGGAAAATCCCGAGTTACTCCTCCGTTTGGCAGCTACTTTTTTAGAGATGCAGTGCTACGATATGGCTAAGCCTCTGCTTTACGAGTACGAATTTAAGTCCTCCCGTCCCGAACGCGTACTGCGTCCTATGGCATGGACCCTTTTCATGCTGAAGGAGTATGTCCAAAGTGAAGCTTTTTATAATAAGATGGAGCACAAGAATAGTGTAGATTGCCTCAACCAAGGATATCTAATGATGGCAATGGGTCGCTATACAGATGCCGTAACGAGCTTCCGTGAGGCGTTTGCACTACAAAAGGGGGATAGTCAAGCTATTTACCAAATGGTAGCGGATGACGAAGCCGTTCTGCTTGTACATAAGATTACTTGCCACGATGTATGGCTTCTATTGGATGCCGTTAGTATGAAAGCATAAAAAAAGGAATCAACTAATTAATACAGCATATGGATATCAAAGAGTTCAACTTCAAAGGAAAGACCGTATTTGTTCGTGTAGACTTTAATGTACCATTAGATGACAAGGGGCATATAACAGACGACACGCGTATGCGTGCCGCACTGCCTACCCTACAGAAGATTCTTTCAGATGGTGGACGGCTAATTATTGCTTCTCATTTAGGAAGACCAAAAGGCCCATCCGAAGCGCTCTCGCTAAAGCACATTGTGCCACACTTAGAGGAGCTATTGGGTCAAAAGGTGCGCTTTGTCCCCGATTCAGTTGGTGAAGAAGTAAAAGCAGCTGCCGAAGCACTACGTGATGGAGAGGCACTTCTTTTGGAAAATCTCCGCTTTTACGCAGAGGAAGAGGGTAAGCCCAGAGGCCTTGCGGAGGATGCCTCTGAGGAAGAAAAGAAAGCTGCCAAGGCCGCCGTTAAGCAGGGGCAGAAGGAGTATGCCAAGCAACTTGCCTCTCTCGCTGAGGTATATGTGAACGATGCCTTTGGTACCGCCCACCGGGCTCATGCCTCTACAGCAATCATGGCTGAGCATTTTGACCGCGAGCACAAGCTTTTTGGATTCCTTATGGAGAAAGAGGTAAAGGCTGTTGAGCGGGTTATAGGGGATATACAGCATCCTTTTGTGGCCATTATGGGAGGCGCAAAGGTATCTAGCAAAATAGATATTATTGACTCTCTGTTGGACAAGGTCGATAAGCTAATCCTTACGGGTGGAATGGTCTATACTTTTGTAGCGGCACACGGAGGAAAAATAGGTAAGTCCCTTTGCGAAGAGGATAAATTTGATTTAGTGGGAGAGATTGAACGCAAGGCAAAGGAGCGTGGTGTAGAGTTGGTTATGGCTACTGATTGTGTGGCTGCCGATGCATTCGCCAATGATGCGCAAAAAGCCGTGTATCCAATTGATGCCATTCCTGAGGATAGAATGGGATTGGATGTAGGGCCCGAGACCTCTCGTGTGTATGCCGAAGCACTGAAAGGTGCTCAGACAATCCTGTGGAATGGCCCCTGCGGTGTGTTTGAAATGGAGTCTTTCCGTGCAGGCTCTGAAGAAATGGCAAAAGCAATCGTAGCAGAAACGAAGCAGGACGCTTATTCGTTAGCCGGGGGAGGTGACACAGTAGCACTTGTACATCTTCTTGGGTTGGCCGATCAGGTATCTTACGTATCAACAGGCGGTGGTGCTCTGTTAGAGGCTATTGAAGGAAAAGAGCTTCCCGGTGTAGCTGCTATTAAGAAGTAAATAAGATGACGTCGCCTATACTTGTAGAAGTTTATGACGAGGCACAGCATGCCCAACTCCTTGATTCGGTAAAGCAACTATATGAAGAGAGCTTTCCGATCGAGGAGCGGCGTCCCTGGCACCGCTTTTTGGAGTTGTTAGGAGAAGAGCCACGATTTATCCTCAACTTGATCTTTTCAGTAGAAGATCATGCCTTTGCGGGATTCCTTACCACTTGGAATCTTGGGGAGATCAACTATGGAGAGCACTTTGCTATGGAGCCCTCCTTGAGAGGTAGAGGATGGGGACGTATGCTGCTCCGAGAGTTGCTGCAATTACGAGAGACAAAGCCCTTTGTATTTGAAGTTGAGCCGCCTGTAACCCCTATTGCGGAGAGGCGTCTTCACTTCTATCAATCTCTTGATGCAGCCATTATATCCACAGAATATATTCAGCCGTCCTATGCCCCTTCACAGCCTTCACTGCCGCTTTATCTAATGGCTTGGAATGGACAGGTGAAAGATGCAGATAAATACCTCCGTATCTTGTACAAAGAGATATATCGAGTGTCTGATGAGTGGCTTAACGCATAGAGATAGGTAAGTGTGGCTATACTCACTGGTGAGTAGAAGCTTATAGATAAGTCCCTAAAATATGGTACTTTTGTACACCTGTCCACTTTGTGGAGTCAAATATTTTCTATTGATTAACGGGGGTGTACAGGGTGACTTATCAGAGATAACAAAGTAGATAAGAAAGAAAATATGAAAGAGCAGAAATTGATGAGTAAAAAAGACTTTGAACAGCGTCTTCTTGACTTGCAGGATGATATGCTACGCTCTGCTCTACGCTTGACAAACGACAAATCAGAGGCGGATGACTTAGTGCAGGAGACTATATTGCGTGCTCTTGACCGAAGTAAGCAGTTCGTGGAAGATATCAACTTTAGGGGCTGGATCATGACCATGATGCGCAATATATTCCTCAATAATGTGGAGCGCAAAGGTCGTAAACGTGAAATGATAGACAGTAACGTAGATGTCTACAATGTCGCTCTTTTGGCTGAAGGAAGCCATTACGCTCCTGATGCGGCTTTTAATCTCCAAGAGATCAATAACTATATAGACGAGCTCAATGAGCTTAATAGGATCCCTTTCAGAATGTATCTGGATGGAAATAAGTATACCGAGATAGCTGAGCGGCTTGGGCTGCCGGTAGGTACGGTCAAAAGTCGTATTTTCTTGGCACGACGTCAATTGCAAAAGAATCAAGGCCTCAGATTACTCCGCTCTAATGAGTAGCGGAGGTCAAACAAATGGATAAGGAACAACAAAATGGCACAAAAAGAGTTTAAGTATCAACCGACCTTCCCGGTTGGAGAGGATACAACGGAGTACTACCTATTAACCAAGGATTATGTCTCCACCCTCTCTTTAGACGGAGAAGAAATACTGAAAGTTGATCCGGAGGGACTGCGCTTATTAGCTAAAACGGCTTTTCATGATTGTGCCTTTTACTTGCGCACTTCTCATCAGCAGCAGGTTGCCGCTATTCTTAACGATCCGGAAGCAAGTGATAACGATAAGTTTGTGGCACTTACATTCCTGCGCAATGCAGAGGTAAGTGCTAAGGGACCGTTACCCTTCTGTCAAGATACCGGTACTGCCATTATTTTAGGAAAAAAGGGAAATCGTGTTTTTACTAAAGGGGGAGATGAAGAGGCGCTTTCGCATGGCGTGTACGATACCTATACAGGCGAGAACCTACGCTATTCGCAGAATGCTCCTTTGGATATGTACCGAGAAGTAAATACCGGTACTAATCTGCCTGCACAAATTGATTTGATGGCTGTCGATGGCAGTGAGTATAACTTCCTTTGTATTGCTAAAGGGGGAGGCTCTGCCAATAAAACCTATCTCTATCAGGAGACAAAGGCACTGATCACGCCGGAGAAGCTATTGCCTTTCTTGGTAGACAAAATGCGCTCTTTGGGTACAGCTGCTTGCCCTCCCTATCATATTGCATTCGTAATAGGTGGCTCCTCTGCCGAAACTAATCTTAAGACGGTTAAACTTGCCTCTGCCAGATACTACGACGCACTTCCTACCGAGGGAAACGAACTGGGACATGCGTTCCGCGATATAGAGCTGGAGAAGCAATTGTTGGAGGAAGCACACAAGATCGGCTTAGGCGCACAATTCGGAGGTAAATACTTTGCTCATGATGTGCGCGTAATCCGTTTGCCACGCCATGGGGCTTCTTGTCCTATTGGTATCGGGGTTAGCTGTTCGGCAGACCGAAATATTCGGGCAAAAATAAATAAAGAGGGAATTTGGATTGAGAAATTGGAAACAAATCCTGCACGCTTTATTCCTGAGTCTATGCGTCAAGCACACGAAGGCGAGGTAGTAAAGGTGGATCTCAATCGTCCTATGGACGAGATCCGTAAGGAACTTTCCCGCTATCCTGTGTCTACTCGTCTTTCTCTTTCCGGTACTATTATCGTAGGGCGCGATATAGCCCATGCCAAACTAAAGGAGAAGTTGGACAAAGGAGAGGATTTACCTGATTTCATTAAGCAGCATCCTATCTACTATGCCGGACCGGCCAAAACCCCAAAAGGAATGGCAAGTGGAAGCTTTGGTCCTACTACGGCAGGGCGTATGGATAGCTATGTAGAGCTATTCCAGGCACATGGAGGTAGTTTGATAATGATCGCTAAAGGAAATCGAAGTAAGCAAGTGACGGATGCTTGTAAGAAGTATGGAGGCTTCTACTTGGGGAGTATAGGCGGACCGGCTGCTATACTTGCACAGGAGAGTATCAAGAAAGTAACTTGCTTGGCATATCCGGAGCTGGGAATGGAAGCCATATGGCAGATTGAAGTAGAAGACTTCCCTGCTTTTATCTTAGTAGATGATAAGGGTAATGACTTCTTTGAGCAGATAAAGGCACGCTGTGCAAACTGTGCCATTCACTAATGAGTAAGCTAACCTCTGTGCAGCATGTAGCCATCAGTGACTACAACTACTCCCTTCCGGAGGAGCGAATAGCAAAGCACCCTTTGGAGGATCGTAGTGCCTGTAAGCTGCTTTTTCTTAAAGAGCATACAATAGAGGATTACCATTTTTCTGATCTTCCTCAGCTTCTCTCCGGTGAGGCTCTGCTCGTACGCAATACATCTAAGGTAATCAAGGCCCGTATATTTGCAGAGAAGCCGTCAGGGGCTACCATAGAGCTATTCTGTCTTTCTCCGCTTGAGCCGGCCTCTTTTGATCGAGCCTTAGCCTCTACGGAAGAAACTACTTGGAAGTGTCTCATCGGAAATGCCAAGCGTTGGAAAGATCCTGAGCAACTCCTTACCAAATCTATTACACTTGCCGATGGCTCTTCGGTAACTCTTACCATGCAGCGGCTTGCCGTGGATCAGGTTCGCTTCTCTTGGCAGGGGGCGGATGTTACGTTTGGTACACTCTTGGAACTGGTAGGAGAGCTTCCCATACCTCCCTACCTGAAGCGGGAGACAGAGGAGAGTGACCTTAAAGATTATCAAACTGTGTATGCTGCCCTTGAGGGTAGCGTAGCTGCACCTACTGCAGGGTTGCACTTTACAGATCAATTATTGGAGCGTATTACTGCCAAAGGGGTAGAGATAGCCGATATATGTCTTCATGTAGGGGCCGGTACATTTCTTCCGGTCAAGAGTGAGGAAATAGGTGCTCATGAAATGCATAGAGAGCTGTGCAGTGTATCACAAAATGCTATTGAAGCCATGCTCCGTAAAGCGGGTAACATAGTAGCTGTCGGTACTACGTCTGTCCGCACTATTGAGAGCTTATACCATTTGGCTGCAGCTCTTTACAAAGGTACTCTTACGAGTGAAGAATTGCTTGGTGTGCCTTCGGTACAGCAATGGCAACCTTATGAAAGTGAAGCCGCATGGCCGGATACTCAAGTCGTGCTGGAGCATTTGCTGCACACTATGCAGCAAATGAATATCGACGATCTACACTTCTTTAGTGGCTTACTCATTGCTCCCGGGTATGAATGGCATATTACTGATGCACTCATTACCAATTTTCACCAGCCGAAGAGTACCCTGCTGCTGATGATTGCAGCTTTAGTGGGGGATGATTGGCACAGGGTGTATCGTCATGCATTAGATAATGGATACCGTTTCCTAAGCTATGGGGATGCATCTTTGCTTCATAGGCAACGTTAGAATCGGATAAAAAACAAAAATCAACGTTATTATAAAGTCATGTTTATTGCAAGAGAGCGTGCTGCGCTCGAGAAATACATTGAGTCAATGCAGAAGGAACAGCATCCTGTGGGTTTAGTTCCTACTATGGGCGCACTGCATGAAGGGCATTTGGCATTGGTAAGAGAAGCTTTGCATAGTTGTAAAACTGTGGTTGTTTCCGTATTTGTAAATCCTCGCCAGTTCAATAATCCTGATGACCTGAAGAATTATCCTCACACAGAAGAGGCTGACATTGCCTTGTTGGAAGCAGAGGGGGTACAGTGTGTATTTCTTCCCACTCCGGAGGAGGTCTATACGCCCGATTCAAAGGAGCGACACTTTGATTTTGGCCTTTTGGATAAGGTGATGGAAGGGAAGTATCGTCCCGGCCATTTTGAAGGCGTTGCGCAGGTGGTAAGTAGGCTCTTTGACTTGGTGAAGCCGGATGTGGCATTCTTTGGTGAGAAAGATTTTCAGCAGTTAGCCATCATCCGTTATATGGTAGCACATTACGATTTCCCCCTAAAGATTGTGGGTGTGCCCATTGTAAGAGAGGAAAGCGGGCTTGCACGTAGTAGCCGCAATAGCCTTTTGAGTCCTTCTGAGCGTGCAGCTGCTCCAACGATTTATGCTACGCTAAAAGAGAGCCGACTCCTCAAAGAGGAAGGAAAGTCTGTGGCAGAGGTAATTGCTTGGGTGACAGAGCGGCTGAATAGCACGGAGCATTTGGAGGTGGAGTATTTTACTATTGTCAACGAAGAAACCCTCGAGGAAATTACTCATTGGAGCGATGCTAAGCATGCAGTGGGATGTGTTACCTGTTACTGTGGCCACGTGCGCCTTATTGATAACATTCGTTACCATTAAATAAGACTATTCATGAGACGGAATGTAGCTCGTTTACTTTTAGGGGTAGCCCTTTTGCTGCTGATCACCTCTTGCGGCTCTCGTAAGAAGGGGCAGCACTCAGGCACGCAAACCAGCACATCTACTTCTACATCTACTTCTACTGAGGTTACGACCGGTGAGTATATCCCCCTGGCTTATTCGGAGCGCAGTGCGATGCGTGCTGTTTGGTTAACTACTATTTATGGACTAGATTGGCCCCAAACGGTAGCCGCTACCAGCAGCCGTATGAAGGATCAGCGAGAGGAGCTTAAGCGTATCCTCGATCGTTTGGCCAAGGATAAGTTCAATACGGTATTTTTCCAAGTTCGCTTACGAGGTGATGTGCTTTATCGTTCGGATATAGAACCTATGAGTAGTGTACTCACCGGTACGCAGCAAATCCGTCCGAATTATGATCCTTTGGCTTTTGCCATCAAGGAGTGTCGCAAGCGCGGTCTCAGTATTCATGCGTGGATTGTAACGCTTCCGCTGGGCACGGATAAGCAGGTACGGACACTTGGGCGAGGGGGAGTTTGTCTGCAAAGGCAAAATCTTTGTGTAAAGCATAATGGAGAGTGGTATCTCAATCCTGCCAATCCGGAGGCTCGTACTTATCTGGCCTCTGTAGCGGCTGAGCTGGTACGCAAGTATGATGTCGATGGGGTGCATTTAGATTACATTCGCTATCCGGATCACGGTAGTAAGTTCCCCGATCAAAAGGAGTATCGCCTTTATGGAAAAGGGAAAAGCCGCGCTCAGTGGCGAACGGATAACATATCCCAATTAGTAAAAGAAATTGCGGATAGTGTGCATGTTAATAACCCTTATGCACTGATGAGTGCCGCCACTCTGGGGCGCTATAGAGAGATCCCCGGTAGAAAATCCTCCGGATGGACCTGTCGGGAATCTGTATTCCAAGACCCCCTGATTTGGTTTAAGCAGGGGAGTGTGGATTTCATCGTGCCTATGATGTATCATAAAGATGAGCTTTTTTCGCCCTACTTGAAGGATTGGAAAGAGGTCTTCGGCAATAGAGCCGTAATACCCGGTTTGGCTGCCTATCGGGTCACTGACAAAAGCAAATGGTCGCCCTCTGTGATTGATCGCCAAATCAGTGAAATAGAAGAGTTGGGCATGTGGGGCGTAGCTTTTTATCGGGAGGCAAATATACGTCCGAATGTTCGTGGTATGGCTCCTATTTTGGATAGCCACTTTGCACTGCCCGTGCGTCCATTGAGTTTTCATAAGAAAAACGCTCCTGTGCCACCGCAGCCTGTACTTGTACAGCCTATACTTCGGCATAACGAAATCGTTTTGCGTTGGTCGGTAGTCGGTGACGAAGCGCTCAGTTACAATATATTCTTCAATATATACGATAGCAAGGGAAATCCCATGGAGGATGCATTACTCTATCCGGCAGTAAATGGCAAGGAGTGTGTGATACCGCTTTATCTCTTTCCTAAGAAGTCAAAGCTGCACTTTCGCGTAGAGGCGATGAATCGTTTGGGGATTACAGGACGTGCTTCCACACCTGTCATTGTCAATCTGAAGAAGCATAGAGTAGAGTAGGCCTACTGCATTGTGGCAGGGATTTACATTCATATCCCCTTTTGTAAGAGTCGCTGTCTCTATTGCGACTTTTATGCTACTACTCAGCAGCGTCTTATTGAGCCTTTTGTAGCGGCGTTGGAGCGGGAAATAGAGCTTCGTGCGAAGTCCCCCTTTACTGCCCATACAATTCAAACGGTTTATTGGGGTGGGGGCACTCCCTCTCGTCTAACTCCTTCACAGCTTGAGCGAATAGTCTCTGCCGTAAGAGCACACTTTGTCCTTGCTCCGGATGCAGAGTGGACGATAGAAGCAAATCCGGATGATCTTACACCGAGCTATTGTCAAGCGTTAAGGCAGCTTGGATTCAATCGCTTGAGTATCGGTATTCAAAGCTTTCAGGATCGCGAGTTGCGTATCATTAACCGCCGGCACAACGCTTCAGAAGCGGAGTGTGCTGTGAAGGTAGCGCATGAGAGTGGCTTTGATAATATCAGTATAGATCTCATATTTGCTCTTCCCGAGCAGACTGTTTCCACTTGGCAAGAGACGATTGAGCGGGCTGTTGCACTTCATCCTGAGCATATTTCTGCCTACTCGTTAACATACGAAGAGGGAACTCCTTTGACACGCCTTTGGCAAAAAGGAAAAATTGCCAAGCAGCCGGAGACCTTCGAAATAGAGGCCTATCGCTATTTGTCAAGTGTGCTCCGTGGTATGGGCTATGAGCATTACGAGGTATCGAACTACGCACTCCCGGGCTTTTGGAGTCGTCATAATTCATCCTATTGGCATCGTGTACCCTACCTCGGCTTAGGCCCCTCGGCCCACTCCTATGTGCCGGAGTGTAGAAGTGCCAATATAGCAGATGTGGCTGCCTATATTTGCTCTTTAAAAGCAGGAACTCTGCCGATTGACTTTACGGAAATGCTCTCGCCTCGGGAAATTTATGAGGAGTCGGTTATGCTGGGACTGCGTACCATGCAGGGGGTAAACTTGGAAGCCTTGAGTGAGCCTGATCGTACTACTTTGCTCAAAAAAGCTGCTCCTTATCTCGCCAACGGAGCGCTCTTGCACACCGCTAATCATTTGAAGGCCTCTGCGGACGGGCTTCTACTGATCGATGGCATTATAGCTGCCTTATTCTAATATAGCCTGCTGTTTTCCGACTCTTTTGCTTATACCAAATGGGGCGTCCTTACCCTTTTCGACTTGTGTATAGAAGTTGCTACGCTTGTCCGGTAAAGCTATTCGCATAATAATAGAAAAGAAGCAGACCCTATGAGATAGCCACAGGGTCTGCCAAAATATAGTTGGAAAGGGAGTTACTCTACAATAATCTTCTTTCCATTTACGATATACGTGCCTTTCGGTAAGTCACTCAAGGAAGTGGCATTGCCATAAATAAGATGCCCCGTTACATCATATATATCACAAGGGAATACGATGGGTTCGCCGTCTATTACCTGCATACTCAATTCGCTATTAACGCTAACTGAGGCCGGCATGGATTCGTTTCCATTCGCATAGGTCACGGTTACTTGATAGGTATGGGTGCCTTTAAGTGGGGCTTTGTCCACAAACTCTGTCCCCTCGCTTACGGTAGATAGTTTTTTACTGTCTCGATATATATTGTATGATTTTACATCGCCGGTCCCCTTTTCGAAACTTATGTCATCGATACCGAGCCAGTTACTCTTACCGGCCTCATTCTTGCTTTGTATAGCAAAGTAAAGTGCTCCTTGAGGTAGATCAACAGATATTTTTTGCCACTTATTGCCACTAATCACGTGTGTCTGGCCAATCTGTATAAAGCTATCCGGTTCTTTATCGGTTTTAGAGTATAGTACATTGACATTTTCAGGGAATGCATCCTGTGGTCCATCGTGATTGATGGCATAGAACGATATGGTCTGAGCGTTGCCGGATAGATCGGGACTTATCAGCCAGTTGTCATTCGGCAGATGTGAGGTCCCATCCTCGTTGATACAGTAAAAAGAGCCCAAGTATGAGTAGCCTGAATTACCGGGGAAGTAGCTTCCACCGTGGTAATCCGGTTCAAAGTTTATTACCATAAAGGCATAGCGCTCGTGTTCATGCGGTAGGGCAAGGTCTGAGAAGATACCTCCCACAATATTTTGGTCACGGTCTACGACCTTCCAATCTCCTATGTTGTCGATCAGCCAAGGCTCATACTGCTCGAAGTCCTCTTTAATATTTTCTATTTTGGGAATAGGTGCTTTCCAAGTGAGCTTTACTCCCTCTGAGGTTGATTCCGCTTTAAGATCTTCCACAGTATTTCCTACATATTCGTATAGCTTAATGTCGCCTTCAGCGGTGTTGTTCGTGGTATCCTCATCACCATCAACAGATGCCTCGGCAGTTACTGTCAGGTATTCACCGGTAGCTATGGCATGTGTAACGAAAACAACCGGTACTTCTTTATATCCAAAAGCCGGAAGGGTCTCGGAAATAGTTTCTTCGAATACGGTTTCGTCATCGGCTTTCACGGTTACTTTATACGCTGTAACATCGCTACTGCCATAGTTCTTTACCTTCACCTTGATGGAGGCTCTTCTGCCTTTTTGAACCTTTTCCGGAAGTATAAGCCCGGCGGCTATATCGATATTCTTTGCTGCGGCAATATTAACATTGTCGATATATACCACTTGCGGTATGCTGGGAGCCCCTGTAGCCTCTAATTGGAAGCGGAACATAACCCCTTTAATATTGCTTAAGTAGTCGGGTACATTAATTGAGGTCGTCTTCCAGTCACTCTTCTTCCTAATATCGAAGGTTTGCAACTTTATGGCATTTCCTCCGGGCATGATAACCATTAGATTGAGTTGGGCATTCGGAGCTCCATCGGTTTTATAGCTGAAAGCAAACTTGAGATTATCGGATTTAACTAAGTTGATCTTTCCGGTATTGAGGTTCAGTTTATCATTGTACCCCAATGTGGTAAGTTTGATGCAAGAGCCGTCGCCATCGGCCGAGAGCTTGTCGAATGTAGCCACAGACATGCCGTTTTCATATCCCTTGCCTTCTCCATCCATCCACCAGAAGTGCTCAAATTTTTGCGAGAGACCATCGGAGAAGCTCTCTCTAAAAGGTATTTCATCCGCCTTTCCCACAATGAGCGCATTGGAGTAGCAGCTTCGTCCCTTCCCGGCTGTATTTACAGCAGCTACGGCATATTGTTGTAAATGCTGTTGCCCTTGAGTGGTATTGAACTCTATCTGAGTCGTTGTAGCTGCTGCCACATCTTTCACTTCGATAGTGGGTTTATTATTCTTATCGAATGCGTATATCTTGTAGGTCAGTTTATCGGGATTAAAGCGCCCATCACTTACTCCCTTTGTCACCTTTTCCCAAGTCGCCCCTATGTATGATTGATTGTCCGTGATGGTAAAAGAAGCCGGAGCTACAGGCAGATCAACCCCTATAAATACGTCTTTCTCCGCATCGGTACTCTTGTCGGCACCCTTATAGGCAGCTACGGCATAGTGATTGATTCCGTTGAGGCTTACCTGCTCGTCGTTGTACGCAACAGGGCTACCCGGTGTGACGTTCTTTAGTACTTTGATTATCTCTGTGTTTCTCCTTATTACGATGCTGTCAATAGAAGAAAGCGGTGCCTCGCTCACCGTTTTACTGGGAGCTGTGAATGAAATTTTTGCTTTGAGATCACCGCCGGCATCGGGTGTTATGGTAAGGTTTTCCGGCTTCTTGGGGGCTGCGGCTACAGCTCCCTCTTCCACGCTTACATCATAGAGGAGCAAGCGATTCTGATTCGCTGCACTTAAAGCATGAAATCCGATGCAGTACGCTCCGCTCTCGGTGGGTGTGAATTGCTGAACGAAAGAGACTTTTTTGCGATCCTGCAATTCCGTTACGGGCAATATGAGCACCCCTTCCTTCATGCCGGTTAGTGTGGCTTCTTTGCCGACCTTTACCTCAAACTTCTCAATATAAGACTTGCTGTCCGATAGGGCATGAAACTTGATGTCGTAGTTTACGCCGGCTTGAAGCGTGACTTTGGGGGAAATGAACCAATCATCCGCATCATTGCGGGAGCTGTAATTGTACGCTGCAGCCGGATCTCTGCCCGGCATTTTGTAGAATCCCCAGGTGCCGTCATCATTATTGGCGTTAATCACGGTAAAGGTCTCGAAGGTCGCCTTATCCGTAAACGCTACACTCCAAGGTACTGAGTTGCTGCTTCGCAGTATAGGCGAGGCTTGGACCTCATTACCGATTAGGGGAGCAGTGTAGGACTTTGGAATCTGTACTCCCTCTTCTCTCTTAAATGGTGATGAGCCCCTTTGTTGTGCCGTTAGCCCCATGGGGGTGCATAATACTGCCATGGAGCAAAGCAAAATGAGTAGTTCTTTCTTCTTCATTGCTTGCGGTTATTATCGTTATACTCTTTTATAATTGCTATTCCTGCCAGCGTGTGTGCATAAGTCCTTGCTTGGCTTTTTTTTTGTGTTTGCAAACATATTTGAAAAAACTTGAATATGCAAATAAATGTCTATTGTTGTAAGGTTGTTGTCGTAGAAGTGAAATGAATATAAGGAGAACTATATCTATTTGTAAAGTGTTATACCTTCTCTTTTAATTCCTCTTTGAATAGATAGCGGATTGCAGCACACTCAGCCTCAGAAAAGCCATTTGCTGCCCCCAAAAGATTCAAGAAACTTGTATCTATCAGATAATCAACAGAGTGGGAAAGAGTTTAGGGTAAAAGGGTTGCGAGTTGGAAACGAGCAAGTTTCTTTTCCTATCTTCATTCTACAGTGCTTCAAAGAAATCTCTATTCTGATATAAAATCTACTCAAGATGGTGTACTAGATTTCGAACTCGTAGGATCAATTAAGGAATTAAATACATACCTACAAAACAAAGGATTGAGTTCCAAGCACAACCCAATACATTCTTCAGAGAAGCAGAGAAAGGGGGAAATGTAGATTCAGAGACAACATTTCACTGTATGAAAAGGGCAAATGCACGAACGGCAGAGAAAAAAAACGACAAAGGATTTGGTTTCAACGATTTAGTTTCGTACATTTGCGACATCCTCCCCTACAATTAGGATTTTGGAAAACATGTACCAACGGGGTGTGACTTGACAGGAACCTACCAGTTTATAAGTCAGAACTAAAAAGTAATTGTGTGTGCTTGTATGACATTTCTTACCGCACAAGCACACAACGAAACTATAGCTTTATGAAAAATATTATGTCAATAATCTTATGGCAACTTCTTTTTCTTATTAATTCCTGTTGCGTGGGATCTTCTCAAAACAGCACGTATAATTCAATTGACTCCATAACAACAAATTATTCTCAAAGTAATGTAGTATATTATGGCATTCGACTTTGGCCGAAGGAAAATTCAAGCAGGAAGGTTAAGAAAAGGAATATGGAAGATAGAATTTTCCTTATACTAGATATGGGGGATACCTTGACCATTATATCTGATGACTCTCGATTCTTTAATAATAACATTTACTCTATAGCAACCAAGAAGAGGGCTAGGCAAATATATAAGGGGTATCGACTGGATTTTGATGAAGAAATCCCCATAAGATTTTGTGCAACATCTTTGTCGGATACAATTATTTACGAAAAGACTCCCATAAAATCTGCTTACTATCAGTTGTCCAAGGGTATATTAAGGAGTGACCATGCAATAGATATGGTTATAAAGGAGGGAATGACAATAGACTCCTTAATAAAGGATATAGAGCTTAATAACAATTTCTTTCCAAATTATTTGTCGAAATATAAGTATATTGCTATAATACACCCAATGGTCGTTCGTTCAAATTTTGTAAATAAAAAGATGGAGGTAGGTTGCCAAAAAGGTCTTGGCGACTTTACAATGCTTCTTTTGACAATAGATAATCACAAAATATCATCTATTGAATTTACGTATTTTGGAAAAGAAAGAATGACTGATGGTATGAGCATAGAAGAATATTTGAATTTCATATAAACCTTTTCTGCAAAAAAACATGTGCTAGCTATGACCTCACCTATACCTATTAGGACTCTACGGCGTAAGAAGTTCCAACTCGACAATGTGCGTGACATCAATTACCGCACGGAAGAAGCACCAACGGACAGCACGACCATCAACAATGGACACAAGTACGAGTACGATGCCAACGGCAATCTTGTCTACATCAACACTTCTCGTGTAAAGCGTGATGGCAAAGAGGATGACAAGGCAAGTGAGCAGAAGTTCAAGTGGGACGAAGAGAACCGCTTGCTGGCAGTCGATGAGAATGGTTTTGTGAGCAACTATTGGTATGATGCCGATGGTGAGCGCACGGTGAAGACTAGTGGTGAGAACGAAGCGATCTATGTAAACTCCGAGTTCTCGGGTGGCAACACTGGTACGGCACGCTTCTCGCTCTATGTCAGCCCATACTTGGTCGCAGGACAGGGTGGTAAGTACACCAAGCATATCTACATCGGTAGTCAAAGAATCGTTTCTAAATTGGGCGACTTGGCAAGCTATGGTGCAGACCCAAGACGAATACCGTATGCAGGATATGAGGCTGATGGCTTGACCATCAATTACAAGGATAAGTATGCACAGCAACTGCAATCTATCAAGGACAACTATAAGACGTTTGACATCCCTTATACTGGAAAGGATAATAACGACTATGTGAATGGTCAAGGGTTCTGTTGTGATGATGGTACACCAGAGGCTGCTCAAGCAAGGGCGATGGCTCGTGCTTCTATTGATGGTAACTTCAAGCCGAATGAAGAGTACGAGAAGATGCAGTTCTACTACCACCCTGATCACCTAGGTAGTAGTAGCTATATCACGAACCTTGATGGCGAGGTATCGCAGCACATTGAGTATGTGCCGTTCGGTGAGGTCTTTATCGAGGAACGCAATAACACTTGGAACACGCCTTATCTCTTCAATGCCAAAGAGCTGGATGAGGAGACAGGTATGTACTACTATGGTGCGAGGTACTATGATCCAAGATTGAGCCTGTGGATGTCTACTGATCCTCTTGGAGAAACAGCTCCGCATATTACCGTATACTGCTACACGGCCAATAATCCAACAATCCTAATAGATCCAGACGGAAAGGCATGGAAACCTACTAAAAATGAAAAAACAGGACAGAATACAGGATATGAATGGATAGATCCAGCAAAGTCGTATGATTCCAATGGGAAATTACTCCCAGGATTATATGAGCAAGCTATATTTTTCTCCAATCAGGGGTACAATGGTAAAAACTTTGATTCGAAAAGCAGATTTAATATGGGTTCTTCAATCGCTACGGTTTATTGTGCGGATGGCACAACCTCTGAGTTTGAAGCCTGTACTTATCCATTGAACTTAGATAAATATGCTACAGTTCCAGAGGGTATGTATGAAGCAAAAGTCGGTATGCACAATGGTAGTTCTGCACAGTATAAAGCTTTACGTATGAGCGATATTGGAACTACCGATTTTAATTCGTCTTCCATAGAGCTTGGGAAACCCAATCCGTCAAATTCAAAAACAACAAAGGCATATGGAATAAATATCCATAAGCCAGGGTTGAATAATTTGACAGGAATGACATTGTCAAACACTCCTATTTCGGAAGGCTGTTTCTTAATCAATAGAAATAGTTGGGCTGAGTTTATGGGGAAATTTGAAGCATCTGCTCTTATAAGTGTGACGGTATCTCGGAGTATGTCATCTCCAACAAATCAAAACTTAGAAAAGTCTCAAATGTCTCGTTTTGAAAGCTCGAGAATTGTGATTCCACCTGTTACAATACCAGTAGATGCCCTGAGAGTAGTTGATAAGAGCTTAATATATATACTTAAATAACTACACATGAGACTGTCTATATTAATACTACAACTTGTTGTTTGCACCACTATTTGGGGACAAACAATAAGTTTACCCATAGCCCCCTTGGATATCAACTTAAAACGCATTAATCAATCTGACTCTTTGGGTAGAAAAACGGGGTATTGGTGTGAAGCTTCTGATGACATTGTTTCACTATGCTTCTATGCTGATGGAGTTAAAAACGGCTTTGATCAGATATACAGAAAGTTGGGACAAGATAGATATTATCTAGCAGCCTCTGGATATTACCACAATAATATGCCAGTGCATCAATGGCTATTTTTCTATGCTAATGGTATGGTTTCCACTTCACAAACCAAAATCTCAAAGAATTCAGACTTTCTAAAAGAGGCGCGAAAGGCAGGATTTTATAACCCAAGCTCAACACTGCAATGCTATATCATAAATTATGATGTTGATGGCAAAATCACTTCAGAAGGATGGTGCATATTTCAAGATGATGTAGAAGCTGATGCACAGGAAGTAGGGATATGGAAATACTACACTTCGCAAGGCGTAAAAACGCGTATATTCAATTAAGAAATGCAACTCATACCTACAAAAAATGGATCGCACCCTAAGCACAATCCAACATATTATTCAGAGAAGCAGAGAGAGAAAAGCCCAAAGGCTACAGGAAATGCAGTAGCGATAAATGCTCAAGGTGAAGCAGTTTTAAAGGGAATATTAACTAATCCCAATGTAGTCAAAACTGTAAGGCATCATGCTAGATTTGGAGAAATATTGGAATATAGAATTCCAGGAGGGCAAGGAGCAAGATTTACTAGTGATGGTAAAACTTTTATAGTTTTTTTTAGAATAAGAGGATGAGCGAATTTAATATAGAACTGTCGCGTGTTCCTGATAGAGAAAAACTTGTGGCAGAAATTTGGTATGGGGAAAAAATG
>CAMYPM010000014.1 GCA_947290775.1 uncultured Bacteroidales bacterium | reverse complement strand
GGGTAAACCCGCTCACGCCCACATTATCGCCATTTTTAATCAACCTTGCCGCCTCATCGGCACTCATTACTTTGTACATTGCTTTCCTCAAATATATTATCGTGTTTTCTTATTTCATAAATAGCTCTCGTGTCACGCTTCCTTTGTACTTTTGTAAAAGGAAGGATTGATGCGACTACTCAAAGGTACTAAATAATGGACAATAAGGATATAAGAAGTATTAATGATCCTATTAAACTGGGAAATGACATTGCAAAGTGTCGGAATACACCTATAGGGACACGCAAAGTGTTCGCTTCCTTTTTGTGGTTTTACTTGCAAAGGCAAGGAGCTGAAATGAAAGGGCGAATCTCACGACTCGCCCTTCCTACATTAACCAAAACCTTAACTATAGAAAAATCTTTCTTTTCCATCGCAAAGTTGGTGAATTATTTCCAATGCAACAACTATAAAACCCACATGAAATGCATATTTTTAATTGTCTTAACGGGAATGTATCAGGTTGTGTTTCTTTTACCTATTAATGTATCAAAATAATGTCACAAAAAGTTCATATAGAAACTTACGGCTGTCAGATGAATGTAGCTGATACAGAAGTTGTGGCTGCTATACTCCAAACAGTAGGATATGATTTTACAGAGTCTCCGGAAGAAGCGGATGTACTACTTATTAATACGTGCAGTGTGAGAGATAATGCCGAGAAGCGCGTTATAGGGCGTATTGAAAATCTACAAGCGCTAAGGCGTAAGAATGGAAATCCGGCTATAATAGGCGTTCTGGGATGTATGGCGGAGCGAGTAAAAGAAAGGCTACTTACTGAGTATGGAGTCGATTTGGTAGCAGGACCCGATGCGTATTCTGATTTGCCGAATATGCTTAGCGATGTAGAAAGTGGTCACAAGGCAATCAATATTACCCTTAGCAAAGAGGAAACTTATCGCGATGTGATACCGCTCAAACTCCCCGGGCTGCATATCTCCGGCTTTGTGAGTATTATGAGAGGCTGTGATGAGTTTTGCTCGTATTGCATTGTTCCTTTTACTCGAGGTAGGGAGCGAAGCAGAGAGCCGGAGAGTATCTATCGAGAAATTGAGCATATGCGTGAGGTGGGGTATAGGGAAGTGACCCTACTTGGACAGAAGGTAAATGGCTATCATTATATAGGAAAAGATGGTGCTGAAGTGGATTTCCCAGATCTGCTCGTTGCTATCCATCGGATTGCTCCCGAAATGCGTATCCGCTTTACCTCGCCTCATCCAATAGATATGAGCGACAAGTTGATCCATACCATGGCAACCTATCCAAAGATCTGTGCTCATATTCATTTGCCGGTACAAAGTGGTAGCAACGCAGTCTTGGAGCGTATGAAGCGAGGATATACAAGAGAGTGGTACATTGATAGGGTTGCTACTCTGCGTAAAAGTATCCCGCACTGTGGTATCTCTACTGATATCTTTTGTGGCTTCTGTGGAGAAACTGAAGAAGACCATGCCGATACGCTTAGACTTATGGAAGAGATTCGTTTTGATTCTGCATTCCTCTTTAAGTACAGTGAGCGTCCTTCCACATATGCGGCAAGACACTACCCTGATGATGTGCCGGAAAGCGTTAAACTAAGACGTTTAGAAGAGTTGATTGCCCTGCAAAATAGGCTGAGTCTTGCTTCTAATGAGGCTGATATAGGTAAAACTTTTGAGGTACTGGTTGAGGGAGTCAGTAAGAAGAGTCGGGATGAGTACTTTGGCCGTACAGTAACCAATAAAGTAGTTGTCTTTCCAAAGGCTCAGGCTCGTATCGGAAGCTTTGTGAATGTGAAGATAAAGGGTGCAACACAAGCAACGCTCTTAGGGGAAATATAGGCTGGAACCTAAGTTGTAATATGAGTGATAATCAAACTTTTCTTGATCTGATACGGGATTACTCTCTTTGGAGTGATTATTTGGGGACATTTGCCTTTGCGGTCAGTGGAATACGGGTTGCGGAAGAACACCAATTAGACTGGTTCGGTGCCTATGTGGTAGGATTTATTACAGCTGTAGGAGGTGGTACGCTGCGTGATATGATGTTGGATATTCCTGTTTTTTGGTTTTCCAACCCTATGTATTTGATGATTACCCTATTAGCGCTTCTTACGTATGCTGTTTTCCGGAGATACTTGCTGAAGGTTGAGCATGTTGTATTCTTTTTGGATTCAGTCGGGTTAGGAATGTTTGCAGTTGTAGGGGCACAGCGTAGTATAGATGCAGGTATGGCGATTTGGATAGCTCCTTTGATGGCTACTATCACAGGGGCTTTTGGTGGTATGATACGCGATATACTAGTCAATGAAATCCCACATATCTTTGTTCGTGAGGTGTATGCATCGGCTTGTTTAATGGGTGGATTGGTCTATATTTTTCTTTTTAGTTTTACACCGCTTAGCGTACCATTTATTGGGCTTTTCGTCTCCCTTCTTGTACTTTCAATAAGACTATTGGCTATTCGTTATAAGTGGACGTTGCCGGGATTTGCCCCTATGACACGTCTTTAGTAGTCATTGAATACTCTTAAAATAGTATCTTTGTTATGGTTGAATGACGAGTAATGGAATGAGTATGTCGCATAAAGACCCTATTATCTTAGGAATTGAGAGTAGCTGCGATGATACCGGTGCTGCGATTGTTTGTGGACGCCGGCTGCTAAGCAATGTGGTAGCCTCACAGGCTGTACACACAGAGTATGGTGGGGTAGTGCCTGAGATGGCTTCCCGGGCACATCAAGAGAATATAGTCCCTGTGGTAGCTACAGCCATAAAAAGGGCCGGTATAAATAAAGAGGATATTGATGCTGTTGCCACAACTGCCGGTCCGGGTCTATTGGGATCCTTGCTGGTAGGTGTGAACTTTGCTAAAGCCTTTGCATTAGCTTTAGATAAGCCGCTTATTACCATTAATCACCTCAGAGCACACGTTTTAGCACACTTTCTCTACGAGGAGGGGGAGGAAAACAAGCATTTCCCCGAGTTCCCGTTCCTTTGCCTATTGGTTTCGGGCGGTAACTCACAGATTGTCCGGTTGGATTCTCCCTATGAAATGGAGGTTATTGGTCAGACTATTGACGATGCAGCCGGAGAGGCGTTTGATAAATGTGCCAAGGTAATGGGCTTGGGTTATCCCGGTGGTCCCATTATCAATAAACTTGCCGGAGAAGGGGATCCTAAACGCTTTCACTTTGCAAAGCCGCATGTGGAAGGCTATAACTATAGTTTTAGTGGGCTTAAGACATCATTTCTCTATACACTGCGAGATGAATTGGCTAAGGATCCTGATTTCATTGATAAAAACAAAGCTGATCTCGCAGCTTCATTGCAAAAGACAGTGATTGATATATTGATGGATAAGCTTCGTCGCGCTGCCCAAGATATGAAGATAACACGCCTGGCAGTTGCAGGAGGCGTATCGGCCAATACAGGGTTGCGCGATGCTTTTTACGCCTATGGGGAGAAGTATGGTTGGGAGGTTTTCATTCCCAAATTCGCCTATACGACTGACAATGCTGCTATGGTAGCGGTAGCCGGATATTATAGTTATCTCCAAAAGGCTTTTGCTACAATAGATGTAGTGCCTTTTGTAAAAACTACCCTTTGTCAATAACCGATGTCGTGTGTCGCTAATCCTCTAACCCATATGATCGCCCGTATGCTCCTCATGCGGGGCAAAAGTCTTTCAACGGCAGAGAGTTTTACAGCCGGAGGAATTGCTGCCGAGCTTTGTGCTGTTCCTGGTGCGTCTACTTGGTTCAAAGGGGCTATCGTAGCTTATTCGGAGATAGTAAAAGAGTCCTTATTAGGTGTATCTGAGAATCTTATTGCTATGCATGGGGTAGTTAGTCGTCAAGTTGCTGAGGCTATGGCTCGTGGAGTTATTCGGCAGTTAGGCACGGACTATGCGATTGCTACTACAGGTGCTGCCGGACCAACTGCTCCTGACAAGGATACCCCTGTGGGTACAGCCTGGATAGCTATTGCATCGCATACTAATGTGTGTGCCGTTGAATTGCACTTAAGAGGTACACGACGAAATATAACGACTACTGCAATACAGGAAACCCTTAAGGCTTGCTATAGCATGCTGCGTAATAACAACTAATAGTAGAAAACAAACGATATATATCATGAGAAGAAACCACTTTTGTCTGCTCGTATCCATCTGTCTGACTATGCTTGTAACAAATGCATTCTTAGCTATGGCACAGAGTAACTTGGGAACAAATTGTTTTATAGGCTTCGAGTATCAATTGAGCTACAATGAGAATTGGGGGGCGAACCGTCCGGTAATTCTTTCTGTGGAACCTGCCTCTCCTGCAGCTCAAGCCGGATTAAAGCCCGGAGATATCATTGACAGTATTAACGGATTGGCCACAAGTGAGATGGATGAAGCTGCTTTTATCCGCACACTCACAAATCCGACAGATGAAGAAACAAGGCTTTGTGTATCCAATTTTGCATATCATCGTGCAGAGCGTATTCTGCCAAGATATTGCTTGGGCGTTGATATGATTGATGAGCGTCAACTCTCCAAAGCTTTCTCTTTGTATAGTTTGGAGGATGCCTCTGAGCGTCTTGTTGTTTATCCCTTTGACACGGGTAGGGAGGGGAAGACCTCCTTTGAAGCATATCAAGCTTTTGCCTTTGCCGATGCACAGAGTGATGCTCTTAACGAAACGGATGAGGTTTTCAAAGCCGTAATTAAACAGGCTTTTGAGCGCAAGGGATTGCGTTACGATGTGCACGATGCAGATATCATTATAGACACCTATTATCAATTGGTGCGTAATCCCTTTTACAAAGAAGTATCCAAAAAAGATATTGTCTCAGATACTAAGAAGTATTATCGCGTGGCACCCGAGAGTGGTATCCTAACTCCTATGCCACTTCTTGAAGTAGGGGCAGACAAACAAGCGGCACCCACTGTACTTACGGTTGGTATTCGTCTGTTTGATGGTCGTAATCTAAGTCATATGATTTGGAGCTGTGAAGCAGTAGAACATATTATGGAAGAGTATCCCATTGCCGAATATGCACGCAATGCGTTGCCTATTATGCTGATGCAGTTTCCCTTTGTACGTTATGATCTTAATCCTGCCATTCGTGTTGTCTCTCGGCGTTTCAACTATACCGGTATTGTGTATAACGCAAGAGATATCAGTCTCGTGGCTTTTGTAGTTCCCGGTTCTCCTGCAGATCGTGCCGGGATAAAGAGTGGAGATCGTATTACGGCGATCAACGGCAAGATGATGGATACTAAAGATGCACTCAATAAGGCATACCATTCGTTTGTTCAGGAAACGATACGTTTTAGAGATGGGTCAACGCTCTATACAGATAAGTATGGCTTAAAGAATTGTCGCTACTGGAAGTCCGGTGATAATAAAGCAATTGCCAAAAGGTTTGCCAAGAATAAGTACAAAACGGTATTTTCTTACCTGTTTAATTTCCGTCCCTATGTAAGTGGAAATGAGTTGCCTACATCCATCGTATTTGATATAGTTACGAAAGAGGGTCTCATGAAACAGGTTTCGGTAATGCCGGAGGTTAGAGATGCTTCGTATTACTCTCTTGACTAAGCAGGAAGATAAAGCCTTTGGCAAGATAATTAGGGTTTCAGAATATGATAAATAGCTTTTGACTGCTCTTGAGTCGGAGAGAGGGGACATTTCTCGTGTACTTGTATTGTAGAATGGTCGCCAACTTCGCGGGTATGCATGGAGTCACGTAGATTATACATTAAATTACTACATTTGCAGCGGTTAAATGGCTTTATTTAAAGAATAATAAGTAGGAATTATCATGACAGATAAAGTAAGCTATGCATTGGGTTTAAGCATAGCAAATAATTTTTTGGCAAGCGGAATAAAGAGTATTGTTACAGAGGACTTTGCAGAGGCTATAGCTGATGTATTCAGTGGAAAGCAACCTCAAATAAGTTACGATGAGGCTAGGGAGGTAACAGAAGCCTTCTTTAATCGTATTCAGAATGAAGAAAAAGAGCTCAACCTTGCAGCCGGTAAGGAGTATGCTGAGATTATGCGACATAAAGATGGCGTTAAGAGCTTGCCAAGTGGTATTTTATATGAAGTACTAAAAGAGGGGAATGGTCCTAAACCCAAGAAAACAGACTCCGTAGAAGTACATTACCATGGTACGCTTATCAATGGTGTCGTCTTTGATAGCTCGTACGAGCGGGGTAAGCCGGCTTCTTTCCCTGTTAATGCTGTGATTCCTGGCTGGACAGAGGTTTTACAGCAGATGCCTGTAGGCTCTAAATGGCGTGTGGTGATCCCCTCTCATCTGGCATATGGCGAGCGCGGTGCCGGTAGTGTCATTAGGCCTAACATGACCCTTATTTTTGAAATTGAGTTACTGAGTATTGAAGAAAATCAGTAGTACCGTATTATAACAGACTATTAAAGATGAGGATTAAACAGTTCTTTATTGTCCTAACCTGCTGCCTGACCTTGATAAAATCTGCGTTCGCGCAAGAGGTTGCAGATACGACACTTAGTGCAAATAAGCAGTCTGTAGTTCCTACGGCCGAAGAGGCTTCTCGGGCTTTAGGCGTGGCCTTCGGCGATGCCTTGAAACAGAATCTGAGGCGTTTCCCCGGCAATGAGACTATTCAGATGAATGTGCTTTTGGAAGGGCTTAGTAGCTATGTAAGAGGCGTGGATACCACCCTCACGGCTAAGGCAGCTAATGATATAGTGATGCAGTACTTCAAATTGATGGAGCAAAGCATCAATGAGAAAATTAAAGAGCAATCACGTGCTTATTTGGAACAAAACGCCAAAAACAAAGATGTGCATGTTACCGAAAGTGGTTTGCAGTATGAGATCCTTTCGTTAGGTAAGGGACCCAAGCCCACAGTTGAGGATACAGTAGTTGTACACTATAAAGGTATGCTCACTGACGGCACGGTATTTGACAGCTCCTACGATCGAGGTGAGCCGACTAAGTTTAGTCCATTACAGGTTATCCCCGGTTGGACAGAAGGACTCTGCTTGTTGCCTCAGGGAAGTAAGGCCCGTTTAGTCATCCCCGAGCAACTTGCTTATGGAGCACGTGGAGCGGGACAAAAGATACCTCCTTATTCAACTCTAATTTTTGAGATTGAATTATTGCAGGTAATAAAGGGAGCACCAATCCCTGTAGCGGAAAGCATTTCTACTAATGCATCCGCGAAGAATCAAAAAGAAAAAAATAGTGAAAATAGAAAATAAAAACATTTCGTATGAAAAAACATTTTTTTTGGGCACTAAGTGCCTGTATCGCCTTGACACTGTCTTTGGCTTCTTGTGGGGGTAAGGGGTCAAATAGTACTAAAGCTGATCCCCTGAATGATAGTATGGCAATGGCAATCGGCTATATGCAGGGTCTTAACTATGCCCAACAGATGGAAATGCAGAACATGCAAGCCGGAGATGACTCAATTAACCGTGCTAAGTTCTTAGAAGGTTTTCAAAAGGGGCTTTCTATGGCAGACAAGAAACAGTATTCATACTATTTGGGTCTTGTAAATGGTATGAACGTATGTAAAAGCAATGCAGAAAGCTTTTTGAGTAATGAACTTTTCAAAAAGTATTTCACCGTGGCCTTTACAGGTGATACTGTTAAGGTAAAATGGAGTGAAGACGCAGCTAATGAGTACTACAATCGTGAAATAAACGAATTCAATAAGCGCGTAACAGAAAAGAAGTACGGTGAAAATAAGACCAAAGGGGCTGAGTATATCAAGAAGTTCTGTAAAGACAAGGAAGTGAAGACTCTTCCCAGCGGGGTTGCCTATAAAGTACTGACTCCGGGTAAGGAAGATGGCGCTACTCCTACTCCCCTTGACACCGTGAAGGTAAACTATTCGGGTCGTCTGATTGATGTCGAAGAGCCATTTGATAGTTCCTATACACGTGGTGAACCGGCAGAGTTCCCTGTAAATGGAGTTATCCCCGGTTGGACAGAAGTGTTGCAACAAATGAAAGAGGGCGAAAAAATACAAGTTGTAATACCGGAAGACCAAGCTTATGGTGAGCGTGGTGCCGGCAACATGATTCCTCCTTATTCAACTTTGATATTTGAAGTTGAATTGCTCGAAGTACATCCGGCAGCTAAGGTAGAGGCTACTAAGTAAAAGAATCATTTATAGAAGAAAACGAAAATAATTAAGCTCCCCTTTGAGAAGTGTACTTCCGAAGGGGAGCTTTTCTTTTGTAGAGGTCTCGCAAAGCAAAGCTACTGCAAAACAAACTTGTCAATATCTCAGAGAATATTTTGCCTTCCCTAAGTCCTTTTTTCAAGGCTTACTCTTAGAAGTTATATTGAATACCACAATAGAAGGAGCGAGGTGCGAGTGGTCCATAGATGTATCCACTATCGCGTGATGCTCCGAGATCGTAGTCGCACTGCATCGAATTAAATAGATTCGTCATTCCTACATTGAGTTGTACTTTGGAGGAAAATAGTTCAAATTCATAAGATAGCTTGGCACCTAACTCAAAGAAAAAGGGTGAACTTACTAATTCATCTATACGAACAACTCTATCTTTCGGAGCTATTTGGTGAGCGTCAAAGTAGGCATCAAAGTCGGAAGCCTTATGTCCGGCAGAACGGTCTGATTCTGCTGCTCCGGCACCGTACTCAATAACGTGCGGCACTAACATAGATCCGGTCAAATTCCCGTTTAAAGCAATTGTGAAACCGTGGAATGGCTCTGCACTGAAGGTGAAGTACCCATATGCATTTGGTGTACGTAAGACCCTTTTCTCGGAGAGCTTTTCAACCTTTATGCTCCCTTCTTCTATGATGGGCATACCGTTTTGAGCGAAGAGGGCATGTTCGCCCCATTCTTCCGGTTGATCATAGCGATTTTGTGCCACCGTGGCTCCTAATTGGAGCTGTAACCAATGCCATGCAAAGCGTCCTTCTATATTTACTCCAAAGACCTTGCAGCCAAGTCCATTTGTCCTCATATAGCGTTTGAACCCATCTTTTTGGGAGGGTTGCTCCTGTAAAACAAATACGTCAGAGATGCGATTAAAGAAGCCCTCTACAAGGAGGTTTGCAGAGAACCCTCTATGCTTAAAATAGAAGTCCCCACTAAGATTGAATGAATGGCTTGACTCGGGACGTAAGTCTTTAGAATTAATGATCTTTTGGCTGTCGCCTCCTACTATAGATACGTGTAGATCTTCATCATAGATTTGAGGAGCGCGGAACCCTTTTGCATATGAGAAGCGTAAGTTGATGTCGTTAGTAGGGTTGTAGCGTAGCGTGACACGTGGACTGAAAATAGGGTTCTTTACCAGCGAATGCTCATCTAATCGAGTCCCCATTAAAATAGACCACATATCATTCTTCCACTCTATTTGTGCCAGTTGGCTCCAAATGTTGAGTTTTTGTCTTAACTCAGGGAATAAGGATTGTACTTCGCCTGCATTTTTGCTGTTGTTTCCTGTTCCCGATGGCTCAGGTGTCCAATGGCGTATGGGCATGGCATCTTTTAGGGAATCGTAGGTGTATTCTACCCCTACGAGTAGTTGTGCAGGTAGGAACAAAAGCTTGTCAAAGTCGTATGAGTATTGAGCTCCTGTGTTCATTGTAAGTCCTCTACTTCGCCCATCGTTTTCTCCCCAGGCCTCGTGCGGAATAGGGTAACCAACATCGCCTAAACGGTTCCCATTAGCATCTGTTTGCTCTCCGATACCACCGTAGTAGCTCTCTCTTCGGATAGATTGCCCCGATACGTAGATCTGAAACTTATGCTTGTAATCCTTAGAAAAGAGATCATATTTGCCGCTTCCACTATAAATAGAGTGGCGTAGATGCTCTGATACAGCGGCTACATGGTCGGGCCACTCCAAAATGTGATCCCCTCCGCGACGATCTTCCTGAATAGTGTGAAATTCACTTGTCAATTGAGAGAAGTCTGAAGTTTTAATGTACCCGCGTGTGCCAAGTGAGTGTGCATTAAGAAAGCCCAATTCACTATAGTTATCCCCATTAGCATCCCAGGGCTTTCGATTTCGTGCTTGACCAAAGACCACTGCTCCGATTCGATTGTCGCTGCTCACAAGGGAAGCATTGAAGCTGATGTTGTTGTCAGGCTTCTTCATGCCGGTTAAGATAAGGGATTCTTTGAAGGTAAAGCTATTGCCGGAAGGAGCTTTCGTAATGATGTTTACAACTCCACCAATTGCTGAAGAGCCATACAGTGCTGAACCTCCCCCACGTATCACTTCTACTCGTTCAACCATGTTGGTAGGTATCTGCTCCATGCCATATATACCGGCTAAAGAGCTGAGTATGGGCCGGCTATCAATAAGTATCTGTGTATAGCGTCCATCTAATCCATTGATTCTAACTTGATTGAACCCGCAGTTCTGACAGTTATTCTCCACTCTCAGACCCGGCTGGAAGCTGAGGCCCTGCATCAGGTTATTAGCATTGATACGACTGAATAATTTTTCATCCGCAATGCTCACCACGGTAGGAGCCATACGACGAAGTGTTTCCTGTCTGTTTGCCGTTACTACAACTTCGTCCATGCTAATTATGTCTTCAACGGCTTGAAAATTGACCTCGCTTATTTTATCTTTTTCGACATTGACTTCCTTTTCTTGGCTTTGATAACCCACTCCGCGCATGATGAGCGTTAGTTTTCCGGGCTTCAGGTGCTTGAGAAAGTAGTGCCCGGAGGCATCAGTTGTTGTACCGAAGGTGGTCCCTTTAATTTGAATTGTCATTCCGGTCAAATGCTCACCTGTGTGTGCATCGGTAACATGTCCAACGATATTTGCATCACTGGGTAAGTGACTCTTACTATGTTGCGCTGTCAGTAGCGTGTGGGAGATAGTAAGGAACAAAAATAGTAATGTAATTCTTTTCAACATGGTATCTAATATTTCAAATAAACTAATTGACTGCAAAACTACTGCAAGATAGAGAGCGCTTCAATACTTGTCAGTGGGTATATTACTTCTATGATATAATACTAAGTTGCTACTATCTTGATTCCGGCATGCTTATCTTTACTATCTCAAAAAACATCTGTACCTTTCAAATGAAAGATCTATATTTTTCAAAAGAAACATACAGATCTATTTGGGAAAAGATAAATACCTTTTATCAACGGTAAAAAGAGTATCGGGAATAAATGAGGAGCAGAAAGAAAAAGGCCGGCTAATCAATCAATTAGCCGGTCTTTATTATCTGGTTGTGTATTGGTAAGAAGGAAGTAGAGACTCCCCTCTAATCAATATTTATTGGGCAAATTCAAATGAACTGGTTGTATTCGTCTCAATATTGATCGTCATACCTTCTGCCATAGCACTGCCCTTAAGTGGTAAGGTCATAAGACCATAGAGAGGCACTCCGGTAGCTCGGTCAATCTCTACATTCATAGAGCCAATACCACTTACAGCAGCTCCTTGGAAGTCACCATCAATGGATAGCTTGGCATTGATCAGATAAGAGTGCTCAGTTACATCTGTAAGGGTATATACGTTCTTAGAACCGGCTTCCTTATCTTCTACGGTCCAAGAATCTCCCTTCTTTACAGAGGCATGATATAGCTCGCTGAGTAAGTCTGTAAAAGATTTCATGATTGCTTTTACAACCTCATTATCTACCCCTTCTGTCACTGCAACAGGTTCTCCGACAACCTCAAAGTATGGGGTAATCTCCGCCTTAACTATATTGTGAGTCATCTTTTTTATGGCTTTATTAAAATTATTCTCACTGTCTTCTGAGGAGATTTTTTGGGTTTGCCCCATGCCTTCATTCTCAACTTCAATTTTGTTGATTACCGCATTGATAATGTAGTTTTCCCCCTTCTTCTCCATGATAGAGAAAACAAGATCAGTCTTTACGTTGTTGACAGACTTCATGTTTTGACCTCCGTAAGAAACAGAATTATCCTGTCTCATATTTTGTCTTAGAGGAACCTTAATGGGAGGATTGAGGTTAAGACGGATGTCATACGTTTGTTGTGCAGTAGCAGTGCAAAGCACTGTAACAAAGATAGCTGCAAGATAAAAGAATCTCTTCATCATATTCATTGGTCTAAGTATTAGTTATCTCTATTTTATGTTATGCAGTTTATGGCCCATACGTTCTTTTTTGGTTCGTAAGTAGGTTTCGTTGTATGGGTTTGGCTTAATTTCCAAGGGAACTACTTCGGCTATTTCAAGTCCATAGCTCTCAAGCCCGATACGCTTTACCGGGTTGTTGGTCATAAGGCGCATTTTACCTACGCCAATGCTACGGAGCATCTGAGCACCAACTCCATAATCTCGCTCATCTGCCTCATAGCCTAAATGTAAGTTGGCATCTACCGTATCAAGGCCATCCTCTTGTAGTTTATAAGCTTTCATCTTAGCCATCAGTCCAATGCCTCTTCCCTCTTGGTTTAGGTAGATGACAACTCCTTTCCCCTCTTTCTCAATGGTTTGCATGGCTAAGTGTAATTGCTCACCACATTCACAGCGGCACGAGCCAAATATATCTCCCGTGGCACAGCTTGAATGAACTCGTACCAAAATAGGTTCATCCGGTGAAAAGGATCCCTTAATAAGTGCGATATGTTCGCGTCCATTGCTCTTCTGACGGAATGGAATAAGATCAAAATCTCCATATTGAGTCGGAAGGTGTATGCGCTCACCTTCTTCAAGAATATTGTCTGTACGGAGACGATAGGCGATCAAGTCTTTGATAGAAATGATGTGCAGATTCCACTTTTCGGCAACCTTAAATAATTGCGGTAGACGCGCCATAGTACCATCTTCATTAATGATTTCTATAAGTGCAGCTACAGGCTGCATACCGCATAGTCGGGTTAAGTCAACTGCAGCCTCAGTATGTCCGGCACGACGTAATACCCCTCGCGAGCGAGCACGTAACGGATTTACATGTCCCGGGCGACCTAAATCGCTTGCTTTTGTATTTGGATCAGCTAAAGCGCGTATCGTCATTGCCCTATCATGCATAGAAACCCCTGTTGTACAACCATGACCAATCAGGTCTACGGTCACGGTGAATGGAGTTTCGTGCAGAGAGGTATTGTCATCCACCTGCATGGGAAGTTCTAATCGCTCAGCAACTTCTTCGCTGATAGGCGTGCAGAGTACTCCACGACCATATTGCATCATAAAGTTGACTTTTTCAGGTGTTATCTTCTCTGCAGCTATGATGAAGTCGCCTTCGTTCTCACGATCCTCATCGTCTACAACAATTACAAAATTACCTTCCTTAAAGGCGTCTAAAGCCTCTTCAATCGTGCTTAGCTTGTTTCTTTCCATAATATATTTATGCGACCTGCGTAATACTACTCCTGACTATCAATTTGATAGACTTCTCTTATGTAGGTATCTATTTTTTGTAGTGTAGTACTAAGCAGTTCTTTTCGTTTGTTTTCTTTTCGTTTGCGATGGTAAAGGTACAGAATAAAGGGCAAAGAGAAGGGAAGAATAGGCAAAAGGAGTAAATAGATTATCCTTGAACGAGGAATTAGTGAAGAAAACGAACGTCTTTCAGCCGGCAGCTCTCTTAAGTAGCTCAATACGTGTAGGTCATCAAAGTCAATTAGCTTGTCAATCATGGAGTTGAGCTGTCCGTTGGTTACTCTAAATTGCCGGTTGAGTTCTATCAAATAGTTATGTCGAGGAAGGGCTCTATGTAAGAATGGGTTTGCAGCTAGTTTGGCAAGCTCCTTTTGTGCAGTAGCGACCTCCTGCAAAGCTATTTGTGCAGAGGGTTGAATGATAATCAGCTCCCGTCTGGATACTTCTCTTTTCTTTTCCGGCTGGAATAAGCCTTTTATACTTGCTATGATAGCATCCAGATTCAGTGTGGCAGAGTCTTTAGTAGCTTGAAGCGTAAGGAAAACACCTAAAGGAAGTAAAACAAAAGCAGATAGCCACATACCGATCCACACCTTCCACTCTCCATGGTATCCCATTTTGTAGCCATAAGTATCCACCATGTAATACAGGATAAAGATAAGCACGGATACCACCATGGGGGTACCAATACCACCTTTTCTTATGATAGCCCCTAATGGTGCGCCAATAAAAAAGAAAAGCAGACAAGCCACAGGAAAAGTGAACTTTCTATGCCGCTCCTGATCATGGGTGCGATAGGAATAGGCTTGCCAGTCATATTCATAAAACTTCCCTTCAGCATCTTGTGCCAGAGTTTTTAGCTGATCAATGCCATTCTGCATCGCTGTTTCAACTTGGTTCGGAGGTAGAGTAGTGAGAATACTGTCTAATGAAAGAAGTCTATAGTTATCATCTGTAAGAAGAGAACCCTCTTGATTATTCTCCTGTGCTGAGTAGGAGAGGCTACTATTCCGGTCTTGCTGCACCCTTTCCATGATCCCATCTGCATTCTTTGTACCAATGCTGTCCAATGCGTATCGAGCTGTATCTTGAATGTATGCAGTGAGTTGTCTAAGGTTTTTCCCAACAAATTGATTACGAAGCCCTTCATCACTTTGGAGTTCAAAATTAGCATCAAATGGGATAACGATCTGTTTATAAGCAAAATGCTCCTTGTAGTAAGAGCGCGCTACATCTTGGGAATAAACCTTCTGGTTACTTTCTTGAAGTCCATGAGTTAATTGCTGAAAGCTTTCTCCGCGCCATAGATCTAGTTTCAGAAAGGTTTTGGAGGCGTCCATAACCAGCTTGCCGGAGTCAGCTCTTATAATACGCGTATTGGAGAAGCCCTCCGATAGATCGTATATCATTACGCCAGCAAGTGAGCGATCTTTCGTGTTTTTCTTTTGTACAAAAATACTGTAATCGCTAATCCCATTGTAAAAGCTACCTTCGGGAATTTCCAAGTCCGGTTGTTTATATCTTGCCGAGAAGGCTATTTGGTAGAAGCGCACTTGCGCATCCATCATTATGGTATTGAGAAAAACGAAAAGGCCGATGCTTAGTGCTGCCACTACGCCTATCAGAGGGAGCATGATGCGATGCAGTGGAACTCCGGCACTCTTAATTGCGAGTAGCTCTAATCGCTCTCCAAGTCCTCCGAAGGTCATTAATGAGGCTAATAGAATACCTAAGGGGAGGGCTGTCGGTAAACTAATCTTAGCCACTTGTATAAGTGCTTCAAGGAGCGTGGCAATAGAGATCCCCTTACCTATAAAATCATTGGTATAACGCCATAAAAATTGCATGATCACTACGAACCAACAGATAGAAGTAGTCATCAGCAGCAGGGGAATAAACTGCTTAAGCATGTAACGGTATAGGCGTTTCATCTTTTCTTATAAGGATCTCTTATTCTATTGGGATTGTTTTTCACAAAATCACTCCAATTACGAAGTACTCTATTCCCTGATGCAAGTGGGTTAGAGGTTTGATAGTAATGACAAAGAGCCACAGCCAATCCGTCAGTTGCATCTAATGCCGGAAGCATGCTATCCTGAGGAATGTGTAGAAGTCTTTGTAACATTTCTGCAACCTGCTCTTTAGACGCATCTCCGCTACCTGTAATGGATTGTTTGATGCGACGAGGTGCATACTCGGTGATGGGTAAGTCGCGAGCCAAAGCTGCTGCGATAGCTACTCCCTGAGCTCTCCCGAGCTTTAGCATACTTTGTACGTTTTTTCCAAAGAATGGGGCTTCAATAGCCATCTCATCCGGTAAAAACTCCTCAATAATGCCCGTAATACGATCATAAATGCGTTTAAGTCGCAAGTAAGGATCCGTAAGCTTACCAAGCTCTATGATGCCCATAGCCATAAAATTAGGCTTGGCTCCGTTGATCTTAAGAAGCCCATACCCCATGATTACAGTCCCTGGATCTACTCCGAGTATAATTCGCTCTACTGCCACTATTTATTGTTAAGCTCTTCTTTTAGATAATACCCTGTATAACCAGTCTTTTTACGAGAAAGTGCTTCCGGAGTTCCCTCAAAGAGTATCTTTCCGCCTCCGGCTCCTCCTTCAGGCCCCATGTCAATGATCCAATCAGCGGACTTGATTATATCCATATCATGCTCGATGATAAGAACGGTATTGCCGCGCTCTACCAAGCTATTGACCAAGTTTAAGAGTAACCTTATATCATCAAAGTGAAGTCCTGTAGTAGGTTCATCTAAGATATACAGTGTCTTCCCGGTATCTCGTTTAGATAGTTCACCTGCCAACTTGACCCGTTGACTTTCTCCTCCACTCAGGGTAATGGATGGTTGTCCTAATTTTATATACCCGAGCCCAACTTGTCGCATGAGCTCTAATCGAGGCGCAATAGAGGGTATATTTTCAAAGAACTCGGCCGCCTGGTTAATAGTCATATCCAGCACATCGGCTATTGATTTTCCCTTGTAGCGCACCTCTAATGTTTCTCTGGTGTAGCGCTTCCCTTGGCATACACTGCAGGGTACAGATACATCAGGCAAGAACTTCATGCTGATATTGATATACCCATTCCCCTTACAAGCTTCACAGCGTCCCCCTGCTACATTAAAAGAAAAGCGACCCGGCTTATACCCTCGAGCTTTGCTTTCGGGTAGAGATACAAAGATTTTACGTATCTCAGTAAAGAGCCCTGTGTAGGTAGCAGGGTTGCTTCGAGAAGTACGTCCTAAGGGAGACTGGTCTACTACTGCTATCTTGTCGATATGCTCTACTCCATCTAATTTCTTGAAGGGTAGCGGTTCTTCTTTGGCATTGTATAAGGCTTTGCGAATAGCAGGTACGAGAGTTGAGTTAATGATAGAGGATTTACCGCTTCCGGATACTCCGGTCACACAGATAAAAGTCCCTAAAGGAAGCTTTAATGTATTGCCTTTGAGATTGTTGCCAATTGCTCCACTCAATGTAATCAAGTGTCCGTTCCCGGCACGTCGCTTAGAGGGGATCTCAATACGCTTTATACCATTAAGATAGTTTGCAGTGATTGTATTGGCAAGAGAGAGATTCTCCGGAGACCCTTGGAAAACTACTTTTCCGCCTAACCTTCCCGCACCGGGCCCGAGGTCAATCAGGTAGTCAGCTGCTAACATAGTGTCGCGGTCATGCTCTACTACCACTATTGTATTGTCGCCGTCACGGAGTTTCTTTAATGAATTGATCAGTAGCCTACTGTCTCTTTTGTGTAATCCTATGCCGGGTTCGTCTAGCAGGTAGAGCACCTCTACTAATCCTGTGCCTATTTGTGTGGCTAAGCGTATGCGTTGGCTTTCTCCGCCACTTAGCGAAACAGATGTCCGTTTTAAAGTGAGGTAATTGAGTCCTACATTGAGCAAGAAATTTAATCGCACGCGTATCTCCTTGATAATTTCTTCTGCTACGGGATGAAGTTGTTTGGGGATAGCTTCTTCAATTGCAGGGAGTAGGGCAGTAAGCTTATCTATGTCCATTGCATGGAGATCAGCTATGCTCCATTCTCCGATTCGGTAAGAGAGTGCTTCTTTATTCAGACGACTTCCGGCACACTCAGGGCAGGGGACAGTAGCCATATATTCGTCAACAGAAATACCATCGTTGAGCAAATCATGAAAAAATAGGTATTTCATTGCCCCTAAAAACAGATCATTGGATGGGTCGGCATCCGTTTCTCCGCAAAGAAGTCGCTCAACGAGCTCATCGGGAAGCTCTGAAATGGGTGTATTTAGGCTAAATTTCTCTTTTGCAAGTTCTTTCTTAATCTCCGACATGTAACCCTTGAGTTCTTTTTGTTGGAGAAAAGGAATTCCACCTCCGGCAATACTCGTTTCCTTATCCGTGATAAGTCTATCCTTATCCAAACGATGCACCGTGCCTAAACCTTTGCAATGGGGACACCAACCTCGTGGAGAATTGAATGAGAAGGTAGCCGGTGATGGATCTCCGTAAGAAATGCCACTCTCTAGGTCAATGAGCTTCGTAGAGAAAAGGCGTACAGTCCCATCTTCCCGCTCACGTACTTGTAGTAACCCATCGCCCTCCTTTACCGATAAGCGAACGGCTTCGCTAAGACGCTGCTTCATTGTTTCCTCAACGATGAACTTGTCTATAACAACGGATACATCATGTGTGCTGTATCGATCAAGCTTCAACCCCGGGACTAGCTCTTGCACTTTGCCATCTACCAAAATATTTAGGTAGCCTTTGCGGCGCATCCTATCCAGTAATTCTCTATAGTGTCCCTTTCGCCCCCTTATGATAGGGGCCATTAACTCAATTGCTTTGCCACTATAAGTAGATAAGATCAGATCGGTTAATTCCTCTTCGCTGAAGCGTTGCAGCTTTCGCCCCGTTTGACTTGAATAGGGAGTTGCACAGCGTGCATAGAGTAGCCTTACAAAGTCCCATATCTCTGTAATGGTACCTACGGTGCTTCGAGGGTTTGTAGAGGCCGTTTTTTGTTCGATGGCAACAACAGGACTTAAGCCATCAATGGCATCCACTTCTGGACGCTCATTACTGGAAAGAAAAGTGCGGGCGTAGGGCGAGAATGTTTCGATATAGCGACGTTGCCCCTCAGCCAAAAGAACATCAAAAACGAGACTCGACTTACCACTACCACTAAGCCCCGTTACAACAGTTAGCTTATGACGCGGTATACGAACGTCAATATGCTTTAGATTATGTACAGAAGCACCATGAACAGAAATGGCTCCTGCAGCGAACAAAGCCTCGTTTGTCTTCTTATTTTCAGCTTTTCTCTTCATCTTCGCAAAGATACCTTTTCCGCGTCACTTATGCCCTATGTGACAATCTTTGTGAAGGAAGATTTCGGCATTTAGATCTCCTCAATCAAAAGATCCATATCTCTCAAGTCAAAGATATAGATCTTTCATTTGAAATATCTGTATCTTTTAAATGAAAGATCAATACCTTTTGGGGAGAAGACACTAATAAGAGAACAGGCGATACAGTATAATCGCAATTATAGCATAGACAATGTTAGGCAATTCTGCTGCAAGGAATGGAGACAAAGAGCCTGAGATGGCAAAACTTGCAGATATGGTCATAAAAACGATATAAGTGAAGCTTAATGCAATTCCCAGGGCTAAAGAGAGGCCCATTCCTCCTTTGCGCTTGCGTGCTGAGAGGGAGACGCCAATAAGGGTTAGAATATAAGCGGCAAAAAAGGCTGCAAAGCGTTTATGCAGTTCCACCTCAAAGCCCTTTACATTTGAGGCGCCTCTGTTCTTTTGATTGTTAATTTGCTCAATCAAACGTGGGGTAGTGAGGTTTTCAGCATCCAATGCCGTAGCAAGAAAATCTTGTGGCGAAATATAAATTAAAGTGTCAAGTGAGGAAAAGCGACTCAATGAGTCTCCTGTAGTACGAAAGTACGTTATTGATCCCTCTTGCAACTCCCATTGGTGGTCATCTTCATAGTGGGCTTCCTCGGCTACTAAGCGGCTCTGCAATGTGCCATCTTCAAAGTGATCAATCGAAAAGTCTGTTCCCTGATTGTTTTCTGCATTAAAATAGCGCATATATAAATATTCTCCGGGAGAAAGCTCCATCTGAATACACTCGGCATAATTGATGCGTTTGTCTCGTATGTAAGTGTTCTGAAAGTTGTTGCGCACTTTATTGCCCGGAGGTATTACGAAGCTATTGAGCAATAGAGTGAAAATGGCTATTACAGTGGCAGAAACCATGTAAGGGCGTAAGAGACGATTAAAGCTAACGCCCCCTGCCAAAATAGCCGTTATCTCGTTTTTTTGGGCTAACTGAGTCGTAAAAAAAATAACCGATATGAAGACAAAGAGCGGACTGAAGAGTACTGCATAGTAGGGAACAAAGTTGACATAATAGTCAAAGATGATTTCATGAAGTGTCAGATCGGGATTAGTAAACTTATCAATCTTTTCATTGATGTCAAATATCACAGATACACTAAGTATCAGCGAGATGGCAGAAAGAAAGGTGCCCAAAAAGAGCTTGATTATATAGCGATCAAGTCGCTTAAGATACCACCGCTCGCTTCTTTTCTTCCTTTTTACGGAAGGGATAGGTTCAGGGGGTACTTGTTGCATTGACTCTTCAGAATTCATCTTCTTGTGCGTATACTTAATGTCGTTCTTCAGTAAAGTCAATATACTCGCCTTGATCTTTGTCAAACTTGCGGCGTTCGACCTCTTCAATGGATAGCTTTTCCTTTTTGGGAGTTTTGTGGTGGTGCTGCCGTCTTTTTACCCCCTCTTGCGATTGCTCTCCAAACTGGCGTTGTAATCTGCGAATCATCAGTGTAGAAATGCCTCTTATTATCCACTTTCTACACAAATAGATGATAAGAATGATTAAGAGGAGAATCAATAAGAAATCCATAAATATATATTCTCTTTTTGTTAAACCTTATAGCGCTCTATACGCTTAATGATAATGGGTGAAACGATTATGTATACAATAATGAAATGGGCAAATCCGACCATTTTCCACAGAGCAACAATAAATAGGCCTATCAATCCTAAAATAAGGAGCGACAGGTTGGTAACCTTTTCTTGTCTATTACGAGAGAGAATATGTGTTTTGAGAGATAACAGCGGTAAGTTGCTGACCATCAATATGCCCATGACGATAACAAGTGAGTAGGTAATGGAGAGAATGAGTGGTACAGAGGTTGATTCCGTCTGAATAAGTCTCTCTGACCATCCTATCCAAAAAAGGGCATTAGCAGGAACAGGAAGACCATAAAAGTATCTTCTGCTTCTTGTGTCACGATTGAATTTGGCTAGCCGATATGCTGCAAAAAGTGGCATTACAAAAAGCGGAAGTGCTATCCATTTGTAATCTACTGTATCGGGTAAGTTTGTGCGGAGTGCTTCTAATAGTAAAAAAGAGGGTGCTACAGCAAAAGAAACAATATCAGAAAGAGAGTCCAAATCTCCTCCTATAGCACTTTCACTATGCAAAAGTCGTGCAGTCAATCCATCAAATACGTCTAATAGAGCGGCAGCAAAAATAAAGTAGATAGGAATATGTATGTCAGGATAAGCATAAAAAGTAAGCCAAATCGCTGTTATGCCACAGAATAAATTGCCGAGCGTCAGTAAATTGGGAATAAAGCTAATAAACTTTTTCATAGAGGAAGATGGCCTAAGAGTGTCATTCCACCCGTTACTTGTGTACCAATCGAATGCTCTAAATTAGACTCTAAGGGAAGGTATAGGTCAACTCGAGAGCCAAAACGAATAAATCCTAATTTGTCATTTACATCCACTTCGTCACCTTCCTCCACGTAAGTGGTAATACGCCTTGCAACAGCTCCTGCAATCTGCTCTACTAAAATGCGATGATTACTATTTGTACGAATAATTACGGACGAGTGTTCATTCTCTGTACTACTTTTCGGAAGGAATGCTTTGTGAAAGTTGCCCTCTGTGTGTTCAACTCTTTCTATAATGCCGGCTACCGGCACCCAATTGGCATGAACACTATAGATCGACATAAAGACAGAAAGCTTTATGCATTCACACTTCAGATAGCGTCCTTCATAAACAGTCTCAATCGCCACGATTTTCCCATCTGCCGGAGAGGTGATTGCGTCCTCTTTTTCTAAATAGGGGTTATGTCTGATAGGACTTCTGAAGAAGTTTAGTATGAGTCCCAAAACGACAAGGGATAGCAAAACAACTGCAAAGAATATGCTCTTGTAGGGTTGAAAATGCCACACCATCCACGAGAATAATATGGATAAAAAAATAAATGAAAGGATAATGCCACGCCCCTCTCGATAAAACTTTTTATGAATACTTCTACGTTTTGTCATACTTTACTTAATGATAGTTGCTTCTTTATAAGGGTATACCTTCTCTATATAGGAACCATTGGGATGCGAGTACCACAAAAAACCCTCTACCTTGTCAAAACCCATTTGTTTAATACAAATACTATAGCCGGCGACTTGTTGTTTATGACTCTCTTTGGGATGAGCAAACTTATAATCAATGACTGCAACTGAGCCGTCAGCAAACTTTACCACTCGGTCTGGTCGGACCATACGAGTGCCTTCTGGTATTAAGATCGTTTGTTCGTTCAATATAACATTCTCCGGTGCAAACCATCGCTTGCCATATGGATGTTGTAACATTTTTTCAAGTAGGAGGGTGGTAGACTGACACTGATCCTCCCGTAAATATCCTTCTGCGATAGCTTTACTTATGGCAAAAGGAAGGGATTCGGCTACGGATACGTTACTGAGGATTTCATGCAGGGCACTTCCTCTTTCAATAAGATCCTCCTCCTCAAACCTCTCTTGAGCTTGTAAGTGTATGCGTAGGCGCGGAAGGTTGCCTTCCAAGTAATGGTGGATTGAAGGTACAGATAGGGACTCTGTATTTTTCGTCTCTTCAGCACGATCTTCTTGAGAGGGAATTTCCTGAGTAGGGAGTAGCTTATTGCCCTCTTTGCCCCAGAGTACTTCGGATAGCACAGTGTGTAATAGTAGTTTCTTTTGCTCTCTATCTGTTGGGGTCTTCACCCATAGGACCATTCCTTTTTTCGCTCTTGTAGCAGCTACATAAAATAAGTTCAAGCGATCAATAACCTCTTTCACCATTTCCTCGTAGTACTCTTTAAGAAAGAGTGTCTTTTCGAGTTCCTTTGTTCGTTTAATGGGTACTTTCAACGAAGGATATTCAGTTCCACTCGATAGCACATGAGAAGGTGATACCCATAGGTAGGCAGAGCGACTACTGAGGTTGGTAAAACCTAAGTCCCAAGTCAGGAAGGGGAGGAGAACAATGGGAAAGCCCAATCCCTTTGCCTTATGAATGGTCATGATGTTAATCGCATTTTCATCTCGTGTGGGAAGATCCTGCTTATAGCCGCGTGTGTGCCACCAGTCAACAAACTCAGCAAGACTTCCTTTCCGGTCTTGGTGAAAGTCGTCTATAGTGTCCTGCAAAGCCATTACGTAGGTAATTTCACTCTCCGGTATTTTTGATGCAATCTGTTTGATTATCTGATTGGTGAGATGCGAAAGAGTGCTATGAGCCGCTTCTTCTTTAAGACTATCAAAATAAGTCTTAAAAGAGGCTTTATTTACATCCTTGTCAATCAAATTGCGATAACGTAAATGGGCAACATCATATGACGTGCGATCCTCATTGTCGCTTAATGCAGATAAGAGGTCAATAATCAGCCCCACGATCTTTGAGCTAGAGAGCTTTAAGGCTTCAGCACTGGTAAATTTGAAGAGCTCTTTGCACTGAGGATTTTTTTCTACAAACTGAAGGAATGTAGCCGCAACTTCGCCGGCCTGCTTATTCGTATTAACTAAAACGGCAATATCTCGAGGCTTGTACTTTTTATGCACAATTAGGTCAATAATCTTTTCGCATAATGGGGGAACACCATTCTCTTCTTCCGAAGTAATAGGTGAATGCCCCGTATCAAGTAGATAGTATTCTACTCCTCCATGATTGTCAGGGAAAGAAGCTTTCTGCTCCGAGTGTTTATAGGTTTCGTTAATGCTTTGTGTTAGTTGATTAATCTTATATTGGTCAAGTGGGCAGCAGTCGTCCGATACCACTTTAGCAAGGCTATTCTGTATAGTATCTGCTAACATCTTTGAGACTGTGCCTGGAAGCTGCTTAAATAGAATGTTGTTGAAGTTAACGATTTCGGGAGCACTACGCCAGTTTTGCTTTAGTGTAGTTTGATTGTAGTAATACTCAAAATCAGCGGGTACAGCTTCTTGTAGAATAGTCCTATCACAGTGTCTGAACTTATAGATACTTTGCTTTACATCGCCTACAATGAGATTTTTGTTGCCAGCGGATAGAGAATTGGCTAATAACGGCTTCAAATTATTGTATTGCAAGCGGGAAGTATCCTGAAACTCATCAATCATAAAGTTGTGAATAGCCACTCCGGTTCTTTCGTATAGAAAAGAGGAATCACTGTCACCACTATTGATCAACGTATTGATGAAGGCTTGAGACGAAAAGAGCAACATCGTATTTTGCTCTTTTCCTTCCTCTTTCATTGAGGCATCAATATGTCCAAGCGTTGCTAAGAGAGGGAGTTCTTTAGCGATGCATTGAAGTGAATTGTATCGAAGCATTTCTTCGCTCGTTACCTTCGCAGAAGAGCTTTTCTTCTCTATCGAAAGAGCTGTAATAGAGCTATCAATTTCTTTGCGTAAAGACTCTATTTCTTCATTTGTCGGCAAGGCGTATGCAACTGTCCCTTGTAGTTCGGCAGCAGCAAAAATCTGTTTGCCTATATTTTCTATCTGTGGAAGTACGTTATATCTGTCCCCTTCATCTATTCCACTCTTGACTATGCTGTCAATCCAACTTCTGGCATCCTTTTTCTCTTCGTTTTCTAGACTATTGAAGAGTAATAGAGTCCCTTTATGTAGCCAATAGTCATTATCCAACTCAATCCGATAGTTGCTCTGATGTCCTATTTCGGTTGCGAAAGACCGTACGATCTCTTCAAAAAACGAGTCTATGGTTTTGATCTTAAAAGCGCTGTAGTCACTTAAAAGTACTTTAAGTGCGGTCTTTGCTTTTTGAACGAGCGCCTCTGGAGATAATTGCAGTCGTTCGCATAAACTGCTACACATTGGCGACTTCTGCTGGGTGATATCGTAGAGAGCTTCTATGATACGACTCTTCATCTCCTCTGTGGCCTTTTTGGTAAAAGTTACAGCCAGGATGTGTTGATACGATTGCTCCGGATTTCGCAGTGCTAAAGCAATATACTCCTCTGAAAGGGTATATGTTTTACCAGCCCCGGCAGAGGCTGTATACACTTGAAGTAGTTTACTCGTATCCATCTAACTTCCTTGAGGTAAATTTACTGTTGATTCAGCGCGCCCTTTTTAAGTCTTTCATTAGCTCTACGGCGTCGCACTATATCAATAGCCATAAAGCAGGCTTCTCTTAGTGAACGCTCGGATGCAATGCCTTTACCTACTATATCATAGCCTGTACCGTGAGCCGGAGAGGTGCGGACAAACGGAAGACCTGCTGTAAAATTGACTCCCTCATCCATGGCAAGTAGCTTAAAGGGTGCTAATCCTTGGTCATGATACATAGCTAATATGGCATCGTAATTACCTCGTGACGCTGATCCCCAAAAGCCATCTGCAGCAAATGGCCCAAAGGCAAACACTCCCTCTTCGTTGCGGAGTCGGGCTATTGCCGGAGCAATAATTCGGTTCTCCTCTTCGCCAATGAGTCCATTGTCGCCCGCATGAGGGTTGATAGACATAACGGCTATACGCGGTGAGGCAATATCGAAGTCTTGAACCAGAGCATCTCGCAAGGCAATGCCTTTTTTTACGATTAAATCGGATGTGATCTCTGTAACAACATCTGATAGTGCAATATGTTCGGTTACCAAAGCTACTCGGGTATTCTTTGCCGCTAGGATCATAAGTGGTTCTGAATTGCTGCGGGCTCCTAAATAGGCTGTATGCCCTTTGTAAGGGAATAAGTCGGATGGCATTGCAGACTTATTGATAGGAGCTGTTACTAAAGCATCCAGATCCCCATTCAAGAGATCAGTTGTCGCTTCATCTAATGCTGCATAGGCAGCGCTTCCCCCTGCTGCAGTGGGTTTGCCCATCTCTACTTGAATATCATCATCGGTACAATTGATCAGATAAGGAGTCGAATCTGTATCAACTGCTTCAGAAGGATGCTTAATTCGATTCCAAGGCTCGCTTTCTATATTGAGTGCCTTTCGATAGTAACCTGCTACCTTAGCCGAGCCATATACAACAGGCGTGAATAGTTCAAGCAGGCGAGTATCTTGAAGCATTTTGAGTATTACCTCATAGCTTATACCATTGATATCTCCATGGGTGATACCGATCTTTAGTCTTTGATCCATACTTTTACCTTTCTCTACCATTCCTATTCTACACTTCGCCAGGTGATCTTCTTCAGTACAGCAGGATCAAATTCACCCTCCTCAGTATTTCTAAATGAATATAACGCAGCTTGCATGCGACGAACTAAATCGCGCTTTAATTCATTGGGATGGTATATAAATCCCTCAACATAATATAGTGTGTGGCTATCAAGGTCAATGAATGTATGTGATACGAATGGTCCTGCCATCATATCCTTTCCACTCATTTCCCATAGTCCATTTATTTCCAGACGTATATTGCCTCCCGGAATATTGACAAGACGGGCTTTGACGGGTACGAGAGAATTGTGCTTCATATGGCTTTCCGGGGTAGAACCGGGTATTTGGCTGCCTAATACTGAGTCACGAAGTTCCAGTACTCGTTCTACTGATGGAATTTCGTTTCCTAAGTAGGGAAGTGAAAATACAGCCAAGTCCATACGCTTGCTATAAGTATTATTAGACATCCAAAGAAAACCCTCATCGGATTTATAGGATACTATGTCGCCCGGTACGTTGATATGATGATTAAAGAGCGCAGTTGCAAAGCTATCGGCTTTGATACTATATCCTTTTACGAGTAAGTCATTAGCAAGGCGATACAATTCGTGTCTAAGGAATAGATCTCTTACTACACCGGCACCGGCGCCGCTCACAAAAGCTTCTAAAGAGTCTTTGCTTGGAGTCTGCAAGGTTACAACTAATTGCCCATTTGCCCAAGGATCATAAGCATATTTGAGGGAGTTTTTGCTGTAGGTTGCATCATTAGCATCCACAATAAATATATTGCGTGTATTGCGCAGAAAATCATTAAAGTCTCTTTGATCAACGGTAAGTACGCGCATCCAATGCTCAACTTGGGGAAGGGCATACACTTCTGCTTGGAGCATATCTTTAGTAGCTAAACCAGCGGAACTTGCCTGCCAGTCCTTATCCATAACCAAAAGCACCTCGCCGGGGCTTCCTGAAGCTTGCATCAACGAACCGGCTGTGTTGCCTTTGCAAGAGGTAAAGAGCAGTGCAAGGGCTATTAATAGGGGATAGAGGTATATACAATTCTTTTTCATTGCTTTGCTAACAGGCCAAGCGTTATACATTCTTTGTGTCAAGCCATTCTCCAATTGCCTCAACAAGCATTTGGTTGTGTTCTTCACTAAGGGCAGAGATGCGCATGTAGGTTTCATCCAACCCATAGTAATCATTCATCACTGCGATAGTCATATTGTAGTTTTCTTCTAAGAATAATCGGAGCTCTTCTGCAGTACCCACTTTTACCTTTACTAAAAAGAAAGTTGTTTCATTATTGATCACCTCTAAGGCATCAAACGTGCGCAGGTGAGACATCAATTCTTGTGCATTGCGCAACCATTTTCGTATAGGTAATGCAAACTGGGCCGGATGAATGAGAATATACTTAGCTGCCTCTTGTGCAATGCTTGTCACGGACCATGGAATCGTGTAACGAGCTATTTGATTGGCTATAGGTTTGTCGGCTACCATATACCCAATGCGAAGTCCGGGTATTCCATAACTTTGACTAAAGCTCCAAACCAGAATAAGGTTAGGATACAGCTTTATGTCCTTTGAGCTAAGCATATTTGTTGTGGTAAATGTAGCGTATGATTGATCTATCACAAACTTAACATGTGGGAAACGCTTAATAGCTCCAACTAATTCAGAGTGGCTGACGATATGTCCATCCGGATTGTTAGGGGTAGAGAGTAGGCAGTAGTCCACTTTATCTAATGGCCAATTTGCTATCGGCTCCAAGTCGGACACGTATACAATCTCGTAGCCATAAAGTTCAAATGCTTCTTTGTATTCAGGGGGTGAAGGTACGGTAAGAAGCAGCTTACCCGGTTTTAAGCCCTGTGCTATCTGATATAAAGCTCCTGTGGGACCATTGGTAACTATTATTTCTTCATCCGTAAGGTCATGACGCCGTGCGATCATCTTGCGCAGTGTAGCTGCATCTCGCTCGGGGTACCGCCCGAGGGTGGCAGACAGATGTTCAGTTAGATGCTCGGCAAGCATTTCAGTACGTGCTCCGAACCAAACAGTCGAACTAAAATCTATCATTGGACTCTTTTTTTTGTCGGTTTGCTTCATTGTTATCTTTCCTTTACGTATGACTTTTGCTATAATTACATTCGGGTCTCTGAAGAGGTATTTTAGAGTTACAGTATCCTAATGTAGCATTTATTATTGAATGCTTAGGGATCCTTTTCGTGCTGACTGCCTTCATGCCGGCAATGCAGGGATTGGGCAAAGAGGAGAACTTGTTGATAGTCTCCTTTTTCCCCACTCGTCCCTTGGGTCGCACTATGTAGAACTTCTGTCTTGCTTCGCTATCCTTGCTGAAGAAAAGTCGTGCTGCATAAGCACGCTTAGCCTCATCGCAAGATTCATAGGCACACACTACACTTTCGCTCTTATTGGTTCCTGCACGCTTGCAGTTGAAGCTATAGGGAGAGGCAAAGTGTGCATAGATCACTCTATAGTGTGAGGAAAGAGCTGTTACTAAAGCAGCATTTTGTTTCCCCTCATAGCTATTGACGAGCACTATCTCGCAACCTTTAAATTGGTTGATGATATCCTCCAAAGAGTTGTCTTCGTGTGCTACAAGTACAGCTTGTAACTTGATGCCCAATTCATTGAGTGACTTTCTGAAAGTGCCGGTAGCTCCTCCGCCTTTTCCTAACTCCAAGAGGCCGATAGGGATATGAGTTGATAGAGGAAATAGGGCAGCGTTTTTTCGTATTTGGAGTGACTCGTACCATAGTTGGTCTGCATGGGCACAGAAGCGTTCACTATTTATTTCTGCGAGTAGCTCGTTTTCACTATTGCAGTGTTTATGTTCTTGTCCGGTCTTTATGCTCCCGATAAGTGCATACTTGGCTCTTAGTACTCGCTTTACATGGGACTCAAGTAAAGATCTTGTCAGTATTCCCTGATTTACGGCTTGTACAATCTCTTTGTGCATTTGAATGGGGTCAATAGGCCCCAAAAGAAGGTCATTACCGGCCAATAAGCAAGCAACACCGATAGGGTGCTTACTACCTTGCTGTACTCCTGACATCTGTAGCCCATCGGTGAATACCAATCCTTGGAAGCCAAGTTCCTCACGAAGTAGGGTGGTCACAATAGGATTGCTTAGCGAGGCCGGTTTCTTGGAGCTATCCAGTGAGGGTACAGACAGATGTCCTACCATAATACCTCCATACCCGGCAGCAATATATGCTCGAAAAGCAGCTATTTCATTTCCTTTTATTGATGAGGCAGAGCCACTGATCGTGGGAAGTGTTTTGTGGGAGTCCTTATTGGTATTACCGTGACCCGGAAAATGCTTAGCTACCGTTAATATTCCTCTGCTCTCCATACCTTGAGAAAAAGCAAGGGCACAGCGTATAACCTCGTCCTTAGTGGTGCCAAAGCTTCTCGTGCCAATAACAGGGTTAGCGGGATTGTTGTTTATATCCACAACCGGAGCAAAATTGACGTGAATTCCCATTATACTGCACTGTGCAGCAAGGTCGTTCCCCATCTGAGTAATTTGTTCTGAAGTGCAATTAGATAGAGCTCCATTGCGTGGATAGCGAATGGTTGAGTGGAGGCGCATAGCTAGTCCCCATTCAGCATCTGCAGTGATCAGAAGCGGAATATCGGATACCTCGTTGAGCCGTTGGGTCATCATATACTGGGCAAATGGATCGCCCTTTTGGAATAAAATACCTCCGGCTCCGAGTTGGTGTACTATGGTCTGTGCCGTCTTTATCTGAGATTCATCAGTTGAGGGATATAGGATAGGGACAATCAATTGCCCCACTAACTGCTCAATAGACATACTGCCGAGTAGTGCATCTATCTCAGATTCCTTTTCACGACAGATGGAGAGTAATGAAGCCTCTTTACGCTTCGGTTGCTCATTTACAGAAAAGGTAGTAGCATCCATAGATTCTGCTGCTTGACTACCGCATAGTAAGACTACTATGGCGCAAAAGAATACCTTTATGCCTATTTGCTTTGCACTACACCTCATACTACTACAAAATTACCGCTTAAAGCTGAATAATCAATCAGTGAGGTGGGAATTATCAACCTACAATTTAGAGTCAGACCCTTTTCCACGTTATTTTGGCAATGTTCATGTGTTGAATTGTGTTATGCTTCCAATAGCAGCATTCCATTGTGCTGCCCGGTCTGCCTCCCGGCGGAAGCGCGTTAAGCTATCCCACGAAGCCTGGCGCATCAAGCGGCTGCTCCAGCGTAAGGCTGTCGCGGGTTTCCCCTCGGTCTCGGGAGGTCTGACCGTCCTACAAAAAGGTATAGATCTCTCTGCAGAAACATCAGAACCTTTTGATTGAAGCATCAGAACATATTTTAGATTTTTCTCGGTTTGACTTAACCGATTGAGGAATAAACTTTTAGCGAATTATTTGAGAAATAGAGGTAACGATTTGGAAACTGTGCGAATTTCAGCGTTTTGCGTTACTATGCTGTCAAATAACTCTTCTTTCGCAAAGATAGTCAAATAACTTAAAACACTCAACTTATAGCAATAATTTTCTTACTTATGAAGGCTATGGTATATAGCGATTGGCATTTTACGTATGTTCAACGATATTGTTGTATAGATTTCTCAAATTTTGTTCTCTAACTTTGGGTTTTAATTGGCATTGCCATACAACAGATACTTGATAGCCAAGCCTTTCTAATTCTTGCGTTTTACGTTTGTCCCTTTCTAAATTATCCGCAATCTTCTTCTCCCAATATTCCAAATTCGTAGATGGTAAATGAGCATATTTACATCCTTGATGTCCATGCCAAAAACAACCATTCACGAATATTACAGCTTTGTACTTTTGAAGAACGATATCCGGAGTTCCCGGCAACCGTTTTACATTTTTTCGATATCGCAGACCTTGAGCAAACAGATATTTTCGGACGATCTTTTCCGGTTTTGTTTCCTTTCCTGTGACATGAGACATTATTTCCGAACGCTTTTCTTTACTGACCGTGTCTGCCATCTCTACTTAATAACGATTCGTTCTTTAAGATGATCCATATTTTCTTTACGACTTTTCTTTGCATAGCCGAGCTTGTCGCAAGTCGCTTCTATTTTCTGGCAAAAAATATCGGCATTTAGTTTGGTCATACATAGTTCATCATTCTCGTTTCGTTCCGTACTATGCCATAAAGCTTCATCATTTAAGGGATGTTGCGGTCGGAATGGGGGAATATTAAAGATTCTATTATCTACTTGTGTGATCCAAGATGCTCCGATTTCTGTCATCGCACCCCATGCACTCGGGGTGTTATCACTCGTAACGAATATGACGAAGATTTTTTGATTAGAGTAACTTTCCACAAAGAAATCCCGTAAATAGTTATATATCGATGCAGTCCCTTCGGGAATGCGGCTAATTTCATCGTCGCAACTCGTGTATAAGATATCTTCGGGCGGAATGTTATTAAATACTAAAAATGAGTATATCAAATCAGCTAATGCTTTGTCTTTAGAAGCGTGACTAATCAGTATTTTCTTTTTCTGGGAATCCACTACGGTTTTTAATCCTAAAGCATTAGCATTATTATTGATCGCATCGGATATGATTTGTTCGATCGTTTCTCTCGAAGAATCTGGTGCTAATCGTCCTATACTTTCAGCTGCATTTTCACTCACTATATTTCTGAATGTGTCGACGGCTTCTCTAAATTTTGCTTCTGTATTTTTTTGTTCATTCAATTTACGTTGCTTCTTCTCTCTGTTCTGTTCATTAGAAAACAAACCTCTTTTCCGAAGAATATCCGGAAGTAGAATAGTTCGCACGTATTTTATAACGGCCTCATATCGTGGGTCGTCGGACTTATAGCCTTGCCTATTGCTCAATGCCATATCTGGAAGTTCCGATAATTCGAACAAATCGATATATAGTTGTCCGACTACATAAACTTCATTCAATTTATTTTGACCGACTATCGGCAAAATATTGAACTCTCCCATTTTTTTATTCGCATATAGGGATATGAAGTTGTCGGGGAAATCGGTAAGTGCCGCTTTACGCCCTCTTGTAGAAGCGTATGCCCCGATCCATCCCATTATTTTAAGCGTATATTCATGATCATTTCCTGCATTGTCTTTCAGATTGATCGGCTCTGTATACGGCTCTCTATGCTCAACTAATTCAGTTCGTTTTGCCGGATATTGGTTAGGAATATTTTTTGCTAAATCGGAAAAGTCATCCCCTAAAGATATAAATGCACATAACTCTTTTGCAATATTTTCGTCAAAGGTGTCTATTGTAACTGTTTCATTGCCTCTGATTATGTGTATTTTGAAATTATCGTTGACTAATGGGAATATTTTTAACAAATTCCGTTTAACCGAATCCATAGATTTATTCAATCTGTATTGAGGATTCCTCATTACGATCGCTGTTCCATGCTCTTGAATATATACGAATTTTATATCATCATCGGCAATAGGTCGTAACTTATTCCCGTCTATCGGTCTACGAGATAAAACGAAACCGGATTTCTCGTTATCGCTGATAGTCATTACATCAACGGATTCGGAAACAGACAATGCCGCCAACTTACCAACGCCTTTTCGTCCCATTTTTCGTCTCTCTCCGGAACGTGTCATAGATTCTTCTTCTTTAACTCGAGAGACACCGGCTACGTTCAAGAACTTCTTTACTTCTCCATTCTGATAAGACATACCATGCCCATCATCCTCGATTCTGATATCGTCTTTATTAGAAATGATATATACATTATGTGCATCTGCATCATACGCATTAGCAACAAGTTCGGCCAATACATAATAAATATTCGTATAAAGATTCGGTCCCAACAACTCTAAAATCCGAGGATCGACATTAAGCTGATATTCTTTCATATAAATATTCATGGAGTTAGTTGACAATTCGCGTCAAATGGCATATAATACTCTCGGCTATGACTTCTCCCAGTCTCGGTGGAACGGCATTGCCGATATATCTCGATGCTTTGGTAATAGCGACATACTCTTCGTCAGCGAAAAATTTATACGTCATCGGGAAAGTTTGTATAAGAGCAGCTTCTCTAATGGAAATAGCACGATCTTGTATAGGATGTCCGAATCTGCCATTGCCTAAACCAGTGCATTGAGTTGTCATAGTAGGGGCTGGTTTTTCCCAAACCATTCTACCGTAGACACTACCAAACGAGCGTCCGTTATCGGTTTTATGACACCGCAATTGCAAATCCTTCGGCCAATCTTTCCAACTGCCTCCGTACGGAGTATGATGAAGACGTTCGAGATTTAATGGCGATAATGCTTTGGCTCTATGCAACGGATCGTTTTTATCGGTTTCTCCGGCTTTGAGTTCGGGTAAATCTCCGATCGTTTCTTTCACCGTCTTGTACTCGTTAGGCTTATGCGTCGGGTTGATCAACTCGATATTTCCCAATCGCGATGCTAATAACACCAATCTTTTCCTAGTTTGCGGTATTCCGTAATCGGGGCAATATACTGGATTTACCCACACATGATATCCTTCATTTTTCAAAAGATTCTCGAAATCGGATAAAACGGGCTTTTCTTTGAAAGATAAGATTTGAGCCACGTTTTCCATCGTAACGATGTCGGGATGAACAGCCTTGACCAATCGTCCGAATTCATATAATAAATCGTATTTATTCGGATCTTTCTTTTTGTTTTTGAATGCATACGACGAAAACGGTTGACAAGGGGCGCATCCTGCCAACACTCTAATAGATCCTTTGCCGTAGGCTGTGCGGATTTCATCCGGAGACACCGTTTTAATATCCTTATATATGAATTTCGCATTGTTATTCGTTTCATAAGCATACCGGCAGGTCGCATCGAGATCATACCCTGCAAGGATATTGAATCCCTTGCTTTTCATCCCGAAACTCAATCCGCCGATACCGCAAAATAAGTCGATAACTTCAATAGATGGGAACGATTCGTTTTTGATATTCTTTCCTTTCATAATCCGATTTCAAAAACAGAGTGTGCTCAATTAGACAACCGATCTATTTCGGATTGAATCTGACCTATAACCTCTTTATTGGCAATTTCTCCATCTAAGCTGAATACGATAAACACATTACCGCCATATCGTTCTTTGAACGATTCGAAACTCACTTTCATTCGCTCAGTCAGCGAATAACTACCGAAATTGGCACTCGCTGTTATCGGTTTGATTTGTATGCCTATGGCTTTATCTCCGATTTTTGCGATATAATCAATATCTCCAGCATGATCCAATTCGGGATCGCTTTCTTCGAAGTTGATATTAGGAAATACTTTAACCAATCCGTCATTGATTACAGACTTTTCTCGTATATAACCGTCATAAGTACGATTTATAGTCAGATTGTATATATAGTCAATGCAGTCCTGTTCTGTCAATTCACGAAAAGCTGCTTCCCATTCCGGAATCACGACTTCCGTAATTTTTGCATACAACCGTTCACCCAATTCATGGAGACTTTCGACTGTGATTTTCGTCGGATTTTTTCCTGCGGTATGAGCATTTTCGAAATACCATGATTGCCATTCATCGAACGAAGAAGGTTGGCAATCGCGAATAAGAGCCATTACAGCACCTACTTTATTCGGACGGGATAATTGGTATGTTTGGCAAGTGTAGTTCAGCACGCGTTCCTTTTTCCCGAAATTCATTGAATATCTATCCATAACGTTATAGGTTTATCAGTTTCTCGAATTTGTTTTTATATTTGAAATCAAAAGAATAGTCCACGTCTGCCAAACCGTTTTTCAGCATATGTGCATTTATAAAAGTTTTGTTGTCTAAGTATAAGTAGCACAACAACAAATCTTTATCGTCATACTTTATGGCATCGTAACGTAAAAAGACCTTCCTTCCTTTTGTCTTTTCCGCAAGAAATTTTGTCGCATTACCATTGACAGATGGCTTTTCTTTGATTCCGAGCAGTCGTATGGTAAGTCCATTGTTCAATACAATAGTATTTGGTGACAAAATCGTTTTTACAGAAAAATACTCTTCCCGTTCTTTCTTGTCTTTATCTATCCGTGAACCGAATTGCAACTTCTTAATCTCGATTTTGCTTTCCATTTTGTGCGGGTCACTGAATATATAAGGCAAAGTTTTCTTCTTTTCGTCCATGTCGAAAACAGATCTATCGTTGCTGTATCTATATTCTACATTGCCGAACGAAAAGGATGAAGCGACCTTTTCCTCATAGTATTTTTTATAATCGGGATTTATTTCATACCCGATAGAATTACGTTGCAGATTACGCGCTGCCAAAGCCGTAGTCCCGCTACCCATGAATGGATCGAATACCGTTTCTCCAGCAAAAGAGAACATTTTTATCAAACGGTGCGGCAATTCTTCAGGAAATACCGCAATGTGTCCGTCTTGTTTAGCCCCACCGAAATTCCAATGGGAAGCAAAAAATGTATTCCATTCATCTTTTGTCATTTCCGAACATTGCTTTTGCTCAATAGCGGGAACGGGAGCCTTACCTTGTTTTTTGAAAATTAGGATAAATTCGTAATCTATTTTCAAAATACCGTTTCGAGGATAAGGAAAACTACCCATAACAGCTCCTCCCCCTGTCGTATTCATCGTTGTTTGCTTCTGCCAAATTACGGCTCCCATATAATCCATTCCGAGAGCTTCGCAAAAACGTATGATTTCGGTTCTTATGGGAATCACTTTATAACGTCCGTAATAGACGGAACGAGCGAATTGGTCTCCTATATTTATGCACAAACGGCAACCGTCATGCAATACTCGATTGCACTCCGCCCAGACCATATTCAGATTGTTGATATAACTTTCGTAACTATCATGAAATCCTATTTGCCCATCACTCCCATAATCTTTCAATTGCCAATACGGGGGCGACGTAATGATCAGATGGACGGATTTGTCCGGCATAAGAGAAAGATTCCTGCTATCTCCGTTAATAAGCGTGTGTATAGTCTTTATTTCCATTTCTATTGTCAATTATAGTCTTCAACGCTTTATCTGCAATGTTTTTATCGTCTCCGATAATTGCATTTATCTTATCCGCAATCCAAAGGCTCAACAACTCTTCCCGTTCGATATTCAAGATATCCGAAAGCAATACCACTTGCTCCTTTTTAGCTTGCCTGTCTCCGCGTTCTATTCGGCTATACATAGGGACATCTATATTCAAAGCCGAAGCCAATTGCTTTTGCAACAATCCGCTTCGGACTCTGGCCGCTTTGATCTTTTGAGCGAATAACATTCGAATATTTTTTCAATTTGTCATTATTTGGCAAATTTACTACTTTTATTTCGTTTATGCACCATAGAATGCCAATAATTTGATTGACTTGAATTTAGTGATTGAGGTACAGTTGATTATTTATCTATTTCCCCTAAATCCCTCTGCTTTTCCTTTGCGGTTGTATTGGTCGGCGAATGCTCTGCCGTAGCTTATCGAATTGCTCTTTGAACCACTCGGCAATGGGCTTTCGGTCAATGGCAAGAACCAATTTAGTCCCGTCGGTGGGGTCTTTCACGACTTGAAACCATGCCTTTTCGGTCGTGAATTTCCGTTCGTGTTCCTCCGAGTAGAGTTCCCCTGCATACTCCAACGGCTTTCCCTTGACGAGCGTTGCGGTTTGCCTTTCATCGAATCCCACAAGGCGGCAGAGGTTTTCGATACGGAGCATTTCACGGAAATAGGGAAACCATGCCGCAGCCTTTGCGATTACCGTTTTCAAGAAAGATATTTCCTCTTTGTGCTTCGTTTCCTTGTCCGCTATCTCCCTGCGGTGCTTCCGTTCTACTTCCGCCATCTGTCGGCTGTGGTCTGCCTGCATGGTCTGTATTCTATCTTGCAGGGCTTCGATGGTTTCCTCGTGGTCGGCTACCTCCCTATGTAGGGCGGTGTTCTCTTTTTCCAATGTCTTGACCTTGTTGCTGCCGAAAAGAGAACCGACACTCTCGGCGATGTTGGCGGCTGCGGTGGTTGCCGCTCCTTTCAGCTTCTCGGTCTGTATTTCTTTTTTCGCCCGTCTTAGTTCCTCCCGTGCCGTTTCTTTCTGCTGCTGCAAATCCACCACTTCCGCTTTGAGGTTATCGGAGAGTTTCTGTATATCCCGATAATACTGCTGCGTGGACTTGTGACGAGCCTTCGAGCCGTCTATGCCCCTTTGCAGCCCGTATTTTGCCATCGCTTCGGCATAGGTATCTTGGTAGGACTTCAATTTCAGTCGTGTCATAATATCGTCTGCGCACAGCCTCATGGTGTCGGTCGGCTTCTTGCGGTATCGCTTCTTTGTCTGTTCCTCCCTTTTCCTGCGCTTGCGCTCTCCCTTGACGATGGGGACGAGTGTAACGTGTATGTGCGGCGTTTCCTCGTCCCTGTGCAGGTGAGCCGCCACGATGTTCTCCTTTCCGAACGTGTCGGCGAAGTATTTCAGATTGTCGGCGCACCACTCGTCCAAACGCCCCTCTTCCTCTATCCGCTTCATGTCCTCGTGCGTTCCCGATACGTTGATGCGGATAGCCCGTACTTGGTTGCTTCCGATTTTGCGTGTCAGCCCCGCTTCTTCCAATCTCTGCTGTATAGCCGCCGAACGGTCTTTCACCCCGTCGGGGTAGTCGATGAGCCTGCGGTTTAAGTACGTGCGTGTGGGGTCGGCGTTCTTCGGTATGATGAAACGCTCGATATGTGCGGTCGTTCCGCTGTCGCTGCCGTGCGCCTTTTCCATGTGTAAAACTACGAAACCCATATATTCTTCTTTTTTGGCTTGTGAAACAATGATTTTTTGTATCTTCGGGGGCGGCAAATGCCGTCCCCGATGGGGTGTGCAGAGGGGCTTGCCCCTTGCCTTATTGGGGAATTTTCAGCGATACGTAGTATTGCGGCTCGGAAAATTCCCTAAGAAGCTACGGTATTTTCTCAGTAAATACCCTGCGGCGTGCCGTCCGTCTGCCTTTCTGCGGTGGCTGTCCCTGCCGTCTGCTTACCCATATAACCCCACCTTATTTTTTCCCTTTCGGTCGGTGGGTGGCGGGGCGGTCGTTTCCGTTTTCAAAGGCTCTTTTGCATGGGGCGGTCGGATACAAGGTTTTCCCGATAAATACGCTCGCAGCGAAGCGAGAGGAAGATTTATAGGGAAACGGCGCAGCCGCCTGACCTTTTAGCCGACATAAAGCCCCGTGCTTGCTTTGCCTTTGTAAACGGAAATGATTGCTCCGCTTTCCTCTGAAAAGAGGAATAGAACCTGCAATATATATCACCATAGTGATAGGTTTGCATGTTGGTATGCTGATATGTTGGTATGTTTGCATGTTGGTATGTTGATATATCATCATGCTTTCCAACGGCTGTTGGGCTTGCCGTCCGAAACAACCGACACGAATACCGTCGTTTTCTCTTTTCGCCTGTTTATAATCCTTTCCAACAACACTTTGCGGACTTTCGCCGCCCCGAACGATTCGATACGGAAAGCGAGGGCGGCTATCGTTTCGAGGTTGTAAACCTCCGCGCTGTATCTGTCCGATATGCGGATAATGCGCTTTATGTCATATATACTCAAAACTCCGCTTTTGCAGAGTGCCTTTATCCCTGCCCGAACCGTCGGGGCGATAACCCCGAACAGTTCGCAGATTTCCCACTCGGTCATGGCGGTTGCACCTATATCGTTCGGCAGGAAGATATTGCCCTGCTCGTCCATCGTGATAATATTCCTTTCTTCTTTCATCGGTATTCTGTTTTTAATTAGATGGCTCGACAGATATTCTTCTCCATATCTTCCAACTTGTGCGACAAGGTTTCCATGTCTTGGCTTATCTTCTGGGCGGTGATTTTGGCGTAAATTTGGGTGGTCTTTATGTTGGTATGCCCCAAAAGACGGCTCACCGTTTCGATGGGTACGCCGTGCGATAAAAGTACGGTCGTAGCGTTCGTGTGGCGTGCCACATGATAGGTCAAACGTACCTTGAAGCCGCATTGTCTGCCTATCTCTTTAAGTATCTTGTTGCAACTTCCGTTACTCGGAACGGGGAAAACATGACCGTCCCTTGCCAGTCCCTTGTACTTTTCGATGATACGTTTGGGAACGTCTAAAAGGCGGATGTTCGATTCGGTGTTGGTCTTCTTTCTTCGGGTGATTATCCAAAGGTTGCCGTCGAAGAATGTTTGTAGGTGGTCGGTGGTGAGGTTCTTCACGTCCGAATACGCCAAACCCGTGAACACCGAAAAGACGAACAAGTCCCGTACAAGCTCGTGGGTGGCGTTCTTCATGGGTGCGTCCATGAGCGTCTGTATCTCCGTTTGGGTGAGGTAGCCCCTGTCCACGCTTTCGGGAGAGTTGATATATCCGGCAAAGGGATTAAAGGGCAAACGCCCGTCGTTCCTCGCTATCGAAACGATGTGTTTCAACGCAATCATGTAGCCCCACACGGTATTAGTGCGGCATTTCTTCTCCGTGCGCAGAAAATACTCGAAATCGTTGATGAAAGTGAGGTTGAGTTCCTTTAACGGAATGTCCTCACGCTTGTAGGTGTGGGGCAAAAACTCCCGAATATGGTTGCAGACCGTCCGATAACGGGTGAATGTACCCTGCGCCCTGCTGTGCCCGACTTTCTTCTCAAACTCGGCGTTGTGCTGCTCGAACAGCTTCAGCAAAGTTTCCTGCTTGATGCCGATACCGAGATAGGCGTCTTTGAGTTTGGCGGCGGTAACATATCCGTCCGTCTGCATCAGTTCTTGGTAGCGGCGGTTTACCTCCACACGGATTTTATCTACCGCAAGGTTGATTCTCTGCGCTTCGACGCTCTTGCCCAAAGCACGGCTGTTCTTCACGTCCCACAACCGTGGGGGAACGTCCATCTTGCAACTGAACTGTTTAATCTCGCCGTCCACCGTGATACGGCACATCAGAGGCAGGTTGCCGTTCGGCTTCTCGCTGCCTTTCTTCACGTAAAATAATACCTTGAATGTACTACGCATAACTCACTCCTTTTTTTGGTTACAAATTTAGTTATTAGTGAGTTACCGACAGCTATGTAAATCTACGCAAAACGCAGAAACAGAACCTTTTAGCAAGAAATTTGCACCCGTTACGGGAGTAACGAGGTGGTAACTGAACTTCTGCACCGTTTGGCTTCGAGGTGGTATTTCGTTGGCTCTGCCCCATAGAAAAACAAAGCGTAACGAACGCTCTATCAGCTAATTCGCTACGCTTTGCTCAAATTTGCAAATCCGCTATGTGTTTATTTTATGAAAGATTAGAACCTATCGAGAAAGTGCTTCGGTATATGCCTTCACCTCCCCTATGCGGAGAGTGGAGAGAATGTTGCTTTAGCGCACGCCATCCTCAGGGTTATTCTCTGCCAGGGGGTAGGGAGGGCCAGTGAAAAGGCTTGAGCCCCTGAGACAGGGCTGCAAGCCACATTGCAAATAGTAGAGGAACGATCTTTTTGAGATCTATCCTCCTATTCCCAGTTTATAGTTGTGAAATAAAAAGTCGTACTGAACAGAAATTGGGTCTGTAATTGAATCCGTAAACATGGCTATAGGAAGCACCAAGGAACATATACCATGCCGCATTAGATTTTTCCCCCGGAGTAGAAGCCCAATAATGTCCATTACTATCATTGTCGTAGATTGACTTTCCTACTTTAAAGCCGGAAGCGGGAAAGAAGCGAGTAATATCCTTTTCGGTATTAGATTCCCAAAAAGAAGTCTTCTTAATATCGTTGATAGTAACGGGTGTCGTATTATCTATAGGACGGCAAGTAATCTTCATGCCGCACTGTCCTTTTTTATAAATGTACTCATATCTCCAAGCTGAAAGGAGTGCGGTGCCTTTAAAGCGAAGAGCATAGGCTACACCATCAATATTTCCTCTGTAATCACTTGTTGAAGTGAAAGTTTTCCCATTGACAACAGAAGTTTCTGAAACGTCGTTGTAAACAACACTCGTTTCAAAGTTAACGTAATCGTTCTCGGCATATAGCGGTACTATAGACAACCACTCCTCTTTTGTGGGGAGGTGGTATCGCTTGCCTCCAATAGTTATATCAGAGAATTTAGCTACTGCATCATCAAAGGTGAAGTACCCGCTCACATTGGTGGCTTGCGTTGTAACAAAGTTTGTCCCCTCCGGATTGACATTGTACTCAGTGACGTACTCCAAGGGTAGATGCATGGTCGGTAATGGGCCCTCATGCGCTTTGCGATGCACTGTAAGCTCCTGTGACAAAGCGCCTTCGTACAGTGCTTTTACTTCCAAAACGAAATCAGCTGCTGCGTCTCCGGGCTTTACTACGAAGCTCTTTTTGGCAGGATCGATACTAAACTCGGCTGCGTTGCCCGATTTGAATGAAAGTACAAACTCGGATACCGCTAAGGGTGTACTCTTTATCGTCTTTCCCTCTTTGTCTAGTACTGTGCAGATACCGGTTACGTGTCCTTCTCCGCCCTCAGCACCAAATGTGGAGGGTTCCGCCTTGAAACTATAAGTGAGTGACTCTTCGCGCTCTATGCGAAGCTCTTGCGCCTCGCTTCCCTGACAAGAGGCAAGTAGCTCAAATGTGGCTGCATTACCCGGAGCTACTTCAAAGCTTTTGGAGGCATCGTCTACGCTGATTCCTTTAGCATTTCCTTTGATGGAAAGAGAGAAGTCGTTTGGTAAAAGAGTCTTTTCGGATACAACTTTACCCGAAGCATCGGTAATAATACATGCTCCGGCAATTGTGCCCTTGCCTCCCATTGCCGTAAATCGATCCGGGGTAGCAGTGAATGAGTAGCTAATTTTCCCGCCTCGTACGATGGTTAATGTTTGCTTACTATCTTTTGCTTTGTCGGCTGTAGTCGTAGCTTCAAGTTCGAAAGTAGCTGTTTCTCCTTGCTTTACGACAAATGTTTTTGTCTCGTTGTCAATGGAGATTTGTAGCGCATCACCGGATTTGAGCGCAAGGGTGAAGTCACCTTTTGCCATAGGCTTTTCGGAAATCACCTTGCCATCCGGAGAAATCTCTTGCAGAATGCCTTCCACAGCGCCTTTCCCTCCTTGAGCAGAAAACTCTGCCGGAGTCGCTTTGAACATAGTCTTGAAGGAGTTCTCCACCGGTGGGGTGGGTTCAGGTTTGTTACAGGCTACTGCCAATAAGGCTACCGCCAATAAAGAAAAGATTTTTTTCATATAAAAACTATTTTAAAAGTTGATGTCAAGTGAGATATGCAATTCCCTTTCGGGGAAAGAGAGGGGGGATCTAAATGTACTCTGAAAAGAATTGTTTAGCCCATACATTCCTCTCCCTGTGTTGTGAGAGAAAATCTATTTCCCAACAGAAAAAGATAGCCTGTATTTCTTGCTTATTCCAATTTGTGCCCTTCCATAAATAAAAATGAGAAAGAGCTGTTTGTTACTTCTAATTGGAACAAATTGCAATAATACGCTACAGTGTAAAAGCTATTTAAAGTTATTTCTCTCTATCCCCGAAAGAGTTGTGCATTACATTAACTATGTTAAGTGGATACTAAAACCAATATTACTATTCTGACAAGAAGAGGCGTACGGAATAAGAGTGTACTTTCTTGTAGTTTCGCATAAAGGCATAATTTGAAAAGACCCTCATAAACCAGGCATAAGTAGTTCCGCTTGGGGTTGAGGACCAATAATGTCCACATTCATTTAGATAGTTAAGCTTGAGAGAGTCATCTTTCCATCCGCAAGCAGGAAATAGTCGAATAATATCGTAATCGCTATTCTTATTCCAATACTCTTCATTAGCAATGTCTTCAAGCGTCACCTTGCCTTTATCTTTTATACTTCTTGCAGTAATTTTTAGTACCTGACATCCGTCTTCCAAAAAGTATTGGTACCGCCAAGCCGAGATCATGTCAGTTCCCTTGAATCGAATAGCATAGCTTGCTCCCGAAACTGCGGCAAGATAGTCATTTTTTGAAGTGATATTTTCCTTACCTACCTTCACAGTTTCTTCAATGTCACTGAACCTATTTGGGTCCATAAAGTTGACATAATCATAGCCAAGTGGAACTATGGACATCCACTCCTCTTTTGTAGGGAGGTGGTATCGCTTGCCTCCAATGGTTATATCAGAGAATTTAGCTACTGCATCATCAAAGGTGAAGTACCCGCTCACATTGGTGGCTTGCGTTGTAACAAAGTTTGTCCCCTCCGGATTGACATTGTATTCGGTAACGTACTCCAAGGGTAAACGAGTAGTTGGTTGCGGCCCTTTATGCGCTTTGCGATGCACTGTAAGCTCTTGTGACAAGGCCCCTTCGTACAATGCTTTTACTTCCAAAACGAAATTGGCTGCTGCTTCTCCCGGCTTTACTACAAAGCTCTTTTTGGCAGGATCGATACTAAACTCGGCTGCGTTGCCCGATTTCAATGAAAGTACAAACTCGGATACCGCTAAGGGTGTACTCTTTATCGTCTTTCCCCCTTTATCTAATACTGTGCAGATACCGGTTACGTGTCCTTCTCCGCCCTTAGCATCAAATGTGGAGGGCTCCGCCTTGAAACTATAAGTGAGTGACCCTTCGCGCTCTATGCGAAGCTCTTGCGCCTCGCTTCCCTGACAAGAGGCAAGCAGCTCAAATGTGGCTGCATTACCCGGAGCTACTTCAAAGCTTTTGGAGGCATCGT
>CAMYPM010000013.1 GCA_947290775.1 uncultured Bacteroidales bacterium | reverse complement strand
CTATGACCCTCTGTTTGTAAGACAGATGCTCTAAACCAGCTGAGCTATGAGCCCTAATCAGCCTTTTTCTTTCCTGCCAAGAGCATCGCTTCAGCTCTTCTCTCGTTTGCAGTGGTGCAAAGGTACAACTTTTTTCGAATGTAACAATACTTACCCCTCATAAATAATTTGCAAAATGTCCCTTGAAAGACTTTTTCTACTCCTTTTCTCCTCTGTTTTATGCTCTCTTGGGAGAAAAGAGGAGGTGTGATCAATAATTGAGCTTTTTAGTCGTGTGCAAAGCTTTCTCCGATAGGGTATTCTTCTCAAATAGAATGGCGTGAAAGAGCTTTTTAGCGAGATGTATTTTTCGTGTATAATCTAAAAAAGAAACTTTACGAAAGTCCACTATTCCCGGTCCGTTGCTCTGGGGTGATAGGTAATAATAGGTGGCCTCTTCAAAAAGCTTTGCCAAGTGTCGCGGAGGAGTGGCTGTTACACTCATCTTCTTCTTATCCGGACAGAACACCTCTATCCCGGTTGTGCGCAGCCGTCTTACCGTTGGCTCTATTATCTCATCATACACATCCAGAAGGGGTTCCATGGAAAAGTCCTGATATGCCGATTCTCCAATTTTTTGGATAGGGCGTAGCTGGACAGTTGTAATCGGATAGTCGCGGATTAGATCCGGAAGGGCACTGAGCTCTATAATATTATCCTTATTCATTGTGTAATTCAAACGTACCGCAGGGGGATTATTCAGTTTCTTTAGGCTTTCTAATAGACTGATAAAACGCTCCCACTTAGCTCCGACCATCAATGATTCATAGGTCTCTTTTCGCACACCGTGCAGGGATAAAATCAGCTCATTGAGTCCGGCAGTGACGGCTTCCTGAAGGATGTCGGAAGTGAATAGATTCCCATTTGTTACAACAGAGATGAAGGGTACTTTATACTGTCTCCCTAATTGAATCAATCGAATCACCATATCCGGAGCAAGAGATGGTTCGGCACCACATCCTATTTGTAATCGCAGCGCATAAGGAAAGAGGTTGGCAGCAAACTGATCACAGTCCTCCGCAGTAAGTCTCCCCTGTAAGGTAGCTCTGTACGCATGGTCGCTGAAGTAGCACATCTGGCATCGTAGGTTACAAGCTAAGATGGGATCTATAAAGACCCCTATATAGCGTTGCCCCATCAAATGAGCCCCCCAAACTGAGAATAACTTAAGTCTATCTCCTCCCTTACGGCTAACCTTGCGTGCTGTCTTCTGTAGCAGAGAATTCCATTTCATCGTAAAATATTGAGATGGTGAAAACTTCTACACCCTACACAAAGGTAAGGATTCCTTGAATGCAGGCAATCTTTCTTTTTTGTAGTGTGCTTATCATTTACGTCATAATTAGTGATTATATTTGCTGTTGAAGGGTTAAATCTTTTTCGAAGAAAAAATATAGTAATATATATAGCACAATAACTGAAATGAAAAAATCTTTCTTGATGCTGTTGTCACTAACAGTGCTTTTTGCAGTTGGATGTAGTAATGAGAGTAAGACTGTTCGTGAATCGGATAATATAGTTCGCTTCTTTAGCAACATCCCCTCCGGTGTAATTGCTTCTCCGCGTGCCACAGATGATGGTAAATGGGAGGCCAATGATAATATCGGAGTTTTTATGACACCTGCCGGTCAGGCTATCGCTTCTGCACTACCTAAAGTGAACGCATGTTATACAGCGCAGACGGCCGGAAGTAACACGAGTAATTTTACGGCTACCGGTGATAATGTACTTACCTATCCCGATAATGGTAATGTTGACTTCTACGCTTATTGTCCCTACAAGAGTGATCTGTCCGGACTTACGCTTGACTTGGATGTGAAGGCAAATCCGGTAGACTATCTCTACACTAAAGAGGCTACTAAGAATGTGGCTAAGACAGCCGCTAATGTGGTTTTGAACTTCAACTATGTACTGCCTATTGTACGCTTTGAGTTTACGGATGAAGCTGATCAAGTTATTCCTGCTTCTGAAATAACCAATCTTACAGTAAAAGCACTTCAATACAAGGGTAGTATGGATTTGAATAATGGAGCAATTACCGTAGCTGAAGAGAAAAGTGATCTTTCAGTAACCGGTAACAAATTGCTTCTAATGCCACAGACTACAGATGTAGTGGTTACATTGTCTTACAATGGTAAGAACTACACTTGGAATGCAAAACAAAACTTCGTATTTGCTCCTGCTACAGCATACACCTTCAAGGCCAAGCTTTTTGCTAATCAAGCTGTTACCATTGATGCTATATCCGGAGTAATCAATGGGCGTACGGCAGAAGAGGGTAATGCAACCCCCGATGAACTTCGCCCGGATGGAACGGTTACTCCTCCTGCAGAAGATGCCCAGTTTGCTATTCCCACCATTGAGGCCGGTGCAACCAAAGATTTCACCAATGAAGCCATCAATGAGACTATACCGGTAAGCACAGATAGCAAAGAGTGGTCTGTTTCTTCTTCCGAAAGTTGGCTTAAAGCAAGCAAGGCCGCTAATGCAATTTCGCTTGTCGCTGAGGCAAATTCATCCAACACAGAACGAACCGCAATAGTAACGGTCACTTACTCATTGGAGAAGATGCGTGCAGAAGGTACGTTCTCCTTTACAGTAAAGCAAGCAGCCAAAGAAGAGTCCGGTAGCGAATTAACTGAGCTGATTATTTCTGCATACATTGAAGGAAAGGGGTTTAATAAAGCTATTCAGATCTATAATCCCACGGCCAATCCAATTGATCTTAGCATGTATAAAATAGCCATGGAGAACTATGGCAAAACCAATAAATTGGTAGAGGAAAAAAAACTCACATTGAAGGGTTCTTTAGCTGCTGGAGACTATCTTGTGATTCGTCATTCTAGCGCCAAAGGGTCATATCCGGGTAAGGAAATAATTGATAATAATGTATGTAACTTTAATGGAAACGATCCGGTAGCGCTCCTTAAAGGCGAAGAAGTGATAGACGCAATAGGTCCTTTTAGGGCCGGCCCTACGACTAATTTCGCAGCTGATGTGACACTGCACAGAAATGCAGAAATCAACAAGCCGAGTGCGACCTACAACGAAGAGCAGTGGACGAAATTACCGACAGACGATTTCTCTCCTTTCGGTAAGCGCTAACACAGTGGCAGAGCTATAGTAATGCCAAGTTGATTTAGAGGGTGGATCATAAGGTCCACCCTTTCTTTTGCAAGGAACTAACGTTTCCATAGCATAAAAAATAGATCTATATCTCTCAATCGAAATATATAGATCTATCCAATAAAAGATCTGTACTTATGGAACAAAACACCTATACCTTTTTTCTTTGAGGAAAAGGTTATTTTTTTCTATTGTATAGTGTGTAAAAGTTGCAAGGCTTTATCCTCAGCAAGGTGCATCGCTTTCTCTTCTTCCGGAGTGATGTCATTCAATCCGCATAAGTGCAGCATGCCATGTATCAGCACACGATGAAGTTCCTCCTGATAGCTCACCTTCAAATTACGAGCATTCTCCTTCACCCGATCAGTACTGATGATGATATCGCCATAAATCACCTTCTCGGAAACTCCGAAAGGTCTATTTTCAAAAGTAAGGATATCTGTGTAAAAATCGTGTCCCAAGTATCGTTTGTTTTCCTTAAGCATAGTAGTATCGTCTACAAAACGATAATTCACTTCTCCAAGCTCATACCCACGTTCCTGGAGAACTGCCTCTATCCAGCGCTCTACAAGTCGCTTTTTTATGCGAGGCATCCCCGTATTTTCTACTGAATAACTAATCATGATATTCCTTATCTAAAAACTATTTCAAGCAAAAAATAAATAGGTAAACCCAACAGCAGCTACTAATCCGGCCAGATCTGCCAACAGCGAGAAGCCAACAGTATAGCGAAAGTGGGTTATTCCTACACTTCCAAAATAGACAGAAACCACATAGAGCGTTGTGTCGGTAGAGCCTTGAACACAAGACGTTAATCTACCAATAAAGCTGTCTGCTCCATGAGTTTGCATGGCATCAATCATCATTGCACGCGCTCCACTGCCACTGATAGGCTTCATTATCATAGTCGGAAGAGCCTCTACCCAATCCGTATTTACCCCCGTGAAGGATAAGAATTTATGTAACCCATCCATAAGTAAATCCATTGCTCCGGAAGCACGAAAAACAGCCACTCCTACCAACAAAGCTACTAAATAGGGGATTATCCGCACAGCAGTAGCGAAACCGCTTTTGGCTCCTTCGATAAAAGAGCTGTAAACGTTGACTTTGTGACGAAGACCATCTACAATAAAGGCACACACAAGGAGCATAAGAATAATAGAGGCTATTGCCGTAGCGGCTTGTGAAAATTGCGCAGCGGGGATGAAATGCCAAGCAATGAATGTAAGAGCCAGTAGTGATAGTACCACAGAAAAGAGGGCTATTAATCTCGGTTGCCACAAGCGTATTCGCTGCTTCAAAGCGACAGCCAGTATAGCAACCAGCGTAGAGACACTTGTGGCGAGTAGAATAGGAACCGCCACGTCAGCCGGATTTGCACTGCCAGCCTGCATCCGAAAAGCCATAATTGAAGTGGGTATTAATGTGAGTCCACTGGCATTGATCGCAAGGAACATAATCATTGCATCACTGGCATGTTCTTTGTTTGGATTAAGCTTTTGGAGCTGCTTCATGGTTTCTAATCCCATGGGTGTAGCAGCATTGTCCATTCCCAAGAGATTAGCAGAAAAATTCATCAAAATAACACTCATAGCCGGATGATTGGGGGGTAGCGAGGGAAAGAGAGGACTTACATAAGGAGCTACCTTTCGCGCTACACGATCCAGCAACCCACTATTCTGTCCTATTCGCATAAGCCCTAACCAAAAGGCCAATATACCGGTCAATGCAATAGCTATCTCAAAAGCATTCTTAGAGGAGGAAAAGAGTGCCGCTGACATAGCCTCAAATGGAGCTGTGCTACCCGTTGTGCATAGGGTAAACAGTCCAAAAGCAACAGCTACTAAAAAAAAGCCTGCAAAAAGCCAATTCAAAAACATCAGTACAAAGATAAACAACCCCATTTAATGAAAAAGAGTCCAAACGGCAAAAAATGAAAAAACGCTTATGCCTTGGCTCCTACTCACTACTGTAATAAAAAAAATAAGCCTCGGAAGGAAATAGCTCCTCCGAGGCTTACATGTTCTATTCACTCCTTGTAGCACTTAGGAATGTCTGGGGCGGGATATGCGTTTATGTGGGCGTTTCATTTGCTCGATTCTCACTAAGGGAGACACGTATGAAGGCCATTGCACCTCCGTTTCTGCCGGACGCATATAGGCAATAGGATCACCCTTACGAACAGCCTTGCCCTGTGGCACACAAATCTCTGCAATCTTTCCGGTTATGAGACTAAGTACCTCGGTCATTTGCCCATAACTATTCTCAATACTACAGAATGGTTGTCCGGTAGCAAACTCAGCACCAACACGTGGAGCCATACTGCCCTCCACAGGATCTATCTCCCATAGGACAATACCACTGACAGGCGCCTCTACAGCCACAGTGCCAGCTCGCATCGCCTTCTTGATCTCCTCGTCATCAAATCCCTGCTTAGCAAACTTCTCTGCCTTTGCTTTAGCTAAATCTTCCTCAAAACGCTCTTTAGCTACACCACTCATTAAGTCGCGATACTGACGGTCATGCATAGCAAGTTCAAAGAGCTCTTCATCATCTTCGCCATAGCTCCAACCATTTGTATCCATTTCTTTTCTATACTCATCTAATGCATCAGGATAGAACTGCTGAGGATCGGCATCACTAAACTCAAAGCCCTTAGACTTTGCCAAATCAACAATCTCCTTATCCAGCTTGCCGGGCAATTGACCGGCCTTACCTAAGATCATGTTCCACACATTCTGATCAATAGCTTGCCAGCGTTCCTCACCGCGTACCATGTTATACACGTTCATAAGAGAAACATTCTTCACATACTGACTGAATGGAGTTACAAGTGGGGGATACCCGACACGTGGCCAAACATAAGCAACTTCATCAAATAACTTTACCAAAAGATCATCAATGGAGAGCTCCGGCTGACCATTATTCCTCAGATACATATTGATACCGGCATGTACACCTCTTAGGTCACTCATCATTGAGCCCATCATACCACCGGGCAACCCACAACCGACAAGCAGAGAAGAGGTTTCTTTATTTGTAGGTGACATGAAATAACCGAGGAAATCATCAATAAACTCTTGAGTTTTACTACGGGCACGCATATATGCATTCATATTGATGCTCGGTACATCAAAGCCCGCGTCAGCCAACATCTCTCGTATGGTAATCACATCCGGATGCACCTTCCCCCACGAGATTGGCTCCATCGCTACATCTAAGATATCAGCGCCATTCTCACAAACTTCCAGCATGGAAGCAACAGAAAAGCCCGGACCACTATGTCCGTGATACTCAATGATTACTTCGGGATGCTTATCCTTTATAGTCTTTACTAATTTGCCCAAGAAGTGAGGACGCCCAATACCGGCCATATCCTTTAAACAGATCTCAGGAGCCCCTGCTTCTATCAGCTGATCAGCAAGATTGCTATAATACTTAATGGTGTGTACCGGAGAATAAGTAATGCAGAGGGTAGCTTGGGGAATCATACCTGCTTCCTTTGCATAGCGAATAGAGGGAATTATATTGCGTGGATCATTAAGACCATCAAAAATACGCGTAATGTCCACTCCTTGCGCTTTCTTTACTTTATACATCAGTTTGCGCACATCAGCAGGTACAGGATACATACGTAACCCATTTAATCCACGGTCCAGCATATGCGTAAGTATACCGGCTTCATTGAACGCTTTTGTAAAGGCGCGAACTGCTTTATTAGGGTTGTTGCCCGCCAATAGCTGCACTTGCTCAAATGCGCCTCCATTCGTCTCTACCCGGCTAAAGCATCCCATCTCTACAATGATCGGAGCAATCTCAGCCAACTGCTCTGCACGAGGCTGAAACTTACCTGAGGACTGCCACATGTCGCGATACACAAGGCTAAACTGAATCTTTCTCTTTCCTGCCATATCTTATTATGAGACTCTATACTTATTTCTATTATCGCAAAGGTACAAAAATAGTGCCTATTGCATATGCAATACTATATAGGTAAACAGCGCATTCACTAACCATTTGTGCAAATAAAGGTCATAATATTTATATAGCGTAGCGAATGCGTACAAAAGTAAAGCTAATAAAAAGGGCCCCTTTATAGGCCCTATTTGTAGTAATTGTTTCTTTAAATCAAAGCTGCCTTGCAATAGCAATCTACGATCTATAAGGTGATTTAAGCTCAATGACCTCTAAATTGTGCATCTCATTACCTTCAATATCTAACCGAATTAATGTACGTACTGTTTGCCAACCTGAGAGACCTGCAGCACCAGGGTTTACATGCAATAAATCATATTGTTTATCATATTGTACTTTAAGAATATGACTATGTCCACATACAAAAAGGTTTGGCTTAAATCGCTCTATTTGCATACGGGCAGATTTACTGTAATGCCCTACAGAGCCTCCAATATGCATCATCAATAACTTGACATGCTCTATTTCACAAGTGAGATACTCAGGATAAAGACCTCTTATATCCTGTCCGTCAATATTTCCATAAACTGCCTTCAATGGGGCAATTGAAGCAAGATGCTCTGCGACTACTACACTCCCTATGTCTCCTGCATGGAGTATCAAGTCACACTCTCTGAAATAGTGTGCGAAACTTTCATCATAATAGCCATGCGTATCAGAGAGAATGCCAATTCGTGTCATATTGATTAAAAAGAAAAAACTTCGGAGAGACGTCACCAATGCGGTATACAGACGCTCTCCGAAGCTTCAGTGTTTTCTACAGGATATTATCTTCAATTAATAGAAGCGACCACGATTGTCTACTACCTTCATATTATCCATTACAGAGCGGAAGGCACGCCAACCTAAGCCCTGTCCAATAGAACGACGTTGCTGCTCAATGTTGCTATTAACTACTGTAACACTGTTTTCTGCAATAGGTTGCACCACAATCACCTCTGTAGTAGAGGGGAAAGGCTTGGAGATAGTACCCAAAGGAAGTGTCATTGCATAAGCACTTAAGCGAGGAGCGGAATTGAGTTCCGAGATGTTTGATACACTGCTAAGAGTGTCTATTTGAGTTTGCATTGCTTGAGCATACTCTCCCATAGTCTTGTAGCTCTTTTCGGCCAACTGAGTAGCGAGCTGCTCTCCGCGTTTTTCAGCTATAAGCTTGTCTGTAATAGACTGCTTTACCTCCTCAATAGGAAGATGGCCGGCAGGAATAGTCTTTCCGATTCTAGCAATTACCAAATGACTGGTACCACAACGGAATACATGCTCGCTTACTTCTCCCTCTTTGCCACGCAATGCCCAACTAACTACTTCACGAGACTGTCCAATGCTTCCCAATTGTGCTTCACTGGCACTCGTCTTAACGCCTTCTGAAACTTCAAAACCTGCCTTTTTTGCAGCCTCTTTCATGCTATCAAAAGATTTGTTCTCTGCGAGTATATCGCTCATAAGACGATACTTTTCGTTATAAGTTTCATCAGAATAAGTAGCGGGTATACTACAGAAAGCAATCTTAAACTTAGGCACATTTTCACCAAATGAAGCTACTTGCAGAATCAACTTATTGGCTCCTTGATTAAATACAAAAGCTTTGTTGGGAGCTACCTGCATGAGGGTATCCAAGCCGGAGCGTGACAGCATGGGTTCTGTGAGGTTGCGGCTCAGCATGCCATTGTTGTCCTGAAAGGTAAAGAAGCCTTCTTGTGCTTTTGTTGTCGGATCAATGGAGTAGCGATTTACCATTTCGGCAAAAGAGGTACTTCCCGCATTGATGGCCGTTGCAATGCTATCTGCTAACTTGAAGTTGATTGAATCAAGCACAATCACACGAGCCGTCAGATCTTTTGGCGCTTGCTTCTTATCTACTATTTTAACTAAGTTATAGCGACCATTCTCAGCAAAAGGCCTATTTACATCACCTATCCCGGCAACTTGAATATAAGAGTTAGCAAGCACACTAATATTCATTGAACTAATTTCATCACCCGTAAGGTACATGTCGGGAGCAAAACCGTTGTCGTAGTTACGTACAACTGTTTCCGGATGAGTCGTATTGAGAAGAGCTTCACGGGCTTTCTCCATTTCTGCTTTAGAAGCAGCATTATCTGCTTCACTAGGCAGTACTTCTGCTGCTATGTAGTCCACTAAGGTATAGGGGAATGGCAAACGATAGTTCTCAATATGCTGTGCATAATAATCTGCAACCTCCTTGTCAGATACTTCAATTGTAGGATCTTTTAGCAAGGTAGAAGGAGTACGAACCACTGCCACTGTACGAGTGGGAGCACCACTCATGAATTTTTCATCCACCTTATTCACTGCATAGGTACGCGCGATTAAAGAGGTGTATTTCTGTAAAAGGCGCTCCGATGAGATTGACTTATACAAAGCATCTAATTGAGCTTTTGCCTCATAGGCAGCTGCTTGTTGCTCTTGTGGAAGTGCCTTTATTTGGCTTTCATCCAACTGACGGAGGAAGTCCTTGATCTGTTCCGGATCTGTCCCTAAGTTTTGAGCTGCAATGGGATGCTGTTGTACTCCATCGCCCATTACCAATGCAAAAAGTTCTTTTGGTGTTACTACCAATCCTGTCTGCTTAGTAATCTTTTTGAGGGCTTCATTTTGTATGAATTCTTGTGCCAGCTGATTATTGATTTGCATGCGCTGTGCATCATCCAACTGTCGCCCCTGTTGCTCATACATTCTTGTGATCTCTGACAGACGCTGTGAATAGTCTTCAATTTTAACTTTTTCGCCATTAATGGTAAGAGCATTCTGCTTTCGTTGCTGTGCTACAGTGGAGCCGGAGCGCAACCCGTCACCAATGATAAAAGCTAACAATGCCACACCGATTACTATTATAAGTAAACCGGCTCGGTTACGTATCTTCTGAAGTGTAGCCATATCCTTATCTGTTTCTTATTGTCTACAGTGTGCAAAGGTAAGAAAATTATAACGAATATGATAGGTGCCGATAACTTCTCCCTCAAAGGATCGATTGAAAAATGAAAAATATTGGTATCTTTGAAAGACTCAGACTTATCATTGATTATGAAACGAACTCCTGTTGTCCCCATATCGGATGCCCTTAATAGCTGGCTCTCACGTCGCCCATATATACGGGAAGGACTTATGGAGCAGCGTCTTATGGAGGTATTCAATGATTGTGTTGCTCCTATTAAGCAGTATATAAACTCAGCCGAATGTCGTAAACGAATTATTTACGTGCGCTTCTCGTCTTCTGCGGTACGACACGAAATGACCAATCGTAAGCAGGAGTTTATCCGGCTTATAAATACACAGTTGGAAACAGACTTTCTGATTGATATCAATATGTCGTAATCTAAGTGGATTTATTACCTTTGTCATTGTAAAAAAAAGGAAGAAACCTCATCATGAACCCTTTGTTTTATTATCTTGAGCAGCTTTTGGTTGTACACGACTGCGTAGTTATTCCCTCTTTGGGTGCAGTACTCAAAGAGCCTATTGCCGCACGATATGATGTGAAGCAGGGACTGATCTATCCGGCCGGTGAGCAGTATCACTTTAATAATGCCCTTATGGAGAGAGATGGCCTACTTGAGCATTGCTATGCGGAGGCCTATGCAGTTAGCTTGCGGCGTGCGCAAATAATGTTAACAAAGGACGTTGAAGAGGCTAAGCAGCTTCTTTTGGAGCATAAAGAACTCACTTTGGGCAGTATAGGCTTACTTAAACTCCAAAGTAATGGAAGTATAGACTTTATCCCTTCTGATAGAGAAAAAATTTTAGGATGCGGAAGCGCTTATGGGTTGCTTCCCATGCCCTTCAGAATGGCTTCCTCTCGGGCTGAGGTTATCGCTATGGAATCGCTTCGCAAGCAGCAGCCCAAGAGCTCTCGACGCTTCCGCATTGACGCAAATACTTTTGCACGTGCTGCTGCTCTCTTTGTAGTGCTTTTTGCGCTTCTCCCATTCCTTTCTCCTTCTTCCTCGTCACGCTATAGTGCAGGGTTTGTAAGTGTTTCTCCGGAGCAGAATAAAGAAGTTGAGGCTGCCCCGAAAGTGATTGAAGAGACTAAACCCGCTGAAGAACCGTCAACTAACCTTGTCCCCATACAAGAGGAGGTTCAAAAGTATTTTATTATAATTGCCTCCTTTACAACCGATGCACGCTGTGAGCAGTTTATTGCTTCACAGAAAGATCATAGCTTTGCAGCTACAATTGGTACTATGCGCAAAGGAAAGCACATACTTGTCTATACTAATGGCTATGCGACACAGGAAGAGGCTCTGAAAGCTCGCGAAGAGCTAATAGAAGCTTATCCTAGAGAGCATGCATCTGCATGGATCTTCAATGCATCTGCGCTGCAAAAATAAGTTTCAACCCTTGCCTCTCCTCAATGTCCGGCTTGGGAATACATCACACCTCAAATAAGAAAGACCCCCTACCACAAGAGGCCTATTATATTAAACAGTGTCTTCAGGAAGAGGCGCTGCGTCTTGGTTTCGTAGCTATGGGAATAGCTCGTGCCGAGGAGGTAGATGAGGCTGCGCGCCTTCATCATTTATCCAAGCGGGCTCGCTATGGAGTCGGTGATATGACTTACTTAGAGCGCAATGATCATATACGCTTCGATCCTCGACTTCTACTTCCGGGTGCACAGAGTATAATCATGCTGGCCTTTAATTACTACCCTGCTGAAAAACAATCCGATGAGGTACCTCAAATAGCTTGTTATGCCTATGGAACGGACTACCACAAGGTAGTCAAAGATAAACTCTATATATTAGTAAACTTCCTAAAGGAGCGAATCTCTACTCCTTTTAAGGCAAGAGTATTCGTGGACTCTGCTCCTTTCATGGAGCGCTATTGGGCAATGAAAGCCGGCATAGGACGTATCGCTCGCAATGGCTTAGTGCTTATTCCCGATCATGGAAGCTTTTGCTTTTTATCGGAGATACTCCTCACTCTTCCATTGCCCTACGACTCTCCTCTTAGTGGCTCTCCGTGTGGCAATTGCCATCGCTGTATGGAAGCTTGTCCCATGGGAGCAATTACCGAATCTGATGGAATTATCCCCACTAAGTGTATCAGCTACCAAACTATTGAGAGTAAAAGCAAACTTCCATCCAACTTCCCAACAACCGGTAACCGCTTTATTTTCGGTTGTGATCAATGTCAATTGGTTTGCCCCTACAACCGCAAACTCACTCCACATCAGGAGCCACAACTATCTTTACGCTCCTCACTCCTAAACTTAAGCAAACAGGATTGGCTTAATCTACCGGAAGAGGTATTTGAATGCCTTGCCCACGAGTCGCCATTGAAGCGAGCCGGCATAGAACGTATAAGATATTGCGTCCGGCATCTCAGTGATGAGGAAAAGAGAAAGTAGTGGCGTTTTTCTCTTTGGTAAACACTTTTCGTGAGGAAAGAATGCACTATAACAGCCAAAAAGAGAAGCCTCCACAACGATACATCGTTGCGGAGGCTTCTGTAAACACAGTTTCCTCTAAAACTTATTTCTGGGTAATAGCCTCAGAAGGACAAGCAGCAGCGCATGCGCCACAATCTATACATGAATCAGCGTCAATTACATAGATATCGCCTTCACTAATAGCGCCTACCGGGCACTCATCTTTGCAGGTGCCACAAGCTATACATTTGTCTGTAATAAAATGAGCCATATTCCTTTTTCTTTCTATTATTAGTTAATACCTTTTTCGCTCTTGTTTAACACGGCAAGAAGACCTTTATCCTCTCCTTGCACTGCAAAGATAATAACAAATTTCATATTATACCTACTATTAGGTATATCAAAGTAGAAAAATTCTCTTTTCATACCATTTTTTCGTTACTCTTTGCCTCTTTTTCTAACTCAATCCTCTTTCTCGCATTAGGAAAGGTATTGGAAAAGTAATGTGACTATTGGGGTGAAGATATTATTTTTGAGTGATGAACTAAAATAGGAAAACGAAGTGGAAACCTAATAGTTATGCTCATACTCCGCTAAAACCGTGCGAGGAAAGATACTATGCAATGATTTCATAGGTACAGATCTTTTACCCAAAAGATACTGATATTTCAAACGATAGATATAGATCTTTTTTACCTTCAACGTTGAAAGAAAAGACCTCTATAGCACCGTCTTTTAAAGCTCCCCGGAGGGAGAATCTAAGCAAGTAAGGAACCTATTTAAAGGTACTACTTAAGCGTAAAGAGGAGAGAAAAGCCCTTTTGTTGGGAATTTTATTAAGCTTGAAATGCTTTGAATGCTTCCGGAAGCATATCAATGATATCGGACGCAATGAGTGAGCGTGGGGAGAAGCGAGCTGCGTAGTAGTCACCCGCCAACCCATGTAAGTAGGTAGCAATCATAGTAGCTACAAGTGGTCTGTACCCTTGAGCTAAGAATGCTCCTATCATGCCGGTCAATACATCTCCGCTGCCTGCTGTAGCCATTCCGGAGTTTCCTGTAGGATTAAAATAAACCTTTCCTCCGGGAGTACAAATCGCTGAATAATGGCCTTTGAGTAACACATAAATATTGTATTGCTGGGCCAAGAAGAGAGCCTCATCCAAACGCTGTTCACTTGAAGTACAGTATCCAACCATGCGTTCTAACTCTTTGGCATGTGGAGTCAAAATAGAGTATTCCGGAATTCTTGTGAAAAGATCTCTCCGCTCTCCGAGTATATTCAACGCATCAGCATCAAGTACTACGGGAGTACGTGCTCGGAGCAATAGGTCGTCCAACATGGCTTCTGTAAGGTCGGCTTGACCTATGCCGGGCCCTATCGCAATAGAAGAGTAAGGCTCTAACGAGGCAATACGGGTGTCAACCTCATTATGCTTATCCAAGCTAATCATAGCTTCCGGCAAAGCACTCTGCATAGCTGTTTCGCAACAACCGGGTAGGTGAGCTGTAAGTTTCCCAACGCCACTGCGTAGTGCAGCTTTTGCTGCCATGATGGCTGCTCCTGTTTTCCCCCGCGAACCGGCGACTAAAAGTAAATGACCCAATGTACCCTTATGAGCAAAACGATCTAATGGCACTATAGCTTCGCTTACATCGTGGTCCGTAATCAGGTGGTACTTTGCAGAAAGTTCCTCTTTGCCCTCTCGACTCAGATTGATCGGAAGGGTCACTATATTTCCTACAAAGGAGCTGTTTTCTGCAAAGAAGAAACTAAGTTTTGGAGTTTCAACGGTAAAAGTGTGCGTAGCGTGTATAATACTATCACCCGAACGATTGCGATTGCTATCTGCAAAAAGTCCGCTCGGAATATCAATTGACACAACTTGGCAACCACTTTGATTTATTTGATCTACCAATTGAGCAAACCCACTCTCCAAAGGCCGATTAAGTCCTACTCCAAAAAGCCCGTCAATGATTACGTGCCGTTGTGTAAGCTGAGGCATTGTAAAAGAGGTCTTTACCTCGTTAAAGATCAGATTCCCCTCATTGCATGCTACGGCACGCTTTTCACTGCATTCGACAGAGAGGTTATCTTTGACATTGAACAAGTACACTTCCGTTGTGTACATCATTCTTGCCAGCTCCACAGCAATGGTTAAAGCTTCTGCACCATTATTGCCCGGCCCTGCTAATAAGACTACAGGATTGGCCTGTGGCTTATACAGGCGACTAAAGTGCTGTGCGAATTGTTGTGCAACTCGATTGATTAATTCGATGGAAGAGACTCCATCGTGCTCCATTGTGTATTGATCCAGAGCTTTTATTTTGTCGGAAGTGAAGACTTTAATCATAAAGACAATTGTAGTTAAATCTTCCGAAGAATACCCCTCTCGGATGATTCTACAAAATTTATGATAGTGTCGCGCTCTGTACAAGTGGGAAATTTCTCTTTAATTTCGGCAATTGCATTACTTGTATTGAGACCGCTATAGTAGATTGTTCGATAAATATCGTCAATTAAATGTATAGCATCAGGGGAAAAGTGGTTTCTCTCCAAGCCTACAGAGTTGATCCCGCAAAAACAGATTGGATCGCGACCTACTAAAGAGTATGGTGGAATGTCCTTGGAGGTCTTTGCTCCTCCCTGCATCATAGAATATGCACCGACCCGGACAAACTGGTGAATTAATATAGCTGCGCTTATTGTGGCAAAATCATCTATGATTACTTCACCGGCAACTTGTGTTGCATTCCCTACAATGACCCGATTCCCAATGACACAGTCGTGCGCTATATGACTATAGGCCATGATGAGGCAGTCATTCCCAATTTTAGTATACCCCCGTGAGGCGGTACCTCGGCTTAAGGTAACATACTCGCGGATGGTGGTTCTGTCTCCGATGATGAGCTCTGTTTCCTCTCCTTTGAACTTAAGATCTTGTGGTATCCCCCCCACAACCGCAAATTGGTGAATCTTGCAATCTTTGCCGATACGACTACCATGGCATATGGTTGCATGAGACATGACGTGTGTTCCTTCGTCGATAGAAACTCCATCCTCAATGACCGCATAAGGGTCTATCCTAACATTAGGCGCTATTTGGGCATCAGGACTGATAACTGCGCAAGGATGAATAGATGAAGAAATAGAATTTATCATAGTGTCGATTTGTGTTTGCTATATAGTTGGTGGTATTAATACACTTATTCGTTTTTGTTGTTATTTATTATTTGAGCCATAAATTCAGCCTCGCAAACTAACTTACTACCCACAAAAGCAAGGCCACGCATATTGGCTATTCCGCGACGTAACTCACTAGTCATTTTTAATTTGAAAATTAAGGTATCTCCGGGCACTACTTTTTGTCTAAACTTGACATTGTTAATAGTTAAGAAGTAGGTGGAGCAATTATCCCCCATAGAGTTGAGAACTAAGAGTCCGCCTGTCTGTGCCATGGCTTCAACTATGAGCACGCCCGGCATTACCGGTTCGTTGGGAAAATGTCCTTCGAAGAATGGCTCATTGCCGGATACATTCTTAACCCCTACGATGCTTCTGTACCCCATGGAGACAATCTTATCTACCATGAGGAAGGGAAAGCGGTGTGGAAGAAGTTGCTTGATGCGATTAATGTCCATTAGTGGGGTTGCATCGGGATCATACTCCGGAGCCAGACTTTCGTACATCTTGATATCCTTGCGAAGAAGGCGTGCCATCTTATTATTGATGCCATGCCCCGGACGGAATGCAATTACATGTCCTTTGATGAAGCGTCCACAAAGGGCAAAATCGCCTATAATATCTAATATTTTATGGCGGGCCGGCTCATTACTGAAAGCCTCATTAGGATTGAGTGCTCCGATCTTTTCCGGCAGAGAGAACTGAGGATAGTGTTCTGAGAAGAATGAGCGTTCCTCGTCCGAGAGGGGAGTGTCGGCTATAATTAGAGCATTGGATATATCTCCACCCTGTATAAGTCCCATCTTATGAAGCTTCATAATATCACGAACAAATACAAAGGAGCGAGCTTTTGCTATTTCTGTCTCAAAGGAATCTTGTAGTGACCAGGAGGCAAACTGGTGATCCAATAGCGGACTGTTGTAGGAGAGGTGTGCTTCAATGGCAAATGTGTCGTCAGGGAGCACTAAAATACGAGCCCCAGATTCATCGTCTTTTACTTCGAATGGACGTTTTACGACAAAATACTCTCTCTCTGCCTTTTGCTCTTGGAGGCCAACTCTTTTGATGGCTTCTACATAAGGAGCTGCACTTCCGTCTAAAATGGGAAATTCTTCTCCATTGACCTCCATGAGACAGTTATCCACACCTAATGCGTAGAGAGCAGCCAAGGCATGTTCCACAGTGCCTACACTCATAGTGCGACTTTTCAGTAGAGTAGATCTTTCTGTAGAGGCGACTAGCTCAGCTACAGCATTAATCGTAGCAGGTTCCGCAAGGTCTGTACGACATATCATGTATCCGCTATCTGCCGGTGCAGGGCGCATGGTAAGGGTAACTTCTTTCCCAGTGTGTAGTCCAACTCCATTAAATGTAATTTCGTTACACAGAGTATGTTGCAGTTCCATTATTTTTTCAGTTCTTTAATTTCTTTCTCTAATTCATTGATACGGTGGTAAAGCTCAGGTAGCTTATTCATAAGAACATAGGTGCGGAGTGCTTCGCTTGCATTTACGGCAGGAGAACCTAAGAGGCGACTTCCTGTTTCTGTATTCTTAAGTATTCCACTTTGTGCTCCTATTTCTACATTGTCTCCAATACTGATATGTCCGGCGAAGCCACATTGTCCTCCAATACGACAATGATTGCCTAACTTAGTAGAGCCGGCCAATCCGGTTTGAGCTGCCATTACGGTGTTGTTTCCGATCTGGCAGTTGTGTCCAACTTGAATAAGGTTATCAATCTTAGTTCCTCGTCCAATAGAGGTCTCTCCCATAGTAGCGCGATCAATGCAGCTATTGGCACCTATCTCTACATCGTTGCCAATTACCACATGACCTAGCTGAGGAATCTTTTCATAATGATCTCCAACAGGCGCAAAGCCAAAGCCATCTGCTCCCAGTACAGCTCCAGAATGTATGGTGGCATTCTCTCCTACAATGGTACCATGATAAAGCGTAACACGTGGATAGAGCGTGGTCCCTTTTCCTACAGAGCAGTTTTCTCCTATGTAACAAAGTGGATAGATAGCACATCCCTCTCCCAGTTGAACGCCCTTTTCAATAACTGCATAGGCCCCAATATAGCATTGATCCGGTATTTTCACTGAAGGATCTATCACCGCCTTGTCAGAAACGCCTTGTGGGTGTCTTTCTGTAGCCCGTGACACGTATTGCATAAGCATGGATAGAGCTGCATAGGCATCGTCTACTACAATGAGAGTACTTTGAATAGGATGGTCGGGGAGAAGCTCCTTACTGATGAGTACTGCAGAAGCTTGCGTTGTGTCTAAGCATGACTTATATTTCCCATTCGAGAGAAAGGAAATGCATCCTTCAGTAGCCTCTTCAATTCCTGCAAAGGAGGTAATTTCTCGCAGTTCGTCTCCTATTACGGAAGCTCCGAGAAGAGTTGCTATATCTCTAATTATTATCTTCATTTAGATTATTCCTTTGCTAATTAAAGCACGTTCCATCTTGAGCCGTACAGCTTCCGCTTCGTTATGAGCTGCTTCTGCAAAACGCTCCCCATTGCTAGCATAGATAATACTTCGAGATGCATTAACAAGCAGTCCACACTCCGTTGTCATACCGGCACTGACAATCGCATCAAAGTCACCACCTTGTGCGCCAATACCGGGGACCAGTAGAAAGTGATCAGGCGCAATAGCACGGATACGCTCCAACCATTCAGGATGTGTGGCTCCTACTACATACATCAAATGCTCCTTGTCTCCCCACTCTTGGGAAGTGCGAATTACACTTTCGAAAAGATACTCTCCATGGTCATTCTTTTGCATTTGAAAGTCCTTAGAACCATCATTGGAGGTAAGCGCAAGGAGCACGACCCATTTGTCTGAGTAGGCTAAGAAGGGCTTTACACTATCTTCGCCCATATATGGGGCTACTGTAATGCCGTCTGCATGAAAGTGCTCAAAGTAAGCACGCGCATACAATGCCCCAGTATTGCCGATATCGCCCCGTTTGCCATCTGCTATTACCAGCATATGGGGGTATTTGTCCTTTATATAGTCGATAGTTTCCTCCAATACCTTCATTCCGTAGGAGCCCATCGATTCGTAGAAAGCTACATTTGGTTTGAAAGCTACCGCTGATGGTTCTGTGGCATCAATAATTGCCCTATTGAATGAAAGCATTGGATTCTCTTCATCCATAATGTGGGGTGGCAACTTTCGTACATCTGTGTCCAATCCCACGCAAAGGAAAGAGCGTTTTGCCACTATCTGAGCTATTAATTCTTCTCGTGTCATACTATAAATGAAGTGTCCTATCTGTTGTGTATTAAGCGAGCATTGCTTCGCTCATCTTGTTTGTATTTTCTGCTACCGAAAGAGCATCTATAATGGTAGATAAGTTACCATTCATTACTCCATCCAAATCATGTATCGTCAATCCGATTCTGTGGTCGGTAACACGTCCTTGCGGATAATTGTACGTGCGAATCTTGGCTGATCGGTCTCCCGTAGAAACCATGGATTTCCTTTGTGAGGCTACACTTTCCAGTTGCTTACTTCGCTCTATGTCGTAGATACGACTTCGAAGTTCAGCCAATGCTTTTGCTTTGTTTTTTAGTTGAGAGCGTTCATCCTGGCACTGCACCACTACACCTGTCGGTATATGAACGATGCGAACTGCTGAGTAAGTCGTATTGACACTTTGTCCACCTGCTCCACTAGAACAGAATGTATCAATACGCAGATCACTCTCTTTTATGTCTACATCCACCTCATCTGCCTCTGGTAGCACGACAACTGAGGCAGCAGAAGTGTGTACTCTTCCTTGGGTCTCCGTCTCCGGCACACGCTGTACTCGATGCACACCGGATTCGTATTTCATAGTCCCATATACCGCTGTGCCGGATAAGTTAAAGATGATCTCTTTATATCCACCTAAAGCGCCTTCCGTTACATGTGTCACAGAGATCTGCCACCGCTGTTGCTCCGCAAAGCGACTATACATTTTAAATAAGTCGCGCGCAAATAGCGCAGCCTCATCTCCACCGGTCCCGGCACGAATTTCTACGATCACATTCTTTGCATCTTCCGGATCCTCCGGTACAAGCATTAACGCTATCTGTTGAATTGTAAGGGGAAGATTCGCCTCACTCTCCTCCAATTGATCTTTTGCAAGTGCTTTGAGCTCTTCGTCATTTGAGGAGTCAAGCGTATGGCGAGCCTCTTCAATCAGAGCCTTACATTGTTCGTATTCACTAAGTTCGTGGAATAAGTTTTCTAAGCGCTTGTATTCCTTTGATAGGCGAGTATAGCGTTCTGCATCACAGATTACATTGGGATCTGTGATGAGTACACCTAATTCCTCATATCGACCTTTTAAGGAAGAAGCATAGCTAATTATTCTCTCTTCGTTCATACGTACTCAATGGTTCCGTAGGGGCTTTTTATTGTCAAGCGATTACATGGGGCAGCTTCCACTCGTCCAATTATTTGTGCGTCTACTTGGAAGCTTTGTGCAATAGAAATAATATCATTAGCCGCTTCACTCGGAACGTAAAACTCAAATCGATGTCCCATATTAAACACCCTATAAAGCTCTTTTGCGTCTGCAGCACTTTCCTCTCCTATTAACTTAAAGAGCGGAGGTATCGGGAGCATGTTGTCTTTGATAACATGTAACCCATTTATAAAGTTCATTACCTTAGTTTGCGCTCCCCCTGTGCAATGTATCATCCCATGTATCTGACTGCGCATTACTTTCAGTACTTGAGCTACAATAGGAGTATAGGTGCGAGTGGGGGATAATATGAGTTGACCTACATTAAGAGGAGTTCCCTCTACCGGATCTAATAAATTTTTTGTCCCACTGTATACCAAGTCTTCAGCGATAGATTTGTCATAGCTCTCGGGGTACTTTGATGCAATGGTTTTATTGAGTATATCGTGGCGAGCTGAAGTGAGTCCATTGCTGCCCATACCACCGTTATAGCACTTCTCGTAAGAAGCTTGTCCGTAAGAGGCAAGCCCGACTATAACATCTCCGGAAGAGATTCTAGCATTATTGATTACCTCATTGCGATGTAGTCTGCATGTAACACTACTATCTACAATGACAGTGCGTACAAGATCCCCCACATCTGCGGTCTCTCCACCTGTTAGTGTAATTCCGACACCGAGAGAACGCATTTTTTCGAGAAATTCCTCTGTGCCTTCAATCAACGCTTTGATCACCTCACCGGGAATTAGCTGCTTGTTTCTACCTATCGTGGAGGAAAGAAGCATACCATCCACAGCACCGACAGCACAGAGATCGTCTGTATTCATTACTACAGCGTCTTGGGCAATTCCCTTCCATACGCTTAGATCTCCGGTCTCTTTCCAATACACATACGCAAGAGAGCTTTTTGTTCCTGCCCCATCGGCATGCATTATATTGCAGTAATCCGGGTCTCCACCCAGTATGTCGGGGAGTATCTTGCAAAATGCGTTAGGATACAATCCCTTATCTTGCCCTGCGATGGCGTTATGCACATCTTCTTTTGCGGCAGATACACCGCGAGCCATATATCTATTATCTGTCATTGTCTTTTATCTGAGACGTAGCACATCCCCCTCTTCGGGTACGTATTCGTCCATGTCCAATCCATTTATTTTGTAAAGTTTCTCCACGCGTATACCATATGTTTGCGATATGCTGTGCATGGATTCTCCCACGACTACTGTGTGTGTGGTGTATTGCTCGGAAGCTCGGTCATTCTTCTTTTGTAGATATACAATATCTCCTTTTTGTAGTGGAAAGTCTATAGGCGCATCATTCCATTTGGCTACTTTTTGGGGACTAAGCTCCATTTCTTGCGCTATGCCGGTGTAAGTATCCCCTTGCTGAGCTATCACGTATAGTAAGCCGTAACTGATATACCCTTTATGTTTGAAGGTGGGGGATGTTGCAGGCTCGGTTGTGTCCTCTTGCCCTTTACCTCTTCCTTTCATCCAGTTAGGGTAGCGTCCGCGATCCAATTCGTACAATTCATATAACTCTACAAGCGCAATAAGCTTGTTCGCGTACCCTTTATCTGTCGCATAGCCTGCTCGCTGTAGCCCTTTAGCCCAACCCCTATAGTCCGATTTTTTTAGATCATAAAGTAGTTGGTAGCGAGGTTGCTTCAGAAAATAAGAATGGTCACGATAAGAATCCTTTGCATTATCATAGCTGCGAAAGCATTCGTTGGGGCGGTCGTCAGATCGATAAGTACGAGCTCCCTGCCATGATTTATGGCATTTGATTCCAAAGTGATTATTGTGTACGGAGGCCAATGTGCTTTTTCCTGCACCGGACTCAAGAAGCCCCTGTGCCATAGTGATAGAAGCAGGTATGTGGTGCTCTTTCATTTGGTGAATAGCCTCGTCTGCATAGGTGCGAATATACTCTTGATAAATGGCATTCATCTGCTGTGCTTCCAACGAGATCGCTGGAGAAATAACGAGCAGAAAAAGCAGTATGACACTTCGTGTTCTCTTTAGTCTTTGATATTGCATCGCTTCTATTACAATAAAAAACTCATACTCTAAAAAAGATTTCTCTCAAAGCTCCTATTCCTCTTCGCTAAGTCCGCACAGCCAACTAAGCAAACATACTACAAAAGTACAACAAAAGTTGCTATGTTCCCTTATGAATAGGCTATGTTTATTCTTTATCGGTTAGTATTTGCGCTATTATATGGAAAGTATAAGCCTCTCTGTTTGCCTATTACGTGAAATGACAAGGCGAAAAACATCTGTTATTCTTTTTCAAAGAGACGCTCCGCACAAATCTCTTGTGCAACACAGCCTACTCATCAAGCTAAGTGACCTGTATAAACACCTCTGTGAGGTGTATTCAGAAAGCTTATTGTCTGTTTTGAGCAGAGTTATTTGGCTATTAGAGATCTTTCCTTTTAATTTGCAGTCAGAATTCAAATAGAACGTAACACGAAGAGAAGCCTATCGGAGTACTACTACTTTTTTGTTTGTAACTATTTTGGTATAACAAGTATGGACGACTTGACCAAGCTAACCGACAACGAGTTGGTAGCACTATACAGAAAGGGTAGTAATGCGGCTTTTAATACGCTCGTATTGCGTTATGACGCTCCCCTTCATACATATATTCGCATGACGGTAGCTGATAGCGTCTTGGCAGATGATATTTTTCAGGATACCTTCATGAAGGTTATCTTAACTTTGCGTAGTGGAGGCTATTCAGAACAAGGAAAATTCAAGGCTTGGATTATGCAAATTGCACATAATCTGATTATAGATCATTTCCGACGTGTACGAGTGAAGAACGTAGTGACAGCACCTGAAGATGGCAGCTGTGAAGATATATTGAATAGACTTCCTTCGGAAGCGCGCAATGCTGAAGAGGAATTGATCCGTCAGAGTAACCACAAGGCAGTGCGCAGTTGGGTGGACAAATTACCCAACTCCCAAAGGGAGGTACTCGAAATGCGCTATCTGGAGGATATGAGTTTCAAAGAAATAGCTGTACAAACCGGAGTGAGTATCAATACAGCTCTCGGGCGTATGCGCTATGCACTGATTAATCTGCGCAAGCAGGCGGCAGCAAGTCCTTTTTAGCGGTGTATTAATCTCTACTTAAGGCCATGTAATCGGCCAGTACCAGCGCAGTCATGGCTTCTACCACAGCTACAGCTCGGATTGCGATACAGGGATCGTGTCGCCCTGCAATCTCGATGGTTGCTGCATGGCCGTCAGAAGAGATGGTTTGTTGTGGTTTGCTTATGGAAGGCGTTGGTTTGAATGCTGTTCTAAAGAATATAGGTGCTCCGGTAGAGATACCCCCTAAAATTCCTCCCGCATGGTTGCTAAGGAAATAGGGTGAGCCGTCTTTTCGTAGTGCCATAGCATCATTTGCTTTACTACCTGTCATTGAAGCAGTACGAAAACCATCTCCAAATTCAAATCCCTTCACTCCATTGATGCTGAGCATGGCATAGCCTAACCGAGCACTCAATTTGTCGTAAATGGGTTCTCCCCAGCCAGCCGGTACGCCTTCTACTTTACAAGCCACTACACCGCCAATACTATCCCCTTCCGTACGAATCGAAGATATAAGTCGGATGATCTCTTTATCTAAAGCTTCATTTGGGCATCGAGAAGAAAAGTCATACGCACGTGTAGGATCTACCTCAGTCCACTCCGGAAGAGAAAGTTCCCCTACACTACATATATAAGGATAAATCTTAATTCCTCGTTGTGCCAGCCATTGTAAAGCAATTGCTCCGGCTACGCAGCGTGCTACTGTTTCTCTTGCAGAACTCCTTCCGCCACCTGATGCTGTGGAATGACCATATTTAACGAAATAGGTATAGTCAGCATGACCCGGTCTGAATAGGTTTCTAACGGCATCGTAATCAGAGCTCCTTACGTCCCTATTTTCAACGAAATAGGCAATGGGAGCACCAGTGGTCACGTATTCCTCTGTCAATCCGGACAGAAAGGTGACCTCGTCACTCTCATTGCGTACAGAGGTTAAGTCACTTGCCCCCGGACGTCTATGACCCATCATCTTCTGCAATGCTGAAAGGTCAATAGCTAAGCCGGACGGGATCCCATCCAACACTCCACCTATACCTAATCCGTGTGACTCGCCAAATGTCGTAAGTCTTACATAATTGCCGAATGTATTCACGGTCGATGAAGGGGGCAAGTGATATGTGTAAAAAATTCCCCTTTTTACTGGGGTTGTCTGCTATTTAGTGACAGCCTGAGCAGCCACTATTCCCGCAGTTGCAGTCATGCTCGTCACCGCAACCACAGTCGTCACCACATCCGCATCCACACCCTTCTCCGGAAGAATGGTTCATGGCTTCTATTCTAGCTCTATCCTCATCTGTAGCGGGGCGGGTAGTGATTACGCTACCAATGAAATGGAGCGTTTCGCCTGCTAAGGGATGATTGAAGTCCATCTCCACTTCCTCTTCTGTAACCTCTACCACGGCACCTTGAATATGGTGTCCGTCACTGGTCATCATGGGCAAAGTGCGACCCGGCTGTACGTTGGCAGCATCGAAGTTGCCGGATGCATCTGAGAAAATGCTTTTGGGGAGCTTTAGTATCATGTCTTCTCGCACCTCTCCATAGGCTTCTTCAGGCTTGAGAGTGAAGTCAAAATTATCTCCTTCATTGAGTCCTTCAAGCTTTTCTTCAAAGAGGGGAAGCATCATTCCAATCCCTTGGATATAAATAAGAGGAGCTTCTGCGGTTGCTTTTTCAATCAAATTGTCATCATTCTTCTCTCCAAGGTAGAGATCATAGCTGCAAGCTACGTAGTGGTCTTTTTGAATAGGCATAATGTAGTTATTCTCTTTCAATTTGCATTTTTCTATGGGCATGCAGCATACTCGCGGGAGGCGCTGTCACTACCGCAGGACAAAGATAATCAAAGAAAAGAAATGAGGAATTGTAAGTTTAGGCCCTTTGAAAAAAAGCACTTGTGAAGGTGTTCTTTTTCCAACCCTATCTTATGGTTAGTGGAAAGATCCAATGGAATGTATGGGTTTTCCTCTCTTTTTTTGTTGGCTCATAAAGTGATGCATATAGCCTTTGCATACCTCATCCAGACGAAGAAGTTTCTCCGGAGAGAGTACTTTGGCGAGCTCTACTTCTTTTTCATAAGTAATAGCGGCCTTTTGTTCTTTTGCCTTTTGTTGAAGTTTATAGAATGCAAGGACTTCCTCTTGAGTTACGGCACTACCTTTTTTCTTTAATTCAGCCCGTTGTGTTCGAACTCTTTTCCACAGAACTGCTCTTTGTTTATCTATGTCGGTAAGTGTGGCTGATACCACCTCACTCTCCTCGTCTGTGAGGGAGAGCTGCTGCTTAATATATGCCTTGCGATCATTAATGAGGGCAGAAGTATGTATGGGGCAGGCAGATTCTTGTTTTGACGAGCTCTGTGCCTTCAGTGGAGTGCCAACTGCTATAAATAGGAGTACACTTAGAATAATATAGGATGTGTGTTTCATGTTTTTTTGTGACTTATTGTCGTTCCGAAGCAACTGTTTCTAACCAATTTTCATCTGCCAAATGCTCCTCTACATAGGAGGCGTAATATTCGGCAAAATCGCTCTCAGTAAGTGTGGGCTCAACTTTATTAGTTAGCACGTTAGAGATAGAGTCTACATGGGTTTGTGTCTCTGTAAGGTCGTGCTGTAGCAGGTTGAGCATACGTATTGAGCCAATGACAATCACAAAGGTAGCAGCCATATATAGATAAGGACGTAGCACTATAGTAAGACGTTTGTTTGTCTTTACTTCTTTCTTTACCTCGGGGACGGGTATGGGCTCTTGTAATATGCGTTCCTCGACTTCTTTCTTTAGCTGTGTAAAATATCCTTCGGGTACTCGGTAAGCCTTTCGGCACTGTTCACTTGAAGGAATAGGCCCTAAGTTCTCTTCTTTTTGTCTCATCAGTTGTCTATACCAAGTTTCTTTTCCTACTGGTACTCTTTATTAGAGTGTGAAAATTGCAAAGGTTTAATCCCCATACTATAGGTGAGGCAGATTACTTGTCTTTGCACACAGGTTGCCTTTTGCTATAATGTTACAGCAGTAGATCGAAAGGAACTCTGTAATATTATATTTGGCCTTTGAAGAGTGGGTGGGCTTTATAGGATTTAGAGCTCCAAACAAAATGTACAGACCTTTCAAATAAAAGGTACAGATGTTTTGGTAAAAAGATATAGATAAATTAGCGTAAGATAATTTCTTTCCCTTTTGTTATGATAGGAAAGGGAGATTGAGGTTACAGCACCGACTTTGATAAACGAAATGTTATCTACTACCTAATGGCCGCCATCATGAGTTGCAAAAGCATGTTTTGATGGTGGCTTGATGCTCGCTCGGCTGCAAAGCGCTGTATATCTTTTGTACTGACTCCCTTTATTTGAGGGGTGTGGGGATCGGATGTGTAGTCGTATGCCATAGGCGTTACTGCTTTATTTACAATCATATAACGTATGGCAAGTCCATTTATTTTAGGATTGTGCTATAAAGATTTGTTTGCCGTCTTATTCTCGGCTACGGACTTATATTTAAGTACGTGTGTAATTCCTTTATTTGCCGTTTCAGCCTGAAGCAGTACAACAAAGGGCACAGCAAATGTGATACCCCAAAACTTATATGTTTTGATAAATTTTTGAGTTTACTCGTGCGAGAAGAGTTTGCGGAAGGTGCCTTCCACATTGCTTGTCCCTATAAGACGGATTGAGTAATCCTTCTGTAGCAGCCCTTTCATATTATCGCTTGGCAGAAAGAATGCTTTATATCCTAAGCGATCCGCTTCGGCAACTCGTTCGCGAATACGATTGACCGCCCGTATCTCCCCGTTGAGTCCCACCTCCCCGGCGAAACATACGCTTCCAGGTATCGGTTTGTCAATAGTAGAGGAGAGGATAGCAAGCAATATAGCTAAGTCCACAGCAGGATCATTAATGCGAATGCCCCCGGCTATATTCATGAATACATCTTGTCGTAGTAGCTTAAAGCCGACCCGCTTCTCTAATACGGCAAGTAGCATATTGAGCCTACGCAGATCAAACCCCGTAGAGGAACGCTGAGGATTGGGATATACGGCACTACTTACTAAGCCTTGCGCTTCGATCAGAAGAGGACGATTCCCTTCTAAGGCAGCAGCAATAGCACGGCCACTCAAGCCGTCCATATTTTTACTAATGAAGTGCTCAGAAGGGTTATCTACAATACGTAACCCTGTTTGCTCCATTTCATAGATTCCTAACTCGGAAGTACTGCCGAATCGGTTCTTAGAGGCTCTCAGAATACGAAATTGATAGTGTCTATCCCCCTCAAATTGCAGCACAGTATCTACTGTGTGCTCCAGTACTTTTGGACCTGCCAAAGTGCCTTCTTTTGTAATATGTCCAATCACAATTACGCTTACTCCCTGTGATTTAGCATAGCGCAGCAGCAAGTTGGCGCATTCTTTTATCTGAGCCGGTGATCCGGGAGAGCTCTCCGAAAGGGAAGTGGATACTGTTTGTATGGAGTCAATAACTAATAGATCGGGTTTGAACTCTTCTGCAACATTTAGAATCGCTTCTATATCTGTGACCGTAAGGATGGCCGGCTCTGAGTCGCTGATTCCAATGCGTTCTGCCCGCATTTTGATCTGGTATTCGCTTTCCTCTCCTGATACGTAGAGAGTACGGAGACCCTTTGTGTGGAGCACTGTCTGCAAGATGAGGGTGGACTTTCCAATGCCCGGATCTCCCCCTAAGAGTACAAAAGAGCCCCGCACGAGTCCTCCTCCGAGTACTCGGTTGAACTCGCTATCGGTAAGTGTGATTCGAGCTTCTTGTTGTGAGGTTATGTCCTTGAGGAAATGGGGTTTGCCCCCCTTAGTCGTTCCTATTATCTTCTCTGCCAGAGTAGCTTCTTTCCCGGATCCGGAAGGTTCATTCTCCTCTGTGAGGGTATTCCACGATTTACAGAAACTGCATTGCCCCTGCCACTTTGTGTAGTTTGCTCCACAGTTACTGCATACATAGACAGTTCTTGCTTTAGCCATAAGAAGTAGTTATTCGCGTATGAGAGGACACGTTGAGCAGCGTAGTAGCCCTCCCTGCTTGGAGGTCTCTGCATAGGGTATGGAATAGGTTTGTATATTCCACTGTTCGGAAAGATGTTGAGCAAGTCGAGTAAAGTGTTCTTCCAATATTACCTTATTTGGAGCTACAGAGACAAAGTTAGTAGCTAATCGGTAAGCTTCTTCCGCAGTGACAGAAAAAAGATTCTCTTTACCAAAGAGTTCCTCTATGAACTTTCGCTCTTCTTCGCAAGCGAACCCCTCCGGATAGTAGACAGCCTTGCCCTTTCCAACCGGCTGAAAGGCGCAGTCAACGTGTAAGATTCCCTCTTTGGGACGTGTGTCATGTTTCTTTAAATGTAGGGGAATGAAGCGTTTATGAGGCAAAGTGCGCTGAAAGTATTCCAATGCCGCTCTGTTGGTACGAGCCGTCTTGTATCGATCGAAGCCATCGTTTTGCTCAGTGACTCCTAAGAAGACAATGTCGTCGTAGAGCATTACATCGCCTCCCTCCACACGTATGGGGTCAACGGAAGTATCTTCTTTCTCCAAATAAGTAACTTTTTCTTGGGGAATACTGTGGATAATCTCTTGTAGGGCCTTTTGCTCTTGTGTGCGCTCCTCTAATACATTTGCTACATAGAAGTGATCACCAATCACAAACGATATGTCGCGTGCAAATATCTGATTACAATTCTCAATTGGAGTAGGACGGAGTACCTCAACCCCTAATTGTGTAAGTACCTCAACCAATCCATTCATTTCCTTCGTAATAGCCGATTCGGATGGATAGTCACCCTCTTCTATAGATTGATAACTGCGAGCATCGTAGGCCTCTGATAGAGTAGGAACTGCTCCTTGTGATTCGGGACGCCCTACGATTACCGATTTAAGTCTGCCGGTTTCGTTATTTACAGATACTTTCATAATTTCAAAAGAAAAAGACTCCTGATACAAGAAAGAGACTCTGTAAAAGTCCTTTCAAAAATTAGAGAAAAGAAAAGGTTGATCAAACCTTTAGCTTCGTAACGCAGGTCTCTCCGCCTTCGAAAGTAATCTGTACGAGTAACAGAGCAGGGGAGACAGGCAATAGAGTGCGATCTATGCAGACTCTACGAGAGGGTTGGAGAAGGGTATTATAGAGAACTTTCCCCGTAATGTCGTATATAGTGATGCTCTTTATAACGTCCGATGACTCAATGGAAATCTCGCTTTTTGTAGTTGAGATGCGTACATCGGGAACTGCTTTCTGGGGTGTGGCAACTGCTATATAGTCTGACATTGAAGTAGTATTAATCTCTCTCTCAGAAGCAGACAAAGCATGCAACTGACAGAAATCGATCAATATTACGGTAACTAAAAAGTATAATATTTTTCGCATAAGCCACCTTTTACTATTCACTCGCTTCTGAGCAAAAGTAAGTATTTCTTCTGAATAATGAACTATTGAGACTTGCGAAAAAGGTTCTGTCTAAGCAGAGGGAAAAGAGGGACGCCCGATCTGTATGCACCTTAACCCATAGGAGTAGAGATGCTCTGCATCATATTGATTGCGCCCATCGAAGATCAAGTGATCAGATAGCTGCATTGCTATCTCAGAGAAGTCCGGAGCACGAAATTCTTTCCATTCGGTAAGTAGAAGCAGTGCATTAGTTCCTTGCAATGCCTCGTATTTATTGGTGCAATAGAGAATGGGATAGTCTTTTAAGTAAAGCTTCTTAGCTATGGGCATAGCTTTGGGATCATAGGCACGGATAGATGCACCACAGCGTAAAAGCTCTTTAATGATGACGATGGAGGGAGCTTCACGCATATCGTCCGTTTCGGGCTTGTAAGACAATCCCCAAATGGCAAATATTTTCCCCGAGAGATCCTCTCCGTAGCAGGCTTTTACCTTTTGGGCAAGTAGCAGCTTCTGAGATTCGTTAACCGCCTCAACGGCAGCAGTGATGCGAGGGGTATAACCAAAGCTTTCGGCTGTGTGCCGTAGCGCTCTGATGTCCTTTGGAAAGCAGCTGCCACCAAACCCCACTCCGGGATAAGTAAAACTATAGCCTATACGCGTGTCGGAGCCTATGCCTATACGTACCTTTTGTACGTCAGCACCAACTCGCTCACAAATATTGGCGATCTCGTTCATGAAAGATATCTTGGTCGCCAGCATTGCATTTGCTGCGTACTTAGTCATTTCCGCCGAACGTGTATCCATAGCGATAAAGCGATCATTAAGCAGAGTAAAGGGTGCGTATAGGGTACGCATTACCTCCAATGCCTCCTTGCTTTCGCTACCTACGATAATGCGGTCCGGACTCATAAAGTCCTTCACTGCAGCACCTTCTTTGAGAAACTCTGGGTTTGATACAACGTCAAAGTGAATATCCACTTTGCGTGTGTCCAACTCTTGTCGAATGATGGAGCGAACTTGATCGGCAGTGCCGGGTGGAACAGTCGATTTATTTACAATGAGCAGTGGCGCCTGCATAGCAGCACCAATCCCCCGAGCAGCAGCATGGATATATCGCAAGTCTGCGTTACCATTCTCTCCTTGTGGGGTGCCTACTGCAATAAAAACCACCTCGGCTCCTTCTAATGCTTGAGGTAGCTGGTCGGTAAAGGTTAGCTGACCCTTAGCTCTATTTTCTTTGATAAGAGATTCCAAGCCGGGTTCGTAGATGGGGCATAGCCCTTGTTGTAACTGCGCTATCTTTGTTGCATCCGTATCCACGCAACAAACTTGATTACCCATTGCCGCAAAGCAAACACCGGTAACCAAACCTACGTAACCGCATCCTACCATTACTATCCGCATAGCAAGACATGAACAGCCGAATCATGCATAAAGTTTACTCCGCAGCACAGAATGTGATTGTTAAAAGGGATCAAGACCTCAAGGAAAAACTTCTATCCTTTACAGCCGTTGGTCGTAGGCGCCGGTGGGGAGTGCGGACTTAACGTCGTAGACAACTGTATTAGTGGCTTTGAGGGGAGTGAGGTCAAGGGCATCGTACTCTTGGTGTGCCACGGCAAGGACTATCGCATCGTACTGTGCTTGAGGAAGAACATTGTATACCTCTACGCCATATTCACACCGAGCCACTTCGGGGTCAGCCCATGGGTCGTGGATGGTTACATTCACGTTGTACTCGCTAAGTGTCTTGACGATGTCAATTACTTTGGTGTTACGCACATCAGGGCAGTTCTCTTTGAAGGTGAAGCCGAGAATCAGTACATTGGCTCCAAGTACCTGAATGCCTTTTTTGAGCATCAGTTTAATCACCTGATCCGCTATGTAGGCTCCCATTCCATCGTTCATACGTCTACCGGCAAGTATGATTTCGGGGTTATAGCCATGTCGCTGCGCACACTGAGCTAGGTAGTAGGGATCTACTCCAATACAATGTCCACCCACCAACCCTGGGCGAAAGGGCAGGAAATTCCATTTTGTGCCGGCGGCTTCAAGCACATCTAATGTGTCAATGCCGATACGGCTAAATATCTTTGCTAACTCGTTGACAAAGGCAATATTGATGTCCCTTTGGGAGTTCTCGATCACTTTAGCCGCTTCCGCTACCTTAATAGAAGGAGCTAGATGGGTACCGGCTGTGATTACAGAGCTGTACACGGCATCCACATACTTGCCTACTGAAGGAGTAGAGCCTGAAGTAACCTTTTTGATATGCTCAACAGTATGCTGTTTATCTCCTGGATTGATGCGTTCGGGGCTATAGCCGGCATAGAAATCCTTATTTAGTTTCAAGCCGGAAATACGCTCTACTACCGGAATGCATTCATCTTCGGTCACCCCGGGATAGACAGTACTTTCATACACTACCACGTCACCACGGTCAATTACCTTGCCGATGGTGGTGCTGGCACCAATTAAGGGAGTCAAGTCGGGGGTATGGTTTTTATCTACCGGTGTAGGTACGGCAACTATGTAAAAGTTGCAGTTGCGTATCTCTTCAAGGTTGGAAGTGCAACGGAATCCGTTGTCCAGAGCAGATTGCAGCAAGTCGTCCGAAACTTCAAGTGTGGTATCATGCCCTGCCATAAGCGCTTCAACACGCTTCGGGTTCATGTCGAATCCAATGGTCTCGTATTTAGTTGAAAAGAGGCGGGCTAAGGGTAGTCCTACGTAGCCAAGACCAATCACGGCTATTTTGGTATCGCTGAGCGCTCTCATGTTTGTCTTGCGAAATAGGTGGAGGTATTACTATTCAATAATTAGGGTATGTGCTTTGGTTATAGGTGCTCTCTATACCAATCACAGCAGGCTGCTAAGCCTTTTCTTACAGAAAACTGTGGATTGTAGCCCAGTAGTTTCTTTGCTTTGTCAATACAAGCGAGGGAGTGGGGGATATCTCCTATACGATTGGGCCCGTACAGAGGTTCTATTGAGGCGATCTTAGGATCCTGCTTGCTTAAGATCTCCTTAAGATAATCTACTAATTGGTTAAGGGTTGTACGCTCGCCAAAGGCAGTGTTATATATTTGGTTCACAGCTTCGGGATTAGAGGTCGTAAGTGCCAGTTCATTTATTTGTATTACGTTATCTATATAAGTAAAATCGCGACTGAAAGAGCCGTCCCCATTAATCACAGGTGCTTCGTGTGACAAAAGTTTTTTTACAAATTGTGGTATAACTGCTGCATAAGCCCCATGTGGATCCTGCTTGGGGCCAAATACATTGAAGTAACGTAGTCCTATGTACTCTATACCGTAGGTGCGTGCGAAAACATCGGCATATAGCTCATTCACGTATTTGGTCACTGCATAGGGGCTGAGTGGACGTCCTATGTATTCTTCCTCTTTGGGAAGTTGGGTGCTATCCCCGTAGGTAGAGCTACTGGCGGCAAATACAAAACGCTTTATGCCTGCATCACGAGCTGCAATCAGTATATTCACGAACCCCGATATATTCACTTCATTTGTAGTAGCAGGGTCTACTACAGAGCGTGGCACTGAGCCGAGCGCAGCTTCGTGCAGCACATAATCTACTCCTTCACATGCTTTGCTGCAGTCGCCTGAATTGCGTATATCTCCACCCATGAATGTGTAGTTGGGGTTGGGTAGGAATTCCACTATGTTTTGGGGCCTCCCGGTAGCAAAGTTGTCCAAGCAGCGTACCCTGTAGCCACGGTTTAAGAAATATGCCGTCAGATTGGACCCTATGAAACCGGCGCCGCCGGTAATCAGAATTGTTTCTCCAGAATGTCCGGTCATATTGAGTGCTGTTTTTAACTGTGACAAAGGTATTTATTATCTATAGAATGGGCAAGACGGATTTGTAATGAAGTAGATAACTATTGCTCATAATCACATCTCCTTCTCATTTTTTTATTCTTCCTACGTAGGACTGTCTTTGAGAAGCGATCTGCTGACTGAGCAAAGGGTATGCCCAACAGCTCCATTACAGCCATTGTCTTTGTAGTCCATTTCAGTGGGGCTCTTAGCACAGCTTTTAGGTTAATTGGAGTAAAGCGTGTATCGTGTCGTATCTGTCTGCCTCCGAATGAAAATACCCCTCCTATAAAGTTGCGTATGCGCCCGGCCAAGGCAGCTTGCTGCAGACGTATTGAGGCATTATTATAGGGAGGCTGAGTACTCGCTGCTTGTTGGATCTTTGCAGATATAGAGTCGCTTACAGCTTCTCTATTCTTGTGCGGAGTTACGAGCTGTTCAATAATATGAAGTAGTTTGTCGCTTTCTATGTAGCGCTCAAAACTTATATTCTCCGTTATTGAGGCTGCATTGAGGTAGTAGTTATATACCGGATCAGCATCATTCATCATATAGATGCGGGGTGCATTGAAGCAGAGAATGAGAGCTAATATATAGCGATCCTCCATAAAGTCTTGCCTCCCGATGGCACATAGCCCTTGCAGTACCGATTCATTGATGAGTGTGCGGCGCATCATCTTATTCCAAAGGCCGGAGTGGATATACCCTCTCAGCAGCTCTTCAAAATAGAGTTCGTGCGTGATATACCCCTCTACTCCCATACGAGCCAAACGATAGTCGTTCAATTGCGCCTCATCATCTTGTGGCAGTATCTCTCCGCTATCCCTGTGAATACGTCGATAGGGAGCAGTTACCCAGTCTACCTCCTTTAGCTCCATTACATTGAGCATACGTAGATAGGCGCCCTCCGGTACAGTATCGTCCGGATCGCAATGAACGATAAAGTCACCGGAGGCATGCTTAAGGCCAATAGCACGGGCAGCGAGTACACCTGCGTTACTTTGGTGGAATACACGGATACACTCCGGATACTGAGTTGCCAGCTTGTCGCAAAGCATACCTGATGTATCTGAACTGCCGTCATTGATGAGAAGAAGCTCAAGAGGTACCTGCTGCTGAAGCACGCTCTGCACGCTACTCATCAGCGTATCGGATACGTTATACACAGGCATTATAACGGAGAGAAGGGGATTTGTGGTGCTTTTCATTTGGGGAGATTATATTGTTTCCGTTTGAAAAATATCTGTAACATGAGGAATGCCAACTCAGCAATGCCTGCTGCCACAAGAGCTAAGGCTACAGAGGCTGCAGAACGGTGTATGGAAACAGCCGCAAAGCCCAATAATATAAGCGAGGTTAAGCTGACTAATTGATTGATGAAAACCACTCGGTAGCGTCCCGTGGGAATGAGTACCAAATCAATTAAAAAGCCAGTGATCATCCATATCATGAGTAGTAGGGAGAGTATGATGAGGATAGGCTGTGCAATAGGTACAAGCGCTTCTCCGGCAATAAGTAATATGATCCATTTGCTGCAAAGCATGAGGGCTATCATGGCGACAAAGCCTAAGGCCAGCTCTTTTCGCAGTACCTTTTTGGCCCGCATCATAGAGAAGTTTTGTACCAAATTGGGGAAGATTGCTGCGTTGAGTGAGCGGATGGCGATATTAGCGGTCGTCATAATCTTATATGCGAGGTCAAAGGCAGCCAGCTCCGACATGCCAAGTACAATGCCGATTACGTTGTTCATGCCCATTATCTTCACCGTATTCACCATATTGGAGAAAAAAAGTGGCGTAGCTTGTCGGGTATAATTGCGTAGGGTAGCGTGCGATACCCACCGAAGAGATAGGTGTTCCTTGCGAAGTATGTACACGAGTGCTCCGACCATGGCTAATAGTGTTGTACCCGATACGCAAGTTGCATAGACAGCAGTGTCACTCTCCTGCTGTACCCATAAGACGACACCGATTAGGAGCAGTACTTTGGAGAGCAATTGGATGATCAGGTTGACACGATTCTTTTGGATTGCTTGAAAGTACCATGCAGTGGAGAGTACGTTGATAGGAATCAAAAAGGCAAGTGCTGTGTATAGTGCTATATGCGTACGTAAAAAGGGCACGCATAGAATGATGATAAAGTAGAGTAGAGTCGCCCCAATGGCAATGATACTCTTGATTGTCAGAATAGCGGTGAGTACTTCCTCCTTAAGCTGTAGATCTTTCTTCCCGTCTGCTATGGCTACATGTCGTGCCCCTACCATATCAAATCCAAAAGCAACGAGGGCAAGAAAATAGTTGACAAATGAGAAGGCAAAAACAAAAAGTCCATAGCTGTCAGCTCCTAATCGCCTTATCAGTAGGGGATAGAGGATCAGCGAAAAGGCGGAATTGAGAAAAGAAACGAGCGTCATGGAGAAGAAGTTCTCCAAGATGCCGGTATGACGCCTAAGTAGATTGACGTTATCTGAGATAAAGTGGGGGAGTGGTTTCACGCTCTGTGTGGAGTGAGGGTTGTTTTACTCCTCTATACGCCGGAAATTAAGGTTGAAATTTCTGAGTCTTTTGGAGGGAAGATAAGTGATGCGCACATTTTGTATATCGCGCTGTGCATTGAAATTATGCGGTGCATCGAATCCCCTGCTCCCAAAAGTGAGACGGAAGTTACCCATCTCGCCCAACTGCACGGCATACCCGGCTTGTAAATAGTCGCATAGAATGTCGCTTAGTGCCGTAACCAAACCTACTATATCTCCTGAGGAGAAGGCAGTGCGCCTTACTAATTCGTCCACAATCTCTTGAAAAGACTTTGTCCCGGTGGTAATAGGTACTACTCTGTACTGTTCTTTTCCTGCTTTCTCACCGAAGGCAACGCGCTGTTTTACAATCTTATAGTTCATTTATATAATCCCCACTACTGTAAGGTCTCTTATTACTTAATTGCTTCTTACTCTAAGGTAGCTCTTTCGTTCTATTCTTTTTCTTAAAACCCTATAGGGTATTGGCAAAAACCCTATAGCCTTTTTGAGAAAACCCTATAGGGTTTCTCCGAGAACAAAGGTATATATTATTTCTCGGGTATCATCTTTTGGGTAGGAATTACATGGAATGGGCAAGGCTTCTTCGGCTATGAGGTTGTCTGTAGTGGAGCGTAACCTAAGGCTTAAACTTAGATGAGTTGCTCTTTTTGTAATACCTTTGCGAGAGAAATACGAGTTCCACTTGCTACATGAGTGGAGTGATTGAAGATGTCACATAAACATAAGATTTGGGTCATGGAGTAAAACCCTCTTCGGGCATCTTAGATAGATGATTATATCGTTACTAACTTATGAGTGCTTCACATAGAAGATTTCAGCAGCGTATCAAGGGAACGTATCCCCTTAGATTGATTAATAATTTGACCTATCACCGACTCATTGCTTCACACCGAAGAGTAGGGGAGGCATGGGATAAGGTGATTAGCCAATATATAGCTGGCGAAATTGAGCATCGGCAGTATGTGCCTCTGCAGGACCTCGGTACGGAGAAAATAATTTGGCAATACTGGGGGCAGGGTATCAGCAGAGAAAAACTTCCGGAGGTAGTGCAGATCTGTTTTGAGTCGGTTGACAAGTATGCCGGTGACTTCAAAGTGATCCGCCTGACAGACGAAAATGTAGCCGATTATCTCTCTATTCCGAAGGAGATACTCGACAAGCGAGATAGCGGCCTGATGAAGAAAGCTTTTTTTAGCGACTTGCTACGTGTAATGCTCTTAGCTTCCTATGGGGGGATTTGGCTGGATGCCACGATTTTGATGACGGGAAGTTTTCCCAGAGAGTTTATGCAGGGCGACCATTTTTGTTATCAAAGGGATGATCGGGAACCCTACAAGCGAATTTGGGAGAATGCGTTTATCTATTATTATTGCTGGAGAGATAAGTTCCAGGTTCGCATGCTTAGTAGTATTCTATGGGCAAAAAAAGGAAGTGAGATGATGATTCTCCTCAGCGATTTGCTGCTTTATTATTGGCTACATGATGAGAAGAGCAAGGAATATTTCTTTTTCCAAATACTTTACAACCGTCTCATTACCGGAGAATATCAACGTCTTAAGCCCATAGTAATAAGTGACTGTACACCGCATCTTTTGCATGCTGTTATTTTGGGTACTTTGCTGCCCTATAGTAGCCAAGATGCTTTGTCAAAAAGTAATCTACATAAACTCTCATATTTTAAGAAGGGAGAGATACAGCGGCTTAGAGAGATAGTAAGGCAGCTCGAATCTTCTTCCGCAGAGAAATGAGATCTGTAGAAAAAATGGTTATTGGGTGGTGAATGCCTCCGATACATGGTGCATTACTTGAGAGGCGATTCAAAGGCAGTCTGAAAAGGACTTTATTTAATACATCCTTGTTATTATATTCCTATATTTGTAGATGAAATGGTCCGGTCAATGGATATGACGCAGCAAGAAAGAGAAGAGCAACAAGTAGCGGATAAGTATAACGAGCTGATTGAGGCATATTTGGCCAGCAATCATCGTCGTAAGGTAGAGCGTATTGAAAAGGCTTTCAACTTTGCAAAGAAAGCACACGAGGGTGTGCGTAGGCGAAGCGGTGAGCCTTATATCCTGCATCCTTTGTCGGTTGCTATTATAGTATGCAAAGAGATGGGGCTGGGCTCTACGAGTATTGTCTGCTCGCTTCTTCACGATGTAGTGGAGGATACTGAGTATACGACCGAGGATATCCGAGAGTTATTTGGCGATAAGGTTGCCCAGATAGTAGAAGGGTTAACCAAAATAAGCGGTGATCTCTTTGCAGATCGTTTGCTGGAGAGTGCTCAGGCGGAGAACTTCCGTAAGCTCATTATTACGATGAACGATGATATTCGTGTAATATTGATCAAAATCGCCGACAGACTGCACAATATGCGTACGCTAAGCTCTATGCCTGAACGTAAGCAGCTGAAGATAGCCGGAGAAACGCTCTACGTATATGCGCCTATCGCCCATCGTTTAGGACTCTTTGCTATTAAGACAGAGCTTGAGGAGCTGAGTTTTAAGACTGAGCATCCAGAGGAGTATGCCGATATAAGTGAAAAAATACGCAACAGCGAGCAACAGCGTAGTGAACTCTTTGAGCGCTTTGCTGCTCCGCTTAGAGAGCAGTTTGATAAAATTGGACTTAAGTATCAGATTCAAACACGTGTAAAGAGTTGCTACTCCATTTGGCGCAAAATGGAGCAGAAGAATATTCCCTTTGAGGAGGTTTACGATCTATTTGCCGTGCGCATCGTATTTGAGTCGGATGAGACAATCAACGATAAGAACCGTTGCTGGCAGATATACTCTATCATCACCGATATATATCGTGTGAAGCCGGATCGTCTTCGAGACTGGGTGAGCAATCCAAAGAGTAACGGCTATCGGGCATTGCATCTAACGGTTATGGGAGCCGACGGAGTGTGGGTAGAGGTTCAGATCCGCAGCCGTATGATGGACGAGATAGCTGAGTTGGGTGTTGCTGCGCATTGGAAGTATAAGAACGATACCATCGAAGAGGACTCTGAGTTGGAAAAGTGGCTGGAGACGATCCGTAAAATATTGGAACATCCCTCACCGGATGCGATGGACTTTCTCGACACGATCAAGTTGAACCTCTTCAATGATGAAATAAAAGTATTTACGCCCAAGGGAGATACAATTACATTACCTCAGGGCGCTACAGCATTAGACTTCGCTTACGCTATTCATGAGGAGATTGGTATGCACTGCATTGGCGCAAAGGTGAATCATCGCTTAGTGCCGCTGAGCAGCCCTTTACAGAATGGAGACCAAATCTCTATCATTACGAGTGCCAAGCAATTCCCCATACCGGAGTGGCGCAACTATGTGACTACCGGTAAGGCAAGGAGTTTTATAGACCTCTATCTTAGACGCCAGAGACGGGAATTAGCTGCCAAGGGAGAGAAAGAGGTAATGGAGGTTTTTCGTCGTGATGGGGTGGCTGTGTCGGCAAGCGAATTGGATCGTGTGGCCAATTACTACAACTTTCACAAGCGAGAGGACTTTTTCTATGCCGTAGGGCAAGGACTTATTCAACTACCGGAAAGCTTCAAGAAGTTGGCTAAGGAGGGGGATCGCAAGGATTTCTTCTCACGTCTTTTCGGCTCTTCTAAGCGTAAAAGCGAAGAGCAGCGCAACGCTCATGCCGACGTTGTACCCGATGCAAGCAAAAAATATATCTTAGAGGAGCATAACTTCAAGACTAATTACACTGTTGCGGACTGCTGTATGCCTATTTATGGCGATGAGACGATCGCTTTTATCAATGTGCAAGGGAAATTGGTATTGCACAAGCGCTCTTGCCCTGTTGCCATGCGGCTAAAAAGTAGCTACGGAAATAGTATCGTAGAAACGGAGTGGGGAAATCACTCGCATAGTCTCTTTCAAGGAAAAATACAGATTAAAGGAGTTGACTCCACGGGCATACTAAATACCATTATTCAGAATATTACGGAGGATTTTAATCTGAGTATTACAAATGTGAATATGACTTCACGAGATGGTATTTTCGGGGGTACAATCACTTTGCTGGTACATGATACCGATACGTTGAAAAAGGTGTGTGAAGGCTTAAGGGCAAATCCCTCTATTACAGAAGTAATGCGCGTATAGAGAGAAGTTGAGGTGGCTTAAGAGCCGCCCTCCTTTCTTTGACTACTTATCCAATGAATGAATGTGCGTGGAGAGGGGAGGAGCTTATACTCTTTCCTACTTTATGGGTAAATAGGACGTAGCTTTCCTGAATTTACGACATATTGGAGAGGTCCATTGGCTTTTTGCCTACAGAGCACTCATTACCCTCGGTGAAGAGTATGAATATTTTACTTTCCACGACTTCATTGTTTCATGCCAATCAAGGGAAAGAGTAGGTATTTAACAGAAGAAAAGCTACTCTTCTGACAACTCCAAAAAATAGAAACACGATGTTGTGAAGAAATTGCGGATATAGGGAATGCTCCCTATCAATGTGTATAGTTTTCTTGGACGCAAGTGGAATTTCACCTCATAGTGAGGGTTAATGAAATAGAGTGTCCGATCAATAGCTTTAAACCTTTCTTTTCTTATTGTTCGTTCAAACAATTCTATCGGACATTTGGTCTGCCTGATATTCAGCAATTCCCTGACACACTCCTCATCCTCTTTCCAAGCTCTTAAGATTCCCTTATACCATGCAGTGGGGAGCAGGTGGAAAAAAGGCAAATGTGATAAGAATCTACTTCTACATATTTGCTGATGTCCCCCAAATGGCATCTGCCACGCAGGAAAAGAAATGAAAATCCCCCCCCCCTATGTTTTAACAGCTGTTTACATTTGCGTAAAAAGCTCTCTTTGTCGTTGATATGCTCTATAACATCATGGCATACGATTATGTCGAACTGCTGTTTGAACTCTTCTATCTGAAAAATATCGGAAGCAATGAAACGCCCTTTTGCTTTATTCTCTTCAAAAAACACCCTTGCGTCCCTTATTCGTTCCTCTGATAGGTCTATTCCCACCACGTTACAGTTCATGCGAGAAAAGGGTAGTAGATTTCCTCCATCCCCGCACCCAATCTCTAACACATTCATTCCTTTACTTACTTGCCTGTATTGCTGTACGTAGGGAATAAAATATTTCTCGCTTGTCTTTGCGAGTTCATGGAAATATTGTCTTCTGTTAAGTTGTCTCTTCTGCATCATTCTTTGGGGGGTATGATTCCCAAAACGAAGGTAATAAAAAACACAAGAAAGTACCCTTTTTACTTCATTGAATAGAGTCTACGGATTGCGGAAGAAGAGTATAACAGAAAGTATTATGGCAAGTTTGCGTAACTTTGAGATGTATAAGAATAAAGAAAAAGATACAAGGAAGAATGAATCGGTGTGTGACTTTGTGTAGTGTATGGGCTATATGCTTTGCGATGATCATAAGTCTAGAGGGATGTAAAGTACAAAAAGAAATAATGCATTTAGAGGTAGCGGCATTCGAAACAGCCATTCAGGTGTCCGGGGTATATCTGTTAGATGTGCGAACGGCTGAAGAATATGCAGAGGGACATATAAAAGGGGCACAGAATGTGGATGTGAAGCAAGTAGACTTTGCTGAGGTTGTACAGCGTCTTTATCCTGATAAGGAGCAGATTGTTTACGTGTACTGTCGTAGTGGTTTGCGCAGTATGAAGGCTGCACATAAACTTACTGATGCAGGATACAAAGTGGGTAATTTGGAAGGCGGATTTGTCGAATGGATGAAGACCGGGAAGCCCGTTGTTAAGGATTAGAATAAAGTATCACCCTGGAAAGAGTACTGAGAGAGAGAGTATATACTTTATGGGTTATATATATTCATGCAGTGAAATATAGCCTGTGTGTAGAAAATACCCGATTGCTTTTGTCGAATTGAATAACTACTCTGAGTAGGACTTTACTAAGGTGTTAGAGGAATTTATTCTAAGCACTCCCTGAGCCGGAGTAGTATTGACCTCTTTGATTAGTTTGGTATGCGCATCAATGATGCTTTTAAGGTAAGGCGAAAGTTTTGTAGCCTACGGCATCAATAATAGCGGCTATATCCACACCGTATGGACATCCAAGTGTGTGCACTTATCGGGAGTGCGTGAGGGTGACGTGCATGTGTCGCGTGCTTTGGAACGAGAGATTCAGCAAAAGAGCTTTTTGGGTGCCGGTTGATTTATCGCTAATCTTTCCGCTAATAGGGCTGCCACTCTTTCGTTCCATTTTGTAGGTAAAGTTTCCCTTTCGGTTCAGTGACATCTTCTTCTCTTTCAAACACTCGCTAAATTGACCCTGAACGGTAGCTTTTGTATTGGTTACAGAGGTCAGAGTGGAAATAACGCTGTTCGCTCCATCACTCTTCTTTCTCTGTTCATCAATAGTTGCAGCTTGTGGAGCATAAGCGCGCGATACAGCATCTTGCAATAGCTCTATAATTCGCTTTGAAGTATCGTCACTCGGAACTTGTACCGGCTCAAAATAAGGAGTAATTACGGCTATTACGGAGCTTCCGCGTAACTCGTCCGGCTTTAGTGCATCCAAAAGGGCCTGATTGGCTTCCTTTTCGTATCTGCCTACCCCCTCGCTTTTCATAGATACATCCACTTTATTTACGGTACATTTAATGCGATAATTTTCTCCCTGAATGCCTAATACCTGTAGGGTAATAGCATATTTCTCGATCGTGTTAAAGGTGGCGTTGCCTACAATAGGTATTTTTGTCGTAGTTATGGAATTAATTTTTATCCCAATTCCCAGTTTGTCTCCCTCCTTAAGCTGTAGCCGGATATCGTATTTCTCTTGAGCTGATAAAGCCGAGCACACGCCAAAGAGTGGCAGAAATAGGCAGAAAAAAATGAGCAGCCGCCCAGAAGCAACTAACCGGATGCTTCCAAAAAATAAATTAATCTGCCGAAATATAGTACCTTCTCTCCTCAATAGCATAGCAACTTTTCTTTCATATTGCAACAAATTTAGAGAATAATCCGCAACCGCTGTATCACTCACTCCTTACGTAATGCTCTTCTTAACACAAAAGCCATTCAAACGCAACAAATGCTTTTTGCGCGCCCGAGCAAACTTATATCCCTTCATCCTGACGGATTGGATGATGCCCAAATAAGGAGAGCAGACGCGAAACCTGCGTATGCGCATTTTTCGCTACTTTTGCGAAAGAAAGAACTTTTCGGGCTGGGTTTGCCTCCCCCGAAAGGTATGGGTTAACGAGAAAGGAACAAAGATGAGCGAGGACCTGCATTTGGAGAATGTCAGACGGGAGTACACGAAGCATTCGCTGACGCGACGTGATATGCCGGAGAATCCCTTTGACTTGGTGGATAAATGGATTGAGGATGCTTTTAAAGCAAAAGCTTTGGAGCCTACGGCGCTAATTGTGGCTACCTCTACACCGGACGGGCATCCCAGCGTGCGAACTGTATTACTGAAAGAGGTGCTTAACGAAGAGATCATCTTCTATAGTAACTACGAAAGTAGAAAAGGACAGCAGATGGCGGCCAATCCGAACGTGGCAGTAACCTTTTTGTGGCACGAAACGGAGCGGCAAATCCATATTGAAGGTACCGTTCGGCACTTGGAGCCGGAGCTGAGCGATGCTTATTTTAGGAAGAGACCCTATACAAGCCGCGTTGGAGCACGTATCTCACCGCAAAGCCATCCTATTCCAAATCGTGAATATATAATGGTTCAGTTCGCAAAAGAATCGCTCAAGTATGTAGGGCGTCCGGTTCCTCGCCCCGACACGTGGGGCGGATTTGCTGTAAAGGCGAGCAGAATAGAGTTCTGGCAAGGGCGAGCGAGCCGTTTACACGACCGCTTTCTGTATCAAAAACAGGAGGATGGAAGTTGGTCGATTGAACGAATTGCCCCTTAAATCTGTTGTGAAAATGATGAACGAAAGCGAGCAGACAAAAAGTCCCGTATTACTCTGCATTGAAACCACAGCGGAGGTCTGTTCCGTTGCTTTGGCGAAAGGCATGGAGCTGATTGGGGAATGGGAGAGCGAACCGGGGCGTAATCACGCCGCTACAATT
>CAMYPM010000012.1 GCA_947290775.1 uncultured Bacteroidales bacterium | reverse complement strand
TCTGGTGTTTCTTTATTGATAGTTTCGTACTCCATAGTTGTTAGCCTTTACGAGTATTAGAGTTAGCGAGGAAAGCTTCTACCTCTTCTCGCTTGTAATAGCACTTATGTCCGATTTGGATAAAAGGCAGCACGGACGAGTCTCGATAGTGTTGCAATGTTCGCTTGCTGATGTTCAGTATTCGGCATACATCCCCATTGTGCAATAAGTCAGGGAATTGGGCTGGTGGCGCAAAATGTTCATTGAAACTCTTTGTCAACTCCTCGATGCACTCAGAAGCAAGAAAACTGTCCTTATGCGTCTTGCGAAAGAACTCTTCTAACATGGCTTTAGCTCTCGAAAAAGAGCTAATCATCAAAACAATGTACTTCAAAGCACTTCGCTCATTTCTAAATCGTCACCTATCCACACTTCTCCAAACGGTAACCTCTTATTTCTCAGATAGATAGTCCCCCCCCCAAAAAATGGGGGACACTTTTGCAAGTGCTCCCCCATTACTATTTAATTAAAGACTAAGAAAAAAACAACGTTTCTCAACGACTTGCCATAACGTGGTCTAACAAGATAATTGCGCCTTCACCATTATTCTTAAGTTTGTCGACAATACCGCCCGAAGTAGCCTCTTCTTCAACCTGCTCACGTACAAAGTGCCAGCAAAATTCTTCTGCGGCTTTATCTCCCTCTTCGCGAGCCTTATCTAACAAATCATTAATGCACTGACTAATATGACACTCGTGCTCATAAACAGCTTCAAATAACTGCAACGGATTCTTCCACTCATCTTTAACTGCCTGTATAGCACGCATCTCAACTTTTCCACCACGGCTGACTACGAATGAAGCCATTTCACGAGCATGCTGTAGCTCTTCATCAGATTGCTTTATCAACCAATGAGCACAGCCTTCGTAACCAAGACCTTCCATGTGGTAAGCCATTGACATATAAATGTTGGACGAGTACAACTCTTCTGTAATTTGTTCATTAAATGCTGCTTGCATTTTCTTTGAGATCATAAATAAGCCCTCCTAACTAAATTAATTTCTATTTCTGCTACTAAGATACAAACTAAATCCATACATTCTTCACCCCTCCTCATTACAATAGATCTCTTCAATACAGAGACAATCGTTATAGCTAATATCTCATTATTAAGCGCAAAAAAAAACACTGTCGAGCCATTGTAACCCGACAGTGTCTATTATATAAAAGCTTCTTCGCTTACTCTATTAAAGCTCCCAGATTTCTTTATCGTTGGGCACCTTGATAGCAGGATTCAGCGGAGCGATACGAGAAATGTTCATCAAATGCTTGTAAGTAAAGTTCTCTGAAATAGAGTTATTACCCCAAGAACCGCAACCAAGCGTATTGGTTACATTGAGACCATTCTGGATATGTCCACCGGCTGTAGTTGCACTGGGTGCATTTACCACGATACGAGATACCGTTACACGAGAACCGGTAAGGATGATGTGAGCCTGGTTATTGGAGTGAATAGCGCAAGAGTGGCCATTACCTTCAACAGCAAGGTTCGTACAAGCGAGCTCAACACCTTCTTCGAAGTGGTTGTAAGAGAGCAAGCACATTACAGGACACATTTTTTCTCTGCAGATGCAATCTTCCTTACCCGGGCCCTTAGCTTCTACCAAGATCACACGTGAGCCTTCGGGTACATTGATACCGGCAGCCTTAGCAATCTTTTGAACGCTCTGACCTACTACATCCTTATTGATAGGACCATTGTTGGGGAAGAGGACTTCACGGATCTTTTCACCTTCTTCTGCGGTACAAATGTAACCACCGCGCTTACGAATAGCATCGTACACAGCGTCGTGATCCTTCTTGTTATAGATAATGCTCTGCTCACCGGTACAGATAATACCATTGTCGTATGAGCGACCATAAATAGCCTTTTCAGCAGCATCTTCAAAATTGATGTCAGAGTCGAAGATTACCTGTACGTTACCTGCACCCACACCGTATGAAGGCTTACCTGAAGAGTATGCGCTCTTAACCATACCCATACCACCGGTAGCCACTACTACATCTACGGCAGCCATCAACTGCTGTGTAGCTTCAATAGAAGGCTCTTCAATTACCTGTACCATATACTCAGGTACATTAAACGGCTTAATAGCTTCCTTGATGAGGTCTACTGCATGCTTAGAGCACTTCTTGGAACGGGGGTGCGGAGAGATAATGATTGCATTACACGTTTTAAGGGCAAATACGATGTTACTCATAGGAGTTACAATCGGATTGGTAGTAGGCGTTACAGCACCTACCACACCCATAGGCTTAGCAATCTCAATCATACCTGTACGCTCATCAATATTGAGGATACCTACAGATTTCTTATCGTGAAGATTGTACCAAACACCTTTCGATTTACCGCGATTCTTAGATACTTTATCTTCATAAACACCCATACCGGTCTCATCGACAGCTTCGCGAGCCAGCATTTCAGCATTGTCATAGATAACCTTTGCAGCTGCACGGCAAATATTATCTACACTTTCTTGGTTATGAGTAGCTTGGTACTCTAATTGGGCCTTGCGTGCAAGGGCCACCATCTCTTTTATTTCCATATTTTTTATAAGTTGTGAACTATATTTTTGAGTAATGAAACAACATAAGGGTATTGTGTAGCAGTCTCAGTATTACACCCCAACTGCTACACAATAAGAAAAAGGTGCTAATTATTTATACGCTAATCAGTATAAAGTACGATATATTTCTGTGATCTCCTCTTCAGAGAAAGGAACATAATTATTCTTTAGGAGACGCTGTTGTGTTTCTATCACAGCCTTTGCAAAGCCCTTGATTTCCTCTTCCTTCATACCATATTCGTGAAGAGGCTTACGGCTTATCAGTTGACCGAGAAGAGCATCTAATGCATCATATACATTAGCCGTATCGCAGCCCAATTCCTTTGCCAAATAGGCTTCAATCTCCTTAATTGAACCCTTTGGATTCTTAGCGTGGTAATGCTTAAATACCTCAGTAAAGAACTGATAGTTAGACTCTCCGTGAGGCACATGATAGTTACCACCCAAGGGATAAGAAAGAGCATGTACGGCACCTACACCTGCATTACCAAAGGCAATACCCGCCATATTGGCTGCTTCCAACATAACGGCATGATGCTTGTGGCGCTCATCCTCTCCCTTTTCGGCAATAGCCTTAAATACGGGGATAATCGTGCTAATAGCCTTCAAGCTAAATATGCGCGTGTATTCATTGCTCTTAGGAGATACATAAGACTCAACAGCATGAATGAGCGCATCGATGGAACTGGCCGCATAGAAGGGGAAGGGTAAACCCTTAAGCAGTTCCGGAATAAATACGGCATCATCGGGAGCGATGGCATCGTCCGCCAGACCCATTTTGGTACCACGACTCTTAATTTCGGCAATGGAAATGTTGGTTACTTCGCTACCGGTTCCGCTTGTGGTGGGCAGAATGATAATCTGCTTGCCCTTTACGATGGGTATTTTTTTATCGAAAGCGGGAAGAACATCGTCCTTCAATCCTTCCAAAGCAAAGATCTTGGATATATCGATTACCGTACCGCCGCCCACACCGATTACACGCTTATAGGGAGTTCCGGCGATGTCGCGCAATATTTGGTTAATCATCTCGTCACTCGGCTCGCCCTTACCATAATGCTCCTGCATGATAAACTTACAGGGCAAATTGAGTGCTTTCATAAAGGGCTGATAAAGGAAATCGTTGGTAATTACCAAGTCGTCTTTACCAAGCTCAAACTCCTTTGCGAACTCAGCAAAAGTATCAAAGCTGTGTAGCTTTGTAGATAACTTAAACAGTTGCATATGTATGTATATTGTGTCTTAGTTTTATTTTGTCTTTTTCGTAGTATTAGCAGAAACGGCGCTTCATTTCTTCTTCCAGCTCATCTCTGAAATTAGGATGGGCAATGGCAATTAGTGCCTTAGCACGATCGCGCAGACTCAAACCTGCCAAGCGGGCCGTACCATATTCAGTAACAATATAATCCACATCATTACGGCTGGTTGTAATCGCAGAGCCGGGAGCAAAGTTAGCTACTATACGAGATACAGTACCCTTACGTGCCGTAGAGGGGATAGCCATAATACTCTTACCTCCCTTGGAAATAGCAGCACCACGTACATAGTCTACTTGACCTCCTACTCCGCTGAATTGAGTCAGCCCCATAGATTCACTATTGACCTGCCCCTGTAAGTCCACCTCGATACAGCTATTGATGCTAATCATATTGTCCAACTGACCGATCACCATAGGATCATTCACATAGTCAACGGGAGCAATCTTGATGCTATCGTTATGGTTAGCGAAGTCATATAGCTTCTTTGAACCCATTAGGAAAGTAGAAGTATGTAGACCATTGTCTATCTGCTTACGCTTACCATTCATCACTCCCTTTTCAATTAGGGGAATAGCTCCATCGGAGAACATTTCCGTATGCAGGCCGAGATCATTTTTCTCACCTAAGAAGCTAAGCACAGCATCGGGAATAGAACCAATACCCAACTGCAACGTAGCGCCATCATCCACCAAATCAGCTACATTCTTTCCGATAGCACGCTCTACATCTCCGATTTTAGGTAGAGGCAATTCATACAACGGACGATTTGTTTCAACGATATAATCGATATCCTTTACATTGATGAAGTTATCTCCCTCAATAAAGGGCATCTGCTCATTCATCTCAGCAACGACCACACGAGCTTTTTCTGCTGCCGGCTTTGTATAGTCACAAGATACACCAAAGCTACACATACCGGCTTCATTAGGCTTTGACACCTGAATAAAAGCCACATCACATGGGATCAGCCCTTCGCGAAAATAGTAAGGGAGGCGATGGAAGAAGACAGGTATAAAGTCACCTCTATGCTCTGCTACACAAGCTCTGGTATTTCCTCCCAAGAAGCCGGCCATCAAATGAAAATGCCCCTCCATCTTAGGATCGCAATAAGGTGCATCCCCCAATGTAATCAAATGAAAAAGCTTCACGTTGTGAAAGCGTTCATAATTACTTGCTAATGCATCTACAAGTGGTTTTGGTGCTCCTGCTGCATGTGCCACAACAATCGTCTCACCATCGTGTACGGCTTGACGCACAGCCTCGTCGGCCGTTACTATCTTCTTCGTGTAGTCTATCATTGTTTTCGTCCTATTCCTTTTTTATTTACTTACGCAATATCTTCTTCGCAAAGTCCCACAATTCGTCATCTATATTATTCTCTACCACAACCTTGACGAACTCTCCGGGGAAAGCCTCTTCAAGACGACTCTCTACGCTTTGCGAAATAGTATCCCCCATTGAAGGGCAATTGGCGCATGCTCCATGAAAACTTATATGCACCTCGCCCTCGGGTGTCACCTTCAACAACTCGACAGAGCCCCCATGAGAAGCAAGATAGGGAGCCACTTTGTCTTTAAGTAGCTCCTCTACCTTTTCATAAGTTAGTTGCTCCACAGAATATTACTTCTTTGCAGGTACTTCGAAGTGATCCTTTGAAGTATCTATCTTAGCAATCTTACGGGCCAACTCCTTCTTAGCAGCGATATTTCCCTGACGAGAAATCATAATACGCTGTGCCTGAGGAGAGCCTGCTCCGTGAAGTGACTCTGTACGATAACCTACTGCAGCAGTACCTAACGTGATATTTTCAATCAAGCGAAGTACGCGCATACGGTTTTCCGTGTCAGCACCGGTAGCACCCTGCAAGTACTTGCGTACAATCGGGCCAAGCTCCGGATGACGAAGGTCTTGTTCTGCCGGCATAGTAACCATCAAACCTCCGGCTATATCTTCAGCAAGACGTGCTATCTCGTAAGGAAGACGAGTCACATTTTGCTTGCAGACATTAGCGAGCAATAAGTCAATCAGATAAGCGCCACTCTCTGTAGGTTTACCCTCTGCCGAGCAAGCGATACCGCATGCAAACAGTGTTTCATTCAAGTGGATCATTTCGATGAGCTTATCCTTGATATGAGATGCCTTGGGGACACCATTGTAATCAGCAGCCAATGCAGCAGCACCGATCAATACGTCACCCACACCTACTTTACAGCCACCATAAGACTGACGGTGATATCCTGCAAAGCGCTCTACCAACATACCGGCGAATTGATATTCTTGGCACATGAATACGCGCTCGTTGGGTACAAATACGTGGTCGAAGATAACCAAAGCTTCGTGACCACCGAATTGGCTATTACCCAAGTCGATATCAGCTCCTGCTTCCATCTTACGGGTGTCACAGCTCTGACGGCCATAGATCATGCTTACACCGGGGGCATCACCTTGAATAGCGAAGCAAACTGCATAATCCTTATCAGCTTCTCTCATGCTACAAGTAGGCATGATGAGGTGTTCGTGAGAGTTAACAGCACCGGTCTGGTGAGCCTTAGCACCGCATACCACAATACCATCAGCACGTTTTTCAACTACATGCAGATACATATCGGGATCAGCCTGATCGCTCGGGCCCTTACTGCGGTCACCCTTCGGGTCGGTCATAGCTCCATCCACAACAAGGTCCTTGTCCTGAACCATGATGAGCCACTTTTTGAAACGTTCGAAATAATCCGTTCCCAGTGCCTTATCCATTTCATAGGTAGTAGAATAGATAGCATTAAAAGCATCCATACCTACGCAACGCTGGAAGCAGCTTGCCGTTTCCTGACCCAGCAAACGCTGCATCTTAACCTTATTCACGAGGTCTTGAGCACTTTGGTGAATGTGGCAGAAGCGATTAATTGTGCGCCCTGTCAGATGGCTCTTTGCCGTCATCAGATCCTTGTGCTCAGGCATTTCAGCGAGCTTATAGCTCATAGCCAAAGAGTTCAATGAGGGGCGAATCATTGGATGGTCTACAGGATTCTTAATCCTTTCACCCATAAAGTACACCTTCAGATCTAACTTCCTTAGACTCTCGATATACTCATCTCTCGTCATCATAATTGTGTTTCCTTTCTCTCTTAATGATTATTCTATTTATGCGCACTCAGCCGTTCCTCTATACCGGATTTGCGCCTGGTTTAATTTATACTCACTTATCTTTGTTTTTCATCTGCACGAGGCTATGCTCGGCCATCCGAGAAAGTAGTTTTTCCCTTCGCTACAAAGATAATTATTTTATATAGAATAGCATGCATATTTTGACTCTTTTAAAGCCATTTTCTTATACCTAACTCAAACTGTATCAGGCAGTAAGCATTTCACATAACCTTGCAAGAACGTTTGTATTTTATTCACTATTGCAATCCTCAAGAAGCAATTTCCACAGTCCACAAATCGCTATTGCCACATACACTTTGCAAAACAGAAGCCCACGTTTTTCAAAAACTGTGATTTTGCATACCCGACTTGGCAACACCATTTCGTCTAATCGTACACCAAGGGGATAAAATAGTGCCTTAATAAAAACAAGAAGGGTGAATCCGATTGAGCACTTACACAGTCGGATTCCCCTTCTTTTAGCATAGGAGAGAGGTTTCTTCTATCAGACTTTACGACAGCCTAATAACTCCCGAATAACCCTTTCATCCTCTTGAATAGCCCGAATCAATTCTTCTCGTCCGGAGAAACGTTGATCCCTGCGCACAAACTTTTCTAATTCAATACAAATAGACTTATTATATAGCTCCTCATCCAAATCGAACAAATGCACCTCAATAGAACGCTCCTGCTCACTGCTTATCGTTGGGCGATTACCAATATATAGCATACCGGGGAAAACCCTTTCGTTCACACGAACATGCACGGCATACACCCCATTGGGCGGCACTAGCTTATGCTGCTCTGCCAGTACTATATTGGCAGTCGGATATCCTAAAGTACGCCCTATATGCTGACCGGACACCACGATACCGCTCAAAGGATAGCGATAGCCTAACAACTTATTGGCAGCGACTACATCTCCTCTACCCAATAGCTGCTTAATACGGGTTGAGCTGAATGGATTACCCTCTGTATCACAAGCCATATCAGCACGCTGTATCGTAAGGCCATGACGAGCAGCCAATTGATCTATGTTAAGTTGATTGCCGTAATGAGAGGCATGCCCAAAGGAGTGATCATAGCCCAAAAGCATATAGTGGGCATGTAACATTTTCACTACCACTTGCTCCAAAAACTGGTCCGCATCTAACAAAGAGAGTGGACCATCAAATGGAAGTACCACAGTGATATCGACTCCGACTGCCTCCAGGCGGGTCAGCTGTTCTGCGCCATCATTTAGACGGGTATAAGGATGCCCGGGACGCACCGTAGCAAGAGGACTTCGATCAAAGGTAACCACCATAGAGGGAAGATGACGCAACGCAGCTTCTCGCTTCAATTGGGTTAACAGGGCCAAATGTCCAAGATGCACTCCATCAAAAGTACCTACGGTCACTGCCGTAGCATTAGGAAATACATAAGGATGCTCCAAGCGAAGGGCTCCGCATGCATCCCTCACGACCTTTATCGTATCCATAACATTGGGTTTTGCTTTGTTCTTTCGTGCCAGAGCTGGAAGTGCAACAACCCGCGCCCATCGTCACCCGCAGCTACGGTTCCTATTTTCTGTCCGGTCTTCACCTTTTGTCCGGTTCGTACGCTTACAGACTGTAGGTTTGCATAGACCGTAAGATAGTTACCATGTCGGATTATTATGGAAGAATTGTAGCCATCCACCATGAAAATAGAGGAAACAGTACCATCAAATACGGCTCTTGCACCGGTGCCTTTAGGAACGGCTATATCAATACCGCTCTTATTGGTTTGAACCCGACTCGCTGTTTTATGCTGTTGCACCCCATAGGAGGCCACAATCGTATAACTACCGGAAACCGGCATCAGCAGATTACCCTTATTTTGGGCAAAACTACCACTCAATCGTCTCTCTTCAGCGGTCATGGCATATCCACCTTTGGTAACCGCCTTACGCTCTTCTGCCCCGGGAGATCCCTTCTCCTTAGCAGCTGCCTCACGTGCCTTACGCTCGGCTTCTGCTATCTCATAGGCAATCCGTTGCTCTATCTTCTTATTCAGTGCATTTGCACGCTGCTGGTACTTCTTTTTCTGCTGCTGTAGCTTCTTTTCCTCACCTCGGAGCTGGCTAACCTCTCCGCTACCCTTTTTCTGCTGTGCTAAGAGCTTTTTCATCTCTTGCGAGCGAGTCTCCATCAAAGCAGACTTCTTCTCTTTGTTGCTTGTTATGGCATCTTTATTACTCTCAATTTGTGTGCGGGTATCGTGCAGTTGCTTAGCCGCCTCCCGATGGGCAGCAGCATACTGGCTCAGGAAACGCATACGACGCAACCCCTCATCAAAGGTTGAAGAAGAGAGCAAGAAGAGCATTCTATCGTTACTTTTCGCACGGCGACGCAAAGCAATTACGCTCTCTTCATAAGACTTTTGTCTGCGTAGCTCTTCACCCTTCAGCCGGACAGCTTCTGCGGAGAGGGTTTCGATATCCTTATCCAGTACCTTTATCTCTTTGTCTAATATATTAACCGCCTTTTTGCGCTGATTGGCCTGCTTCTTGAGTAGATTAACCTCCTTCTGCTTTTTGTAACGGTCGTTGCTCACCTTTTTGAGCTGGCGGTCGGTCTTCTCTACCTCCTTGAGAGCTTCCTGACGCTCTTTCTCCAGTCGCTGTACCTCTTTACTCTTACTCTGAGCAAAACCGGTAGACGTAACCAGCATTAAAATCAAGGAAAGCAAAAAAAATCGTTTCATAAGCGTATCTAATGTATTTAAGACAAGAGTTTTATCAAGTCTGTCAATTTAATGGTTGTATATCCGTTAGGTTTACTAAGTGTAGGTAGGGTAGATTTGCATCGCTTAGGCGCTTCCATAGTAAGTTGCAGCGTACCCCGGAGCGTATTGCTCCCCTCTAAATCAAACTGTACCGAAGTCGGCACCTTTCCTCCCGCATAAGGCACAAATGCCTCAGGGTAATACACAGTAAGCGCATAATCAGCCTCTTGCTTGCCGGAGGTATAGCGCACTTTGCGCAAAGTCTGTTTGCTCTCCGTAAGCTGATAAAGCGCATTGAGGCGCAATGGCTTATAGTAGGATTGAAAGCTATACTCAGGAAGAAGCTCCACATTACCCGCAGCACCATTCAGGGCCCTACCGAAGAAAAAGCGCAACCATAGTTCGTAGCTAATGGGCATACCCAATGCCTCTGCCAGTTCCGTCCAGCCTATCTGTAGATATCCCTTGCCGTAATTGTCTATTACGGTGATTCCATCAGGCCGTATTCCCGCACGAAGCGCCTCATAGAATACGATAGGTCGTATAGAGATAGTCATACCCTTATCGGGTATATAACGCAGCTCCATACGGGCGGTCAGGTTCTTTCCTCCATTGGTAGCAACTGACATGGTACCTACCATAGCAAAAGGCTCTGTAGGCATGCTTTGTTCATCTACAAAACGCAGTACCTCTGCTTTGGTTAAGAGACCTAATGCGGCACCATGTGTCTCTCTTGTTGCTTTACGGACCGAACAGCCGGCCATAGCCCACAAGAAGCACAACAAACTAACAGTTGCGAGTATGTTCCTCCTGCTTATCATAATTTCTGCTTCATCTCCTCTATCAGATCCTTAAGCTTGGTGGATGGCTCTATTGCATTTGCCTTTTTGAGGTACTCCAAAGCCTCGTCATAATGCTCCTCTGCTATAAGGATCTCCGCATAATGCTCAAAAAAAGTTGCATGCTCCTTTTCGCTCAAATCAATTGCCTTACGCATATAAATACCCGCCATCAAGTAGTCTCCATTCCTATAGAGCAGATAGGCATACGAGTCTAATATATTAGCATCTTCGGGAGCAAGCATAGCCGCTTTTTGCGCCATAGAGAGTGCCTTTTCCATATCTCTCCCCACTTGAGAGAGATAGTACGCATAATTATTTAATGCATACACGTTATTAGGCTCCAAGCTAAGTGCCTCATCGTAGCAAACAAAAGCCTCGTCCACTTTGCCGGAAGCATACAGCCAATCTCCCTTAGCCACATAAAGAGAGGCTCTGCCTGTACTATCGGTAGTTGGTACACCATGCAAGCCTTGATCAATCACGCGTATTGCGTTTGCATTATTACTCCGATGGGTACCTTCAATCATTGACTTAATCAAATAGGGGGTAGCTTCTTTACCATCGCGAGCGATCAGATGATCCAGCACACTATCGGCTTCATCGAATTCCTTTTTATCTATCCTATGCTGAGCAAGTGTCAGATATACATTGGTACTATCCGGATAGGTACGCACCATATACTCCAATTGCCGAGAGAGCGGCTCCTCTTGCTTCAACATGGCGAGCATTTCGTAATAGAAACCGGATACTTTGTATGAATTAGGGAAACGCTCTTGCAAAGCTGCACCTATCGGTAGATACAACTCATTGATCATTCCGTTATCCGTGCGATCTGCGGAGATGTGATTTACTATTGTGGCGATTAGCTCATCCTCTGCAAATCCTTTGTTGGAGACCATATCCAGCATCATCTGCCGCGCTTCGTTACGCTTGCCATTCATGATCAACAGTGTAGTAGCGAGGCTCATCAGGTCTAAATCTCCATGTACCAATGCCCTATTATCCTGTATCAAGCTTAAGGCATCTTTGTAATAGCCGGATGTCAATAGCCGGTTAACCGTTGTATAGAGAAGCTCCGGAGAAACTGTCGTTCTGCTTCGGTAGCTACGCATAATCAGGTCAACAGCTTCCGCACGCTTTCCCTGCTCAGAGAGAATGCGAAAGAGCAGATCCTCTGCCGGAATACGTTCCGCCTCATTGCTATTGTGCTGCAAATACTGCGAAAGAGCCTCTACAGCCTTATCCAAATTGCCGCTATTGGCATACGCATAAGCCATACGAGGATAGAGACGTATAGCACTCGGGTTACGCTGCAAGTAGGCTTCATAGGTTTCTGCAGCTTCACTAAAACTATTGCGATCGAGGTAGTCCTCAGCTAGTAAAATCACGGCACGCTCATCGTTAGGATTTAGCCGTAGTGACTCTTGCATCCAATAAAGAAATGCAGTACGCTCCTTTGCCAAAAGTGCCATTTCACGTGCGGCAGTTCCGTTTGGCGATAGGATATAAGCCATATGGTATAGATGAAAGGCCTCTGCCCGTGATGAAGGTATTTGCGACAATATAGAGGCCTGCTCAATAAGTGCCGACGCCCTACGAACAGAAGGCTCCGCTTGAAGAGGAGGAGGCGCTGCCCACAATCCGATGGACGGCAGGAAAAGCAACAAAGCAAAAAGAGTAGAAATAGAATGCCTTATCATACTAATTTCGTGCGCCCTGTATGCCCAAACCCTCCTTCGCCACGCTCCGTAGCATCCAACTGATCGACCGGCTCCCACTCCACCTGCTCATAACGAGCCACGACCATTTGAGCAATACGCTCTCCCGGCTCTATCCATACCTGCTCTGAAGAAAGATTAATCAGAACGACACCTATCTCGCCCCTATAATCCGAATCAATCGTACCGGGTGCATTGAGTACCGTTATTCCGCGCTTCAGTGCCAGTCCGCTACGAGGCCTTATCTGCGCTTCATACCCCACGGGAAGTGCAATGGATAGGCCGGTGGGGACTAAGCAGCGCTCACCCGGCTGCAAGGAGATTGTTTCAGGGATAGCTGCCGATAGATCCATACCGGCAGCTCCTAAGGAGGCATATTGCGGTAAGGAGACCGCTCCGTCTCCCTGCTTGCGGTTAACTATTTGTATTCTGACTTTCACCCCTTTACTTACTTATCATACACTTAGGTACAAATATATTGCTAAGGTAGCAATAATCACGCACTTAACCGCTATTTACTTTCTCAGCGCTGCACAAGCCAAAGCTCCGGAATGGGTGTTCCTTTGAGAAACCGTTGTGCGCTACCCTTTACCTATAAAAGAGAGAGGCGCACCCGTAGGCACGCCTCTCAATCGTAATTTGAATCAGAATCTGATGATTACCAGTTGCGGTGTTCGCTCAAATTCTTGTTATTTTCCAAGTCACGAGTGGGGAATTCCCATATGTACATAGGATTATCGAGAGGAACGGTAAGATCCTTATCTTCCGGATGTACAACAAATTCCACGCCCAGTAGACCGGCAGCTTTTTCAAGTTGCTCTTGAGATTTACCACGCTTAACAGGCACGCCCCAACGTACTAAGTCATTGAAGTGGAAACCTTCACCCACCAACTCACGTACACGTTCGTCACGAACGAAGTTACGCACGTCCTCAGGAGACTGGAATATATCGGCATCGAAGTCTGCACCGCGTGCATTGCGCAGCATGCGGATAGCATCGATTGCTTCAGTCGTATGACCGGCTTCTACAGCTGCTTCGGCTGCAATTAAGTAAGCTTCTGCGGCATTGAAGAGGTGTACACCTAACTTAAACTCAGGCTTCTTCTGGTCACGGTTCAAAGACTTATTACCCTTGAACTTGGTGAGGGTATTGAACTTGGGCAAAGGAGTACCATCTTGATAGAACGTTTCCTGGCCAATGTAAACCGTCTTACGAGGATCGCTTTCTTCATAGAGGTCAACCACCCACTGTTCAAGCACCAAACTTGGTGTGAAGTTAATAACATCTTCCATAGTAAGGTCTTGAGGATTATCGGTGGCGTAATCTCTCCGGAAAGAAGCTGCATAGATCCAGCTTGAGAAAGCACCATACTGAGGGGTTGTCTTGAAGCGTACCAGTATTTCAGGGCTATCTTCAGTTACCCACAGACGCTCAAGCTGCGCAGTCTTATCAGCCGGCTGCATGTTGGAGATATCCTTCAAAGGATAGTTGTCCATTACATGCTTAGCTGCTGCATAAGCACCTTCCCAGTCATGCTTGGTCAAGCATGCACGAGCCTTTAAGGCGTAAGCATAGTCCTGAGTAATATAGATAGCAGGTACTACTTCCTTATTTGCTTTGGGTTTAATGGCTGCAATAGCTTCATCCAAATCCTTCATGATTTGGTCATAGACAGCCTTACGGCTTGCCTTCTTGGCCTGAGCATTTTCCAAAGGAGCATACTCTGTCTGAAGGAGGATACCATTAAATTCAGCATCGTCATCTACACCATTCCAAGGCTTTGAGAAGCGCTGAATCAAGCGCCAGTGACCCAAGGCACGAATCACCTTCATCTCACCGATATACTGATCAAGAAGAGCCTTGTCGTCAGCTGTAAGCTTCACTTCAGCATTCTCCTTTAATTCATTGGCACGATAGATAAAGTAGTTAGCCTGCATCAATACAGAGTAGTAGCTTGCATAGTATCCTGCTACAATGGCGTGATCTTGTACCGATTGTCTTTGCCAACGATACAGACCATAAAGGCTGTTGTTGTCTAAGAAAGTAAGGTGATATAGGTCACCCTGTACTTCGATACCATCCAACGCATTGGGAGATTCCACACCACGCAACAAAGCGTATACGGCATCCCTATTCATTTGTGCTTGCTTGAGAGACTCAAAAGGCTTCTGCTTGGGAGTCACCTCAGGATCACGCGTTACATCACAGCTTGCAGTACCTACAAGCAGTAAAAGCAGCGCGGAGAAAATATAAACTATCTTTTTCATTGTCTTTTAGTGTTCGCTTAATAGGTTAGAACTGTAATTGAAGACCACCTACGAACTGACGGGTAGAGGGGAACTTATTCATTGAGAAGCCACCGCTACTTACTTCGGGGTCAAATCCGTTATAGCTCTTGCTGGTAATAGTAAAGAGGTTACGAGCTGAGAAGTATACCCGTACGCCATGGATCACCTTCGTATCCTTGAAGATAGAATTCGGCAACGTATAGCTCAGCTGCAAGTTCTTCAAACGAAGGAAAGATGCATTTTCGAGAAGACGATCGTCGAAGTTCATAGATTCACCAAACTTGGGCACATCTGTGTAAGGATTCTTAGGAGTCCACTCGTTGAGCAACTTCTTGCTACGGTTCAGGTACATCATACCTCTAACGTTATTTTCGAGGAAGTAACGGTCATTGTTCATACAGTAACCACCTGCCATATAAGAGAAGTCTGCTACAAGAGAGAGCTGCTTCTTCCAAGTAACGCCTAAAGAGAAACCACCACTGAAGGGAGGTGTAACCTTAGCATACTCAATACGCTGGAGCAGTTCGTCACTATACTCTTGGGTCTTCGTACCATCTTTCCTATACCACATCTGCTTACCATTTACAGGATTGACACCTGCATAGCGTACCGCATACATTACAATAGGTTTACCTACGTCATAGTGAGCCAAGTCACCGAGACGATAACCGTACTGGTTGGTTTGCTCACTGAAGAGCTTATCGATGCGTTCAGCGTTGTAGTTGAACGTTGTGCTGAAGAATGCTTCCCAATCCTTAGTCTCGATAAACTTATAGGTAATATCAAGGTCAATACCCTGGTTGGTCATAGCACCTACGTTCTGCCAACGAGAAGAATAACCGGTTGCATAAGGAATAGGTACACTCATAAGCATGTCGCGCGTCTTACGATTATAGTAGCTCAGGCCTATCAATAAGCGGTCATCCCACATACCATAGTCGAAACCCACACTGAGCATACCCTGGTTTTCCCAAGTAAGGTCTTCATTACCGATAGAGGTTACCCCGAAAGCAAGTTCGTCGGTATAGTTGATAATACCCGTCATAGGCTCAGCTGCATAGAGAGGAATTGAGGAGTTACCCTGCGTACCATAGTTAGCCTTGAAGCGGAAGGTACTCATCCAATCAATATCCTTGAAGTGTGTGCGGTAGATATCATACATACCACCGACTGAGAAGAAGGTAGCGCCTTGGTGATTCTTACCGAAGCGGCTACTACGGTCATGACGTAGGGTTACGTCGAATGCCATCCAATCTTTATAGGTGTAGTTAACACGACCGAAGAAAGAGAGGAATGCATAGGAGTAACTGCTCTGGCTCGGGAGAACCAAATAGTCACCTCTCTGACCATGGCTGAGGTACATAAAGTCACGACTCAGCAGTCCACGTGCTGCAGCACTGAAGGACTCACCCTTAGCATCTACAAACTCATGTCCCAAAAGGAAGGTAAAGCTATTGTCGTCATTTGCGCGCCACTTGTATTCAGCCGTATTGGTCCAAGTAGCTACATAGCCCTGATCAAATGCCTGCTGATTAGAACCCAAACCGGTTAACTGAGGATGATCAGGATAGAGCTTATAGCTGGTGCGGCCCATAGACCAGTCCATACCATATTGAGTCTTCAAAGTAAGACCTTGAATCGGAGTGAACTGTGCATATCCGCTTGCATTCAAACGCGTTGTATTCGTTTCATCATCCACGAAGTCGCGAAGGAAGTTCGGCATGTACATACGTGCATTGTCAAATACAGGTACACTTCTGTGTACGCGGATATAGTTGGCATAACCGCGATAACCGCTACTCAAAGAGTCTCTTCCATCTCTACCGGTCCAGTAGGGGCTGTAGTACTTAGGCATAATCATGGAGCCAAACGTACCACCATCCAAATATGGACCACCGAAACCACCGGCAGCAGTCTGCTTAACCAAACCACCGGATACATTTACCCCTATGCGCATCCACTCTTTTACACGAGCGTCTACATTAGCACGGAAGTTTAGCTTCTGGTAGTGAGAGGGGTCTACGGAAATACCATCCTGCTTAAAGTAACCACCGGATAGATAATAGGTAATGTTTTCGCTACCTCCTGAAACAGAGAGGTCGGCTTGGAGTACAGGAGCCGTACGACCCATATATACGTCCAACCAGTTGTAGTCCTTATCTATGATAGCATACTTACCGGTCTTATCAAACGTACCGCGGAAGTTAGTTCCTTGGAAACCTTTTACGAAGTTGCCGAATTTATCAGATTTTATGTGTCTTGCTTGATAATCAAATAATTCCTGACCGGTCATCACTTGATTCATCGGGCTGCTAGTGATCAGCTGAGAAACACCGTACATGATGGATGCATTAACCACACCATCCTGATTGTGCTTACCCTTCTTGGTAGTAATTACAATTACACCGTTAGCAGCACGCGCACCATAAATAGAAGTAGACGAAGCGTCCTTCAATACAGTGTAGCTCTCAAAGTCGCTCGAGTTCATTGCCATTACAATACCTGCAGAAGTTTGTACACCATCCACAATGTAGAGGGGTTCTCCACCGGCTCCCAAGGAGGCCTGACCGTGAATTTGTACAGAAGCTACTGCATTAGGGTCACCTGATCCCGTAGAAACCTGCATACCGCTGACCTGACCTTGCAAAGCGTCCATCACGTTAGCTACAGGTCTGTTTTCCAATTTTTCACCGGATACACGAGCAACAGACCCTGATACCGTGCTGAGCTTCTGACCCGTACCGTATCCAACGACAACTACTGCGTCCAATACTTCTGAGTCAAGAGTCATCGTGACGTTCATCACAGGTTTGATATCCAATGTAATCGTTTTGAAGCCCACTGCACTAAACTGCAGCTGCTTAGCATTGGTCGGCACAGAAAGTGTAAACTTACCGTCGATGTCGGTAGGAGCACCAATATGGGTCTGACCAACTACAACTACGTTCACACCAATGATCGGCTCATTATCTTCACTGGAGATAACGGTACCGGTTACTGTCCGCGTTTGGGCTGATGCCCAACCCAACCCCATAAATAGGGTCAGGAAGAATAGAGATAATCTTCTCATAGACATTCTTTTCCGTTTCTTTACTGGTGTTATTCTTTCTATTTTTATATTCCTCTTATATGCCTGAAGGTGCGCTTCCACGCTACCTATCAGGTAGCTTCTAAAGCGTTTCTAAGTTGTTTCCTTCTTCACCTTCTCGCCCAAAGATACACATTCTTCGGCTTTTATTCGCTACAACCCCAACCCCATGGAGAAAGCTCCAAAGGATTAGTTACGCATACCTTTGAGAGACAAAAGTAACGATAAGTTTCGAAATAGCTACAAAATAGAGACATTATCACAACAATTCCCCCCCTTATTTAAGCCACTCGATCGGCTCTTTCTAAGATTGTACTCTTTAATGCCGCTAAGATATTTCGTTCTGTATACAGAGTGTTACTTTTGCTTCTTCTCTTCTTACGGCAAGAAAAGCTACTTGAGGTAGACTTTAGTTGCGTAGCTTACTCCCTGCATGTCGGCTACCAGCACATAGCCTCCGGCAGGCAATTGATGCTGTATTACTTCGTCAGCGTTTACATGCCCATAGCGAGCCGCCATACGACCGTTCTGTGCATAGATGCAGAGCGTAGTAGCCTGTTGGTCCCCCTTAAGGGAAAAGGTACCTTCTCCGACTGCAATACGCAAAGCCTTCCGAGTAGGCTCCAAGTACTTTATACCCGATGTATTCGTAGCAGGCACTTCGCAACGCACAAAGTAGGGCTTGCTCTCTCCACTGAAAGAAGTGAAGAAGCCACTTATGTAGAGCCATCCTTGAGGATCATAGGTCAGTCCGCTCACAATAGCATTCGGTCCGGTACCAAAGCTCACGTCCTCCGAAGGCTTCGACGCATCGGGGAGTAGAGGATAGACAAAGCTACGAGCCGCATTCCACAAAGCACCTCCGCCTATATATAGGTATTTATCTGTGACTACAAGGCCGTTGATCATATCCTCATTCTCCTCTACATTTTTATCCGAGAAGTCGTATGCATTAAAGTCCTCTACCGGGGTCCCATCCAAATGAATCGCTGTCATCAGATTGACAAACTTGCCGAACGCTTTATAGAAAGAGCCTGCCACTATGATTGTATCCTTACCCTTCAGTGCTAATGCACGAGGTGCTCCATAATCAAACATAGGACGGGCAAAAGACGCATCAAACTTACCCTCAGCCGTGATATGAATCAACTTTTTGTTCAATGACGAACCATTATATCCCCCAAACATACCCCCAAAGTATATATCCCCGGAGGGAAGCAAAAGGGCGGCATCCACATAGGGAGAGCTTTTGAAGTAAATATCCTTATCGGTAGGCAAGAAAGATTCATCATGCACTCCCTCAGCCGTAAAGCGTGCAATCAACGGAGCCAGCTTACCATTTAGTCGGTTGTAGCCTCCCAATACATAAAAAGAGTCATCGGGACGAACCAATATTTTATTTAGCTGCAGCTCCCATTCATACTTTCCGTTATAGGAAGAGGCATCTAATACAAAGAGATTATCATTCTTAAAGCTCTTGTCCAGTGTACCATCTTCATTGAGTCGGATCAGCATCCCCACAGGTGTATCGTTATAGGTTGTAAAGGAGCCTATAGCCAGTATTTTGCCATTGGATTGGCGGGCTATACAGGCAACCATTCCATTGGTACCTTTCCCATCGGGATTAAATGTAGGATCCGCAGTACCATCTCCGTTTAAACGAGCAATGCCGGATATCTTTCGACCACCCACTTCCTTAAAGTTTCCATCCACGAGTAACTTCCCCTGCTCTAAGAGAATCACATTTTGCGGATTGGAATCGGGTTTAGGCGAAAAGGATTTATCTAACTTCCCATTTCTTGCTTCATTCTGAGCAAACGACCTGCCCGTGCATAGAGCACAGCACGTCAGTAGGGCAACAGAAAAAAATAATACTCGCTTCATGCTATCTTTTACAATACTACTTTATCTACCCAAATGCGTCCATCGGCAAAGCGAGCGACGGCCACCATAGTGCCCTTTAGATTTGTGGTGTGCTCCAAGGCAAGCGGTGAAGCCTGCAAGCAGCGTCCATCCAAACTCCGGAGCGTAAGCTCAAAAGGCTCATTGGCATCAAAACGAGCTACTTGCTCGCTTACAGAGAGTCGCACTGCATCATGCGGAGCGGTGAGAATCTCGGCATTGTCCGGAGTATAGTTTTGTGCCATAATAGGCAGTAGCACAGCTTCTCCGGTAACCCGGTGGTGTGCCAGCATACCGAAGATGGTCAAAGCACCGGACGGTATTACATTTGGATTAGTCAGAAAGAGGAAGGGGAAGAAGTTTTGCATCTTTAAGGTATTTCCCTGACTATCGGTAATAGTCATGTCCTCCATCGGCCCAAAGCGATAAGGCACTGTGCCATCCTGCTTAGGCATTAGTTTCACGTTTTGTATTGAGATAGGTGCATACATATTGTATGCTTGGTTATCGAGCAGGTTGCCGATATTATTTGTGGTGCGATTAATGAACTGGAAGGGCTTGTCGGTAACCTCATATTCCCCGGGAGTATCTAATACAAAGTAGAGGTTATGGTCACGCTCTACCAACTGTCCCACAATGCGCTTAGCAATGAGTGCATGCTCAGGCAGGCTACCGAATAATTTATCGTGCAGTCTCGGATCAAACAGCATGATTCCCTTTTCTCCATCCCAAAGCCATTTTTCCGGTGTGATGATCACAGGGAAGTTTACAAAGGTAGTCCGCTTATCTAAAATCACTTCGTAAAAGCCCCCCACCGGTGCTGCTAACAGCTCTTCCAATGAATGCAGCGTAGAGATAGGCTTTACCGTGAATTTTGTCACATGATCCTCTAAACCCTCATAAGGCTTACCGGTGCTGCCATCCATAAAGCGAAGCCGTATGGAGTGATCCCCCAGCGCTAAATTCTCATAGGTAATAAGCGAATCGACAGACTGGAGACGCCAGTGACGTGTAGGCGTATTATCATCCAACTGAATCTCTATATAAGAGGAGGAGGAAGCACCACCTTGATCAGGGGGTCCCATAATCCACTCATCGCCATTTGCCACCGGGTGAAAGCTCAGTGTAGTCTGTGCCGTTTCGAAGCGATTGAATATACTCGCCGGATAGATGGTCCATGGCTGTCGCATAGCGATACTGCCATCGGGCTTTTTTAGGTTGTAGAAGGCCACATCATCCACTATAATACGCCATCCGCTGCCGTTCTTCCTATCCGGATCCTTAAAATATATTCTAAAGTGGTAAGAAGCAGCCTGTTCTTCGACCCGCTCATAACGCCCCGTAGTCTCTTGTGTAGCATCAAACTTCAGATCCGTTTCAGCCCACGTTTTGCCGCGATTGAAAAGCTCTTTCACAAACCAACTTGAGGCTCCGTTGAAGATCAACCCGTCAATACCACTCTGTATATAGGAAAAAGTTACCTGAGTAGCCTCAATGGGGTCTACCGTTTCCATCATGGCCGGCACACCATTTACAAAGCCGGCTGTAAGCTCCAAAGCTCGGTTGCCAAAAGTTATTCCGGCTTTATTATCGTCTATAATTCGGCCATTTACGATATGCCACCTAACCCCGTTTATCGTAATGGTATCGTCGGTGAGCGTTTGGGTCGGCACATCCTCAAAACCCGTTTTATAGTAGGGCTTCGGGGGTTGTGGAGTCTGCGCTTGGAGCGACAGGGTAGCCCATGCCGCAAGCAGGAGATAAAGTAATTGTTTTCTCATCGTATATCTGTCTTCTGTATTTGAATAGCAATATTAGTGTACTTCAGCAAAAGAATAGCTGCTTCGCGCCTCAATGCTTGGCCAATGCATAGAGTAGCTTGATCTCCTCTGCCCAGCGGCTCTCGTCAGGAGTCTCCAAAATTAGCGGCATATCGTTCAAGCGCGGATCGTTCATTATCATATCGAAGAAGAGGGGCGACATCGTTCCCAAGCCAATACTTTCATGCCGATCCACCCGACTGCCTAATTCCTTTTTGGAGTCATTCAGATGCATCGCCCTGAGGTACTCTTTACCAATAATCGTATCAAATTGATGCCACATCGCTTCATATCCCTCCCTTGTACGTATCTCGTAACCGGCAGAGAGCGTGTGTGCAGTATCTATACAGACCCCCACCCGAGACTTATCATCAATGAGCTCTATGATGGCGGCAAGCTCTTCAAAGCGGTTGCCGAGATTGGTCCCCTGTCCGGCTGTATTCTCCAATACAGCCACTACGCCCTCCGTTTTCGAGAGTGCTATATTGATCTCCTCAGCAATTAGCTTTAAGCAATCATCGATAGAGATCTTATTCAAGTGGCTACCGGGATGAAAGTTGAGCATAGGAAGCCCCAATTGCATACAGCGTTGCATCTCGTCCAAAAAGGCATCTGCACTCTTTTGTCGCATTTCGGCATCCGGATTACCCAAGTTTATCAAATAACCTGCATGCGGAAGTACATGTTTAGGCGCATACCCATACGCACCCAGTAATTGCTTAAAGGTTTCAACAGAGGTGTCACTCAGCGGCTTTGCCTTCCATTGACGTTGATTGCGTGTAAAAAGAGCAAAGGCTGTTGCACCCAGCTCATGGGCATTCACAACTGCCTGCTCGACTCCGCCCGAAGCACTTACATGAGGGCCTATAAATTTCCGCTGTGCGTCCATATATATACTACTTTTTTCCTTCTCCCCATCATCAAAATTGCGACTTCAAAGATACAAATAAATAAATAGCTCTAAGACTGTGAGCCTGTTTCAAACTAAGCTCTCTCCCTTCAGGCCGAAAAAAGATCTGTATCTTTCAAACAAAACATCCATACCTTTCAAATGAAAGATCAGAACCTTTCGTTTGAAATATCTATACCTTTTGCGTAAGTCTACTTAGAGCGGGTACCTCCGTACCCAATGCTACCCATCTAAAAGTCTCCAATTAGTAACAAAAAAGACCACCCCTCCCGACTAATCGGGAAGGGTGGCCAAGCTATATATTCAGTAATTACGATCTGATCTTAGCGTACAACCTTGACAACGGCACCATCTACTTTTACGAAATAGATACCTGCTGCATAGCCACTCATATCTATTCGCTTTTCAATAGTTTCGATCAAGTTACGACCTGTAATATCGTAAACGCGTACTACGGCATTGTCTGCACAACCGGAAACTAATAGCTCGTTACCGGCGAGACGCACAACTAACTTTTGTGCAGCTACATTTTCAATAGGCGAATACACAGCTACTCCCACACTGGCATCCTTCGTTACCGTCAGGCGATAGGTGTTCTTATCCTTCGTATTCTCTACTGCATTGCCATCTAACAACCAGCTCTTTACATTGTACTTTTCATTGCTCGGGGTAAAGGTAAAGTCTATTACAGAACCCTCCTTAACCAGTGTGTTGCTCGAATACTTTTCGTTCCCCACCTTAGCAGAGATAGTACCTTCTGTAGGCTGGATGATCATTACCTTGTAATAAGCATCGGCTTCCTTATAATCCAGTTCAGCCTCTACGTCGGACTTAACTACATACTCACAGTAATAGTATCCCTTACCATCACTCTTCAAAGGTAGCGTAATGGATCCGCCCTTCGTATTTAATGTAATGCTAAATAACTGGTATTTCTTTTTAGCCGTTTCGGAGAACATAGCCCCTATCTTCAACTTGGCCTTCATCGGCACGGCATCACCATTGTACACCTTTACCGTCTTATTATTCTTGTTGACATAGGAGGCAGACATCATAATATCACCATTCTCATAGGACTCCTTGAACTTAACCACAGGGTCGGGTGCGGGCTGCTCTATATCCAGAGTAACCGTAATTGCCTTAGCGGGCATCACATACTCCTTCGTATAGGCTCCGAGATTGTCCTTATCGGCATCTGTTACAGGCAGTTTAATAGGATCTTCTCCCTCAGGAGTAACCACGAAGGCCTTGACTATACTCTTGCCCTTCATCGGGGCAGCTACAAGCAGAAGATTAGTACCGACAGGCACCTCTGCTCCGGAGCGCAAGTACTTATACTGGCCATCGTCACCCTTCATTCTTACCACTAAGAAGATATCACCATTGGCCTGAGAGGGTGAGTAATTCACGGCATGCTTTTCAACCACCGGCACTTTTTCCATCAATGCACTAATGCTTATATCCTTAGTAGCTGTAAAGTTGCCCAGATAAGAGCCATCTTCGTTAAGGGTGAGGTTGCCTTTATCCTTACTAAAGACCTCATCACCTACCGTAATGCTCTTGATTAGATATTCAGCCTTAGGCTCTACTTTTACATAGTATGCTGCATTCTCATCAAGGTCATAAGTGCCATTTGCTGCGGGCTGCAAGACGGTTGTCTTATCTGCGCCCAAGAGCGTAATGGTACCATTTTCCGGTTGTGTAACGGTAATGTGTACAATCACCTTCTTTAGCTTGAAAGAAGCCGTACAAGAGGCTATGTCGGCATTGGCTACTACTTCAGCGTAGATAGCTCCCGTAGCAGCATCCGCAACAGCCTTACCATTAGCTACCGTATAAGCAACTCCATCAATGGTAATAGACTCAGCTTCATATTTAGCAGTAGGCGTAGCCGTAATGCGAACTGTCTTACCCTTTTCAACCGATACCACTCCATCTACAGGTGTTAGCTTCTTACTTCCAACCGATACTGTAAGCGTACCTTCTTCAGCAGCCGGAGCTGTAAGCGTGATCTTTACCTTCTCCGGAGCATTTTCATAATTAAGAGTTGCCTTGGCATCCTCTTCAATGAAGTAGAAGCAGTAATACACATCATCCCCATCATTGGAAAGCTTCTTCGTAAAAGGTGCTTTTCCTTCAACTTCAAAGGTGAAGCTCTTCAGCTTATAGACACCCTGCTCTGTAGCCTTGGCTGACATAGTAACCATAGCACCTACAGGTACTTCATCGCCACTATGAATCGCAACGGGATTGTTATCCTTATCGTCATACTCGGCCGTTACCAATATCTTGCCACCTTCGTAAGACTCTTGGAAGGTAAGCTTCGGATTTACTACAACCGTTGCACCTGTGTACTCAAGACTTACCGTAATGGCCTTCCCGGGCATGGTATAATACTTCACATAACTACCATCCTGAGCTAAATCAGCGTCCGCAACCTCTAAGCGAATAGGATCTTCCCCTTCTGGAGTTACTACAATTGCCTTGATTTGATAGGTTGCTTTATCAGACGAATAGGCACCAAGCTTCAGTTTTCTTCCCTTCTGAACGTTATAGCCGGAATAGATATTCACATAGTCGCTATAGGTATCATTCCATGCGGCTACTGCTAAAAGGACCTTGCCATCTTCATAAGAAGACTCAAACGTAACAGCACTCTCGAGGGACTCTACGATCACAGCTGAAATGGTAATATCACTCTGTGCATAATTATAACCCCAGTAAGAACCATCGCTCATCAGGTATAGCTGGCCGTTCGCCTTACTATAAGTATTGCTACCTATGGTAACACTCTCAATTTGACATCCGGTATTGGGCACAATCTTCACATAGAAGTCTCCATTATCTTCAACCGAATACACACCGGAGCCATCAGGCTGAAGCGCTGTCTTCTTATCTTCTCCATAGATAGTGATCACACCATTCTCGGGTTGGATAACCGTAAGGTGGCGCATCGTTTTCTTACTTTTGAAGGTAGCCGTACAAGATGCAATATTGGCACTTGCTACTACTTCAGCGTAGATAGCATCAGCATCTGCTACAGCCTTACCATTAGCTATTGAATAAGCGACACCATCAATCGTAATAGCCTCAACTTGATACTGAGCAGTAGGCGTAGCTGTAATACGAACTGTCTTGCCCTTTTCAACCGATACCACTCCATTTACAGGTGCTATATCTGTACCACCAACCGATACAGTAAGCGTACCTTCCGCAGGAGCCGGTGCCGTCAGAGTGATCGTTACCTTCTGCGGCGCATTAACCACATAATTAAGTGTGGCTTTCGTATCCTCATTGACGGTATACATGCAAGAGTAATCTCCATCTCCATCATCAGAAAGCCTTCTTGTTTTAGGATCTTTTCCTTCAACTTCAAAGGTGATGCTCTTTGGCTTGTAGACCCTCGGCTGGGTAACCCTTACGGTCATGGTTACCAAAGTGCCTGCGGGTACTTCTTCGCCACTATGAATATCAATAGTATTACCACTCTTGCTGGTATACTCAGCCAATACCAATATCTTGCCACCTTCATAAGACTCTTGGAAAGTAAGTTTCGGGTTAACCACGACAGTACCGCCCGTATATTCCGGACTTACTGTAATAGCCTTACCGGGCATGGTATAATACTTCACATAATTACCATCCTGATCTAAATCAGCATCCGTAACTGCTAAGCGAATAGGCTCTTCCCCTTCGGGAGTTACTACAATTGCCTTGATTTGATAGGTTGCTTTATCAGACGAATAAGCAGCAAGCTTCAATTTCGTTCCCTTTTGAACTTTATCGCCTGAATAGATTCCGGCGTAGTCGCTATAGGCTTCATTCCATACAGCTACTGCAAAAAGGACCTTACCTTCTTCATAAGAGGACTCAAAAGTGACAGCACTCTCAAGGAACTCTATAATCACTGCCGAAATAGTAATATCTTTCTGTGCATAATTATAACCCCAGTAAGAGCCATCTTCTTTTGGTTCTAAGTTACCATTAGCTCTACTGTAGGTATCATCACCCACTTTAACGCTCTCTATCCGACATCCTGCATTGGGTACTACTTTTACATAGAAGTCTGCATCGTCTGCTATTGAATACACCCCACCGGCATCGGGCTGGAGCGCCGTCTTCCTATCCGCTCCATAGATAGTGATCACACCATTTTCCGGCTGTATAACCGTAATCTTGTGCATCGTAGCCCCAGCTGTTGCAAGCATAGGCTTGGCTAGAGTTAGGGCAGTGGCTTCTACCGCTGCTCCAAGATCCATAGCCATGGCAGGGCGTGTCGTCTCTCCAACGGAGAGCATACTCTTACTCTCCCTCACTACTCCCCCTATATCGTAGACAGGCGTCAGTGATTCGGAAAGCAGCATAGTTACACTCGCAATGAGTGCACTAATGAATAGTAATAATTTCCTCATACCTAAGACTCTAAATATTATTTATTTTCCTTTTTTGCTTTTTTTCAAGCGGTATTCATTACCAAGCGGTAAGAACCGAGACAAATATAGTCATTTATTCTATTACGGTACTAATTGAATAGAGAGTATAACAAATCAATCCACAAGAAATGCGCCATTATGTCAAAAGAAGAAGCATACTTCGTACTTTTCATATAGTTAACCACTCCTTAAAGCACCTTTATTAAGCCGTTATTTCACAGCATTTATTAAAGAATACGGAGCCTGACGCCTCTTGCAGCCAGACTCCGTTATAGGGAAAAAGATAAATTGCTTGTGCGGCTACTTCAGTAGTATTTTAACATTTCTGCTTCCTATTTGAATCAGATATACCCCTGCCTGAAGACCCTCTGTTTGTATCTCGCACACACCTCTATTTGTCATTGTATGGCAAAGCATCATTCGCCCTTCCATGTTGTAGAGTGCTACGGACACATTCGGCTCGCCCTGAATGATCATTTTGTCTCCATCAAGCAATATCTTAGGAAGTAATTCGCCACCTATAGACTCATTACTATTTGCCGGCTTCTCAGGTAGGAAAAGAAGCTCCTTCACGCGCTCCTTGCCGACCATATAGCATCGCTCCTGCTTATCCCATACTGCATTTTCCGGAGAAGAGAGCTTCGTCTGCGTCAGCTTGATTTCCTCCAAAGAGCTAATGCCACTCTCCCATCCTTTTGCAGAAAGGCGCGTATTGTCTAGCTCAACCTTTTCGCCACTGCTTCCATTCAGGCCGGCAATTGCCCAGCGGCCATTAATTGTTACATCCGCTTCTTTTATTAGCAGGTCATTACGATACAAGAGGTAGATACCACAGTTTTCAGGGCTATTGATGGTCAATTTACCCGGTCCGGTAATCGTAAGTTTGCTATCATAAAACATCATAATAGCGGCTTTCTTGCTACTCGTAATTTGACAGTCGCCTACCACCTTAATGATAAGGTCGTTTGCCTCTTGCATGTACAACGCATTCTGTTCGAACGAAATGGCTGCATTGTCCAGCGTAAGGGTATGCCTTTCCGCATCGTAACTTACCTTTCCATCCCCAAGTATATCCCGATAAGTCTTATTCAAATCCAAGTAGGTACTGCCAATAGCAAGCATACCGAGATTCTTGCCCTCATTATCGCTTTTCGTCTCTATCACAAGGTGCGTTACGGGATGCCCTTCAACGTCCACCAACTGATGCGTGTCGTAATTCCAATAAGCCTCTACCGGCTTGACAATACGAGCATGTAAAAGAGAGAATGAGGATACGTTAGCGAGGGCATAATCTTCTGCCATAATAGTCACCGCAGCACTATCTACTACAAGCGCCTCACCTTTCTTACTGTCTACTCCGCTGATTCCTTTTTTCCCCTTTACCGACAGTTTTAGGTCTGAGATGAGGAGTTTGCTCAATTCGCCAATAGAAACAGCCGTTGCCTCCTTGCTTACTAATGTCAATTCGCCCTCTCCCTTAAGCGTAATATCGCTACTTTGATCAATGGCAAAGGCCTCTGCCGGTGTCTCGATATAGTTATTGCCTTTGAATACGAAGCTATACCCTTGTGCGCGCTCTACCTTAATCGGCAAATTGCCCGAATACTCATTAAAAGTAATCTCCTTTGTCTTTGAGCTATAGGTAAGCTTACCATCGCCCAATATATCATCGTTGCTAATTTTTAAATTTAGCTCCTCCTCCCCGATCCGGATCAAGGGTTGAGGTTGCACGTTCTGCTTATCAGCCTCGAATACAACCTTTGTAGCGACCTTTTGATTACCATCGCAATAGCGACTGTTAGCCGGATTCCAAGCTCCATCGGCAGGTTCAATTATTTTTACATTGGTAGCAGAGAAGATTTGAAGGTCACCGATCGCATATGCAGTACCTTGTGCCGTGAGGTTGACATTGTCTATTTCCAGCACCTCGCCCATAAATCCGGTAGAACCGGCGAGTGCAGCAAACGAACCCGTAGCCACCACGCTGACCTCTTTAAGGGTGAGTTTGCACTGCATATCTACCATTGCAGCACTATTCTTACTACTCGTAAGAGAGAGACGGTCCCCGGTTACCGTGACTTGACTATTATTAGTAACTTCTAAGGCAGCCTTAGTCGACACCACACTATTATCTCCCTCTACCTGCAGCGTAAGACCTTTTACCCCGTTTATCACAATGCTCCCCTCTATAGAGGCGCCTTTGAGCTTGAGAAGTAAGTTTGCAGCCTCATAACTCACGGTACCATTACCCAATACATCTGCATTGTCTTTGGTTGCATCAATACGGACAGTCCCTATTGAAATAGTTTGCGCACTGCTCACTTGTTGATAGGAAAAACCCAAGAGCATCAGTATAGCGGCCTTAACCGCTGAAAGCGTAAATAACTTTTTGATCATATTTTCACAGTGGGGGGGGGTATTGTTTTTGTACATGGCTACTTGCTCCCCGCCCTACAGAAGCCATCATCATGTGCTAAAGTGTTGCAAATATAGCTATTAAGCAACTTTAAGCGACACCAAAACTCTTTAAGTGGTACAAAGACGATGCGTCCAAATAAAAGGTATAGATCTTTCAAACGAAAGGTTCTGATGTTTCATTTGAAAGATATAGATGTTCTGTTTGAAAGGTATAGATCTTTTTTCAGCCCTGAAAAAAGGATAAAAAGAGACTATACAAAGAAGCTTACCGCTCCTCCTCAGCAGTGGGCTCAGACTTCATCATCAACTCGCCCAATACCTTAAATAGAAGTGTGAATAAGCGCACCGCCTCCTCCGTAGCTTTCTCTACATGCTGTCCGCTACTTTTAAGCAAAGCCACTCCCACGACAGCACTAATTGCCGTAGCTATTTCCCCCTTTGACTCCACATCTTGTAGGGATGTATTCTTTGCCCTCAGCTCCACAATAGCAGGCAAACACTGCAAGTAAATGCCCCGATAGTAGGGATTGCCCTTTTCTTCATCACTGAAGTGCTTATGTTGCTCCTCCAAATGCGCCAAAAGCTCCCTTGCCACATGGGAGCGAGGCGAAGAGTTAGCCGGCTTATGCTGTTTATAGTCAGAGCGAATACGCTCAAAGAGCACACCGAAGAGATCATCTGACACAGCTTGTGGATTGAGCTCAAGAGCCTCTTCCGCCACAAGTAGCAATACGAGGTACTCCGCCGGATACTCATGTTCTAATCGGGCTAAATAAGATTCCGTATTCATAAGCGAACCGATAATATTATGCTCTAATTAAAATACGCGGTGGCAGCCAAGCCGATATAACCCCAATGACAAGCAGTGCCAAAGGCGCTATTACAAAGTCCCCCCACTTAAAGTCCACCGGATAGGGTACCGGTATATATCCTTCCACATAAGTAACAAAACCTATCCTTTGCTGCAAAATAAGAAGTATGCTCCCCACCAATAAGCCACCCACAATACCGATTAGCGTGGTAATAAGGCTTCGCAAAAAGAAAATCTTTGGAATGGTGTGCCGAGGCATACCTATAGCCTTAAAAATACGGATGTCTCTCTTTTTCTCTACGATGAGCATAGCAGAAGAACAGACTATATTAAAGGAAGAGAGGATAACTACAAAGAGGATGATGCTAAAGGAGAGCCACTTCTCCATGGCAACTAAACGCATTAGCATAGGCTGCTGCTCGCGTCGCGTCAGTAACTGATACTCAGCAGGCAGGTTGTGCGACAGTGCTTTACGAAACGTTACATCCGATTGCATTTGGGATGGCTTCAAAGCAATTGCTTCACACATATCTCCCGAGTAATCCAACAGATCAGCCAACTGGGAGATAGGGAGAAATAGAGTGTTATTATATTCTGCCTGCCCCGCATTTACCACTCCGATTATATAGCCTTCACTCTGCATAAAGGCGGACTGTGGGATAAGCGGATTGATACTTCCTTTCCTTCGCGGCACGAAAAGCGACATTTTTACCGAATCCTCCGGAAGAGGCATCTCTAAAGACGTGTAGCTGTCCGCACCCAACAAAAAATCGCCTTTACTATGTGGATAGGCTCCTATCGCAATAGTGGAGGTTACGTCACACACCTTTTCAAAGCCTGTATCCAAACCCATCAGCAGTACCGGTGTACTCTCTCTGCCGGCAAAGAGCATTCCCTCGCTACGCATCGTAAGACTATGGGCAGCCACTTCAGGAGAAGCCAACAAATCGGCCAGCTCCGGAGCGGTAGAGTCAAAGACTTTACCATCACGCCGATTGAGCAGAAGAGGCGCATCAAAGGGAGACGTGCTCTCTAAAATGAGACGCTCGTAACCATTAAAAACAGATAAAATGATGATCGCAGCCGCCATTACCACGCCCATTACCAAAGACGATATGAGCGCTACTATATGTACCGCATCAAAATGCCTCCTTGAGAAAGCATATCGCCGAGCAATGAATGAGGCATACATACGGCTTATTTGCCTAAGAGCTTATCGATATGCTCAATATAATCTAAGCTATCATCTACGTAGAACTGGAGTTCGGGTATTGTACGCAACTGATTCTTTAGCCGCTGCCCTAAGCCATAACGTACAGTAGCAGCATGAGTATTGAGATGCTCCATAATAGCTTCCGTGCGATCTGTGGGGAAAATGCTAAGATACACACGGCAAAGCGACATGTCGCTCGTAGGCCGCACATTGGTTACCGATACAATAACGCCACGCATCTGCTGAGTCTCTAAACGAAACATCTCAGCCAGTTCTTTCTGAATAAGCCGAGCTATCTTACTTAATCTTCTTTCTTGCATGCTGCTCCTAAATAAGGTTTTACAATTCGGCTACCGTCAGGTTGCTCCTCAATAGCTATCCTAAGCGTTACTTCATCATCTAAGATGGGCTCAATTAACTCGGGCCACTCAATGAAGCAATACTCCTCACCGCTGAGATAGTCCTGCATCCCTATAGAAAGAGCTTCCTCAAGAGTCTTGAGGCGATAGCAATCTATATGCGTCACCATTTGACCCTTCGCCTCTTCAAGCCCGTAACGATTGATAATGGCAAAGGTGGGACTATTTACTACATCACTGATATGCAGGCAGCGACAGAGTGCCTTTATAAAAGTTGTCTTACCGGCACCCATCGGGGCATAAAAAGCAAATACCCTGAAAGGACTCGTCCGGCGAAGAAATAGACGAGCCGCCTCATCGATAGTCTGCTCAGAGGGTATTATAATCGGGTCAAAGTTTTGTGCTTTACTTATCATGCTTTAGGGGTTAATTGCACTATCGGGACAAGCATTTCTTCAAATGAGATACCTCCATGTTGAAATGTATTTCGGTAGTAGCTAACGTAGTAATTGAAATTATTGGGGTAGGCAAAGAAATCACTCTCTCTACTAAAAATATAGCGATCGGTAACAGCTCGGCGAGGCAATCCAAAGGCTTCCGGCTTAGAGATCTCAAAAACCTCTTTTTCGTTATAGCTCATATTTTTGCCCCACTTGTAACGCAGGTTAGTAGATAGGTGCTTATCTCCGACCACCTTCACCGGTTTTGTAACGCGCACTGTACCATGGTCTGTAGAGAGCAGTATCTTGTAGCCCATATCCGCTATCTTGTGCAGCATAGGCATCATAGTAGAATGACTAAACCAACTGCGTGTAAGCGAGCGATAGGCTGCTTCATCGGGCGCCAACTCACGTATCATTTTGCTCTCTGTACGGGCATGGGAGAGCATATCTACGAAGTTAATCACTACCACATTCAGGCGATTTTTTTTCAACTGATCCAATTGCTGAACAAGCTTCTCTCCGAAATCCGCCTCAAGTACCTTGTTGTATGAGAGGGGACATCCCTTTTTATGGCGGGCAAGCAACTCACGCAATAGCTCCTCCTCATGATCGTTCTTTCCCTCTTCTCTATCCTCATCGACCCACAAAGCAGGATAGTGCTTTGCAATTTCTGAGGGCATCATACCGGAGAATAAGGCATTACGCGCATATTGAGTAGCCGTAGGCAATATGGACATATAGAGCGTCTCGTCCACAGTAAAGCGATCTGCGACTAAATCCTTTACAGACAACCACTGATCATAACGAAAGTTGTCAATGATCAATAGAAATACCTTCTCACCCTTATCAAGTAAAGGGAAAAGAAAGCGCTTTAGTAGGTCAGGACTCATCGTGGGTCGCTCGTCGGCATTCCTCATCCAATGCGCATAATGCTCCATTACAAAGCGCGAAAAGAGTTGCTCTGCTTCGCGCTGCTGTAGCTCTAAAAGCTCCTTTAGATCAGGGCTATAGGACTCTATTTTAAGGCTCCAGTGCACCAACTCTTTGTACAATGCTACCCATTCCTCATAACTCAGGCGCCCATTCAAGCGTTGCGCTATGGAGGGATATGCCTCTCTATAGCCGGTTAGCGTAGCTTCGCCTATGATTTGATCACTATCGAAAAGCTTCTTTAGCACTAAGAGAATCTGATTCGGATTGACCGGCTTAATGAGGTAATCAGCTATTTGTCCCGCAATGGCTTGGTTCATCAAGTCTTCCTCATCACTCTTTGTAACCATTACCACGTGTTGCATCGGCCAAGCCTGCCGTATTCGATGCAAAGTTTCTACACCGGAGAGCCCGGGCATATTCTCATCAAGGAATACAACGTCATAGCGCTTTTCCTCAAGCATAGCCAATCCATCACTACCGCTCAGAGCTTGCTCCACGTGATAGCCACGACGCTCCAAGAGCATGAGATGGGGTTTAAGCATCTCTATCTCGTCGTCTATCCAAAGTATTTCCTTAGGAGCCATCCTTTAATTATTTGCTGCGTGGCCACGAAAGAGGAGCTGTGCGCATTAAGGCCTCCTCAAAGGTGCACAAAGTAACCGGGCGGTACTGTCCGTCTTTGTAGGCAATAGCTAAACAATAATTTGCCCCATTTAGTTCAACCGACAGTAAGGAATAGAATTCCCTTGCTTTCACATCGTACATCAGAGGATAGAGTCTCGGTGCCTCACCTATCATCAACATGCGCTTTGCTTCATATGCAGCCGCTACAGCTTCACAAAGTGCCTCATTGTTCTGTCGGTCACGAGGTGGCACACAAGTGCATAGCTCATCCACCCGCTTTGAGGTTGCCAAGGCTTCTATCTGCGAAGGCAGTATATCTTTAAAGGCACTCTTTTCCATTGGCTTAAGACCACTCAAAAGCATTTGCTCACGTGTTAGCGATTGATCCACCAACATGAAGAAACGCTTTCCCCCTTCAGGCACTACATCCTCTCCCTCATCGTGGTGGAGCGCATCCTTCCGTTGTCTAAAACTAACCAACTCATAGGGTTCACTTCCCTCTAAATGGCGCACATCTCTCAAAACAGCCACAATCTCGCGTTTGGTATTGTCCAACAACCCCGTATTAAAGAGCAGGTTATTATTGTCTATTACCAACGCATCGGCTCCGTATAAGCGATAGAAATAGAGTGTCAAGTGGTACCGCAGGTATAGTTCTAATGTATCATCGGCAAACTGAGCTGCATATTGAGGAGCTAAGATATCCATTAAGCTCTGTAGGGTCTCCGGCTTAATCAATAGAGCATCATGATCAGGAATAGCCCCACACTTAGTTTCTCCGCAACCCATTATTTGCTTGGACTCAGTGGCAGAATCGGTTTGTACCGGCTCACTCTGCTGCACAGACTCTCTCTGGGTTCGGTGCATTTCAGGCTGCTCTTCGTTACGTGCTTTAGTACGCTTTGTGCGAGGAGTCTCTTTATGCGCTATCAACCCCAAGGGAGTAGCTTTAAGATTTTCCTCTTTAATTCGAAGGGAAGGTATCTTTTCTTCTCCTCTCAGCTGCACTTCCCATCCCAAGCGATCCGCATAGGCTTCTACGAAGGCTTGTACGGTATCAAAGCCTACACGCTGTAGCTGTGCAGCAGGCACACGTGTTTCTAATTTGGAGATCTCTACCCATCCTTCTGCGTCAAAGAGAAGACGTCCTGCACCCTCAACTCGCTGGGCTATACGCACGGCATCCTCACTTAAAGCTGTTTGATTGGTTGAGGCTGTAACTTCTTCATTTTTTTTGTGGGAAGGTGCTGCTTGCGGTTGCTCAATAGGCTTTCCCTTTGCTTCGTAGGGAATGTTTACGCCTGCAGGAGCTAAGAGAATACTATAATCCGATGTCTTCTCGCTATTCCAAAACTTGCTAAAACGCTTAGAATCTGTCAGGAAAACCTCAAAAGAGGAGTATCCCAAATCGGTGTATGTTACGGCATAATTAGTACCGCGCAAAGCCTCATTTAAGCAATCAATGGTAATAGGCTCGTTATGATTTCCCCTGTACAGAGTCGTAATGGTATCGGTCACTCCCTTCAGGTATTGTGCAATCTCCCGACGAAGGCGTATGCGCACGGCATCCTTACCCTCTGCGTCCTTCTCTACTACCCAAAAATCTTCAAACCGCACATCACGTAAGAAGTGGTCAAACGTGTCGTACCCCAGATCCTTATAGGTAGTAGCAAAATAGCTCTCCCTAAGAGCCTCTTCAACAGCCTCGGGCGTTGTCCAACGCTTCTGACCCGTTGGGGCCAAACGCTTAATTGTACTTCTTACAAAATCTACATACTCGTCGAGGCGATTATCGTCGTGTTCGCTCTTTTGAGAGCGTATTGTTTCATCATTCATGTTCATTTCTCAATTTCTTTTCTAATCTTACCACCGGAATATCAAAGACGGGAAGTATTCTTCGAATGCCCTAGTAAGCGAATCATCAACTGTGCTTCACTCAATGTATAGAGCTGCGCAAAATTATCCTCAATGGAGAGCACCAAGACAGCGGTAGGAGCCTCCGTTTCTTCAAAATGGAAGGGAATTAATGCAACCACCTTTTGCCACTTGCTATTGTATCCGTAGCAAACGGAGTACGGACTGTCTTTCCATGCGGCAAAAGAGATCAGCAAGGCCTTATTCAAAGCCTCTTCCATCAGTACCATGGCCTCTTTGTCGCTTAGTAGCTTACTCCGAAGGGCATGCTCTTTATCCCGTCGCTCGCGGAACGAAAGATCCTCTGATATCTGCCCTATCTCATCCAATACAGGTATCTGTGCCCTCAGGCTATCGGGGAATAGTCCCGAATGACGCTTTATTAGTTCTCGGCTATTCAGCCTAATGGTATTCAAATCCTGCGGCGGCAATAGTTGCTCGGGAGCCAGTTGCTTGGGACTAAATATAGCGCGATACACAGGCACCCGGGGAAATCCTTGGGCCGTTACCTGCTCAGCACCTACCACAAAGCGCAATACATTCAACTTACGCACATCCTTAATGCCTACAACTATATAAATAGGTTCTCCGGCTTCTGTACGAAGCGAGCTGTCAAAGAGCTCTTCCTCGCCGTGAATAACCCCATTCTTTTGTCGCAGCTGAATGATCAGCATCTCATTGATGAAGCGCTTTATATTCACATACGCTCCGTGACGTCTTTCACCGGAAGTAAAGCACTCTTCATTGCAGAGCTTGAGCAACTCGGCACTCTGCTTGGCTTTCATGTCAATCCTCAGCGTTCCCCGCTCAATAGCTTGCTGACTAATGGTCACGTCCGATGCTGCCTGTGCGCCTTGCTCTTTGCGCGCATTCTGCACTTGGCGAGGTCGCTCTTTATTGCGCTCCTGTGAGGGCTTTCTTTCTGTCTGCTTGCGTAGTGGCTTTTGCGCTGTTTTTTCCTTGGGTTGAGTTCTGTGGGCAGGCGGTACCGGAGTATTTTTTTGCTCTTCGTGCCGTGGCGTTGCTGCAGGTGCCTTCTCTTGTGCCTCTTCCTCCTCCTGAGTGAAGAAATTCTTTACGCGCTGCCAAAATGAAGGTTTATTATTAAAAGCCTTATGCTTTCCCTTGAGTGCGACCCATTGTACCCCATCCTCTTCGTGCGTGTCAAATATTTGCTTGGAGGCCGCTATGAATCGCTTTAATTCCTTGATGTTATTTTCATCAAATATACCCGCATACACTTCCTTTACGAAGTCCTCATTCTCAGTCGATACCCATCCCTGTTTGTCGCTCATGTGCTCTATGGCACTAATAATTCTGTTGATAATGGTTCTATCTCTCATAAAAAATAAAGGGCGTAAGCACCTAAATGCCTACGGATAAATCCAACATAAAATAGGTACGCCGCTTGCGTAATCCTGTTCATACAAAGTTACTTATTTCCTTACTATTAGCATTATATTACGGATATAAGTTTCGGAAAACGAACAAGTTTCTTTGCTCTTCTGGCCAAATGAAAGCGTGTAAACGAGAATAATTTGAACCGGAGGGAAACACGCTTCAAGATGAGAAAAACATCCGCAAAGAAGGTCTCTAAAAAACATCAGTAACTTTCATATAAAACATCTATACCTTTTCGCCAAAAGATCTATATCTTTCGATTGAAACATCCTGATCTTTTTTCGCTCTACGGGAGCTGCTCTATTTCTCTCCGACAGCAGTCCGGAGAAAATACACAATTCTGTGAAGCTACCGAGATAGTTATTAAATGAAAAGAGTAACTTTGGCAACGGAATAAGAACAAATAAGTGTCAAGCCAAAGAGCATGAGACCGCGCAGCTTCATTGTACCAATTCAGCACTTCGTATCACGCAAAACAAATGCGACGGTGCTACTTTTCGTCATGGCCGTACTGGCTGCAATCATTGCCAATACCCCTCTCGTTGACGATTATGAGAAATTTCTCAACTTACCCATTACATTACAAATCGGAGCCTTCAATGTATTCTCCTACCATGGAGAGACGATGAATCTGCTTACTTTCGCCAACGATGTACTGATGGTACTATTCTTCCTCAACGTTGGCTTGGAGATTAAGCGGGAGGGACTTGTGGGCGAGCTCTCCACCGTACGGAAGGCTTTATTCCCGGTTACGGCTGCCGTAGGTGGGATGATCTTTCCTATTTTGGTTTTCTTCGCCTTCTGCCATACACATCCTGAGTCAAACGGAGCCGCCATCCCTATGGCCACTGACATAGCATTCTCACTGGCCGTACTTTCGCTGGTGAAGGGAGTACCTACTTCACTGAAGACATTTCTAACGGCTCTTGCCGTTGCCGATGACTTGGGCGGTATTATCGTAATTGCTGTCTTCTATACCTCTAACATCAACCTGACGATGCTCCTCTATGGTATCGGCGTGATCATTTTGCTTTATTTACTGGGACGCTACGCTAACGTACGACAGCTATGGGTGTACTACTTAGGACTGCTTTTTGTTTGGATATTCTTCCTCTCCAGCGGAGTACATACTACTATTGCCGGAGTATTGGTAGCGCTTACAGTACCTTCCAAACCGCGCTACGACACCACTACCAGTACAGCGCACGTACGCACCCTTATGTCGCTCTTACATCGGGATGATCAGACCATTAGCAAAGGGACTATTTTGCTGCCTGAAGAGCAAATCAACGTACTTAACAGCATCTCGCATTACTCTTATCACTCTCTAAGCCCCATGCAACGATTAGAAACGCAGCTCACGCCCATAGTGAACTGGCTCATTTTACCGCTCTTTGCATTCGTAAATGCAGGCGTCAAGCTGGGCAATGTAAGCTGGGAAGATCTGGGGGGTATTACTTCGGCTGTGGCTTTAGGCTTAATAGTAGGCAAACCGCTCGGGATATTCCTTTTCTCCAAGCTATACCTATGGATCACCCGTACACCAATGCCTGTGGGGATGCACAATAAATCTCTCTTGGGATTGGGTTTGCTTGGAGGATTCGGATTTACAGTTTCACTCTTTATCGCTTCGCTTTCCTATGTGGGACCCGAGAGCCAATTAATGCTCAATGAGGCTAAACTCGGTATCTTTGTAGGAAGTATTTTCTCGGGCATATTCGGCTATCTTTTCCTGAATCACTATTTCAAGAATCACCACGACATACTGGAAGAGCAGAAAACCAAGAACGTATAATCGCACCCTACACAACGAATGCGTCGAAAGAATAAGTTTGGGCGGCTCTTTCTGCTCATCCTCTCCGCTGTCGTACTCATATTAGCCTTATACTTTGTACCAACCGATTGGGGAGGCTTCAGTATGAGGCGAATCGATCTCCTCAGTGCCTTACGTATACAGCAGACTGATTCCACGCTTATTATATCGGAGGAGGAGCCTATACCTATAGCGAAGGAAGTCTCTCCCATAGACTCTATCCAGCAAAAAAGAGAAGAAGCCGACTCCATACGGCAAGCCTTAAGCCAAATAAATGCAGCTGCCACAGACTCCCTCACAGAGACCAAAGAGGTCTATTTTGAGGACTTTAATCCCGACAGAAGAGGTCTTGCACATAGCTTTAGTAAGCTGATCCACCACTCCGGACCGCTCTACATGGCCTTTCTTGGCGACTCCTTTATCGAAGCGGATATATTTACTTTGGATGTACGGCGGCTTCTTCAACACCATTTTAGCGGTACCGGTGTGGGATGGATGCCTTTAAGCAGTGGAGTAGCCGGTTATCGACGCGGTATTACACACCGATTTAGTGGATGGAAAGAGCTTAGTCCACTGACTCATCATAGGAGCGATTACCTGCTCAATCAGCACATCTATCAAGGAACTAACCCCTGGGTTGAGTATTGCCTCCCGGCTGAGTCGGCACCCTTCCATACGATTTCCATATACTATAAGAGCGAAGCAGAGATACCTTTTACAGCACAAGTGGGCGACAGTGTACTATATGAGACACTCACGCCTTCCGCACTCCCACAGTGTCATACCATTCACTACACGGGACGGAGGGTTAAGTTGCAATTCACTGATGCCGATGCTGCAACCTTCTATGGGGTGTGCATAGATGGTGCCGAGCAGGGTGTAATGGTAGATAACTTTTCACTGAGAAGCTCCTCGGGTACTAACCTATTGGGTATAAACGACCAATCGGCAGAAGCTCTTAACCGTCTGCGTCCATATGGACTTATTGTCCTCCAATATGGGATGAACGTAGTATCCAAAGGGGTCTACAAGTACACTTCATACGAAGAAAAACTGGTTCGGGTAATACAAAAACTACAAAAGGATTACCCCCATGCGGATATACTTATTATGGGCGTTTCAGATCGAGCCCGAAAAGGGGAAGGAGGAATGGGAACTATGCCCGAGTTGATCGCTCTTAGGAGAGCACAGCACAATGCAGCTCAGCGGTGTGGTGTGCTCTTTTGGGACACTTTTACCGCTATGGGTGGCAAAAACAGCATACTCAACTGGGCAGCTAAAGGCTGGGCAGCTAAGGACTATACGCATATTAGCTTCCGAGGGGGTAGATTCCTGGCGGAGCAGTTTGTGAAAAGCTTCCTCTTCGAAGAGGAGTACTACAGGCAATTAGGTATATGAAAAAGCGTCTTCTTTGGGAATTATGTCTGTTACTTCCCTTCTATGTAAATATGGCACACGGACAAGAGATCATACATATTGTACATATCGGCGACAGCCACCTGCAATCCGGCTACATGTCAGCCGCTATTCGCAAAGAGCTTGCTAAGGAGCGACCCCTTGCCGGATTAGGGCTGATCACCCCTTACCGATTGGCCGGTACAAATGCTCCCGAGCATTACCAAATCACTTCCAATGTACGCTGGAGAGCTTGTAAGATTTCCTACAATAAATGCTGCGACAATACGCCACCGGGGGGTATCTGCATCGCCTGTCAGGGAGGAAAATACACGTTTCATATACGCAGCAAGTCAACACCTTTTGATCAAATAATCGTTTTCAGAGGGAATGAGACCCCACCCCTCACCACAAAAGGTGCCACTCTTCGCCTCGGCGAAGAGGTTGTGTCGGGCTTTGTGTCTGATACGATTCTTCTGCCCCGTCTGGTATCCTCTATTAGCCTGCACCCCAATAAACCCACTTCTCAGAAAGCGTTGTATGGTAACTTTTTACTCACCAACAACCTTATTGTAAAGGGCTTTCTCTACAGTCCCATTGCTCTTAATGGAGCCATGTATGCCACCTATGATCAACCTGACTTCATCAATGCCTTTAGCCGGTTAAATCCCGACTTAGTAGTGATCTCATTAGGCACAAACGAGATTTTGGCCAAACGCTTCCGAAAGGATACCTTCAAGCGTGAAGTAGATCATTTTGTCCGTTCTATTCAGTCTAAGCTACCTCCACAAAGTCGCATTCTATTGGTTAGCCCGCCCCCAACACTTCTAAAGAACGGACAAGTAAACCCTAATACTCGTCTTGTGCGAGAGGCTCTCGCTGAAGAGGCAAGAGAGCTCCGAATAGATTACTTTGACCTGTACCAAGCCATGGAGCAAGACCAAAAGGCCACAGAAAGATATAAGGCGGGAAATTTCTTTGCTTTCGACAGAATACACTTTTCCATTCACGGGTATCAAGTGATGGGCGCTTATGTAGGACATGCCATAGCTGCTTTACTCAATCAATGATTTCGGCACTTACAGACTGGTTTTATTCGTTGGATTTCTCTCGTTTACCGGAGATCCTCACCTATCAGCCGGAGAGGCCTCTGATCTTCTCCTCGGCTCTTTTCTTGCTGCTCTTCCTTGTTTTCTTTACCCTCTACTGCTTCCTAAGGAACACCAAGACGCTACGTATTGTCTATGTAGTGCTCTTCTCCCTCTACTTCTACTATATGAGCAGTGGGTGGTATGTATTACTGCTCATCGCTATGGTCACCAGTGACTTCTTCATTGGGAAAGCCATCTATCGCACTGACCGCCCACACCATAGGAAGCTACTCGTGGCCCTCAGCATCACAATCAATTTAACCATACTGGGGTTCTTTAAGTACTTTAATTTTCTCGGAGCCTTGGGCAGCATCTTGCTCTCTCTCTTGGGGAACCAATTTGGCGTAGCGGCTCTCAGCGGTATTGAATGGCAGGAGCTACCCATCTTCTTACCTGTGGGAATATCCTTCTTCACCTTCCAAACAATGAGCTATATCATTGACATAGGGCGCGGCAAGCTAACCCCTCTTAAGCGGTGGATTGATTATCTTTTCTACGTTTCCTTCTTTCCTCAGCTCGTTGCGGGACCTATTGTGCGTGCCCGCGACTTTATTCCCCAAATACACCGTACCCCACAGCTCACAAAAGGGGAATTGGGCAAAGGGCTATACTTAGTGCTCATCGGGCTCTTCAAGAAAGCCGTTATCTCCGACTATATAAGCATCAACTTCGTGGATAGGGTATTCGATGCGCCCACACTATACTCCGGAGTAGAAAATCTCATTGCTGCCTATGGATATACGCTACAAATCTATTGCGACTTCTCAGGCTACTCCGACATGGCTATTGGTATAGCCCTATTCTTGGGCTTCCGCTTTCGCAAAAACTTTGATCTGCCCTTTAATTCAGGCTCTATAACTGAGTTTTGGCGACGCTGGCATATATCCCTTTCTACGTGGCTTAAGGACTATCTATATATACCGCTCGGCGGGAACCGAAAGGGACGCTTCCGCACCTACCTGAATCTCCTGATCACTATGTTCCTCGGGGGACTTTGGCATGGTGCCGCTTCGCGCTTTATCTTATGGGGCACTATGCATGGCGTAGTGTTGGCTTTCGACAAATTGCGCTTTAAGCTATTTCCCCGTTCAAAGGCTACTGCCGCTGAGATGAAGCCCGGGTGGCGCATACTCAGTGTACTTCTCACCTTCCACTTCGTTACATTTGCGTTTCTCTTCTTCAGAGCCAAGGATGTGAATGCCGTATGGCTCATGGTGAATCAGATATTCACCAATTTTCATCCGGAGCTGATCATACCTTTCTTTGAGGGGTATTTACCGGTCGCCACACTCATTATTTTAGGCTTTGCACTGCACTTCCTTCCCCGCAAAGTACACCGTATATCCGAGCGGGCTGTTACACGTGCGCCCTTTGCGGTTCAGTTGTTGCTCTTTGTCGCACTGGTAATACTCGTATCGCAAGTAAAGAGTGCCGACGTACAGCCTTTTATCTACTTTCAATTCTGATAAAACAAGTCTAACAAAAAGATATGGATGTTTTGCTTGAAACATCTATATCTTTTATTTGAAACATCTGTACCTTTCATTTGAAAGATACAGATCTTTTTTTGAGGGGTATTGCACGCTTATTTTCTACGGATAGGAGAGCTCTCTTAGCCATATCGTCGCTGCGCTTCATCCCTTCCCAATCCTATTTCCCCACTTTGAGAAAGATTCAGTACCTTTACTACCGGAGTTCGTATACTCACTAATAAAAATCGCTAACAAGCAATTATAAATTCACAGATATACAGAACAAGCTTATTATGAAAAGAGCATTACTATTTGCATCTTTGGTTTTGCTTCTCTTTCCTCCGGTAATGAGGGCACAAGTACGTCCGACGACGCCACTCTTGGATGCCACTACCGAAAAACAGCAAGGAGAGTACTTAGCCATTCAGATTTCATCAACCGATTACTTCTGGATAGACTGGGGGAGCGGTGTTCCCAAGCGCTATACCAAAGGGAGCTACGGCGAAGAAAATCCGATCTATGATAAAGTATCGGGTAGCCACATCAAGATTTATGGAGAATCTATTTCGCACATCCTTGCGCCTTCAGGTGGATGGACAAAAGCCACGGTCGGACTGTCGCTAAAACTACTGAATATCGACCTGAGCAATAGTTCTCTTGCCCAAATCGATCTCTCGGAAGCAGCCCTTCTAAATTCGCTTAACGTATCCTCCTGTAAGCTAAAGGAGCTGACTCTCGGCAAGAAGAGTAAACTTACCTATTTATGGGCTCAAGGAAATCAACTTTCAACCATAGATTTGAGTGGGTGCAGTAGTCTGCAAAATATTGATATCTCTCAAAATCAACTATCGGGTACTATCACATTAGGCGCAACTATTACCAGTGCCGACTTGTCGGATAACAACCTTACGGAAGTACAGCTTGCTCCCGAAAGTCAGATGACTGATCTCTCTATTCGCAACAACCGGCTGAGTAGCTTTTCCATCTCGGGAGTGACTCATCTGCGTATGCTTGATCTTTTCAAGAATAAGCTCACCTCTGTTAGCCTACAGGGCAAACTACAAGAGCTGGTCTCCCTCAATTTGGGGAAAAACCAAATTACCCATATCGATCTGACACAATGTACCGAGCTTCGCGGACTAACCCTCTCGTACAACCCGATAAAAAAAATCGATCTTTCTCCCTGTAAAGAGCTTACATCCCTTTCTATTCACCACACCTCGCTTACGGAGCTGGACCTTTCGCATACCGTTAAATTGAAAAATATTGAGGCCATGAATGGGAAGCTTACCGCTATCGATCTCTCCCCATGCTTGGAATTGATCGAGGTATGGCTCACGCAAAACGCACTCTCAGAAGTGAAACTTGCGCCTAACAATGAGAGACTACTTTGCCTTCAATTAGCAGGGAATAAACTTACCTCCGAATCCATAGAGAGCATTATAAAGACGCTTCCAAATATCTCGGGTGTAACAGTTCCTTCCTATCAAGCTGATTATCTAAAGCATCTCTCTATTCGCTACAATCCTTCTACGGATAAAGTAACCCTAAAGCCTGCACAGGACAAGGGTTGGGTACTCGATGTCCAGACCAATGAAAGCTATCCCTATCTGTCGTTCACCACGCAGCAGGCTAAAGACGCTGATATAGAGATCACTGTTACAGCCCCTACAGGGAGTGACATTCAATTCTGGGGTAATGAACAAAAAACAGTTAAGGCGGAGAGTGCTACTACCACACTCAAAGAGGTTACTGTGCAGGATCAACAATCATACTGCTTGGAGAGCAAGGCTACGAAGCTCGATTTTTCCAAAGCTAATTTGTCGGAAATTGAACTCTACCACTGTAGCGACTTAAGCTCCTTGCAAGTACAAGGCGGGAGCCTTACGGCATTGGATCTATCACAAGCTCCCCAATTAAAAGAGCTTTACTGCCTGCAAAATAGCATCTCTGCCCTATCCATGACAAAGCTAATCGAGTCTCTGCCCGACAGAAGTGCTTCAAGTGACGGACTTCTTTATGCCATGCATCTTGACCAAACTTTGGAAAAGAATATCTGCACAAAAGAGCATGTAGACAAGGCAAAACTAAAGGGTTGGAGCGTAAAAGCCTGGGACCCCACCAAAGCGCAATATGTAGACTATGTACCTACCGCTGTACCGGTCTCAAACTCCCTTACATTTACAACCGAGAAAGCAATTGGCGAAACTGTAAAGATTGCCGTAATGGCTAACGGAGAGGTTACGGCTACCGGACTCAAAGAGGCCATTAAAGCAGATGGATCATTTAATACCTATACCATTACCGATCCATCCATCACCCTTAATGGAGATATAGTCTTATTCTATTGTAATCAGAATAAGCTGACGGCTTTGGATATTTCTCATTGTCCTAACCTGAAGATGCTTGAGTGCTTCAACAATAAACTAACCGAACTCGATCTTTCAAAGTCAGGGCAACTACAGTTATTGAGGGCATGGCTGAATCAGTTTACAAACTTGGATTTAAGTAATTGTACCGAACTTCAGAAATTGTATTGTCAGCAAAATAAACTGACTTCCTTGGATGTAACAAAAAATACGAAGCTGACCTACTTGTGGTGCCAATTAAACCAGATTCCATCGCTCGACGTTACGCACTGTCCCCTTCTGTTAGGCTTGCAATGCGGTGGCAACAAGCTATCTTCACTGGATGTATCCAAGTGTCCCAATTTGTGGAATCTCTATTGTGAAGAAAATCAATTAGCCGGATTGGATGTGACCAAAAACACAGCACTTAAGCATCTGTGGTGTAGCGACAATCCTATTTCCTCCTTAGATATATCCGCATGTAAGAAAATGGAGCAATTATACTGCTACAACAACCAATTAACTTCATTAGATGTGACCCAGTGTCCGAATTTGAAAAGATTGGAGTGCAGTAACAATGAGATAAGCGCCTTAGATATCTCTAATTGCCCCAAGTTATTGTCGCTCTCGTGTGAAGATAACCGTATAGGTTGTAGCGCAATGGAAGCAATTGCCATACAGTTGCCTATGAGAACTATCGATGATGATGCGGCTCTATTCGCTGTTACTGAAGAGGAAAAGAATGCAGCTCCGGGGAATGGAAACGTATTGACGAAGCATGGGGTTGAAATAGCGAAGGCGAAAAATTGGATTTCCTACTACATAGAAACTGAAACGGAAGATGAGATAGAGTACGAAGGACTAGATGGGTTCTGTACCGACAATGCTATTTCCTTTGCAGTAACAGTTTCGAAGGATGTTAACGGATTGGTAACAGTCAAAGGTGCCAATGACCTTAATGCTGTGCCTTATGGTACAGAGCTTACTGTAGAAGTAGCTCCCGAAGCCGGTTATGAGCTGGATAAGCTGATGGCTAACGAGGAGGATATCACCGCAACTAAGCGCTTTGTAGTGAAGAGTAACGTAAAAGTTACTGCTACATTCAAGACCGGTGCCGAAGCAGTTGCACGCGAAGGCATTGCCCTCTACCCGAATCCGGCCAGCAGCGAAGCAAACTTATTCGGAGTAGCTCCACAAGGTGAAGTAAGCGTGTACGGAACGGATGGAGCACGCCTCCTAACCGTCACTGCTGATCAAAGCGGACACGCTGTATTGCTCGTAGAGGGACTTCCCGAAGGCAACTACTTGGTTACTTTCCGCGATGCTATGGGTGTGCTGACTACCCGTCAACTAACCATCAAGCGGTAAAGAATTAAGCACTTAATAAGCGGCTGCTTCCCTCAAGGAGACGTAACCGCTCCACAAAAAGATACGTATCTTTCAAACGAAAGGTACGTATCTTTCGTTTGAAACATCTATATCTTTTGATCAAAAGATATAGATCTATTTAATATACACTTTGTAATGTGTATAATATTTCATATGCTTATCATACAAATAGCACTCTCAGAGCGATTTTGGCGGTTGTTTTTCTTTTTAATAAGTGACAACTAATAGATAGGTATATGATAAATCTATGAATATTATTTGGTGGTCGTTTGTTGTTTTTATTGTTTATTTTTGTGTGTCTGTTTCACAACAACAAATAAGACCAAAGGACAAGGCAAATAATAACAAGTAAGTAATAACACGATGAGACACAAAACGAGCAGTGTAACACTGCGCAAAAGGGCAATAAAGGGCGGTAGGACGGCTCTATACTTAGATATATACGATGGTGGTCAAAGGAAGTATGAGTATTTACGCTTGTATTTAATCCCCGAGGACAACTACACGGCAAAGACGCTAAACAAAGACACGATGCGGCTCGCTGAAGCTGTAAGGGCAAAAAGAATTGTGGAGCTGAGGGATGGCGCATTTGGGTTTAAGAAAGAAGCGAAAGAGGCTGGGAAGTCTTTATTTGAGTTTTTGGATGAAGTGCCACAAGACAACATACTGCACAGCTTAAAGCGTCACTTACATAATTACCAAAGTGAGGATATAGCACTCGGGGATATAAGCGTTCAGTGGGTAAATAGTTTTAAGCGGTATTTGGATAATGTTGGGTCAAGTGAGATAAGATACAGGGATAGTAATAGAAAGAGCAAAACGAAGCTAACTGATAACACAAAGCACCATTACCTCTGCAAACTTTTATCTTGTTTTAATCGGGCTGTCCGAGCAGAACTAATTGAAAAGAATCCGATGCAGGGGGTAGAAATACCGAAGCCGGAAGAAAAACAAATGGTGTACTTAACGCTGGAGGAGGTAAAAAGTCTTGCGAGAACAGAATGTAAGGACAAGGAGCTAAAGCGTGCGTTTTTGTTTTCGTGCCTTACTGGATTGCGGATAAGCGATGTACGCAAACTTAAATGGGAAGACGTAACAAAAGAGGATGGCTATACGAGAATAACCTATCGGCAACAAAAGACTAAATGGGTGGAATACACGGATATAAGCGAAGAAGCTGTTAGGTATATGGGAAAACGAGGAGCGAATAGTGATTTAGTCTTTCCCGAGCTTATGTACACAAATTACCTCAGCACGAAGTTACGAGAGTGGGCAAGGAACGCTGGAATATCCAAGCCTATAACCTATCATACGAGTAGGCACACTTACGCTGTAATGATGTTGGAATTGGGAGCGGACTTATATACGGTCTCAAAACTACTCGGACACAAGGATATAACGACTACACAGATATATGCAAAGGTAACAGATAGGAAGAAGCAGCAGGCGATAGAACTAATACCAAAGATAGAGTGAGTAATAGTTTGTATTTGTAGTGTTATTGCAAGGGCGACAGCTTTTTGGCTGTTGCCCTATTTCTTTTTAAGCAACTCAATAAGCTCTGATATATTCGCTTGCGCAGTGAGTAGCTGATTTTGCGCTATTGCAAGCCGTTCAATAAGCATATTAGTTTGTGCTTGGCTGGTGATTAGTGCGTTCGTAATAGCCTTTATTTCATCGGGTGCGCCATCCGTGCGATATGTGGCAGTCGGTACGTTGCCGATATTGTTGCTATTTATGTTGTTGTTATGTCCGTTTATTTGATTGATACTACCGCTTGCGGTGGAAGCGTGCTGTTGTAGTAACATATTTCCTTGTCCGCTTTGTAAGAACTCCTTACTAATCTCTGGATAAACATTACATATTCTATTTGCAAGCTCATACGATATAGATTTAGTCTTGCCCCTCTGTATATCATAGAGCAGTTGCCTATTAACGCCTATTTCAGAAGATAAGGACGAACAATTCTTTTTCGTGTATTTTAATACCTCCTCCAAAATTTTTATCGCATCCATTTTATTGATAATCAATTACTTATATACTTATTACATTTTTCTTGTATGAAATGTCTTGCATGTTTGTAATGTATTTCCTAACTTTGCAGTGTCAAATAATACACAACGGCTACAAATGTAACGAAACAACAAAGACAAACGACAACCGCAAATAAGAAACATAAGAATAAGTAATAACACAAAAAGAAAAAAGCAATGGAAAACGAATTTAATGTTGACAAAGTAGTTGAAGCACTAAACGAGTGGAAAGACGCAAGCAAGGACAGAAAGCTATTTGCCGTGCTTGAAGACGAGGATGGCAGTATGGCTATCATGGGCAGAGGTGAGGCTTTAATTAAGTCACTTGCGTGTGCGCTTGCCAATAACGATAGGGCATTTTTCATCTGTAAATCAGCTCTTGATTTTGCAACCTTCGTCAAGAATGCTGAAGCAAACGCAAAAGAACGTGTGGAGGAATAAGCAATGGAAAGAAAGTACGAATTTACAGGCGAGACAAGGGAAACACTCGGTCGCACGCTGCATAGAATTGAAGCTTTACAAGACTTTAGCAACGTAAAAGCCGGAGACAAGGGTGGCTGGATTGAGAAAGAAAGCAATCTCAGCCACGAGGGCAACTGCTGGGTGTACGGAAATGCAGAAGTATTCGCTG
>CAMYPM010000011.1 GCA_947290775.1 uncultured Bacteroidales bacterium | reverse complement strand
AGGTGTGGAGTACGTAATCTTGAGTATTAGTCGGAGAGGTGGAAGTAGCGTCGCACCGCCTCCTCATCCAACGATAACCGAATAGCACGATCTACGGTGCGTTTACCGCGCCGTGGAAGTGCTGAGTGCAGCTGATATACATCGAGTAGGTCCGGGAACGAGAGTTTTCTGACCTACTTTCGTTTCCTGACCTCTCACACCACCGTAGGTACCGTTCGGCGTACGGTGGTTTAATTCGTTTTCAAAGAGTGACTAATCATATTCGATTAGTTTCATCTTCCCTCTTTCTGAACTTCCACTACCGCTGCTCGCATGCATAGTCTATGTAGTTGATTGCATTGACGTTTTGACCGTTGCCACTTGTCAGCAAAAAAGACATCGGAACATACATTCTTGATTGTCGTTACGAATTATTCGGTTCTTCGCCTTGTTCTGCACGAGAACGGCTACTTTGACCTCTGCTGACTCCTCGGCATTCGTTGTTACTATACTTGAGGACTTGCCAAGGCCTCACAGGTGGGACATACTTTTTTCATCGTTTACCTGCCTAATCTACGTATCAAGGTTAGGGTTGCCTTTTGGAGCTTCACTGCCTTTGGCCAGCTTGCACGCTTGATACGCCTTAGTATTAGGTTTCTGTTCGTCAGACCACGAATTTGCTATTGCTTCTTCTCTCACAAGGGTCGCCCCTTGAAACATGCAAGTCGCTATGGGGTTCGTTGGCAACTACGCCCCGAGTGGACTTTCACCGCAGATGTATGACATGCCTGTCATACCAAAAAAAAGAGCAGCTCCCTCATATTGAGGAAGCTGCCTTCTTTAGGTAACGCTACGTGTAAACGAAGCGTTTAAACCGAGTACACTGACTTATTCAGCGGTCATGATTACTACGCGGTTCCACTCATTGCGTTCGAACGGCTGTTCAGTGCAACCCTTAGAATCAACTACGATGCGACTTTCATCTACACCATACTGCTTAACAAGGATATCCTTTACAGCATTAGCACGAAGCTCAGAGAGACGCTGGTTCCAGTTAGCACTACCGGTCTTTTCGTCAGCATAACCTGTTACATAGATCTTTTCATTGTTATTCTTAGCGTATTCAGCTGTGTTGTAGATGTTGATCAATTGGTTCTGGTCAACCTTTGCACTACCGATACGGAAGTAAACAATATTATTGAGAATTGTCTTAGTAACAACCTGTGCTTCAGGAGCCTCAGGACATTCAGGACAGCTTACAGGACGCTTGCTGAGTTCTGCATTCTGAGCGCGCAAGTCGCTGATCTGTGAGTTAAGATCATTAACCATAGCCCAATCCATAGGAACTACTTCAGTAAATTCAGGAGTACCTAAGTTGAATGAGAAACCTGCTGTTAACATAGCGAGAAGATCTGCGCTAGCCTTAGCACTTACAGGAACACTCTTTCCCAAAACATCCATCTGAGTAGAAGAGGTGCTGCCAGCGAAGTTATTCTTCATAGCCATTACCTGTGCTTCCAAATTGAGGTCTACACGACGACCCAAACGGAACTTGAAGATCAAACCTGCATTGATAGCTCCTGAGAAGTCATTCTTAGTAAACTCATCCAAAGCATCCGTATTATCGAAGATCTTGCCTTCGCTAGTTTGGAGCTTGCATCCTACACCTACACCTACGAAAGGAATGAAGTGGAATACTCTCTTAGGATTGTACACAGCGAAGTAGTTTACTACATCGAACATAAATTCGTACTGTGCAGCTACGAAATAGTTGGTGTACTGCTTAAGAGCGGCATCCTTAGCGATCGTATTAGGTACACTTTCAAATCCGGGAACACCCCATCCATAGAAGTGAACACGATTTGCATAGTAAGGAGAGATCCACTTACCAAATGCGAGGTTAGGCATACCCCAACCGATGCGATCACCAAACTCAGCATCGTTATTAGCTTCGCTGAGTGGCATCATAACAGCACCACCTTGGATATCCATGAACCAATGGTCACCGGCCTTATCCTTATTGAATACAGTCTTGTGAGCGGGAAGCTGCTGTGAAGCAGGAGCTTCTTCTTGCGCTTTTGCGCCGAAAGTCAGTGCGCATGCACCCATCAGGGTGAGCATTAAAACTTTTGCTTTCATATCTAATTGTCTTTTTTACGAATTAAATGATTCCTCCTTACTTACTTAGAGCGTACGATAACAACGCGATTCAAGCCCTTCGGTGAGAACTGATCGGTTGCACCTTGCCATTCAGTGGTTACCAAGCTAGAGTCAACTCCATAAGTATTTACAAGAGCATCAGCAACAGCCTTAGCGCGACGCTCAGAAAGACCCATATTGTACTCAGAAGAGCCTGTTGTATCTGCATAACCGATTACAAGCACAGGAGTATTGTTTTCCTTGATCAAACGAGCAATTTCACTCATTTGGATTTCCTGATTAGGAGCAATTACATCGCTATCGAAAGCGAAGATAACAGCCTTATCAGAGATCACTGTAGAAGCAACGACTTCCTTTGCAGGAGCTACTTCAGGACATTCAGGACAGCTTACAGGACGCTTGCTCAATTCAGCGTTTTCAGCCTTCAAAGAGTTGATCTGACGGTTGAGGTCGTTGATAAGCTCGTAATCCATCGGGGTTACTTCGTTCCACTCTGTTTGACCGAGGTTGAAGTTAAGACCGAGAGATGCTACGGCAGCAAAACCATTGTATGCATCAGTACCCTTCAAATACGGTGTCAAATCTTCTCCATCAAATGTAGCATCGCGCTTTGTGAAGTTGAGGTTACTATAAATAGCCTGAGCTTCCAAGAAGAGATCTACGCGCTTAGCCAAACGGAATGAGAAGATAAGACCTGCGTTTGCAGTTGCCGAATGACGATAGGGTTCCTTGAAATCTTCATAGAACTTGAACTGATAACCAAGACCCATGAAAGGAATGAAGTGGAATACACGATTAGGCTTGTATGTAGCGAAATAGTTTACTACATCAAACATAAAATCGAAATGAGCACCTACAAATGCTGTTTTGAAGTACTGGTATTCACCACCCATTTGTTCTAGATAGGGAGTAGGCATGTAAGCACCTTGTAACTGCAAGCGAGTTGCAAAGTAAGGATTATGCCACTTACCCAAAGAAAGAGCCGGTACAATGTTACCACCTTCCTTAAGGCAGTCTTCCATATAGGTACTGAAATTGATACCATTCTTCTCACCGGGGTTATATCCACCGAACTGAGAGGCTACACCGCCTTGTACACTGATAAACCAATGACCCTTGCTATGTTCAAAAGCAGTCCGGTTGGCAGGCAGTTGGGATTCCGTTGCCTCAGGCTGCTGGGCACTTGCTGTGAGTGCCAAAGCTCCCATAAGAGAGAGCAATAAGTACTTTACCTTCATACGTTTAATAATCATACTGTTAGCGTTACTTCTATTTTTTTATTTCTTCTTTTTCAATTATCTCGGCCGGTTCTCCAGCCGGCTTTTCTTTTTCGTTTTTAGTCAATTTCAGTGATCCTATCACTGCTCTACTACACAAAGGTAGATAAAAGGACTGATATAGAAACCACTTTTACCCTATTTTGTTCACTTGAAAGCGTTCTTTCAGTGGTTGTTGTTTGATTTTTTTACTTTCAGATAGGCTACTACATAACATCATATACACCTCTAAGCAACTAAACTACAAAGAGATATGTGCCTTAAAGTCATTTTTTAAAAATTGCTTCAATTCCTCGAAAGAGGCATTCTTCAACAACACAACTCCTTCTTTATTTAACATATAAAGAACAGGTGTTTCTTCAATATTGTACAAATTCTCCCTTAATATTCGTCCATCTTTATTGTATCCATAATAGGTAGTAAAAGAGGGCAATTCTTCCACACCGGAAAGAAATATATCTTCATAGGGGAAAGGATATACATACAAGAGAGCAAGCTCACCGGAGGTTACAAGCTGTCTAATAATACGACTTCGCTCAATCTTCTTAGTCATCTTACGACAATGCTCGCAGCCGGGGGCAAAAAAAATCATTAGTGCTGGTTTTCCCTCAAAACTCTTCAAGCTACGCATCTGCCCCAGGGTATCAACCGATAGAAAGCCTTCTGCATGACTTCCGAGAGAATTACGTGAAAGCATTTTATAGAGAAACTTAGCTCGTTCAGAACGCGCCAGATCCACTTTAGCAGAGACGCTCAGCTCCTTCAGTATAGGAAGATAATACGGCTCATAACGCTTAGGGGCTCGTCCCTCTGCATAAAGCAATTCGACCATGGCATCAGCAAAGAAGATTAGTAGATCTCCGTCACTAGCCTTTAATGGCTTAACAAGAGATTCCGCCACACTGTCGACCGGCAACTGTATGGCAGCGAAGACCAGGTCTTCCACATTCTGCCTAAGCAACTCTTTGTGGGCAAGTAGCGCCTGAGAATCGTAGAAATTGAAATCATCCCAATAGTGCTTCACATACCATAAAGCTCGAGCCTCTGCATCAGCAAGCGTCCGAGGAGGTAAAGGGGGAACATAAGCGCGATAAAGGGTATCCACTGCTAAAGGTCGCTGAGCACTTACAGAACGCCCCTTACATGATAGTCCTACAAGGCATAAGACAACGCAAGACACCCATACTAAGGCTGTCATTCGTAACCCTGCTATGTGTGTCTTGCCCATTATAGTCCCAATTGTCAGCCTTCTTTCGAAGGCTTAGGAACAAACTACTCCTTACCCCCAAAATAGCGCATGAATTGCATGCGGCTATAGAGGGCATGGTCTGTTTCAGTCGCTTTCAGCTTACCGCGGAACTCATCGATAGCTCGGTACTGTTTGTTTTCCATCCACGCTTCAATACCCTCAAGGGTCTTGGTTACTTGTTCCACACCATTCTGATAAAGGGCAGAACACATCTGCACTGTCTGAGCACCTGCGAGGAGTGCTTTCAAAGCACATACAGAACCATGGATACCGGTAGAAGCCGACACGGGAAAATCACTCAGCTCAGCGGCTACAATACCGGTGTAGCGAAGCGTATCCGATATATCGCTCGGCTCAGTAAACACCTTTCCGGAGGTGATTTCTTCTCTTTGTACATCTATATCCATCCGATAGGAGCGATTAAAAAGAGTAACTCCCTTTGCTCCGGCTTGCTTTAAGCGGGCAATCAATGCTATAGGACAAGAGAACTCTTTTGAGATCTTCACCTGCACAGGAAGCGACACGGCAGTCGTTATACTACGCACAATATTTACGTACTCTTCGACTACTACAGCCGGATCTGCCGTCAAGGAGGCCTCAAGGCGCATAATATTTACTTCTATAGCATCGGCTCCTGCCGCTTCCATATTCTTGGCGAACTCGGCCCAATCCCCTTTGTGATAGCAGTTGATACTTGCTATAATAGGCACCTCATTTTCATCCTTAACCTGCTTTATCAGATCAAGATGCTTCTGTACCTCATGCCCTTTGATATAATGATTTACATAATCAAAGGCTTCCGGATAATACTCACCCCCACTCACTACATTCTGAGAAAGAGTGTCGATTTGCTCCTCAAAAAGTGATTTGATCACTACAGCTGCACATCCGGCGTCAACTAACGCTTTTACTTTAGCGGCCGACGAAGTGAGGCCGCTACTGGCGGCTACAACAGGGTTACGCAGTATAAGTCCGGCGTAGTTTGATGTTAGCTCCTTCATGCTCTTTTATGTGTATTTATTTTTAATTTCCTTATTCTTCCTTGTTAACAATCAAGAGGGCTTAATAGTTGCGTTCGCCCATAATTGCCGTACCGACTCGAATCATGGTACTTCCCTCCTCTACCGCTATAGGCCAATCGTTACTCATCCCCATGGAAAGGGTATCGAAGAGGGACTCTTCTGAGGTGAAGTAATGCGACTTCTGCTGCTCAAAAAGTCGCTTTAGGCATGCAAACTCGCGTCTGATCTGCTCCTCATCATCTGTATGGGAAGCCATTCCCATTAGTCCGCGAATACGAACAAAAGGACGCTCTTTGATTGCTTCTACACACTCCTTTGTAAGCTCATCCAGCTCACTCGGAGCTATTCCCTCTTTGGTTTCTTCTCCACCTATATGTACCTCCAAAAGGATATCCACCACACGCTGCGCCTCCTCTGCACGCTTGAGTACCTCATCAAAAAGACGCTTGCTGTCTACACTATGGATCAGCGACACAAAGGGAATGATCCGCTTCACCTTATTACGTTGCAGATTACCCACAAAATGCCAACGAATATCTTTAGGCAAGTGCTCAGCCTTAGGCACAAGCTCCTGCACATGATTCTCCCCGAAATCCCTTGCCCCGGCTTCATAGGCCTCCATCAAAGCCTCTTCGGGATGAAACTTAGTGACCACTATTAAGCGAACAGACTCCGGAAGAGCCTTTTGGATCGCCTGTATGTTATCACCAATTTTACTCATTACTCTTTGCTGCCCCCTGACCATCGGCCCAGAGGATATCTACTATATTTGTTTCCGACACAGAGGCTATTTGCCATTCACTGATACTTGAAGCCATCTCCTTCTCTATACGTTTGGCAGCTTCCAACACAGAGGATGCTTTTACAATCATAGTAGCGGGCACTCGCTTCTCTACGCCCTTTTTCTCATCTATAGAGATGAAGTTTACCTTACACCTATACAAATAGGTAGCATCAGGGTCCTCACTAAGAAAAAGATCGGTCAGCTTCTCTTTCTTAATGGATGAAACCGTAAATTCCCCATTGGACGTAAAGGGGGTTATCTCCTCTATTAGCCTTGCTTCTGCTTCTGTAACCGTATAGGCATCTATAAGGTAGCACTCTTGGCTACTTTTAATAGCACCCTCATCCGTTATCTTTTGGTATCTTACCTTACACTCGTACCAGCTGTTCATCTCTTCGTTAATCAAAAGTTCGCTGCAAAGATAGACAATTAACGAGCATTTGTACTCGCCTTACTCTCCTTAAAGAGAACGAATGCCTCTATTTTTGCGAAAGCTGATGTCCCAACCTCGTGTACATTATTTCGCTAAGCAACAAACGAATGCGCTCTGCAATAGGCCGGAACGATTTATAGCTCCATATACCGGATGCGGCAGCTCCCACGATCGGGAGCACTTTGGCAAGCCCTCCACTCACAGCTGTTCGCAGCAACTGCTCTGAAAGTGCCGACACTGTCTTCTTTACAATAGGATGATTCTTATCAATCTGCTCCTGTGCCATAGCCTCATTCAGATTCGGCATCATATCATTGGCGACTGACATGATCACCCCTTTGGCCTCATGCACGCCAACTCCATACCCAAGGATTAACGAAAGGCGAGCTATCGTCTCATCGGTGGGCTCTTCATTGAAGAAGAAATCATCCCAACCATATAAGTAAGCGAGCTTCTGCGTCATAATAACGAGCTGCGTCACAAACTGGAGTGTATCGCCGGGCACACTTAGCCACATCGCGGAGGCACCCAGCAAGCCTGCTCCACCAGAGATTAAAGCCGCTTGATTTAAGTGCTTTTCTACTATCTCTTTACCTAAATGATCCAGCACTTGCACCTCCACAAGGCTCTCCGGGCGGAGGAAAGCTATTTTATTCAAATCTTCGGGTGTGCAAAAGGGAGCTAAGGAAGTTGCCAAAAAGCGATTCCGATTGATCCGCGCCAAATTATTCTTCAATGCTAAGGAAAGCATCGATTCCCAATTGATTTTCTTTGCCATATTGTCGCCTGTTCGTTACAGTGATTAAAATGTCGTTATCAATATATTGCGTAGCTTTTCTCCCTCATGGCAGCTGCATCTGCATAGAGCGTACTCCACGGGTTGAGTGCTGTAAGCACGTTCGCCGGATAGGCCTTTGCCTCAGGCATCAGATTGACCATATTTCCTATCACGAAGCGGATGTCGTCGCCAAATGCATATAGAAAGATTTTTTTAACCTCGCTCAGTGCTTGAAAGGAGAGGGTTACGGTCTCTTCTCCACTCTCCGGTCGCTTATTGACTAAATATACGTCCTCCTTATAATAAAGCTCTTCCTGCCCGGGATGTATTTCTGCCACATGACCATCTTCATGTAGCGCAAGGAGCACTGCATCAAAGAGAGGATATCCATTCAATAGAGGCACTTCACCGGTCACTTGCTGCTGATAGCTCTGCGCGGCCTGAGCGGCACTATCCGCATCAATGGGAATCCTATACACCTGCTCCTCTCTAATAGGTACTTTCGTTATTAAGTGGTGCCGCGCTACATCGTAGTTAATCCCGGCTTGCGTACCACTAATCACCTCACTGACAAAATAAAGACGCACCTTCTGCCAATTGATATTTGCCGCTGCTAAGGCTTGATACACCATTGGGGCATCTTCACCTCCGGTTATAGCTAAGTGATACACGGGCTTCTTTTCCACTTCCTCAGCTATACGCTCTGCTAACTTCTGTGCCACCTCCTTTGGTGACGGATAACTCAATATATTCATTTTAGTTCGGTCTATTGTATTTTTTCAAGGGGTTACCCTTATTCTCTCATCATACCGTGAGCGAACTTCCCCTCGCTTCAAAGATACAAATAAATGATCAATAGAAAGGATACAAGGAGGCACAGAAGGCTCCTATAAAAAAGGAGAGAGAACGTAAAAGGAACTACGTACCCTCTCCAAAGAAAAAGTCATGAACGAGTGGCTAACCCTCTACACAAGGAATCTGAGGTGTAGCCAAGCAAGTAGGCACCTGAGTATCACAAATGAAAAGAGGCGGAATGACCGCATCGGTAGAGGGAGCATTCTTGGCATCAAAGTAGCGATGCAACTTAGGGATACGTCTCGCTCCCGCATAGCGAGAACGAAAATACGCACTATCGTCGATCCGCTCTATCACAATTCCGCGACTTGTGGAGCTGTGCAACATAGTAATACCCCGCTTATCAACCGCAATGGCTATGCCCACATGCCCGATCCTTCCTCCTCTTCTCGATCCTGAAAAGAAGACTAAGTCACCCGGCTGCACATCTTTAATAGGTGTAGTGGCATTATACATTGCTGACGAAGAGGCCGGTAGCTCAATATCAAAGCTGCCGAACAAGAAGCGTACAAAGCCGGAGCAATCGAAGGGTCGTGAGGAAGCTCCGCGCCAACGGTATGGCTTGCCTAAATAACGCTTTCCGAGGTTGATTAAATCTTCAATCATATCCCCGGAAGGGGTTACATTTAACTCAGCATAAGCTATACAGTCGGGGTGGGGCATAAATAAACCCTTCTCATTATAAACGGCCTTTGAATGATGGGTTGAGTGCTTTACTTCCGGTTTAATCGGATGTGCTTTCACCCCACAGGCCTGTACTAAGAGCAACAGGCATAAAGGAAGTATAAAGCGTACCCTTTTTAGTTGCATTAATTTGTTCTTACAATCCATAGGCTATTAACTAATGGTCTACAATTCGAAGTTGTCGCCTTCCGACGCCAACTCAGTATTAGGAAATACCTCCCTTGCCTCTTTGAGCAAAGGGGTATGATCGTCGTAGCGAGCCGAATAATGCCCCAGTAAGAGCTTATGTACGGCTGCTTTTCGGGCTATCGTAGCAGCATCCACTGCAGTCGAGTGCCACGTTTCTGCGGCTCGAGATGCATCCTGCTGCATATAGGTAGCTTCATGATACAACAAATCCACTCCCTGCAATAAAGGGACAAGGGCCTCGTGATAGGCGGTATCGCTCACGTAAGCGTACTTTCTGGCGGGCTCGCCCGGTTTCGTAAGTCGTGAATTTGGAATATGGGTACCCTCTTCCGTTGTATAAGGCTCCCCTGCCAAGATGGAGCGATAAGCGGCTATAGGTACATGGTAGAAATCAACGGCTGCTTTATCCAAATGCCTCAATGGGCGCTTCTCTTCAAAGAGATAGCCCGTAGTCGGTAGGCGGTGACGTAGTGGAAGCGTGGTAACGCGAAGCGAGGCATCCTCATAAATCATCTGACTCGTAGTTGACTCATGCTCATAAACCTCAATCTGATAGGGATTGTCGGGCCAAAAAATTTGCCCCATACACTCCACAAAGTGCTTTATACCCACAGGACCATGGATAGCCAAGCTGCCACTACGCCCCAAGAGAGAGAGCGTAGAAAGAAGGCCGGGTAGGCCGAATACATGATCGCCGTGAAGATGAGATATAAAGATTGCCCTGATACGAGACAAGCTAAGACGACTCCGCCGCAGCGACAACTGACACCCCTCTCCACAATCGATGATGAAGATCTTACCTCTCATACTGAGAGCCTGAGCCGATGGGTTGTGACGCAAGGTGGGCAATGCACTGCCAACACCTAATATATGCAGCGTGAACGCTTCCATGGAATACAAAGATATATTATTTCATCGAATTTATAAACCCCTTTCCTTTGCAAATTCCTCCCGATAATTTACCAAGGGCAGGTAAACCGTATTGGAGATAACTCACTGAGAATAACAAAAAAAAGAAAGCCCCGGGACACACTGCCCCGAGGCTTTCCTCGCTTTATCAGCACAGTGCCGTGAAGCACCGTGACCGGAGTTGTTTAACGGAACACGCGCTCCGTAATATTACCATTCTCAGTGGCAAGTACAACTATGTACGCACCCTCAGCAAGATGACCCAACACAATTTGCGACGCGGGGCGATCCATTGAGAATACTTGCTTACCATCTACGGTGTACACTGCTATCCGCTGAACACGCTCTGCATTGGCTATATTAAGTACTCCATCCGCAGCAAGCTGTGAGGGATATACTGAGGGAGCCACTGCAGGAGAGAGCTCCGGTGCATCTGCATTTGTGGGATCTTCGTACAATACCTCTATTTCATACGCATCGTCAGAAGAGCCGTCATTGTCGGTAATAAAGTTGACATTCTTGTCTACCTCCTTCAATACAGCACCATTCTTCTTGATCCGATATCCCTTGATCACGGGGAAAGGAACCGGTGTATTGGAACGAACAAAGACGCTCTTCTCTGCATCGTTGGTATACTTAACAGCAGAGGGAGACAAAGTAAGACGAACAGCTAAGTAGCCATTGGCATAAACCCCGGCAGCCGACAAGGGGAAGAAACCAAATTCTCCTCCGATCATGTAGCTTAAGAAAGCACCTCTGTAGGGAGAAAACTCGTCAGCTGTACCGCTCATGTAACAAATCTTTACGGGAAGTTTTTCAGACTTATTGTCATACGAAACACCGGCAAAGAGATACTGATTAGGATCGATCTTGTAAGGTTTGGCAAGGTCTACAGTAACCCACTCACCCTCCTTCCAATTGTCAGGCATATTAATGGGGAATTCCTTTTTCGTAGAAGCGGGACTTCCGTTTATAATAAACGCTTTCAGCGCACCGGTCTTGGCGGTAGGAATCACGCTTACTGAAGAGATATATACGGGTGAATTGTCGGTATTCACCATCTCATCAGCACGGAACTTAGAGAATAGCTGCATACGGGCAGGAACACCGGTGTACCCACCAAAATCGATTTGTCTAAAATTCAGTTTGATCGGTTTCTCTACATTAGGATAGCCGAAGAGTGAGATTTCCTGCAGGTTACCCGGCTTCTTCCAGCTAATATTTACGCCACCATTTGCTTTTGCACTCACTGTGGCAGGCATGATTCTCTTTACATCGCCTAAGTACAAGCCCTTCTGTACCTTATCGGCATCACCGAAAGTGTAGTCACGACCATTATTGTAAGCATCACCGGGCAGTTTATCGCCACCATAGAGATAGCGGGCCTGAACAGCATAGACTACGTGTCCTTCACCACGCGTATTGCTTCTGGCATCCTCTACGCTTTCGCTGAACGAGGTACCTGAGGTCACATCCTTTCCATCGAGATACATACCGTTACGATAGATACGATACTTCACGGTCCAATGCGACGGAATGTTAGCGGTAGAAACAGGCTTCCAGGTTACATTCACGGTCTTTGTATCTTCTGAGAGGCCTACCTTCAGATCAGAGACAGCTTCCAAGGGACGCAAGTCATCACGCCAAGTACCTTGCAGCGTTTCTTCGCCCGTATTCTTCGGATCAAGGAACGTATCCATTGAATAGAGCGTACTTCCCGACTGTTTGAACTTATTCCAATGATAATGTAGACGACCATATGCATCATAAGTTCCACAGCCTGGGGCACCTCCTGTAAGAGAGCCTACGATTAGTCCGTTTTCGTTGAAGAGCGGCGAGCCACTACTTCCCCCTTCGGTATCCCCTTTTGTATAAGAGAAAGCAAAGTGAGCGTTAGGTGCTCCGACTCCATCCGGATTACTCCATTGCGTGACTTTAATGTAGCCATCACAGTAAGAGATCTTTTTAGCGTCACCGTGAGGGTGATGAATACCGGTTACTTTAGAAGGAACCCTTGCAGAATGATCCCAACCGCTATAATATACGCGGAAAGCCTTCGGTACCTCATTTTTCAGTTCGAGAAGCAAACCATCGCTCTTGCCTTGGATGTCGAGGAATGTTCTTAGCTTACATCCTACTGCGGTACGACCACGGGTAACCCCTACCCCTGCTTTGCTACAACCGGGTTTTTCATAATGGAAAGTAAACATCCATTGATCCAAATCGGTCTGAGGAACACGAGATGAGCCGATACAGTGTGCTGCGGTAAGAATGTAGGGCTTGAAGTCGACATTCGTATTATTCAACAAAGAGCCGGTGCAGATCCCCATTGATTTACCTATAACCATGATCATTTGAGCAACGGAAGCTTTCTGAGTTTGCCAGTTGTTTCCTTCAGGACAGTTTATGTCAATCTGGCAGGTAGGATCAGAAGCATCCTCACCGGGGTCTTCCTGAGCACGAAGCTTACCTAAAGTAGCAGCACGATAGATATGCCCCACTCCCGAGATTTTAATGGAGGGAAGCAAAGAGTCGTCAGCACCCAAATAGGGAGCGAACTCCATGATTACAGCATCTCCGGGTAGCGGCTCATTGGCAAAAGCACCATGCTCTGCATGAGTGGCATGGGTATAAGCTCCCAAAACTTCAACTCTGTCAGGCGTATAGATAAAAAGCTCTCCACTGCCTTCCGGAATGAAGAAGTCATCGTAGTAGAGGACCATACCCTTGGCTCCCTCAGACTCAATGCGGAGCGTGTACACGGTACGACCATCCACTTCACTCTTACGTGCGGCTTTGATGAAGTCTATTTCCTGATCGATTACTCTACCAATTTGAAGCGGCTTAACGGAGATATCCCCGTGCGTACTACTCCACATGTCAGTTGCCTTAGCGTCTTCCGGATTAAAGTCGGGACGCACCCTCACCACATTGGGTGTAAGCTGACCACTACGCAGCAGACTTGTCGAAGCCGCAAAGCTTGGTGGCGTGCCTCCAAAGGCCTCCTGTGCAAGGGCTGAGTAACCTCCGGCAAGAAGTGCGCCTAACACGACAAAAAGGGTGATAAAAAGCGATTTTCTTCTTCTCATTTCTTTCTATGTTCTTATTACAGTTTTTCGTTTTATTTATTTTGCATCAAAGCAAAGGTAATGAAATGATCGAAATAATTACTACCAATAAACCAACTATTTTACTAATGTGTACACTTTGTTCCTATAGGCAACTAATAACGACATACTGAAACTTCAGTCTGTAAAGAGAAACATATTTCTAACTCACCACACACGCTCATCCCTCCAAATAATATAAGCTGTAAGAGAAAGCATCGCACGCCTATTACTATTTGTGTAGCGAATACGTTACCTTTGTCCTTAGAAAACAATTGATATTAAGCAATCATAATGGCAAAGAAACAACCTAAGCCTCGGCATCACTCTCTTGTGCGTAACCGCATAGTCGCAATTGTAAGCATTGCTCTACCGCTTTTTGTATTGGGATGGATGGGACTGATCAGGTCCATTCAACAAGGCGTTGAACGCAAAGTAAAACAGGATTTCTCATTTACGATCGAATTAGACAAAAAAGTGGATAAAGAAGCCGGTCTTAAGATGGTGGAGACCCTGCTCAAGCATCCCGCAGTAGCACAGGCTCGCTATATTTCTGTGGAAGAAGCCGCCAAAGAGCTACAGAAAGAGTTGGGCGAAGATCCTACCGTTGTATTGGGTTACAATCCCCTATTCCCCGAGATTGATATACATCTTAAGGCTACCTACTTGTCACCCGACAGCTTACCCATGGTAGATAGTCTGATACAATCGCTCAGTGGGGTTAAGCAATTCACTTACCAAAAGGATATGCTGCAATCTATGAATAAACAGATGGAGCATATTTCATGGGGCTTATTTGCCATACTTATTGTCTTTCTACTGATTGCCGGTATCCAAATCAACAATACGACGCATATGATGATCTACGCCAGACGCTCTCTCATACGCTCTATGACCCTACTGGGAGCACCCTTCCGGCTGATAAGGCGCCCCTTTGTCTGTCGCAGTATGTGGAATGGCTTTTGGGCTTCCTTGCTGGCGCTGCTGTTACTGGCGCTCTCGGCTTGGGGGGCGAGTAGATACATTGGAGAGGATTTCTTTGCCTATATCTCCAATGAGGCAATGCTATATGTGGGCGGTGCACTCATTCTCTTGGGCTTAGTACTTTCTTGGCTTGGTGCCGTATTTGCCACCAATCGATACATCAAAATGGATAGTGGTAAGATAGCACTCTCTTAAAGTATTTTTGTGGATAACTACCAAACGAAACAGCTTTTCTATGGAGCAACAGAAACGGAATGAGCCGCAAGTTCACCTCTTTGGGCGCACTAATCTAATCTTACTTATCATAGCCCTTGTACTCATTATAACAGGTTTTATTTTAATGGCAGGGGGTAAGTCTCCGGATGTAATCTCCTTTAACCCTGAGATCTTCAGCCCACTTAGAATAAGGGTTGCTCCTGCAATCTCTTTTATTGGGTTTATTTTGGTGATCTTCGCCATTATGATTCCACACAAGAGCAAAAGGGACAAAGAGAAGTAAATACTCCGCTCAACTTAACGTATGACTATTATTCAAGCTATTGTACTCGCAATAGTAGAGGGGCTTACTGAGTTTCTGCCGGTCTCGTCTACAGGGCACATGATATTGGCACAGGGTATCATGCAAATGCAGTCTGATGAGTATCTGCGTGCCTTTACCGTGATGATACAGTTTGGGGCTATTTTGTCCGTAATTGTGCTGTATTGGAAACGTTTCTTCTCTCCAAAAGCTGCGCCTAATGCTGTTTTCAGAGGTAAGAAGCTTGAAAATAAGTGGCAGCGCTGGGGATTCTTCTATCTGACGCTTGTGGTGGGTATATTGCCGGCAGCAGTCATTGGGCTACTCTTTGAGCAATACATCGACCTTCTTCTCTCCAAAGTAAGTGTAGTAGCTGTGATGTTACTCTTGGGCGGTGTATTTATGCTTTTCATTGACCATGTTTTTTCATCGGAAGGGGAAGATCACCCCACACTCCTAAAAGCCTTCTTCATTGGTTGCTATCAAGTAATCGCCATGATACCGGGTGTGAGCCGCTCCATGGCTACTATCGTGGGGGGCATGCAGCAGGGTCTATCGCGTAAAGCAGCTGCCGAATACTCCTTTTTCTTAGCGGTACCCACTATGCTGGGGGCGACATTACTCAAAGCCTACAAACTATTTAAATCAGGTGGGGTGGAGATTTTTAGGAATAACGCCACCACGCTTCTACTGGGTAACTTAGTCGCTTTTGTAGTAGCTATGCTGGCGATCCGCTTTTTTATCAGCTATCTCACAAAGTACGGCTTCAAACTATTCGGCTATTATCGAATCGTAGTTGGCTCACTAATCCTTTTGCTCATGGCACTAAATGTGCCGCTAACCATGTAATTACCCAATAGATGAAAGAGGAACAGCAGTTACCTTCTCCCCTTCCCCTCTATACCCATGCCGACTTCGTAGCCGGCAAGCCCTTTCGCCTACTTGAAGGGCAGGTAATAGCGGTCAATAAGCCACTGGATTGGACGAGCTTTAATGTAGTGAGTTTCTTTCGTATTGCCGTTCGCAAGCAGTTAGGACTCAAGAAAATAAAGGTAGGCCATGCCGGCACCTTAGACCCCAAGGCTACCGGAGTACTCCTATTGGCTACCGGACGGGCTACAAAGTGCATTGAACGTCTGATGGAAGGCAGCAAAGAGTATGTTGCCGAGCTTAAATTAGGTGCTACTACTCCCTCTTTTGATACAGAGCATGAGGAGGATGCCTTCTATCCGTATGATCATATCACGCAAGTATTGATTGAGGAGCAATTGCAACAAATGCAGGGGGAGCAAATGCAAGTGCCTCCTCTCTTCTCTGCGATCTCCGTAAAAGGGAAACGTGCTTATGAATTGGCGCGGAAGGGTGTGGAGCACGAGCTACCGCCAAAGCGCATTACACTCAAGGAGCTGGAGCTTCTGAGCTATGAGCCTCCCTATGCGCAGCTTCGCATCGTATGCAGTCGCGGTACTTATATACGCTCTTTAGCACGAGATTTGGGCAAGGCATTGAATAGTGGAGGCTACCTAACCGAGCTTAAGCGTACACGTGTAGGAGACCTAACCTTGGACGAAGCCTTCGAAATAGAGGAGCTTCCCGAGTTGCTCAAAGCGGCATCCCTTGAGGTTGAGTAACCTACGGTAAAGCCTCCCTCAAAACATCTAAACCTATTGTACAAAACATCGGTACCTTTCATTCGAAAGATCTGTATTTTTTGAATGAAAGGTTCTGATCTATTTGGCGGTGCTTAGGCTGCCTTTTCTTTCACGAGCTATCCACCTGAAGTTTTTCAACTGATAACGCTATCGGCACTACCTAAAGGGGAGAAAAAACAAGCGAGATGCCCGAAAAAGGACATCTCGCTTATTCTGTAGCAAGCCGCTACACCTGCCCTACTGCTTCACATGGGAATGAGCCTCCCAAAGGCGACTAGGGATTAGAATATATTACCCCATACAGAGGTGTAGTTGACCGGGTTCTGCCCTTCTATAGATTCCTCTATGCTGTCCGGTAGATTGAAGAAGAGGTCTACACCGGTGAACTCTTCCAGCTCATTCACCGACATTACATAGGAACTCCACCTACCCCCTTTGGGCACTCTTTCAGGCTTGTCGTGATCCATCAAGAAAGCTATGGAGTAGTAATTGGCTCCATCACTTATTAGGATAGCCATCCAATAATATTTCGGTATGGTGATTCCGGAGGTAGTTTTGCCCTTCACTGTGGGGCCATCCAACACCGCGCCTTTGGCTACGTAATATATTTTGGTGGCGGTGGCGGTTTGCCCCCAACCTTGTACAAGACGCTCCAGCTGCTCCCACACACCTCCGTTGAAGGGTTGTAACTGAGGACTCATATTGGTGTAGTAGAAGGTCTGCTTATTGGCAGCTGCACTGCTCAGTCGATCGGCAGAAGCGACCATATGTCCGCGGCTATAGCCGGAGCCTTTATATCCAAAATTATTGCTGCTTGAGCCTGCTGCATACTTCTGCGGAATAAAAGGATCCCAACTCCACGCTTTGGTGCGCTGCGTATTATTCTGCTTATTCACCTCATCAAACGTGAAGGCTACAAAGCGCGGCCCCTTGTGATTTACATCGTACTCCAAAGAGTAGTTAACTGCACCATTTACTGAGTGCGTCACATACCAATTGTTAGCTCCACCTGTAGGACGCGGCATTTCAAGGCGCTTGATATGGGCCGATGAAGTAGTGGTTCCACTCTCGCCTTTCCAATTATTGGCTGCATTAGGGCGATCATCGTGTTCATTCTCCTGATCCGGGAACAAATTATTGGAGACAGACTCTCCCGTGTCACGATCCTGTATGATACCCTCTACGCCACGCAGCAGCTCCAACTGCTGATCTTGATTTAGCTTTAAATTGAAGGTATAGCGTTTACCGGCCTCGTAGCTCTCAATGGGAGGAGTATAGGTAAAGCGTTTCCCGTCGATCTGTACGCTAAAGAGCGTCTGTTCACCCTTTGCAGTGGGAATAAGAATAGCGGTATAACTATTCGTCGTTCCTTGCTTTTTCTGTAGAGCAATATCGCCACGCTTAACCGAAGCAGAAGGATTGCCCACAACACCATCCACCAAAGAGAAACTTCCATTAAGCTGCAGGTCAGTAAGCTGTACAGACGCAGCCTGAACGGGGGTATTATCTTTATAGAAAAGATTCACCACCACTTCGCTCATCACATGACGAAATTGAAGAGGGATAACCTTTCCTGCGTTAGCTGACCGAGTGATATTTTTTGCCGATGCCGAATAGAGAAAATCAGGTAACGGACTTCCGGCAATGTATTCAATCTCTTTTTTTACTTGGCTTGCGAAAGCTGCCTCAAATGGATAGTATGCCACAAAGTCGACAGCCTCACTTTCCGGCAACGTGATCTGATCGGCTGTGCTGCGTGCTGTAAATAGCGCCGAGGGGGTGTTGTCTTCTGTCGTCTGAAAACATGCATTACTCTCCCTTTGGGTACCCTCAGCAAGGGAGGCTCCATTAGGAAGCATGAATACGCCGATAGCATCCCCACTCTGCCACTTACTATCCGTCATACGGAGTGAGTTGGCACTAAAAGAGAGTGATTGCGCTATATCGTTGCCGGTCGTAGGGTTCTTTGAATTATCGCACGAAGCCCATAGAGCAGCGCAAAGCGACAATAAGAAAACCATATAAGTGATCTTTTTATTTAGCATAGTAAGCAATGTGTTTCTTAAAAGTTAAAGATGGGTAGATAATCACGATATAATTCACTCGGTAAGCACTCCGTTGATCACAGCAGCTTGCTGTATAGCAATATCCATCTTATCTACTCGATTACTCAATGTGAGTGTAGTCTCTCGCGATTTATCAGAAGGATTGGCAGCGACAGACACACGAAGTCTTATTCTACCGGGCTTTCCTCCGGTCGTAGATAGGACACACCATGAGGGGTCTTTGGCTTCCGCTTTCCAAGGGCTTGTAGAATTAAAATCTATCTCTACAGTATTCCCCGTTGCATCAAAGTAAATTACCGGCTGCCCGGGTACTTTACCATCCTGAAGGAAAGGTGCCTGTACAATCTTGATCTGATCAATTTGTATCTCATCATTCGACTTATCGCAGGCTGTAAGAAGGGATGCTACCAATATGAGGGAAAAGAGTTTTATTCGTGTCATGGTCCAATATCTTCAACGGACGGTACAGTCCGATCCTATTTCACTCCAACAAAGGTATAGCTTTTTTGTTAATATCTCATTACCGCTAATGACCTTGCCGATCTCACTTTAATAAATGCACAGATATATTATAGACCTTATTGAAAGGTCTATATTTCTATCCGGTGTGGCAATACCTAAAATAGATTTGGAAGCAGGGAAAAGATAGGATAAAGACCCGTAGAGGAGGAATAATTTTCTCCTATGCGTTTGCTTCAATGGCAATCACTTTGATGCTTTTATCCGCTACCGCTGCCCTGATTTGTGCTTTAAGCGCTTCGTAGCTACGCGAATCGCTTAGCATCTGAGGCGAGACTTTTACAGAGAGTGCCATCAAATGCTGTTCCCCATCTAACGTCCAAAGGTAGAGAGACTCTATCTGCTCTACTCCGTCCAAAGAGGTAATGAGCGCACTGACCTCCTCCTGCTTAATTTCTTTGGGTACAGCCTCTATGAATATATAGAGCGTATTCCAAAGTGTTTTGAGGGCATTCCAAAGAATCCAAAGGGCAATCAGTAGGGAGAGAATTACGTCCAATTCATTTATTTCCGTAAAGAGCATGACAATGCCGGAAAGCACGACTGCCAACAGCCCGAAAAGATCTACCATGATATGCAGCATTACGGCATGCTCATTCAAGGAATGCCCTTTACTAAGCCGCTTCACAGCAAATCCCTTTAGCAGAATACCCTCTACCGCCACAATGAGCATCCCCAGAGGATTTGCTTCTGTAGCGTGCGTAGCTTCAGCAAGATGCTCAATAGCATGGACGGACATACGCACCGACCCCACTATCAGTAAGAGAGAAATCAGAAGTGCCCCTAAAAGCGAAAACCGCTTGTAGCCAAAAGTAAAATGGGCATTCTCTTTGCGGCGGCTCACTCTGTCTAGAATCCAAGCAAGTCCTACATAAAGCGTATCGCCCACAGCGTGCCAACTGTCCGTAACCAAAGCTAGGCTGGAAGTGACAACTCCACCGATCAGCTCTACAAGGGCAAAGCTAAGGGATAGCCAAAAGGCAAGTGCAAGCGCAGAAGCGCCCATCTCATGTGTATGACTATGTGTCATGATGGATTGCGTTTGAGACCTTTCTTTTCCGCCTCTTGTAGTACAAACTTCCAAGCCGCATCATGCTCATTGGGGATTACTCCATCCAAAATGGCTGTTTTTACTGCCTCTTTGAGCTCCCCAATGATCGGAGAAGGCTTGAGATTGAAGTACTCTATAATATCTGTTCCGGAGACCGGAGGGGAGAAATTACGGATTCGATCCTTTTCCTCTATATCGATCAGCTTACGACGAACCACAGAGTAGTTGTCCAAATAACGTCGCACCTTGACGGGGTTCTTACTCGTAATGTCAGCTTCCACAAGGAGCATCAAATCATCTATATCATCACCGGCATCAAAGAGCAAACGCCTTACGGCAGAGTCTGTCACCCCTTCATCTGCCAAACGGGCAGGACGCATGTGCAGGCTGACCATTTTTTCCACATACTTACGGGGCTGATCAAGAGGGAGCCTAAGTCGATGAAAGATCTTTTTGACCATTTTAGCCCCTATATAGTCGTGATTGTGGAATGTCCACCCGGTCTTTCGATCGTATCGCTTAGTTACAGGCTTAGCTATATCGTGCATCAGCGCAGCCCAACGCAGGTAGAGATTATCAGTCTGCTTGGCGACATTATCCACTACTCTATAGGTATGGGTGAGGTTATCCTTATGCCCTTTTCCTTCCACTATTTCGGTTCCCTTGAGGGCGTAAAGCTCCGGCAAGAGAATGCTCATAAGCCCTGTTTTCTCAAGTAATTCTAAGCCTACAGAGGGTCGCGGAGAAAGCATGATTTTGTTTAGCTCGGTGGCAATTCGCTCCATGGAGACAATCTCTATTCGCTTGGCATTATGCACAATGCCATCAAAGGTGTACTCCTCCAAATAGAAACCCAACTGAGAGGCGAAACGAATACCGCGCATCATACGCAAAGGATCATCACTGAAAGTAACATCCGGATCCAATGGGGTGCGTAATACACAATCTTGCAAATCCGCCAACCCGTAGAAAGGATCCAGAAGCTGCCCAAAGCGTCCTGCATTAAGGCAAAGAGCCATCGCATTAATCGTAAAGTCGCGACGTGACTGATCCTCCTCTAGGGTACCATCCTCCACTATCGGCTTGCGACTATCTCGATGATAGCTTTCGCGACGAGCGCCTACAAACTCAAGCTCTATATCGCCTTTTTTTACCTGTGCGGTACCGAAATTGGCAAAGACACTCAGATGCGCAGGTCTCCCCCACTTGGCATGTACTGCCTTAGCTAAGTCAATGCCACGTCCGACTGAGACTACATCTATGTCGTTTGTGGGGCGCCCCAACAAGAGGTCACGCACATAACCACCCACTAAATAGGCATCCACCCCCAACTCATCGGCAGCTGAGCCAATCATGTGAAAGAGGGGCTTATCTATGTATTGCGATAATGTGGCAGGATCTCTCATCCTTTTTTCTAATTCATCTTCCTGACTAATTGTCAAAGATACGCTTTTTCTCGCATTCTCTGTAAAAAGTTCTATAGATAAGGCTATGAGTAGAGCTATTCTTAAGCCGACCGAATATTCTAAAAGCGACACCATCCACCTGCTAAGTGAGCACCATTCTATCAGACAAATAAGCCGAAATACCTATCTTTGCAAAGCAACAAAGGGAGGGGAAATTACCTCCAAGCCCATATTAATAAGCGTATGAAGCGTAGAGCATCCACAAAACCCAAGCAAAGGGCACCTATGGTGTTCTCTATTGTGCTTACACTACTATTCGTTGGGGTCGTATGGCTCTCCGCAAGAATAGGGGCCACCTATTACCACATAGACACGCAATCGGCAGCCCCTATAGTGCCCTCTTCCGCTTGGAGAATCTTCACCGACAGTGTAGCCCACCTCGGCTCCTCCACCATTGGGTTGCTACTCCTACAGATAATCGTTATACTTACGGTAGCTCGCCTTGTGGGGGCGTTATTCAGACACATCGGACAACCACAGGTCATAGGCGAAATTGTAGCCGGTATTCTATTGGGTCCCAGCATATTGGGTGCTTTGTGGCCGGAGGCTTTTGCGTTTCTCTTTCCGGAAGAAAGTATCGCATTCATAGAGATTCAGAGCGAATTTGGACTGATTCTCTTCATGTTTACCATAGGAATGGAGCTGCGGCCGGCTGAGATAAAGTCACAATTTCGCAAAGCCTTCATAATCAGCCAGTCAGGCATCTTTATACCTTTTATCTTAGGGATGCTGCTTACTATCTTCCTGTACGATCCCACTTCTTTCCACGTGCCCTATTTACCGCTTGCCCTATTTATGGGGATTGCTATGAGCATTACCGCCTTTCCGGTGCTGGCGCGCATTATTCAGGAGCGTGGAATGAGTCGCACACACTTAGGGTCACTGGCTCTTAATACAGCCGCAGTCGCAGATATAGCAGCTTGGCTTTTACTGGCGGCTGTAATGGCTATAATACAAAGTGGTAGCATTACGAGTGCCCTATTCAACTTCTTATTCCTCATTCTCTACATAGCACTCTTTTTTGGCGTGATCCGACCGCTATTTGCTTTGGTGGGAAGTGTGTACAACAAGAATGAGTTGGTCAACAAGACGCTTGTAGCAGTTATCTTTATCTTAGTGCTCGTAAGTGCATATCTAACTAATTTACTGAGCATGCACGCACTTTTCGGGGCATTTATGGTAGGTCTGATCATGCCGGATGACAACAAGTTCCGTCACGTGATCACAGAGAAGGTTGAAGATGTCTCACTCAGTATTTTTTTGCCACTATTCTTCGTTTCTTCAGGACTGAGAACGGAGCTGGGATTGATTAATAGCGGTGCTCTATGGGCTTTGCTTACCCTTCTGGTAGTAGTAGCTATTGTGGGAAAAGTAGGCGGTACCTATATTGCGGCACGACTATGCAATATATCAAAGAAGGAAAGCCTCTACCTGGGTGCTTTTATGAATACGCGCGGACTGATGGAGTTGGTTGTTCTAAAGATTGGGTTGGATTTAGGCGTATTACCACCGGTTATATTTGTGCTTTTGGTAATGATGACGCTGATCACCACCTTGATGACCCAGCCACTTCTACAGCTCATGAATGCCCTATTCAAGCGTCGTACCAAGAATAAGCCCAAAGCCTCAGCAATATCCCATACCAAACCAATCCTAATCTCTTTCGGACGCCCCGATACAGGTAGCCTCCTACTGCAACTCAGTAAACAAATAATGGAGCCTCCTCTATTGGATGAGGGAGTTGCTCTGCTCCACACCACTATCAATAGTGAGCTTAGCTTGACCGACGAAGAGGAGTATTACGAAGAAAACTTCTCTCCACTCCTGCACGAAGGAGAGCGCTTGGGCATCGATATGGAAGCCATCTACCACGTTACAGACGATGTGCTGCACACCATTATGGATGAAGCAAACCGAGAGGGCAATCAGTTCTTACTGGTAGGTGCCGGATTAGAGCTGTCGGGGTCGGATGAAGATCGCAAAATTATAAAACAACATAAGCAACTGGAACGTAAGTGGAAGCGCTTTTCAATCAGCCATCCCACTTCAATCTTAAGGGCCGGAGAGCTATTCAATGACAAGACCCGCCGTTTCTTTAGAGAAGCGGACTGTAATGTGGGGGTATTTGTCAATCGTGACTTTACAAAGCCCGACAAAATTTTAGTAGGCGTAGGTGAAGAGGAAACATTCTCGCTCCTACCCTTTGCCCAACGTATGGCAGAGACCAACGGAGGCTCGGTCACGCTATTTCGTTTCAGCGCTCTATTAGATAGTGAGCAAGAGCCCTTACCCACTGTGTATGCAGAAAGTAGAGGACTGGATATTCCTGTGGAGATAGGAGATGAATTCCCTGACAAAAGTGATTTTCTCTTTATTTCTTATGCTACGTGGCAGCGACTCACCAGCGAATGCCCACAGTTACTGGAGCACCTTCCCTCAACACTCATTATGGAGCTTAGAAATAGTGAAGATACGCTCCGCATACCGGCCACTTCAATTCCATTTGAATGAAGTCTCTTGACATTCTACAAGACCCCTATCTACTCCCCTACAAAGAGGATATTGAGCGGCGGAAATCGCTGTTTGATCTTGCTCTTAAAGAAGGGTATAATACGCACTTAGAGGCGCGCTTCGGTAGACATTTGAAGGGGAATACGCATCACTTCTGCGAGTATGCCCCAAACGCAACGGCTGTCTATCTCCTGTGTGACGCATCTGCTTGGCAGCCGAATAGGAATTTTGCTTTCAGCAAAGGAAGTGAAGCGGGGGTTTGGGAACTCAGCATCACAGAAAAGTTATTACCGCACTTAGCACCCTATAAGCTTTGGGTTGAATGGGATGGCGGGTGTGGAGAGAGAATCTCTCCCTTTGCTCGCTACGTAACGCAAGACGCCTCCACCGGCATCTTTACAGAGCGTATATGGGAGCCTGAGAAGCCCTATACATTCCGACATAGCGCACCAAGTGAGAAGTGCACGTTTCCCACTATTTACGAGTGTCATATCGGTATGAGTAGTGAGGAGCTTCATGTAGCTTCATACAACTATTTCAGAGCGCACATCCTGCCTCGCATTGTATCGGCAGGCTACAATTGCATACAACTGATGGCTATTCAGGAGCATCCCTATTATGGAAGCTTCGGGTACCACGTATCCGGCTTCTTTGCTCCCTCCAGTCGCTTTGGCACACCGGATGAGTTGAAGCAATTGATTGATGAGGCGCATGCTATGGGATTGCGGGTGATTATGGACTTGGTACACTCCCATGCAGTCAAGAATGCGGTAGAAGGCTTAGGGGCATTCGATGGAACGCGCTCCCTCTTCTTCTATGACGATAGCAGAGGGGAGCATACTCTTTGGGACTCGCTTTGCTTCAATTATGGGAAACGTTTTGTAAAAGAGTTTCTTCTAAGTAATTGCCGCTACTGGCTTGAGGAGTATGGCTTCGATGGGTTTCGCTTTGACGGCGTAACCTCTATGCTGTATCACGACCATGGCTTGGGCAGATGCTTTACCTCCTATGCGGATTATTATAACCCGAACTACCATGAAGAGGCCGGCTGCTATCTAATGCTGGCCAATGAACTGATACATCGCACTCGCCCGGAGGCAATATGTATAGCAGAAGAGGTGAGCGGCATGCCCGGCATAGCACTACCGATTGAGCAGGGAGGCTATGGATTTGACTACAGGCTGGCTATGAATCAACCTGATTATTGGATCAAGACAGTCAAAGAGCTCCCTGACGAGACTTGGGACCCTGGAAATATCTTCTACGAAATGACGAACCGACGTCACAATGAGAAGGTCATTAGCTATGTAGAGAGCCATGATCAAGCCCTTGTAGGCGATAAGACGCTTATCTTTCGCATGGCGGATGCTGCTATGTACTCGGACATGAACAAAGGGACTCCTTCTCCGGCGGTTGAGCGTGCTATGGCCTTAGTCAATATGATTAAGACAGTTACCTTTTCTTCTACCAATGGGGGAATACTGACCTTTATGGGCAATGAGTACGGGCATCCCGAATGGATTGATTTTCCCCGAGAGGGAAATGGCAACTCATACCAATACGCTCGCCGACAATGGTCGCTCCGCGACAATCCTTTCCTGCGATATGAGCAATTGGCTCTCTTTGACAAAGCCTTAATCACAATACTTAAAGCGTATGCCGTAGAGCTAAAGAGTATTCCATATTGTCACTACGCATCGCAAGACACACAAGTATTGGCTTTTTCACGGGGAAGGCTCCTCTTGCTATTCAACTTCTCTCCGAACCGTTCGTTTGATCATTTTGAGCTTGCACTACCTCCCGGGAAATACACTTTGCTGTTGGATAGCGACAAAGAGGCGTTTGGCGGCTATGGTCGGATAGCTTCAGCCGAGCACTTTACACATCCCTGCTGCTCTATGGCTACACACCAAGAGCAACATATCGCCTCTTTCTATCTGCCTGCGCGAACGGCTCAAATACTTCTATGTGAATAAATAACAAGAGCGGCTGGGCATACTGCGTTACGCTCTATTACGAGGGGAAATAACTCCTATATACGCCCTAAAGGTCCACAATGGTGATACCGGTTCCGCCAAAACGCACATCCTCATCTCTAAAACTCTTCACAAAGGGTTTAGAAGCGAGCCACTCACGAATGGAACTGCGCAAAGCCCCTGTACCGGTTCCGTGCAGCAAACGCACCTGAGGAACACCCATTTGTACAGCATCATCCAAAAAGTAATCTACGGCGACCAAAGCCTCTGCCGCACGCATACCACGCAAGTCCAGCTCAGTTTTGAAGTGCATTCGCTTCTCGTGCAAATGGTCCGTTATATTAGACGTAGCTTGCTTTGCTGAGGGGGATGCAGGCGCTCGTTTAGCTGCCTCCAGATCTTTAAGCAGCTTGGTACTTCGGATATTACCACCTAATGAGATCGTAGCCTTATCGCCCTTAATCTCTATAACCACACCCTCTATGTCCGTTCCTTTGATACGCACATGACTCTCAATGGTAGGCACGAAGGGCTTATCCACACTTTTACGATCGCTCTTCTTATGCTTACGCTTCGGTAAAGGCGCAGTATGTAGCTTTTCTTCAACCGGCTTGGCAGCATGCTGTGCTTTATAGACATCAAGCGACTCGCGGGCTTGACGAATAGTCTCTTTTTCTGCCTGACTCTCTTTAATCTGTCGGATCGTCCCTTCTATCCGGGCATTAGCTTCATTCAAGAGTTGGGTAGCCTCTTTATGCGCTGCTTCTATAATAGCGGTGCGCTCAGCACGAAGTTTTTCCAAAGCGGCTTCATACTTATCCGCTACCGCTTCTTGTTTCTTGCCCTGCTTGCGTATCTCTTCACGCTTACGATGCCAATAATTACGGTCTCGGGAGATATCCTGCAAATATCTTTCACTATGCAAACGCTCTTCTCCGGCCAACTCTTTGGCATAAGCGAGTACCTCCTCAGGCAATCCGCTTCGCTGTGCTATCTCTAAAGCAAAAGAGCTACCCGGCCGTCCTATCTCCAACTTAAAAAGCGGCTTCATTGCTCCTCTGTCATAGCACATAGCGCCATTAATTACGCCCTCATGCTCAGCGGCAAACTGCTTTAAGTTAGCGTAATGGGTAGTGATGATTCCAAAGCTCTCTCTATCGTTAAAGAGCTTCAGAAGCGACTCTGCAATAGCTCCCCCCAGCTCCGGCTCTGTACCCGCTCCAAACTCATCCACCAGGAGCAGTGTAGTAGGGCCTGCGAAATGACAAAAGTGCCGCATCGCAGCTAAGTGAGAGCTGTAGGTACTCAGATCATTGTCAATGGATTGATCATCGCCTATATTGATGGCTAAGCGGGTAAAAATACCGGCTTCTGAATCTGGAGACACCGGTATGGGCCAGCCACACTGCAGCATGTATTGTAGTAAGCCGCAAGTCTTCAGGCAAACAGACTTACCGCCGGCATTAGGACCGGAGATAAGCAGTAGCCTCCCCTTTGGGGCTTCCAAAGATATATCCAAGGGGATCAGTTCGCGACCTTGCGCACGCAGTGCCTGCTCAAGTATAGGATGGCGCGCTCTGAACCAATGCATATAGGGCCGTGGATGAATAATAGGTATGACACCATCTATCTTATAGGCATAGCGTGCAATGGCAACAAACGCATCAACTTGTCCTATGGCCACATAAATCTGTGCGATTGTAGTTATGAAGGGTCTTATTTGGTCAGCTGTTTCAATTAGGATACGGATAATTTCCTTTCGTTCCGCTATGTCAATCTCACGCAAGCGATTATTACTCTCCACTACCTCCAGCGGCTCTACAAAGAGCGTCTTACCGGTTGCCGACTCATCATATACGATTCCGGGCACCTGCCTTCTGTAAGATGGGGTAATAGGCAGCAATAAGTGTCCATCTCTAAGAGTAGGCTGTGCATCAGGCTCCGCCCAGCCCTCTCGTATAGCTAATTCAAGCTGCCGGTGGGTGAGCTTGCTCATCTGCCGCTCTACAGAGGCCCTTTCCGTGCGAAGCTCCTTAAGTTTTGGCGAAGCACTATCCTTAATGCGTCCAAAGCGGTCTAAGAGCCCCTCTATCAGACGCACAATCTGCGGTAAGAGCAGCTCTCCGCCTATCAAAGCGTTCAATGCCGGATAACGAATTTGCTCCCCTTTATCTTCGGTAGCACTGAGAAAACGGTATAAGGCCTCTACACTTTTCAATAAGGCAACCAAAGCCGCCAGTTCCTCTTCCGTCAAGTAACTTCCCGCCGGCTCTAAGCCTGCCACGGCTTCTCTTAAGTCGGCTATCACTAAGGAGGGGAAAGAAACACCTGAGCGCAGAATCTGCATCAACTCCTCTACCGGAGCCATTCTGCGCTTCAGCTCTGCCGGGTCTGCCGTGGGCCTTATTTGTAGGATAATCTCCTTACCCGGCTCGCTACTACACTCAGCTACGAGCAAATCGCGCACTCGGTCAGCATCTACCTTTGCTTCGTACTGCTTGGGAAATAGGTTCAACGGCTCCTGCATCTCCTTATAAGAGTCGGAATATATCATTGAGATTTGCGAATATAAATAGGGCAATTAGAAATATCAAGCCTATTGTTTTCGTCTTCAACACGATCCGATCGTCTACTTTACGCCGCGTAATCATCTCCCATAGCGTAAAGAGTATCTCCGCACCGTCCAGCATAGGAATAGGAAGGAAGTTCATAAATGCAAATACAAGCGATAGGAATGCCACTATATTCCAAAATGAATAGGCATCAAATACTCCGTTAAACAGCTTACCCATAGAGATAAACCCGCCCATCTCGCCGGCCCCCTCCTTGGTAAAGATGTACTTCATATCGCCTGCGTAACCGCTTAGCATACTATGAGCACGTTGCACGCCCCGCTGAATAGCTTCTCCCAATCCGTATTTAATCTGTGTTACGGCATATACTTCATTCATGGGTTTCAAGTAAACCCCTACTCTACCCAAGCTATCGGGCGTAATGGCAAGGCGTAGGGTATCGGCTCCCCGAAGCAGCGTAATAGGCACTAAGTGATCGTGCGACTCCTTAAAGTAGAGCCTCGCATCGCTAATATCATGTATCGCCATTGTATCAATAGCGATCAGTCGGTCTCCGGATCGCATTCCGGCTACAGCTGCAGCACTCCCGGATGGTACACTATCTGCTACAAAAGGCACTTGAATACCCAGAAATCCCTCTTTGCCGGCTATTACCCTGCGCATCATATCTTCGGGCATGTTGATCACTTCTTGCCTGCCCTCTCTGAGTACGACCACTTCTTCTGCCTCTATCACGTCTCTAATAAAGCCATCCGCATATACATTGCACCTTCGGCCGTCTACCGTAAGGATAATATCATTGTCGCGGAACCCTGCTCCCTGCGCAGCCTCAGAGAAAAACATTCCCTCCGTAACATCCGACGAATACAAAAGTGAATCGCCCCAATGTAGTGAAATAGCCGTATAAATGATATAGGCACTAAGCATATTAAAGAGTATGCCGGCAATCATCACGATTATTCTCTGCCATGCCGGCTTTGCACGAAGCTCAAAAGAGTGAGGCGTAGAGGGCTTACCGGTCTCTGTGAGTTGCTCGTCAACCTGTCCGGACATCTTACAATAGCCCCCCAAAGGCAGCCAACCCATTCCATAGACCGTACCGGTTTTCTTACTCTTAATGCGAAAAAGAGACTTATTCCCCCAATCAAAGAAAAGAAAGAAACGCTCCACCCGAACGCCAAAAATACGTGCTGCCAGATAGTGTCCCAATTCGTGTAGAAAAACGATTAGAGAGAGTGCAACCATCAGTTGGAGCAGTTTACTCAATACAATAAGGAAAGCTGTCATTGGTATACAGTTGGTTTTAAGTTTGCCTCGCAAAGATAGCGTATTCATCGCATTCCCCACAGGCTTTCCAACGGCAAAACGCATCAGAGCACCCTATAAGGCATCCATGAGCAGCGTATAGAGAGTGACGGCATAATTCATCCGAATCAAATGTTTTTTCCTCCGAATGAAAAAGTTTTTTGATCCGAAGCAAACAAATTTTTGGTTCGAATGAAAATGAGATACTTCCACATGCGCTCAAAACTGTGCATTGAAGACTCCGGGAAAATGCTTCGAAGAAGTAAAATCACTGCATCGAAGAAATAAAACTGATTCATCGAAGAACCGGAATTACTTCATCGAAGCAAAAAAAAAGAGCCTCCCCGAACGGCACCGGGGAGGCTCAAAAGAGAAAAGTAAGTACGTAGGTCGGTACCTGCTAAGCGTTAGCGAAGCGTTACTTTCACCTGCTTATCTGCACAGACAACAACGTAGTTTCCGTTTTCCAGCGGCAGCGTGCGGCGGAAATCATCCGACGTAGCTACCACGGAGTATACCAATCGACCGGAAAGGTCGTACACAAGCACGTTCACCCCTTCAGTGCCTTTGACCACAAGCTCTCTGCCTGCAACGAGTATCTGGCGGTCTACAGCAGGCGTAAACACCTCTTCGTTGCCTTCGGGCTTACCACCCAAATTATCGAAGGCAAGGTAAGCGGGCGCATCATCGTATGTAACGCCTTCGAAGGTTGACGCACGGCTTGACTTAAAGGTGGCATAAAGCGACCGAACGTTACCGAGCGAAGTGAGATCCGTATAGGTCCACTTATCCATTAGCTCCTTCTTGCCGTTTCGCCAATCGGCAAGCACCAGTACAACAGAGGCACCATTGTCCGCCGTGAGGGTTACTTCGATGAAGTCACCGTCCTTGAAGCCCTTAGGCTGATCGGGGGCATTTTTCGCCGTCTCCGTAAAGGCCTTTTGCCATGAGGTCATTGAGAAGTAGGCACCCTGTATCGGCTGCGCAATCAGGTCGTTAGAGAGCGTGGCAAGCGTACCCTTTGTTCGATTTGAAGGCATAAAGCCAATGGCAAAGCTCTTGGAGTTAGCAGCTCCCTTTCCTGCCGGTACAAAGTACTGCCCGGTCTTCCAATCACCGTTAAATTCGGTATCAGTTGCCTGACTGAAGGCAATACCTGTAAAGGATTGATATTTGCTATTATACTCAAGCGGGAAGCTAAATGAGCCGCTCATTATTGGACGCGTATTGCGTGCCTTGCCTATTCCTTCATCAAGGAATATCGGATTTTCAAAGTCGGCAATCGCATAGCTTTTTCCATCCTGTGGATTAACCATTACAAAGGAATAAGCCGTTTCTGTTCTACCGCGTTGGTCCGTTAGCGTAAGGCGATATTCAGTCGTTGTTGCAGGACTAAGTAACTCACCCAAGCGAGTAAACCAAATTTCCTTCGCTTCGGGTATCTTGCCCACCTTATTAGCCGGCTCCATCACATAGGTGAGCGGATAAACAGCTTCGGGAGCCATAAAGGTAATGGTAGCAACTTCGCCCTCCTTAGTCGTAGTCGGCTCGGATATCTCCAGCTTGAGTTCACCGGGAGCCGCTCCGAAGTCGTCGATAGCTACTGCGACCCCTTCGGCAACAGTAATGGTCAAGGTATTCAGCGGACTGATTCCCTTGAGGTCAATCGTACGCCAATCGGCATTAAAGTTTCCGGGTACTACAAGCTTTTTGCCTTTATTGGTTTCCAAGGTTACCTTACCTTGCGCACGGAGCTTGAAGGCATCCAATTCCAAATCATCTAAGCTATTAGTCAGTTGGATAGTAGCGGAAGTACCATTCATCTCGGCTATTCCGTTATTCTCCTCCTTAGTGATTTTGAAACCGGTAAAGCGCATTGTACCATCCGCAAAGGGCTTACCCTCCTCATAGTCGGCTACATTGTCAAACGTTGCCGGTGCGGTAGGCTTGATTTCGGTAGTAAAGGTCAGCACCTTAAGCAGATCCGTCTTCTTTATTTCGCTTACTGCTTCCAATACGGCGTACAGCGTATAGCTCTTTGCTTCAAGAAGATTGTCAAACGGCAAGGTAATTTCTTCCTGCTTTGCCACCATCTTAGGTTCAATTGCGAGCAGCTCTTCCGCTGTAGGAGCTTCCAAATCGCTCGGTTTCAAGCTATAGTGCAGTTTTGCATTGCGTAATACGACAAACTTAACCTGTGCCGATGTGGACTGCGTGACGGCAGTAGCATTACTTATCTCCAAGGGCAGCATGGTATCGTCGTCAAACTCAAATGCACCCACGGTAGGATGTTCGCTGTCGCGCTTTGCTCCGGTTATATCGGTCGTGATACCTTCATAGGGCAAACCGCAGTTAAAGGCGCCACCGCCCAGCAGAGCTCCGGTTTCATCCGATAGGAAGGTTGCTTTCTGATTGATAGAGCCCTCTTCACCCGTGTAGGCGGTCCACTCTGCAAAATCTTTTGCTTCTACAGCCTTGGTTTCACCCTGCTTGTTGTATCGGCCAAAGAGAGTGCCATTGGTGTAATAGGCATTGTGGCTAAACTTGGGAACATCTGTACTCAATACAGCTACCACAAAGTCACCGGCCATATTTTGGATTAGATTATTCTGCACCAGATAGCCATTACCCATCTTCAACTCAAGCGGCCAGAATAAATGTTTTGCATTCGTGTAAGAGCCTTCCATACGGATCGTGTTGTGTACGATCTTTACATCGCTGGTGCGATCAATGGAGATACCCTTCATATTCCTTGAGTTTGAGGTACCCCGTACAACGATCAAGTTGTTATCCACAAGGATAGGATCATTGTAACGCTTGCTCAAAGACTTCAGGACAATGGCTTGAGGATCTTCAGCACCACTCAGGATAATGCTATTGGCAGTAATACGCTCATTCAGATTACCCGTTACAAGGTGGATCCCCTTAAAGCCCTTCTTACCACCGAACTCGTTATCGGTAATAATCTTATTACCCTCAATAAGTAAGTTGCGGATAAAGGTGTTTACGTAGACCGCAATCTTGCTTTGATCTATGAAGGTGTTGTTACGTATTACCACATTCTCTGTAGGCATGTTTGATACACCGCCCGACCCGCAGTGATTTAAAGCGAATTCACCACCGATGAAAGTGTTATTTTCAATCAAGGTGTGACTATTGTTACGCTCAATGGGGGACTCTATCGATGAATAGATCACAAGAGAGCGGGGAGTAGTATTGTAACCTGAATTAGAGGGCTGCTTGGGCAACTCAAAGCGACAGCCCTTTACCGTAAAGTAGTGAGAGCCTTCTTCGGCAGACAACTGATATTCATATACCTTGATAAGCTTCTCGCTACGGAAGGTAATGTTTTCTATCGTTACATAGGGCGTACCCGACACAGTAAAATAGGCCCTGGGTGAAGTGCCTACCTTCGGCTTATTTTCACCATCAAAGATCACATCTTTGGCCTTTCCGGATTCACTTCCAAAAGTGAGGGTATTCGTTTCAGATACTCCGGGTATATTTTGCACCCGTATAGTGTCCGAGTAAGTACCGGCTTTGAATAGAATAGTCACTGCACCTGAGATCCCCTTGCTCAAAGCATTAGAGAGGGCATTCAAATCCGCAAAATCCGCATCTGCGCTACCTACTGTATAGGTACCCTTCATACCCTGAGCGACAGATGCAGCCGCTTCTTCTGAAGCGGATACTCCGTTCACCTCTTTCAGAGTGATACCTACTGCTGAACCGGCTACAGCATCAGCAGCCACATCGCCAACCAAATAGAGGTAGTAAGTACCATTTTCCGACCATTGCTCCGTAGCGGTAAGCAGTACTTCACCGGTCTTGGTGGCAAAAGCGACCTCGGGCATATTCATATCGAAGTTAGCCTTGCTTCCACCATTCAACACGGCAATCCGTTGGAAGCCGTTGTTGACTACCTTAATTTGAGGAATAAGCGCAGCACCTGTTTCTCCTTCCACCTTTACGGTTAACTTGAGCATGCCCAACTTGCTTGCCCCCTGCATAGCAGCAGTAGGAGCGATAGGCTCAGCTTTTACGAAAGTAGCGAAGCGCTCGCGAGGCTTGATGGACTTAACCGTCATATCCCAGCCTTCGTAATCACCATAGGTGTAGCTCGTTTTGTTGTAATCGAAGGTGAGTGCACCGCCACCTACATTCACATCTCCCCAGAAGGACGGATGATTGATCGGAGAAGATAAGGTGGCTCCCTTCAGTTCAAAGAGCTTATTCTCCGGCTTAATTTCTTTACCTCTGTAGACAACGAGCTTATCATTTCTCTGTATCTCCAGTGTATTAATCTGCACGGATACGACCTCCCCATCATTCTGAGGTATAAAGGTTACGGAGCTGTGCATTGCTTCCTTAGGAAGCTTTTCCTTACCGGCGTAATCCAAATAGGTAAGTTCACCTATTACTCTCTTCTCTACATTTTTACCGTCAGCAGGATGCTTGAAGATATTCTGCAGCTCTACCAATATAGGATTGGACGGTGCTGTAATTGTGTACTCAGAGCCATCTGAGAAAATGATCTTATTTACCGAGAAGCCTACTTTAGTTCCTTGCTGTGCAGTCTCTGCAATTGTAGCACAGAGCTTAAAGTTATTGATTCCTTCTGCCAAGGTTACAGGCTCGGACAAGGTCATAAGCACCGTTTCTCCATTCGGTACAGCGGTACCCTTGGTAGCCAGATTATCCTCAAGGAAGAGTGCCAAAGACTTGATTGCCTCAAAGTGCTGTAACCCGAATTCTACCTTACTTATAGTCAATGGGGTTAGTGCACCCTCCGTAGTGACATGGAAAGTGGCCACCGGCTGATCGGCATCGCCTATACCGGCAGTAACTACCTCTGTAGCTCCTTGTCCGGAGGACAATACCTTCATGGACTTAGGCTCGTAAGAGCGTGCTATGGCACTAAAGCTTCCGGTATTACCAAAGCCATTGTAATTAATATATACCGTTAATGCCTTACCGGAAGAGCGTACAGGTTCTGAGGGACCAGTCTTTTGATTACTCTTCGTAAGCTCCCAAAGAATTTTACCGGAGTTGCTCTCTCCATCATATATAGTGAACTTAGCGTTGGCACCTCCCATATAGGAGAAAGGCACATTAAAGTTGGAGAAGTCTAACTCCACCTTCTTTGTATCATCGGGGTTGATGAATGTAACGATACGCTGTCCCCCTACAGTGACATGCTTCCCAAATTCGTTCTTTTCATCTACAAACTCCCAATCGTTATATATATAAATAGTTTGCTTGCCAAGAGTAGCCACGGCCTTTGTTTCGGTCATACACTCTATGACAGCACTTTGGCTACTTGCCTTTGTCTCCTTAGCATCAGAGGTAGTTATACTCTCTAACTTAAAGGCTACACGATTTCCTCCGCCTGCACGCAAATTGGCATCTGCTTTGATGGTGAAGGACTTTTCGCCGTCTGCAAGCTCAAACGGTTTATCCAACGTAACGGTAAAGGTGCCTCCCTTTACTTCTGCACTACCGAGCTTCAGACTACCGGATGCATTATATACGTACACTCTATCTAATAGAGCTGCCCCTTCCTCTGATATATTGAAAGACACCTTCGTGAGGCTCAACGGAGAAAGCGTGTGGCGGGCACTTACGCTCAATACACCTGCTGCCACAGGTGCCTTACCGGGCGTTAATACGGCAACTTGAGCATTTCCCTTTACTGAGGCTGACTCAATCTCCATCTTCTGCGGAGTGAATAGATCCACTACCGCCTCAAATCCATCACCGAAATTAGCTCCGGTAGTACTCTTCAAAGATACGGTCAGAGAGCCCTCTTCTCCGGTCGCATAAGTTGTACCCGGCTTATTCAGATAGGTAGCTAAGAGCTTATCCGCTTGCCTTGTTCTACCATCATATACTTCGAGCTTATCCGCTCTCCCGGAATAGGTAAAGAGGTTCAGCTTATTAAATGTTACGCTAACCTTTTTGCCGGTATCTGCAGAAAGGAATGTAGCATAACCATCAAACTTTTCTGATATTTTATCGGTAGCCCCTCCATCGTCATATAGTCGGAGGCGTCTACTCACTATATAGGTATAAGGAGTTGTACTCAGACGCACCTCATCCGTGGCGGCAAACGTGTGAAGCTCGTTCAACGTATATTGGGTGCCACTGATGGTTACAGACTGCACCTTTATAGTAGCATTCTTAAGGTATTTATCGGGGTCGATATCTGCAAGCAATTTAAAGTAATTGCTTCCCGAGGAGAGCGCTCCACCTCCGATGACTCCTGTAGCCGGATCGAAGGTGAAGACGTCTCCCTTTTCATCCATTAATTTAAGGTTGGAAAGGATGTTATCGTTATCTTGTATGTCCAGTTTGACCGCATCCAGTGTGAGCGGATTCAAACGGTCTTTTGTGATGATCTTTAAGGTTGCCAAAGGTGTTTGGCGTGCACCAAGTGTAGTAGGCAGCGAGGAAAAAGTTGTTTCCGTGGCTACATAGGTCATATTGCTGGCCACACCGGTACTTAATATAGCTTTCCAGTTGTTGCCTGCCTTATCGAATTGGGATACATATACTACCGTAATAGCCCCCGACTCATCCGTAGAGGTAAAGGAGGAGGAAGCAGCCTGACTGCTCGAAGTAAGCGTCAGCGAAGGGGTCTCTGAAGGTATTACATATTCGTAATCCTCAATCCATTCATCATATTCCTGCTGCAACTTTACCTTACCGTTATATATGAGCAGCTTTCCCCCCTTTGGGCTCAGCGCAAGCTCATCAAACGAAATCGTAAGTTTATCACCCTTATTAGCCGGCACGAAATGGACTAAGAACGGGCCTGTGGCTTTCATTCCCTCATCGGGACCACCCTTATCATAAAAGGTAACGGGGGAATCTACCTTGATGTTAAAACGCTGAGGATTCCCATAGTCCTCCTCCATCGTGTAGACATTCCCGTTCATCTGCGCTTGTGCAAATGTACTCGCAGCTAATCCTACGAGGAGCAACACCCAAAGCGTATGGAATTGAAGTATTTTTTTTCTCATTTGATTATGGATAATGATTTTTATGTATTAAGGTAGGAACTAATACGCCACGCACCCGACAAGAGATGTACTTCTACACTCTACCGGGAGACAACCGCACAATACAGGTGCGCAAAAGCAACGGACCAATAAGCCCATTCACATCCTACCTAAAGCTCCAATATTCTTGTAACGATGCCGATTCACCCGGAGCTAATCAAGGGTAAATACTGCATGCCGCTGCCCTTCCTCGAAGGCATTCGGTGGCAATTCATCTCTGACGGCAGGTCTTCTGACTCTTCACCTCTTGCTTGACTCCCTTCCCCTGAATAGTATTCCCTACACAGAGTGGGTGTTTGGATGACGCCAAGCCGTCCACAGTGAAACACAGCAGCGGGACTGTCCGGGAGTTGCACCCGATTCCCTTTTCATCGCCTGACCCTCGTGAGTAGTGAGAGCAGCAGATACTTCCTCCTTCTGAAGCTGTCTTGCGGAAAGCAAGCAAGCGACACCGCCTATGAATTCCCCGCAAAGGTAGTAAATAATCTGATATTCTGATGTATTATTCGAGCGCCTTCACTCCTTTCTCTGATTAGGTTATTTCTCTGCTCAGCTTTTTTATCCCAACCTTTTCCTCAAAACCCTATAGGGTTTTTACAGAAACCCTATAGCCTTTTTACGAAAACCCTATAGCCTTTTTACGAAAACCCTATAGCCTTTTTTCTACTTCTACAGTAGGGATCGTCACGCATGTTCTATACCGACACAGCACTCCACTTGTCTACACACCGAAATACTAAAAAGCGCATTCGCCGATTCTCTTCATACATTTGTGCTTATCTCTCTATTTCTCAGCGAATAAGAGACAAAAAAAGAGGGCACCAAAGATGGTTTCCGATCAGAATATTTGCAGGAATGTAGTACCTTTGTAGCAATATGATTGCGGACATACAGCAGATAAAACAGCGCTTCGGCATTATCGGCAATGACCTCAGATTCAACGAGGCTATACGCGTCGCTTATCAAGTAGCGCCTACCGATATGAGTGTGCTGATCATGGGAGAAAGCGGAGTGGGTAAGGAGTTCTTTCCTAAGATCATCCACGCCTATTCGCAACGCAAGCATGGACGTTATATAGCGGTCAATTGCGGTGCCATTCCCGAAGGCACTATTGACTCGGAGCTTTTTGGGCATAAGAAGGGAGCCTTCACGGGAGCTATAGCTGATCGCAAAGGGTACTTTGAAGAGGCTGATAAAGGCACTATTTTCTTGGATGAAATAGGCGAGCTTCCTTTAGCTACACAGGCTCGGTTGCTTCGTGTACTGGAGAGTGGGGAATTCATCCCCGTAGGAGCCAGCTTCCCCTCTAAAACGGACGTGCGCATTGTAGCCGCAACTAATGTAAAGCTTAAGGACGCAGTCGCAAAGGGCAAGTTTCGCGAGGATCTGTACTACCGCCTCAATACGGTACCCATCCATGTTCCTCCACTGAGAGAGCGAGACGAGGATGTGCCCCTCTTATTCCGCTGGTTTGCAAGCGACAACGCTACCAAATACGGCATACCCCCTATCACCCCCACTGAAGATGCTTTGCTCATGCTCAAGCACTATTCGTGGCCCGGCAATATACGGGAGCTTCGCAATCTGGTGGATCGTATCAGCTTATTGGAATCGGATAGGACGATTGATGCCTCAGTCCTCAAAAAGTATCTCTCTTTAGATCCCAAAGGGGACTTACACCCCATACCCTACCGTCAGCCGGAGGTAGGTGATGCGCAGAGCTTCTCCAACGAACGCGAGATACTCTATACAGTGCTCTTCGACATGCAGCGCAAGCTCAGCGAACTTACCAAGCAGGTAAACGAGATGAGTGAGCATGGCGATGAAAAATCATCTCTATCGCATCCCATAGACACTACACCGATTCACACGCAGCTCCTACCGGAGTCCGAAAGCATAACCGGCATGCCGCTTCCGCTTAACCTACATCACCTACATACCGAAGATGCGGAAGAGACTGAAGCGAGTGAAGAGATGCGCGAAGACGCCATCCTCGACTGGTTTAAAAACATGACGCTGCAAGAGATCGAGAAGAAGATCATAATGCGCACTTTAGAGCGCAACAATGGCGTAAAATCCAAAACAGCCGAGGAACTCGGCATTGCCGACAGAACACTTTCCAGAAGACTCAAAGAGTATGAAGTGGATCTATAACGCACTGCCTACAAGCCTTTTGCGTAATACTCCGTTTGCAATATCCGGGGGCAATCTTATGGTGCTGCGCCTAAAGCGTTGCGCCACATCGCTTTGGAAAAGGATTGGCTCTTGCCACTTGCCCGCTTTTTCAAAGATTTCACTTATGGGAATCCTTCTAACGGTCGGCACATCCGGCTGCCGCATTTCTTATAGCTTTAGCGGCTCTTCCATTGATTACAATGAGATTCGTACTTTCTCAATCGAAGACTTTGCCAATCGTGCCGCCTTAGTGTATCCTCCTGCTGCGCCACAAGTAACCGAACAGCTTCGCCGACTATATAAGCAGCAAACCCGCTTGGAAGAAGTATCGTCTGATGGAGACTTTGCTTTGGAAGGGGCTATCGTGGGCTATGATCTGGCCCCCATTGCCGTACAGGAAGACGCCTTTGCATCCATGACACGCTTTACGCTGACCATCTCGGTGCACTTCGACAATAAGGCCAATCCGAAGAAAAGTTTTACACGCAACTTCTCTGCCTATTCGGATTTCGATAGTAGCAGCTTATTCTCAGCAGTGCAGGATGGATTGCTTAAACAACTTATTGAAGATATCACCAAACAAATCTTCAATGCTACAGCGGAGGACTGGTAAATGACGCTAAAGAGCTTAACGGACTATCTGACGCACCCTGAGCGTCTCTCTGCCGACACGCTGCCGGAGATCGAGCAGCTGGTGAACCTTTTCCCCTATTCAGCACCATTGGTTTTTCTATACTTATACAATTTGGCCATTGTAAAAGATGTACGCTATACCGCAGAGTTGGAGCGTTGGGCTCTTTTTCTACCGGATCGGGCTCTGCTCTATGGCTTAGTGGAAACTAAGATGCCGATGCCCAAGAAGGAACTTGGTGAGCCTACACAGGACGAGGGACACTTTGCGTATATAGACCGCTTTTTAGAGCAACAGGGCGATACCGTAGCCTCGGACAATACAGACTTACTGCTATCTAAGGAAGCAGTACACACGGATTATTTAGCGATGGCAGGGCTAACAGAGGAATCGGATGAACTGATTCCGGTTACAGAAGAGGAAATTACCCTAAAGCAGACTATTTCCACCCCAAAAGAAACGAGTGATGAGGAAGTCCCTGATGAAGAGCCGCCTCTCTTCACTGAAATACTGGCGAAAATATATGTTTCACAGGGGCGGTACGACAAAGCTTTGACAGCTTATAAGGCATTAAATGCAAAACATCCGGAGAAAAGTGTTTACTTTGCAGATCAGATACGTTTTATTGAGCGTTTGATAGAAAATAAAGAAGAAACTGAAAACAACAAATAACAACAATATGTTCATTTTTCTGACCATACTTATTCTTTTAGCAGCGATTCTGTTAATACTCATTGTAGTAGTGCAAAATTCTAAAGGGGGAGGCTTGGCTGCCGGCTTTTCCGCAGGAAACCAACTTGCCGGAGTACGAAAGACAACCGACTTCTTGGAAAAAGCAACTTGGTATTTAGCCGGTGCCATCATGGTACTAAGTATTCTCTCTGCTCACTTCTTGCACGGCTCCATTGAAACAGTTGAAAAACAGGTCAATCAGCAGGTAAAGACTATTGAGGCTCCTGCGCCTGAAGCATTACCCGACTTAGGCACAACCCCGGCAGAGACCCCGGCAACTCCTGAGGCTCCTGCTACCCCTGCTGAACCGCAGCAATAAAGAACTCTTTCCCTTATTGTCTCTAAGGGGATAAGGGGGGAAAGTTTACTTTTACTTAAGATATTTCCATCTCTCATCGGTGGCCATTCCACCGATGGGATTTTCTTGTACTATCTTCTACCCTCCCTGCGAAAATACATAGAGGGTACTCAGAAAGTAGTGCTTGTCCTTTCAGGCAATCAAATGTTATTGCTATCTGAGATAATGCGAAGCAGGCTTTCGCCATTCCCTTGCTTGTCTACTTCAATCCGCACGGCTACACGCTGCATAACCTCCTTAACATGCGATATGATGCCGATTTTTCGGCCGGATGCTTGAAGCACTTCAAAAGCCCCCATCGCCGTGTTGAGCGCATCCTCGTCCAAAGCCCCAAAGCCCTCATCTATAAAGAGAGAATCTATCGATATGCTCATCGAGGAGATACTGCTTAAAGCGAGGGAAAGCGCTAAGGAGACAAGGAATGTTTCCCCTCCGGAAAGAGAATTAATCGTGCGTCGCTCGCCCAACATATCTCTATCAATCACTTCCAAAAGTAGCTTGTCGGGGGTTCGTATCAGCTGATACCGAGGCGCGAGTAGGTTAAGATATTGATTGGCATGCAGCAGTAAATAATCTAAGGTATAGCCCTGCGCAATGTTATTGAATTTATACCCATCCTTAGAGCCGAAGAATCTGTTCAATTCGTCCCAACGTGCAGCATACTGCCTGGCACTCTCTATTTGGATTGCTAACTCTTTGTACGAAGCAATCGTAGCATGGTATTGCTCCAAGGTACTCTCTTTGCGGGTGATAAGCCCCATAAGCTCTTGGATATGGGTATGCCCCACATCTACAGAGTGGGCTGCTTCGCTGCGAAGAGCATCCAAGCTATTTTGAAATCGGGCTTGTTGGAGTCGGGGCAACTTCTCTTCAGCAGCATGTATCTCGGTAGCACGCTCTCTATAACGCGCCTTGAGCCTATTCCATTCATCGGACAGGGTTGTATAGAGCTTTTCCTCTTTTTGGAGAAGAGCTTCATCTACTTTGGGAAAGTGCTCTTCAGTAACGCCAAAGTGGCCCTCTAAAGCGAGCCGCTCCTGCTGCGTGACATCTGCCTCCATCTTTTTATTTTTATGCTCAGAAGAGAGCTCATGCCGTATGGCAGATAAGCGTTCGAGTAGGCTTCGCTCCTCAGTGGTAAGGGCAGTCAGTGCGTTCGTCAATTGGGTAATTAGCTCTTTCTGCGTCTTTTCCTCCTTTTGTATTGCTTCTTGATATTGCGCAACCGACGAGAAGCCCAGAAGGGGTGAAACTCCCTCTTTGCAAGCGATAAGCGTTGTACTCTTCTTATTCTTTTCCTCAGTAAGAATTGACTGAGCTTTGGCCTCCTTGTGCTTCTGTTCTAAAAGAAGGTGAGATTCTTTGTCAAGGAGTTCCTTTTGTTGCTTTAGGGTGTCGATTTTTTTTAGCTTTTCCAGCCACTCGGAAGTGCGCGCAGCTATTTGATCAGCATATTCTTCGAAGGGACTGGAATGGTCAATTTGTGCAATCTGCAAAAGAGCTTGGATGGTTTCTCGCTCCTGATTGATAAGTTGTAAGGCACGACTATTTGCCTGATCTTTAAGACGCTTGAGAGCGGTTACTTCCGCATAACGCTCCTTATTGCGCTGCTGTAATTTATTGATACGCTCCTCTAAGTCTTTGCGCTTACGGATAGCCTCCTCTTCGCTTTTTACCACAAGGGCATGCAGTGCGTCATCTGCATGGGGGTGCGTGGTACTACCGCACACCGGACAGGCCTCTCCGGGTATTAGACTCCGGCGTAGCTGCGCTACCGCTTCGGTAATGAAAACCGAGTAATCCTTAAGCTTTTCGGTAAGTTGCTGCTGCTCCTCTTCTTCTTCAACAAGCCTTTTGTTATTTTCGGCAATTTGTATAGACGCGCGCTCCTCCGCTTTGATACACTTAGCAACTTCGGAAAGCGCCAAAAGGTGTTGAGGTGCCTGATCAATATAGGGACGCTCTGCTTGATGGGCAGTGATCCATTCCTGAAGCGTAAGGGTTGCAGCCTGGTTATCAGAGAGTTGACTCTGCGTATCTCGTATTTTCAGCTCTAGTTTTTCTTGCTCCTTTTCGTTTTCTTTCAACTGATGGGCAAGCTCGGTTATTTGTCCACTCAGCAACGCAGCCTGACGCTCAAGGTCAACTGCCTGCTGCAGTAAAGGCTTCTTTTCAGTATTTTGTTGCGCCCACGCAGTGAAATGGTGATTGGCCTCGTCAAGTTTCTCTTGAACATCCGCTTTGTTCGCTGAAAGCGTATGAAATCGGCTTTCCTTTTCCTGCTGCTCTTTTGTGAGCAAAGCGATGCGATTCTCTATATTCTGCAATAAGCGCAGCTTGTCCTTATAGGCAAGTAGCCGCCTTAGATAGATCCGTTTGCTTACACTACTCGCCAGTGGACGGTATTGAGTAAGTAAAGTAGTAAGCTCACGCCGAGAGTCCTCCCACTGACCCAGACGATGTATATAATCATCAATGATATAGAGTTGCGCGGAAGCGTCTTGATAAATTTTATTCGCCTTCGCCAACTGCTCTTTATCCTCCTTTATCTCGCAAGCAAGATGCTCGCAGGCCTCTTGGGAAGGCAATTCAATATGCTCGGCTCTCTGCTGCAGTTCCTTAAGGGCGGCAACTGCCTCGCTATTTCGGTTGAAGATCTCCGTGCCAATCCGACTAAATAGCTCTGTGCCGGTAATTCGCATCAGCGTTTCGCCCTTCTCATTCTCTTTAGCAAAGAGAAAAGAGGCAAAGTCACCTTGAGCCAACATAACCGCCTTAGTAAACTGCTCAAATGAAAGTCCGATCAGCTCCTTGATTTGTGCTAATATTTCCGTTTTGCGCCCTTGGTACTCTGTGCCTTGGGATAAGTTCACCAGGCGCATTTCCACTTGTTGCAATTGACCCGATACTTTCTTTCCGGCACGCCGCACATACCATCCGGCTTTGTAGTGCGTGCCATTCACTTCAAAGCACACTTCAGCACGGCCCTCCGCAGCTCCTCTGTGGAGAAGATTGCGTGGATCGCCATAAGAAAGCAGATTGGCACCCGGCATTTCCTCATAAACCCGCTCACTCTCGGCAGAAGCCAAACGAGGGGTATTATTGTATAATGCAAGACAAATCACGTCCAATAGAGTAGATTTGCCGGCTCCGGTCGGCCCTGTAATAGCAAATATACCACAGGAGTGCAGCGGCTCCTGCGTAAAATCCACGTCAAAGGGTTGGGCAAGTGAGGCTATATTTTCACCTAATATGCGGGTAATCCTCATACTTCTGATAAGACTTTTTGCACAGCTTCGGTAAATAGTGCCTGAGTAGCTTGCGACATGTCGGCACCTATTCTCTTTCGATACTCAAGGCTTGCTATTTCAAGCGGATCCATTCGCTGCTCTTTGTCCGATTCGTTCGGTGAATGCTCAGGGGCTGTTGCTGCACTTCCTCTTAGAGTGGCCTTTGCCAAGCGTACATAACGATTACGACAAAGCTGTTTGATCTTGACCTTTTCCAAGGGCGATACAGTTTCACTCTCAAGTTCAATATGCAAGAAAGGAGCGGATGCATCAATAGGTTGCTCCGGCTGTTGTATCATAAAAGCTTCAATATCCTGCATGCTCCCCCTTACGGTAAGCAGTGGAGCCGGAGATCGGAAATGAAGCGCCTCTACCGAAAGAGACGACTCATCCATTTCTACAAGAGTGACTCCGTGTGTATAAGTATGCTCACTAAAGTCAAATGGCATAGGACTACCCGAATATCTTATTCGCTCATCAGGCGAGATGCTATGAGGTCGGTGCAGATGTCCTAAAGCGACATACTGTATATCTTTGGGAAATACATCGGCCGATATACGCTCCGCAAGTCCTATGGAGGGGAAGAGATCCGCTTTGTCTGAGGAGAACTTTCCACCCATTACAAACAGATGAGCCATGGCAAAAATGGGCAGATTGTCTTTTTTGGCTTCGCTGTACAACTCAGTGATAAGGTCACTCACCCCTTGTTCGTAGCTCTTGGTCATATCATAGTCTCCTTGCCGGAGATAGGGAAGTGCTATGCAAGTAGCTACTTGCTTTCCCTGCTTATAGAGGGGAACTATAAGCTCCTTGTAATTCCGTTCACCGCTTTTAGTACGAGCAAAACAGGCAATATGGGTATTCAGTGCTGAGAGAATATCCCGAGGTGCTGAGAGTCTGAGCGCAGAGTCATGATTACCGGAAGAGATTATGATCTGTGTAGAGGGAGAAGCACTGTGTAGCCGTGCAAGGAATTCATAATATAGACGCTCTGCCTCTGCAGGAGGATTACTACTATCGAATATATCGCCACATATTAATAAAGCATCTACAGCATTGTGCCTAACTTCATCCACAAGCCATGTGAGGAAGCACTGCTGCTCTTCCAATCGGGGCCAGTCGTATAGCCTTTTGCCCAAATGCCAGTCAGAGGTGTGAAGCAGGCGTAGCATAAAAGGATGCTAAAAGGGTTCTTTTGGGAAAAGACTTGACGCAACAAGACATTCTTGAGCTCCTTTGCCGATGTGCCCTGCAGCCAACTCCCAATACCCAAAGTAACTTTTCGGATGAATTATTTTGGGAAATTTTCATCATCACTTGGCAGGCACCAACACATTGAGAGATTGTGGCACTACGCTAATCTCAATTGTCTTCCCCATAGTGAAGCTCTCTCCATCCAGCTGTATTGCCCCCTCCATAGCACGTTCGATAGTGATCTTAGACCCTCTAATTGACTCCAAGCGCGCATTCTTACGAATCCTCTTGGTAAAGAGCTGTATAGCCACTTGGGCTGCTTGTAATCCTTCTACAGGACGCAGAATAACTAAATCGAGCAAGCCATCAGAGGGCGATGCCCCGGGTGCTATATAGGCATTACTACCATATTGGTCTATGTTGGCACAAGTGATCAGGAGTGCTTGCCTTTTGATTGTAATATCATCTACAGTAATGAGATAGCTCTTAGGCTCAAAGCGTATATACTCGTCAATTGTGGCTTTTATGTAAGTGAAGATACCCCGAGTGGCAGCATCTTCGTAACGCTCTGTAACGGCAGCATCAAAGCCTACGCCAAAAGTGCAAAAGAATGGCTTACCATTGGCTATTCCCGTATCAATTGCCAAGCTATTTCCTTTGCGAATAATTTCAAGAGCGGCTTCCTCATTGTCAATGGGAATACCCAAAGCACGAGCCAAGCCGTTTCCACTTCCTTTCGGTATAAGTCCTAAGCGAATAGGAGTATTATAGAGCGAAGCCGCAATCTCATTTATCGTACCATCTCCCCCAACTGCAATAATAGTGTCCATTTTTTGCTCCATAGCCTCTTGCATAAGGCGCTGTGCATGCCCTGCGCCTTGTGTGTAGGTAATGTAAAGAGCATCTGCATAGGGAAGTAGTGATTGAGCGATGAGATGGGGAAGATACTCTTTGCTCCCTACTCCACTAATAGGATTGATAACCACAAGATAGCGGTGTTTGTCCATAATAAGCTTAGGAATGGCGAGCAAGTAGTCGCCGGTGTGCTATTTCTTCGTATTCGGTACCCGGTCTCCCGTAATTACAATAGGGTTTAATGCTAATGCCTCCCCGCGGTACAAAATCTCCCATAACCTCTATATACTTGGGTTCCATGAGACGAATAAGGTCATCCATAATAATGTTGACACAATCTTCATGGAATGCACCATGAGAGCGAAAGCTGAAAAGATATAATTTGAGGCTCTTACTCTCTACCATACGCTCCCCCGGTATGTAATCGATGTATATCGTAGCAAAGTCCGGTTGTCCGGTAATAGGACACAGAGCAGTAAATTCAGGACACACAAAGCGCACCCAATAGTCGCGATCGGGATGGCGATTGGTAAAGCATTCAAGTACGTCCGGTGCATAGTCGGGCTTTATTTCGCTCTTTCTTCCCAACTGCTTGAGCTCACTACGAAGAGGTGGCACCTCCCGAGTAGTGGCGGGCTCTTTTTCTTTCATATTCTTCATCTTTGTGTCTTTAGGTCTGTTGTACCACTAAGTAGGAACAAATATACTCAAATATTGCCGTCAAAGGCAAGGAGAAGGGAAAGCTACCACTGCATTTAGGTAAGTGTAGCTTACAGTGTCTACTCAGCAATCTTGGATAGCATAATAGCCGCAGCAACCGCCACATTAAGCGATTCGCCATGTTGCTCCGATGCACTATAAGGGGGTATAGTCACTGCTTGGGTTATATATGGCTGCAGGCCGGGGGAAATTCCTTTTCCCTCATTCCCCATAATGATAAGCGCAGGATCAGCGGGAGAGGGAAGCGTGCATTGGGATAAGGGAGCACCATCCAAAAAAGTGCCGATGATCGGGACGTTTTGTTCCATAATGGCTTTCCAAAGAGGAGAGTCAGCGTCTATTCGCCGGAGTTTAATCCTCGCTAAAGCCCCCATTGTAGCCTGTACGACTTTGGGTGCAAAGCAGTCTGCCGTTCCCTCAGTCATCCAAATATCTCGTATACCGAACCAGTCGGCAGTTCTAAGGATAGTGCCCACATTACCGGGGTCTTGTACACAGTCCAACAGCAAGGTACAGCGCATAGGTAGTTGGGTGGCAACCTCCGGCTCCCGATAATGAAAGAGTGCAAGCAAAGGGCGCGGAGACTTCTGCATACTAATTGCGCTGAAATCATAGTGAGTAGGGAGCACAATCAAACGCTCTATTCGTCCCTTTTGCGACTCCGATAAGGCAATATCTTGTATAGAAGCCTCAGAAGCAACGAGCAAAGCACAAGAAAAGCGAGTAAGCAAATCCGTTATTAGCTTGGGTCCCTCTGCCACAAAAAGCCCCTCTTTACGACGATTCTTAGCGAGAGCTAAATGGCGTATTAGCTTACTGTCTTGCCTACTTAACGAATTCTCTTGCTTCATCAATCCTTTAACTCAATGATACGAAATTACACTATTCTCTCCTAACAAGAGGATACAATAAACAAAACCCTTAAAAGAGCATTGCTTGAAAGCTGCAAAGCCATTGCAAAAGCTCTCATAGATAGGCAACCTCCTTGAAAGCAAAGCGGATTTCCTCCCCCTTCTCTGTAACAATGCGTAACCGGCCATCCTCTGCTATCCCTACAATGGAGCCTTCAAAATGCGCTCCGTTAGCTGTATTACGGAAAGTACTCTTACGCTGCATCCTGTACAAGTGCTGCAAATAGCTTTGATGCAGCAGCTTTCTTCCCCGGCTCTTGCAGAGATCGGGATACAACGCTGTGAGCTGCCTCTTAAATGCTCTTTCCACATCAGCTAAGGAGAGCGCAGAGCCTACAATCTGCATCATGCTTATTGGATTGGGAATATCGGAGGGAAACTTTGGCTCATTTACATTTAAGCCGACACCAATCACTGAATAAAAGATTTGATCTTGCTCCAAGGTATGTGAAATCAGAATACCTGCAAGCTTATTGTCCCCATAATAAAGATCATTGGGCCACTTAATCGAAAGCAACTCAGGTCTGGGGAGATAGGCGGCTACCGCTTGCCGAAGCGACAAAGCAACCCACTCTGATACGCTCCACCCCTCCGATATATGTAACCCCGTACCTTGAATCAAGAAGGAGGGTATTAGCGAGGCGCCCGGAGTAGAGTACCAACTGTTGCCCTGCTGTCCTCGCCCTGCCGTTTGATATTCGGCTGCCACATAGGCTCCCGAGGGAAGCGTCGGCTGCTGCTCCTTGAGCTTTATTAGGTAAGTATAGGTGCTCTCAATAGCCTCAACCGGACGGATATCCTTAAAAGTCAATGGGTACATACGCTACATCACTTAAAGAGGGATATAGTGCCTGCTTACTTTTGGGTTGCTTCAGCACAACAAGCGAATAGGAATGCTCTACTAACTTATAGATCTCATCTACTCGAAGATCTCTATCCAGAAAAAGTTTAATCCAGTGCTTCTTATTGAACGTAGGCTCTATTGCACTAAAGCGTTCTGCCAAAGAGGGTGCTATTTCCGGATCACACTTAAGGCAAATCGATTCCTCTTCATCCATAAGGAAAGAAAAGCAAAAGATCTTACCCATCACCTTAAAAACCAACACACCATCACCGAAAGGAAACCCTTCTGTAGTTTCCTTCAGCGACAGTGCGTAGTCTCTTATCTGCATGATATCAGCCATCCTTTCAAATATGGAGGGCCTGCAGCCTCAATACTATTTTTTCAAACGAGCCGATAGGATACGGATCATATCCTCACTCATCGTATCCAAGTCATATTCAGGAGCCCAGCCCCACTCGTTGCGCGCACAGCTATCGTCCATCTTATTAGGCCAGCTATCTGCAATGCCCTGACGTAAGGGGTCTACATCGTAAGTCATTTCAAAGTTGGGGATCAACTTCTTAATAGCTGCACAAATATGCTCAGGAGCAAAGCTCATAGAGGTAATATTGAAGGAGTTACGATGCACCAGTTTATCGGGATCTGCTTCCATAAGGTCTATAGCAGCACGAAGAGCATCCGGCATGTACATCATATCCATATAGGTACCCTTCTTGATAGGACAGGTAAACTTACCCTCCTTTACTGCAGCATAGTATATTTCCACAGCATAGTCTGTAGTACCTCCACCGGGCAATGTTACATTGGAAATTAGACCGGGGAAGCGTACTGAACGCGTATCTACACCAAAGCGCTTGAAATAGTAATCGCTAAGCAACTCACCGGAGACCTTGGTTACCCCATACATAGTCTTAGGACGCTGGATCGTATCTTGTGGCGTATTGTCATGCGGTGTATTCTCTCCAAATGCTCCAATAGAACTGGGAGTGAACACGGCGCACTGCTTTTCGCGCGCTACCTCCAACACATTGAATAAGCCACCCAAACCAATATGCCATGCCAGCTGTGGTTTAGCCTCAGCCACAGCACTCAGCAGAGCTGCTAAGTTATAGATTCGATTGATATGATACTTATCAACTGCCGCTGCAATAGCCTGAGCATCGGTAATATCCACTATTTCCGATGGGCCTGACTCCAAAAGCTCGCCCTTAGGAGGCATTGAGGGGATATACCCTGCTACTACGTTTTGTGCACCATAGTGTGCGCGTAATTTCATTGTTAGCTCGCTACCGATCTGTCCGGTAGAGCCAATCACTAAGATATTCATATTTTTGCCGGTTATTAAATCGTCTAATTCTCCAATGCGTGGCTTGCCACATCTGGGTATCCACTCTGCAAAATTAGCTATATATTTACTATTTAGCTAAGCTTTGCTCACGGGCAAGGGTAAGCATCTCCTCAGGCACGGCTGCCCGAAGTGTTTGTGTCATAGCTTGCAAAATACGCTCTCTCATATAGTCCTTTCGGTAAACAAGCCATATAGCTCTTGCTGGCCGCGGTATAGCAAAGCGCTTTACTAAAGCTTTTTGCTCACTACTCAGGTAAAGCTCTGCCAGTGCAGGGATAAAAGTCAAGCCATGCCCCGACTCAACTAAGTGCATAAAGCCCGCTATACTACCCTCTTTATACGAGATGGGAAACTTGCTGCGCTGCGAAAGCTGGCAGAAGCGTAACAGTTGGTCCCTAAAGCAATGCCCTTCTGCCAATAACCAAAGCTTATCTGCAATGATATCGCTACTAAACAGCTTATCGGGCATGTCCGTCTTATAATTGGCAGATACATATCCAAGGAACTCCTCGTAATAGAGCAAAGAACCGTCAAAATCGTCACTCTCAGGCTCTGAAGCAATTATCGCCAGATCAATATCCCAGCGGCTAAGCGCAGCGTAACACTCCTTTGTCTTAAGCTCTTTGACATTAATCTTCATCGATTTGAACTGCTCTAACCAACGGGGCAGCACCAACGGCATCAAGTAGGGAGCAATCGTAGGAAGGATACCTACATTCACCACTCCACTCAATGAATTAACCGTATCATCCACTATTCCGGAGATCTTAGAAGCCTCACTCAGTATGCGACGAGCCTGCTTCACTAACTGCTCCCCCAGAGCAGTCGTTTTGATCGGATGCTTCGTGCGATCAAAAAGCTCTACTTGCAACTCTTCCTCTAAGCGTTGTACCATCGTACTGAGGGTTGGCTGCGTTACTTTACACCGAGCAGCAGCTTTTGAGAAATGCTGTTCCTCCGCTAAAGCAACCACGTACTCCAATTGTTGTAAAGTCATAAGTTGATCTGAATATTACTCTTGTACTGACTGAGCATTTTGTCGCTTTCTCTTATGCCTCCTTATCAACCAGATTGATAGCAGGATAGCCACGACAATCAATATTCCAAAGCCAATCCAATGGCTATAGCGAGATACGAAAGCAATCAACTCCTCACGAGAGCCTATACCGGCTATCTTGGTACCATAGTACCCTAATGCGAAGAGGACTAAAATCCAAGCTCCTGCCCCCAGTGAGGTGTAAAGGAAAAAGGGCTTTAGCTTCATCCGGGCTAATCCTGCCGGAATGGATATCAATTGTCGGATACCGGGGATAAGACGTCCTACAAAGGTCGATAGGGCTCCCTCCTTGTCAAAGTAGGCTTCTGCACGGAGTAGTTTTTCCTCACTTAAGAGCAGCATCTTACCCACCTTGGAGCGTGCAAACGAATACACAATAGGACGCCCTAAGTAATACGAGAGCGCGTAATTGATAGCCGCTCCAAGAAGACTACCCAGGAGAGCTGAAAAGATCACTCCAAAGCCATCCAACTCACCTAAAGCAACCATCATGGCAGCCGGGGGTACAACCACTTCACTGGGGAAGGGGATAAACGAACTTTCTATGGTCATCAATAGAAAGATGGTGCCATACCCCAAGTTATCCAGACACCAACCTATGATGCCAAGAGATTCTACCGCACCCAAAACAAACCTCTTCTAATCAGCTCTTGAGCGTAACCGTACGATTGAACACAAGCTTTTCGGCCGTGGAATCTTTATCTGCTACAAAGTAACCAATACGCTGAAACTGAAGCCTCGTGCCCGGCTGTACATCCTTAGCAAACGGTTCAATTAGGGCATGGTCTATTACCTTAAGAGAATCCGGATTCAACAATTCCTCAATCGGGGTATCCCCATCGGTCTGCGGCTGCTCATCCTTAAACAGACGATCATAAAGTCGTACCTCGCATTGTATTGCTTCCTCACGTGCGATCCAATGAATGGTGCTCTTGACCTTTCTACTTGCTCCTGCCATACCGGTCAATGTATCGGGATCATACTCGCAGAGCACCTCTGTTACCTTGCCATCAGCATCCTTCACACAACCTGTACAACGAATTATATAGGCATTCTTTAGGCGCACCTCGCGACCTCCGGGGGTAAGTCGGAAATACTTACTCGGAGCCTCTTCCTTAAAGTCGTCACGCTCAATCCATAGATGCTTGCTAAAGGTCATGGCATGCGTTCCGCTTGTCTCATCTTGCGGATTATTCACTGCTTGGAAAACCTCTGTTTTATCCTCCGGATAGTTAGTAATAGTCAGCTTAATCGGATCTAATACTGCGGATACTCGAGTAGCATGCTCATTGAGATCTTCCCTTATGGCATACTCCAAAAGACTTACATCAATGGTGCCTTCATACTTTGTATATCCGACTCTTTCAATAAAATTACGGATAGACTCCGGAGTATAGCCTCTGCGACGCAACCCACACAAGGTAGGCATACGGGGATCGTCCCAACCATTTACCAAACCGCTCTTCACGAGATACAGCAACTTACGCTTACTCATTACCGTATAGGTAAGGTTTAAGCGATTAAATTCGTATTGACGAGGGCGATAGGCGTCATCCTTCGGCTTTAGTAAGTCAATAAAGTAGTCGTACAAAGGACGATGAGGCACAAACTCAAGCGTACAAATCGAATGGGTGACTCCCTCAAAGTAATCGCTCTGTCCGTGGGCAAAATCGTACATGGGGTACACATGCCACTTTGTACCGGTACGATGATGCGGATACTTACTGATAATTCTATAAATAATAGGGTCGCGGAAGTGCATATTGTCTGATGCCATGTCTATTTTGGCACGCAACGTCATAGCTCCGTCCTCAAACTCTCCTTTATTCATCCTCCTGAAGAGATCCAAGCTCTCTTCTCTGGGGCGATCTCTATACGGGCTATTCTGCCCGGGAGTAGTCGGAGTCCCCTTCTGTTGGGCAATTTCCTCAGCTGTCAGCTCATCTACATAAGCATGCCCTTCCATAATAAGTCGCTCTGCAAATTGATACAGCTGCTCAAAGTAATCCGATGCGTAGTACACATTGGCAAAATTAAATCCCAACCAATGTATATCCTCCATAATGGCATCTACATACTCCTGATCTTCCTTAACCGGATTAGTGTCATCAAAGCGCAAGTTGCACACTCCTCCGTAACGCTCGGCAATACCGAAGTCAATGCACACAGCCTTGGCATGACCTATGTGTAAATACCCATTCGGCTCCGGCGGGAAACGAGTTTGTATGCGCCCATCATTTACCCCATCTCGAAGGTCTTGCTCTACTATCTGCTCAAGAAAATTCAAACTCTTTACTTCCTCCTTAGGTTCTTGCGTTGTCTTTTCAGCAGGGCGTGCATTCTTTTCCTCTTTCATACTCTTTCCGTTTCCAGGTGCCTTATCCATATCCGACTATTATTTTCTGAATAACAGGTGCAAATATACTAATTCCACCCTACATCTACCTTTTATCCCTTACTTTCTTCCACTTACCCTCATTACTATTAGGTAGTAAATGGGCGACTTTCATTACTTAAGGTGATTGTTAGCCCTTTTTGCGCATTATACCTTTGCATTTGAAATAATACCACTCCACAGGAGTAAGATTAGTAAAAAGATAAAAATACCTATGAAAAAGATTGGAATTTTCTATGGCTCTTCTTCCGGCACTTGCAAGGACCTTGCCGAAAAGATTGCCTCCAAATTGAATGTAGCTTCGGAAGATATTCACGATGTAGCAAGTACAGGTGCCGATGCTCTCAGTAACTACGAGATATTACTTTTGGGAAGCTCTACTTGGGGACTTGGCGATTTGCAAGACGATTGGGAGTCATTCCTACCAAAGGCAGCCGCACAAAACCTCAACGGCAAAAAAGTAGGACTCTTTGGATGTGGCGACAGTCAGTCGTACAGCGATACCTTCTGCGATGCCTTGGCTACTATTAAGGCGGAATTAGCCGGTACAGGCTGTGCATTTATTGGCTCTGTAAAACCGCTTAACTACAGCTACGACTCCACACACTGCGAAGAGGACGGGAAGCTCATTGGTCTACTTGCTGATGAAGTAAACGAATCCGATATGACCGAAGAGCGCATGGAAGAGTGGCTCGCCGCATTGGGTCTCTAACAAAATTCCTACTCCTATGATCTGTGTTCCCCTTGACTCATTAGAGGACACCCATACAAGTGGTGAACTCCGTGTTTTTTCGCACATGCTCTATGAGATTGAGAAGGGCATCCGACCATTAGCCCTATTTACGCTCTCTACTCCGTGTGCTATTGCAGCTACGAACAAACTCTCCACTCGGCATATTGAGTGGTACGTACAGTCAGTACCGGATTCGGAGCGTAAAAATCTCTTCTTTGGAGCTTCGTCCTGCATTAAACTCATCAAAAGAGTACTTAAAGGACGCTCTTTAGCGGACCTCACTCCGGAGGAAGACTTCATCTTAGGAGCTCTCTTGGGTTACGACCTTACACGTCAGTGTGACCGCTTTAACTTGTTGCGTTCGCAATCATAACACTATATATTGTGAGCACATTTCCTTGCTCCTCAGTACAACATATTCTGTACTGAGGAGTTTTTTTATCCCCTAAGAAAGTGTATGTGCCTCGTTTTGCCTGATCAAAGGGAGCATCCGTAAGTGAGTCACACTTCCCCCATCGATAGGTGCAAATCCTTTTTCATCAAATGACTCAGATAAATAGGCAGCCGGTACAAGGGTCAGCTCAATAAGTAAATCCTATCCGAATACCCATGCGGGGTTTACCATTGCTATCGGTAGGCGTCAACTGTACAAAGTATTGACAGGAAAATAGTTGGAATATATTTTCTATTCCCGCACCCATCTCCAAATAGCAGAAGTTATGCATGGGGCGGGCAGTGCCTAACACTCTCCCCGGCACACTCTGTGAAGAGGATGTATTGCCCCAATACCCGGAGAGAGCAAGCACCTCCTTGAGGCGGAGTCTATTGACATAAGGGATTCTATTGAGTAGCAGCCCGGGCGCATGCCATGCAAAAGAGAAAGCCAACCTCCTATCTGCGACCAGCTCATTAGGCTTAAGTAGCTGATACTTACTCTCTTTTCCCATCATAAAAGAGCCATTTGCTTCGGGAGTAAAGAGGTCAAATTCGTGCGTTGTACCCCACTTCCAACCCAAGGCGAGCGACATATTGACAAAGCCGGCAAACGAAAGAGGAATGCGCCTCGTATGCAGCAAATCAACGCTACAATTAGTAAATAGATTTCCGCCAAACCCTTTAGGAAAGAGATCTATATTTATGCGATAGCGCGGATTAGTATATGGTCGGCAAAACAAAAAGTACAATTATGCAAAACAAAAAGTACATTGGACTG